>JAOUOP010000022.1 GCA_029880325.1 Myxococcales bacterium | reverse complement strand
CCCCCCGTGCGACCCCCCGTGCGACCCCCCGTGAGACGCCCCCCATGAGACGCCCCATCGCCATCGCTTTGCTGCTCATCGGGCCGGGCCTTGGCTCGCCCGTGCAGGCTCAGCAGCAGAAGCAGGCGCCCTCCTGGCTGCGCTCCAAGAACACCGACGTGGAGCGGGGCAACGAGCTGATGCAAAAAGGCGACGCCAAGGGGGCGCTGGAGGCCTACGACCGGGCCGCGCGCAGCCTGCCCTCGGAGGCGGGCGTGCACCTCAACCGGGGGCTTGCGCTGATGGAGGGCCAGAACGCCCAGGCCCCCGAGGCCGCCCAGGCCGCGCGCCAGGCGCTGCAGCTGGCCACACGGCCACCGGCGCCAGCGAGCCTGCGGGCCGACGCCTTCTACAACCTGGGCCTGTCCTTCTACCGGGAGGGCGACGCCCTGGCCGGCGCCGAGGATCACGAACAGGCCCAGCAGCGCTTCCGCGAGGCGGTGGACGCCTTCCGCAGCGCCCTGCGCCTGCGCCCCGGCGACGCCAACACGGCCTGGAACTACGAGCTGGCCCGGCGGCGGCTGCAGGAGCAGGAAAAGAAGCAGCAGGAAAAGCAGCAGCAAGAAGAGCAGGACCAGCAAGACCAGCAAGACCAGCAAGACCAGCAGGACCAGCAGGACCAGCAGGACCAGCAGAAGCAAGACCAGCAGAAGCAGGACCAGCAGGACCAGCAGGACCAGCAGGACCAGCAGAAGCAGGACCAGCAGAAGCAGGACCAGCAGAAGCAGGACCAGCAGGACCAGCAAGACCAGCAGCCGCAAGACCAAGAAAAGCAGCAACAGCCCATCCCCCAGGACGTGGAGCAGGCCCTCGACGCCCTGCAGCGCGGCGAGGAAAACCTCGAGCGGATGCGCGCCCGTCAGCGCGCCCAGCGCGAGCGCCGCAAACCGGAGAAGGATTGGTGATGCGTCGCAGCGCCCTCGCCCTGCCCGCCCTGGCCTGCCTGCTTTTGGCAACGGCCGCCCGCGCCGAGGTCCAGGTCGACGTCCAGGTCGACCGCAAGCAGATCTCGGCCAACGACCAGCTGACGGTGCGCATCGAGGTCCAGTCCGAGGGCGGCAGCTCCCCGGACGTTCAGCTACCGGACTTCGCGGGCTTCCAGGTCGTGGGCCGCCAGGTCCAGCGCCCCATGAGCTTCAGCTTCAACTTCGGCTCGCGCGCAGTGATGCGCAGCTCCACCATTTACATCTTCCGACTGCAGCCCACGCAGGTCGGCAAGCTTTCGATCGGCCCGGTCCAGGTCAAGCAAGACGGCCAGCTCTACACCACGCAGCCGGTGGCGATCACGGTGGCCGGCCACCCCGGCGCCGCCGCCCCCCAGGGCCAAGCCGATCCAAACGCGCCCATTGCGCCGGGCGCTCCGGCCGCCGCCGCCAGCGCCCAGCCCCAGGGCGCCGACGGGGCCAGCGTCGACGCCACCGCCTTCCTGCGCACCGTGGTCGACAAGGCCGAGCCCTACGTGGGCGAGCAGGTCAACGTCACCGTCTACCTCTACCTGCGCCAGCGCCTGCAGTCGGCGCCCCAGGTCGAGAAGGAGCCGGGCGTCGACGGCTTCTGGACCCGCGACCTGCTCGGCCCCGACCACAAGCTCCAGGGCCGGCGCCAGGCCGTCGGCAACACCCTCTACACGGTCTACACCCTGCGCCACTTTGCGGCATTTCCCCTGCGCGAAGGCGAGCTGCAGATCGGCCCGATGAAAATCGTGATCGACACCAGCAGCGTCTTCGACCTCTTCGGCGGGGGCCGGCGCCAGTCGTCGCTCGCGCGCACGGGTGTGCCGGTCACGCTGAATGTCAAAGCACTGCCCGGCGACGGACGCCCACCCGGCCCCGTCGCGGTCGGTCAATACGAACTCGCTGCAGAGCTCGACCGCAGGCAAGCTGTCGCCGGCGACGCCGTCACCCTGACGGCGCGCGTACGCGGCCGCGGCAACATCCAGACCGTGAGCATCGACACCCCGCGCGTGGCGGGCCTGGAGTTTCTCGACCCGCAGACCAAGGACCTGGTCGAGACCCCGAACGACGTGGTGATGGGCACGCGCGAGCAGCGCTGGCTGATCGTGGCGCGCGAGCCCGGCATCCACCGCATCGGCCCGCTGACCCTGGCCACCTTCGATCCCAAACAGGAGCGCTACAAGCTGATCCAGAGCGCCCCCCTGAACCTGGAGGTGGTCGGCACCGCCAGCGCGGCAGCCCCCGCGGCGCAGCAGCCGAGCCCGACGCCGGAGCCAAAGCCCGAGGCCCACAGCACCGAAGATCAGCACCAGTGGGCTCCGGTCCGCACCCGCAGCGGCTTGCGACGGGCGCCCGAGCTGCTGGCCGAGGGCGGCTTCTTCGGCTGGGCCCTGGCGCTGCCGCCCCTGCTGTTCCTGCTGGTCGCCGGCAGCGGCCTGTGGCGCCGCCGCCGGGCCGCACGCCCCCGTTCGCCCCGCGAGCGCGCCGACGCCGCCGCCCAGGAGCACCTCGGCCAGGCCCGTACCAGCGCCCGCGCCGGCGACGCCGCAGCCTTCCACGGAGCGGCCGAACGCGCCGTCCAGGCCAAGCTCGAAGCCCTGCTGGGCGAGCCGGTGACCAGCCTCACCCGTCCCGAGCTCGAACGCCTACTCGAAGCCCGCGCCATGTCGCGGCCGCTGACCAATCGCACCCTCGAAGCCCTGCAGCAGGCCGACTTCGCCCGCTTCGCCTCCGGCAGCGCCGGCGGCGAGGGGCTCGACTCCGAGGTGACGCGCCTGACGCAGCTGCTGGGCGAACTCGACCGCTTCGAACCCGGCGCGGAGGAGGCGCGATGAACGCCCGAACCCAGCGCACCTGCACGCTCGCCGCGCTCGCCGCCCTGCTGCTGTCGGCCCTCTGCCAACCGGCGGCCGCCCGCAGCCTGCAGGAGCAGTTCAAGGCCGCCAACGACGCCTATTTCCAGGGCGACTTCGAGCGCGCCGCCAGCCACTACCTGGCGCTGGTCGAGGCCGGCGTGCACGACCCGGACCTCTACTTCAACCTGGCCACCACCGAAGCCCACCGCGGGCGCCTGGGCCACGCCATCCTGTACTTCGAGCGCAGCCTGTGGCTCGAACCGGGCGACGGCGCCGCCGAACGCGGCCTGGAAGCGGCGCGCCGAATCCTGGCCAGGCGCTGGGCCGAAGCCGAGGGCGAAGCCACCGTGCGCACGCGCCCTCCCCTGTCGGCGGCTCTATTGCGCCCGCTGTCGGCGGATCTGCTGGCCTGGCTCCTGCTGGTCTGCAACGCCCTCTTCTTCGGCTGCCTGCTTGTGCGATCGCGCCTCGAGGCCGAAGCCGTGCGCCTGGGGCTGACGATCGCCGCACCGATCCTGGCGCTGCTGACGCTGCTATCGGGCCTCGGTCTGCTGGCCAAGCTCGATCGCTTCGAGGCCGGCCAGGCGGCGATCGTGGTGGCCGCCGACGCCCAGCTGCTCGAGGGCCCGCACGGCCGGGCCAAGGGCCGCGGTCGCGCACGCGAGGGCCAACCCGCGCGCACCCTCAGCCGCGAGGGAGACTTCGTGCGCGTGCGTATGGCCGGTGGCGCTGCCGGTTGGTTGCCGGTGGCGGACGTGCACACGATTCGACCCGATTGACAGCACGGCCGGCCGGTACGAGTATCGACACCCCCATGAGCCCCAACGACGCAAAAGGCGCTGATTCCGCCACCGTCGTGATCGCCGACGACGACCCGGAGATCCTGAAGGTCATCCGCAACCTGATGCATCGCCGTGGCTTCAAGATCCACGAAGCCGCCGACGGCGACGAGGCCATGCGTCTGATCCTCGAGCAGGAACCCGACCTCGTGATCCTCGATGTGATGATGCCCGGACAGACCGGCTGGGAAGTCTGCCGCTCGGTGCGGGAGAGCGACTCGCTCGAGGGCACCGGCGTGATCATGCTGACGGGCATCGGCGAGCGCATGAACGAACTGACCTCTCCGCTGTACGGAGCCGATCGCTACCTGGACAAGCCCTTCGAGTTCGACGATCTCGACACGGCCGTGACCGAGGTCCTGGAAAAGCGCCGCCCGCCGCAGTAGCCATTGCTTCGAGGACCCGGGGCGAACCGACCGGAAGGTGACCATGCGCAAGCTTTCACGCTCCGCCTCGCGGGCGACCCCGCGGGCGTCATTGCAACCCACGGCGGCCAGCGCCACCGCAACCACCCTGGCGCTGGCAAGCCTGTTGGCCGGCCTGTGGGCCGGGCTGGGCTGCGGCGGCAAGAAACCCGAGGGCGGCGAAAAAGCCGGCACCGAGGCGGCCGAGAAGCAAGTCGAGCGCAAGCACGGGCTCGACGAAAAGCAGGCCGAGCAAGTGCTGGCCAAGGTCGGCGACACCGAGATCACGCTCGGGCAGTTCGCCGAGCGCCTGGCCAACCAGTCGCCCTACCTGCGCGCGCGCTACAAGAGCCCGGAGCGGCGCCGGGAGTTCCTCGACAACATGGTGCGCTTCGAGCTGCTCGCCATGGAGGCCAAGCGCCGCGGCCACGACAAGTTGCCCGAGGTGCAGCGCGTGCGGCGCCAGCTGATGGTGCAGCAGATGATGAAAGAGCTCTTCGACGACAAGGGCGTCAAGCTCACCGACATCACCGACGCCGAGATCAAGACCTACTTCGACAGCCATCGCTCGGAGTTCAGCAAGCCCGCCCAGCGCCGCGCCAGCCACATCCTGGTCAAGGACAAGGCCAGTGGGCAGAAGCTGCTCGACCAACTCAAAGCCAAAGAAGGCGACATGCAGCTCTTCCGCAAGCTGGCGGCCGAGCACACCCTCGACGCCACGACCAAAGAGCGCCGCGGCGACCTGCGCTTCTTCTCCAAACAGGCCGAAGAGGGCGACGGCGGACCACACCAGGCCCTGCGCGACGCGGCCTTCGGTCTGGCCACCAACGGCGACTTGCACCCGGAGTTGATCCAGACCGAAGCCGGCTTTCACATCCTGAAGCTCACCGGTGAGCGCCCGGCCCTGGAGCGCAGCCTGGAGGACGCCCGGCGCCTCATCCAGAACCGCCTGTGGCGCAAGCGCCGCGAAGAGGCCATCGAATCCTTCGTGGGTGGGCTCAAGGACAAGGCCCAGATCAAGACCTTCCCCGATGCGCTGGCGCAGGTGAAGGTGGACCTGGAGGCCGAAGTGCCGGCCGCCGTGCCGACGCCCGCTGCCGCCGAAGCGCCCGCGGCCGCCGAAGCACCCGCGGCCGCCGAAGCGCCCGCCGCAGAAGCCGCGCCGTCCGGGGCCGAACAGTGATCGGAAAGCGAGCGGCTCTGCTCCTGGCTCCGTTTGCGCTGCTGCTGTGGCGGCCGCAGCTGGCCAGCGCCGAGATCATCGAGCGCGTGGTGGCGGTGGTCAACGACGAAGCCATCCTGCTGTCGGATCTGCGCCGCCGGGCCGCGCCTTTCCTCGAGCAAGCCATCGCCGGCGCCGCCTCCGACCTCGACCGCAGTGGTCGCATCAAGTCCCTCTACCGGCAACTGTTGGAGCAGCTGGTCGACGAAGAGCTGGTGGAACAAGAAGCGCGCTCCATGCAGATCACCGTCGGCAGCCCCGAAGTCGACCAGGCCATCGACAACGTGCGCCAGCAGAACTCCCTGGACGAAGAACAGTTCTGGCAAGCGGTCGAGGGCCAGGGCTTCAACCGCCAGCAATACCGCGCCGACGTGCGCAAGCAGCTCTTGCGCCTCAAGGTCATCAACCAGCGCGTACGTTCGCGCGTGCAGATCACTGAAAACGCGATCCGCGAGACCTACGACGAGCGCGCGCGCAAGGCCCGACGCTCCCAGCGCTTCCACGCCGCCCACATCTTCGAGCCGCTTCCCGAGACCGCCTCGGCCACCGACGTCGCCGCCGCGCTATCACGGGCGCGCGCCCTGCGCGCCAAGCTCAACGCCGAAAACTTCGACAGCCACGCCGAGAGCCAGGGCGGCGATCTGGGCTGGCTCGACCAGGGCGACCTCTCGAGCGTGCTCGAAGAAGAGCTGGTCAAGCTCACGGCCGGCGAGATCAGCCCCCCCGTACGCAGCCCGGCCGGCGTGCACATCCTGCTCCTGAAGGAACGGGCGGCCAGCGACACCAAGCTTCCCACCTACGAAGAAGCCCGCGGCGCGATTCACCGAGAGTTACTCGACAAGGCCATGCGGCGACAGGAAGAACTCTTCATGACGGGCCTGCGCCGCGAAGCCGTGGTCGAGCGGCGCGAATAGAAGTCGATGGGCCGCTCCATGTCCCGCCCCATGTCCCGCCCCATCGACCTCCGCTCCGACACCCTCACGCGCCCCACCGCCGCCATGCGCGAGGCCATGGCAGGCGCCGAAGTGGGCGACGACGTCTACGGCGATGATCCGAGCGTCAACGCTTTAGAAGAGCGGAGCGCTGAATTACTGGGCAAGAAAGCGGCCCTCTTCGTACCCAGCGGCACCATGGCCAACCAAATCGCCCTGCTGCTGCATTGCGGCCGCGGCGACGAAGTGCTCGTGGGTGAAGGCGCCCACTGCATGTTCTACGAATCGGGCGCGGGCCCGGCCTGGGCCGGCGTCAGCTTCGGCGTCGTGGGCACAGGCGGCCTCTTCGACGCTGAACAACTGCGAGCTGCGCTCAAGCCGGAAAACATCCACTTCCCCCAAAGCCGCTTGGTCGCCGTGGAAAACACGCACAACCGGGCCGGCGGGCGGGTCTTTCCACAGAGTGACGTCGAAGCCATCGCCGCCCTGGCCCGCGAGCGCGGCCTGGCGCTGCACCTGGACGGCGCGCGCATCTGGAACGCCGCGGTCGCCACAGGGCGATCACCGGCGCAGCTGGCAGCGCCCTTCGACAGCGTCAGCGCCTGCTTTTCGAAGGGCCTGGGCGCACCGGTGGGGTCGGTGCTAGCCGGCGGGCGCGAGGGCATCGCAAAGGCCCGAAGGCTGCGCAAGATGCTGGGCGGCGGCATGCGCCAGGCCGGCATACTCGCCGCTGCCGCGCTCTACGCCCTCGACCACCACCGCGAGCGCCTGCGCGAGGATCACGACAACGCGCGGCTGTTGGCCGAGCGTCTGAGCGAAGTGGCGGGTGTGGGCTGCGAGCCGGATCGGGTCGAGACCAACATCGTTAACTTCACCTTGGAGCCTGGCGCCAGGATGGACGCCGAGGAGTTGGTAGCCCGCGTGCGCGCGAAGGGCGTGCTCATCAACGCCACCGGGGTGCGGGCGCTGCGCGCGGTCACGCATCTGGACGTCGACGGGGACGACATCGAGCGCGGCGCCCGGGTGCTGGGCGAAGTTCTTGGTGAGTGAGGAACGTGTAGACAACGGTGGCTGGAGCAGAACGCGGCGAACGCCCACGGGAGCGATGGCGGTCGGCCGCCGGGTCGCCGATCGCCGCCCGGTTTCGCAGCGAAGGTTGATGCGAGCGGCATCACGTCAAACGAGTTCAGCTGCGGGGCTGTACCGCAGGTGGTTCACCTGGTGGAGCAAGTACTGGATACCAAGGCGAGACATCCTGAACGAAAAGCTTCGCTCGGGAATCGATCACGCCTTGGAACGAATGGGTGCTCTGGTTGAATGCGCAGACTACGCTCAATCCCGCGTCGTCGTCACCAGATGCATCGGGGGCCGGCATCGAGCTGAAGCGCGCGTACCGCCAGGCCCTCGTATCTGGAAATGCTGACGAAGCCGCGCGCCTGGCCGCGGAGATACCCGCGAGGCTTGCTCCGGAGTTCTCGTAGCTACCAGGAGGGCCGGCAGCCCGGACCTGCACTACGAACTCCTCAACGATACCGTCGATGACCCGCTGCCGCGCGCCGACCGCCCGCCCGTCAACCCAACGCCGGATGGCGCCGAGAGAGCGGCCAGATCTGCATCCCCCTCTCCGATCACCACTCCCGCCAAGCCCCCACCACGATTGACGCTGCGACCGGCATCTGGGAGCGTTGTCACCTTCGATGCCCGTGGCTGCTTCCAAAGGACGCGCGGCCGCGCTTGCTCTGCCCGCGCCCGCCGGCCTGCTGCTGCTGGCTTTGCTGCTGGGCCTGGTGCTGCGGCTGCCGATGTTTTCCGCCGGTGCGCGCAGCGATGACTATGTGCACCACGCGATGCTGCAGGGGCGCTTTGCCATCGAGCGCGCGCCCTGGGATCTCTACTGGTTCGGTGGCGCGTCGGAGACGGAGCAAGCGGCCCTGCGCAATACGGGCTATCTGCCCTGGTGGAGCCATCCGGAGCATCGGGTGGCGATGCTGCGACCGCTGCCGAGTCTTCTGCTGGCGCTCGATGACGCGCTCTTCGGGGTCGAGGGCGTGGGGCGCCATGTGCACTCGACGCTGTGGTGGGCGCTGCTGCTGGTGGCCGCCGCGGCCCTGCTCTACCGCGTGCTTCCACCCCGACTGGCGGCGCTCGCGCTGGTCTTCTACGCCATCGACGAGGTGCACGGCTTTCCGCTGGCCTGGGTGGCCAATCGCTCGACGCTGGTGGCAACGGCTCTGGCCACCGCCGCCCTTTGGGCCCACGTGCGGCGCCGACAGACCGGAGCGCCCAGCGGAGGCGCGCTGGCTTCGGTGCTGCTCGCGCTCGCGCTGACAGCCGGCGAGTACGCCCTGTGCGCGCTGCCCTATTTCTTCGCCTTCGAGCTGTGCCGCCGCGATGAAAGCCGCACCACACGCCTGCGCGCGCTCGCCCCCATGCTGCTTCTGACCAGCACCTACGCCATCGTCCGAAGTGCCCTGGGCTACGGCACGCACGCCTCGGGCCTCTACATGAGTCCCCTCGGGCAACCGCTCGACTTCCTGCAAAGCGCCCTGCCGCGCATGGGCGCGATCATGGCGGACTTGACTCTGGGTGTGCCGGCCGCCTGGTACAATGGCGGCTCACCCCTGCGCACGCTGGTGCTTTCGCTGGAGCTCTTCGATGTGGAGACCTGGCAGCGACTGCCGAGCTGGCGGAGTTCGCACGCGGCCATCGGCCTGCTCGGAGCCGCACTGCTCGTGAGCGCCTACTTCAAGCTGCTGCCGAAATCCGCGTCCGCAGCCCGCACGCCCGAAGCTCGAGAACCCGCACGCGCCGACGCGCTGCGCTGGCTGGTGCTCGGCGCTGTGGGCTCACTGCCCATCGCCGCAGGCCCCCTGCCCTCCTCACGCCTTTTGTGCGCGGCCGGCCTGGGCATGGCCGCGCTCTACGCCTTCTTGCTGTTGCAGGCGCTCGACGCGCTGCGGGCGCCCGCTGCCACGGCGGCAACGCGCCGGCGCTGGCTCATATTGGCCATTGCCCTCGTGGGCGTGCATGGCTGCGGCGCCGCCCTGCGCTCCCACGGCTATGCGGCCATGGTGGCCGAGGGCGCCAACGCCGAGCGCAAGCTGGCCCTGGACTGGCCGCTGCCCGCCTCGCGCGAGCAATGCGCGAAAACGGATACGGCGCTGGTGTCGGCCTCGGACTTCGCCACCGCCGCCCACCTGCCCCTGATTCGCGCAGCCCACGGCGCCTGCGTCCCACGGAGCTACCAGCGCCTGAGCGGGGCGCCGCTGCCGCACTACCTCCTGGGCGTCGACGATCACAGCCTCGAGGTGCAGGTGATCGGCAGCGACCTCAGCGCGGGCTTCGCCGGTAGCCTCTACCGGCCCGCAAGCGCCCGCTTCCGCGTCGGCGAGCGCTTCGAGCTGCCGTCCATGGCCGTCGAGATCACGGCGGTTCGCGACGGCCAGCCCACCCGCTTCCGGGTGCGCTTCGAAAAGCGCCTCGACGACCCCGCGCTGCAGCTGCTGCAGGCCGGCCGCGAGGGCCTTTTGCCGATTGCGCCCCCCGCCCCCGGCGAGCGCGTCCTGGTGCCGCGGGCGACCCCGGCCTGGGAGATGCGACCCTATCGAGCGTCGGCCCCCGATGCTACAACCGCACCACCGTGACCCCGGTCCGGAAAGCCGACTGCCCGAACTGCGGGGGCCCGATTGAGTTCAGGCTCGGCTCGTCGGGGGCCTGCGTCTGCTCGTACTGCCGCTTTTCGGTGCTGCGCCGGGGTCAAGCGCTGGAGGCCATCGGCAAGATCGCCGATCTGGTGCCGACCGCGCCGCTGATGGCGGTGGGCGACAGCGGCGAGATCGCGGGCAAGCGCTTCCGCGTGGGCGGGCGGCTGCAGCTCGACCACGGCAAGGGGCCCTGGGATGAGTGGTATGTGGAGCTGGACCGCGGCCGCTGGGGTTGGCTGGCCCAGGCCCAGGGGCGCTTCTATCTGACCCACCCGATCACCGGCGCCGAGGTCCCGGGCTGGGATGCCATCGAGCCGGGCGCCAGCATCCAGCTCTCCGCCGCCGGTGACACCGCCTTCACCGTCGCCGAGCGCGGCGGCTCGGCCCTGCTCAGCGCCGAGGGTGAGCTGCCCTTCCCGGCCTACCCCGAGTCGAGCGGGCGCTACGCCGATCTCTCCGGTCCCGAGGGCATGTTCGCCACCATCGACTACGGCGATGGCAGCGAGCCACCGACGCTCTACGTGGGGCGCGAGTACGGCGCCGAGGAGCTGACCATCGGCAATCGTGCCCTGGGGCCGCGCCCCGAGGAGCGCACCACGGTCGAACGCCTGCGCTGCCCCAAGTGCGGCGGCCCCATCGCCATCTTCACCCCCGACTCCACCGAGCGCGCCGCCTGCCCCAGCTGCCAGGCCCTGCTCGACTACTCCCAGGGCGCGCTTTCCTATCTGCGCACACTACAGCAGCGACGCCTCGAGCCGCTGATCCCCCTGGGCAGCGCGGGGGTGGTGCGCGGCGAAAAGGCCGTGGTCATCGGCTACATGGAGCGCGCCAGCAGCGATGACGACCATTATTACAGCTGGGGCGAGTACCTGCTGCACACCGAGCGCGGCTACCGCTGGCTGACCGAGGACTCGGGCCACTACACCCACCTGCGCCCCATCCCACCGGGCCAGGTCGAGGCGGGCCTGGGCTCTGTGAAGTTCCGCCGCCACCGCTACCGCGCTTTCCAGAGCAGCCGCGCCACGGTTAACTCCGTAGTAGGCGAGTTCTACTGGAAGGTGGCCGCCGGCGATGCGGCCATGCTGGCCGACTATGTGGCGCCCCCGCGCATGCTCAGCAGCGAGCAGACCGCCAGCGAGGTGAGCTGGTCCTACGGCGAGTACATCGAGGGCAAGGAGCTTTGGAAGGCCTTCGACCTGCCGGGTGCGCCGCCCGCACGCCAGGGCGTAGCTCCGGCCCAGCCCAATCCGGTGGCCCTCGGCTACAGCGGCGCGGTGGCCGCGGCGCTCTTGCTCGCCCTGCTCTTTCTGGCCGCAACCCTGGATTGGTCGAGCAGCTCGAGCCGGGTCGCATCGCTGCCGCTGAAGCTCCAGGACGCGACCGAGCTCGCACCGGCGCCCGAGGCCACCGTCGTCTACAGCGCGCCCTTCGTGGTCGAAAACGGACCCACGACTCTGCGCCTCGACCTCGACACCTCGGCGAGCAACGCCTGGGTGGCGGTGGCGGCGGCCCTGGTCAACGAATCGACCCACGAAGTCCGGGAGTTTTTCATCCAGGCCGAGTACTGGCACGGCAGAACCGGCGGTGAGAGCTGGAGCGAGGGCAGCAAGACGCAGACCGAGTACCTGGGCCGCATCGCGCCGGGTCGCTACATCCTGCGCGCCGACACGCGCTGGGGGGGTCAAGGCGGACGCATGATCGGCGCGCCACCGCAGGCCAACTTGCACGCCACCGTGGGCGAGCGCAGCTCCCTGTGCTGCGCGGGCTCGGGCATGCTGCTGCTACTGCCCTTCTTCGTGGCGCTGATCCGCAAGACGACTTTCGAGGCGCGGCGCTGGAGCCAATCCGACGCGGCCAACGTGGAGTAGCCGGAGCATGAACTTCCTGAGCAAACTCGTCTATCCGATCTTCGGCATCCTCGTGCTCTTCTCCTATGCGTCGATCGTGCGTCGCGGCATCGAGCCCTTCGAGGTCTCGAGCGATAAACGCGCGGTCCCCACGGGAGCGAGTCAGCAGCACCGAAGCGGCTATCGGCGCTCGGGCGGCATCTTTTTTTACGGCGGTTTTGGAGGCAAGTGATGACAATCGACTGGATGGCCCTGCTGAACCTCGCAGTCCAATGCCTGCTGTTTTCGGGCATCGGCCTGTTCATCTTCATGATCGCGTTCTTCATGATCGAAAAGATCACGCCATTCTCGATCCACAAGGAGATCGAGGAGGACCAGAACGTCGCGCTGGGCATCGTGATCGGGTCGATGATTCTGGGCATCGCGCTCATCATCGCCGCGGCCATCGGTGGCTGACGTTACGCCTTCCGAAGCCACCGGCGCGCCCTCGGAGGCCCGGACGGCACAGCGGCCGGTCGCCCACAAGGCGCCGCTGCTTTTCTTGACCGTCCTCCTGATCGCCACCGCCGGGCTGGTCTACGAGTTGCTCGCCGGGGCCGTGGCCACCACCGTGCTGGGCAACTCCCTGCGCCAGTATTCCACCACCATCGGCGTCTACCTCTTCGCCATGGGCCTGGGGGCCTATCTCTCCAGGGCCATCGACAAACGCCTGGCCCAGCGCTTCGTGGAGATCGAGCTGGCCGCGGCCCTGGTGGGCGGCACCCAGGGGCTTTTGCTCTTTTTGGCCTACGGGCGCGCCGAGGCCTTCGGCGTCCTGCTCTACGGCACACTGACCCTGGTGGGTGTGCTGGTGGGGCTCGAGATCCCCCTGCTGATGCGCATCCTGCGCGATGACCTGGACTTCAAGGACCTGGTGGCGAAGGTTTTGACCTTTGACTACCTGGGCGCGCTGGTCGGCTCGTTGGTCTTCTCGATCGTGATGGTCGAGCTGCTCATGATCCCGCTGGAGCAGATCGGGCTGCTCTTTGGGCTGCTCAACTGCGGCGTGGGGCTGATGAGCACCTGGATCCTGCGTGAGCATCTGCATCCGCGGCAGCAAAGGCGCCTGCGGCTGCGGGCGGGGCTGGTGGCCCTGCTCTTGCTCGTGGCGCTGCACTACAGCGAACGCGTACGCATCGCCGGCGAGCAGGGCCTCTACACCGACCCCATCGTGCATCTGCGACAAAGCCCCTACCAGCGCATCGTGCTGACCGGCGCTGCCGGACGCAACGCGCTCTATCTCGACGGCAACTTACAGTTCAGCTCCATCGACGAATACCGCTACCACGAGAGCCTGGTGCATCCGGCCCTTGCGCTCACCGGAGCCGCGCGGCGGGTTCTGATCCTCGGCGGCGGCGACGGGCTGGCCCTGCGCGAGGTGCTGCGCTACCCCGAAGTCGAGCGCGTAGTGCTGGTGGACCTGGACCGCGCGGTCACCGAGATGGCCCGCAGCGTGCCGGCCCTGCGCCTGCTCAACGAAGATGCGCTCGACGACCCGCGCGTCGAGCTCGTGCACGACGACGCCATGGTGTGGCTGGACGAGCGCCAGCAGACGGCCGACGCGCAAACCGAGCCCTTCGACGCCATCTTCGTCGACTTCCCCGACCCCAATAACTTCTCCCTGGGCAAGCTCTACACCCGACGCTTCTATCAGCTGCTCGCCGGCGCGATGCACAACGACAGCGTGGTGGCCGTGCAGAGCACTTCGCCGCTCTACGCCCGTCGCAGTTTCTGGTGCATCGAACGCAGCATGGTGGCCGCGGGCCTGCACACCCGTCCCTACCACGTGCCGGTACCCTCCTTTGGCGAGTGGGGCTACGTGCTGGCCCGACAACAGCCCTTCGAGGCGCCACGCAGCCTGCGCATCGCGGGCCTGCGCTACCTCAACGATTCCATCCTGGCCACGCTCTTTGCTTTCCCCGCCGACATGGATCGGGTCGCGGTGAAGGTCAACCGGCTCAATCATCAGATCCTGGTGCGCTACTACGAAGCGGAGTGGTCCAATTCGAGCATCACGCAATAGGCTGTCGCGCCGGGAGCTGCTGACGACCATCCTCGGCGCGCCCCTGGCCTCGGCCCTGAGCGGCCCCGGCTGCCAAGAGGCGACGGCCACGCCAGCGGTGGAGGGCGGCTTCGTCGAGCCCTCGTTCAAGCTGGGCCACCGGCTGCGCGAGGCGGGCTTGCGCGATGGCGACCTCGATGGCGCACCCGAGCGTGAAGTCGAAATCGCCATCGTGGGCGGCGGCCCCGCCGGCCTGAGCGCCGCTTGGCGCCTGGCGCGGCGTGGCCTGCACGACTTTCTTCTGCTCGAGCTCGAAGCCGAAGCGGGTGGCACGAGCCGCGCCGGCCAAAGCCCGGCGGGGCGCTATCCCTGGGGCGCCCACTACATCACCGCGCCAGGCCCCGACCATCCGGAGCTGATGTCACTGCTGGGCGAAATGAACGCCCTTGAGTCCAACGCCGCCGACGCAACCGGCGGCTTTGCCCGCGGCCGCGAAGAGCTGCTGGTGCGCGAGCCCGCCGAGCGCCTCTTCTACAAGGGCTTCTGGTACCCGGGCCTCTACCCTTCGGTGGCCGCCAGCCCGGGCGACCGCGCCGAGCTGGCGCGCTTCGAGGCCGAGGTCCACAGGCTCGCGAGCCTGCGCGACAGCCGCGGTCGCAGGGCCTTCACCATCCCCATCGCGCGCTGCTCGAACGACGCCGAGTTCACCGCCCTCGATCGCATCTCGGCAGCCGACTGGCTGACGGAAAAGGGCTACCGTTCTCCGGCGCTTCACTGGCTACTGGACTACGCCTGCCGCGACGACTACGGCCTTACGCTGTCCGACACCAGCGCCTGGGCACTGCTCTTCTACCACGCGGCGCGCCTCGATCCGGGCGCGCAAGCAGAAGCCGAAGTTCTCACCTGGCCCGCCGGCAACGGCGCGCTGGTCGAGCACCTGGCAGCCGCCGCGGGCGACCGGCGCCTGAACCAAAAGTTAGTCGTCACTGTCGACGAAAGGGGCCCGCGCGTGCGCATCGCGGCCCTCGACACACAGAGCGGAAAGCTCGAGGTCATCGCCTGCAAACACGCCATCGTGGCCACGCCGCATTTTGTAACGACGCGCATCGTGCGCGGCCTGGGCGACAGCGGCGACGGGGCAGTGGGGGGGTTCGAGTATGGCCCCTGGTTGGTCGCCAACCTGCATCTCAGAGGTCCCCTAAGCTCGCGCGGTGCCGCCCCCTGCTGGGATAACGTGCTCTACGACAGCCCTTCGGTCGGCTATGTCAATGCGACCCACCAGCGCGGTCGCGAACGCGGGCCCCAGATTCTCACCTATTACCTGCCCATGACCGACTCCGACCCGGCGGCGGCGCGCGCACGGCTGCTGGAGCCGGACTGGGGGGCGTTTCGCGATGCAGTGGTCGCCGATCTCGCCCGGGCCCATGGTGACCTCGCAGAACGGCTCGAACGCCTCGACGTCTGTCGCTGGGGCCACGGCATGATTCAACCCCGCCTTGGACACCTCTTCAGTGAGGCGCGGCGCGAAGCCCGGAAGCCCCTCGGCCGCGTTCACTTCGCCCACAGCGACCTCTCCGGCATCGCGCTCTTCGAAGAAGCCTTCCACCACGGCCGACGCGCCGCCGACGCCGTGCTCGAGGCACGCGCCCGGGAGCTTGGAGCATGAGTGGCATCTTCGCGCCCAGCGACGCCGGCCCCTGGCTCTTCGGCCGGCGCACGGATTTGCTCATCTTCGGCGGCAGCGCCGCGCTTTCGCTGCTGCTGCTCGCGGCTGGCGCCACCCTGGGCGTCGCCGAGACCGACACGCCTCCCTGGCTGTGGCTTCTGTGCGTGGTCGGCGTCGACGTCGCCCACGTCTGGTCGACGGCCTTTCGCGTCTACCTCGACCCCGCCGAGCTGCGCCGCCGACGCGCGCTCTATTTGGGCCTGCCGGTGCTCTGCTATGGCGCCGGCCTGATGGCCCACGCCATCTCGGCCCTGAGCTTTTGGCGCCTTTTGGCCTACGCTGCGGTCTACCACTTCGTGCGCCAGCAATACGGCTGGGTCGCCCTCTACAGGCGCCGCGCGGGCGAGTGCGGGCGCCTCGACCGCGTGCTCGACAGCGCCGCCATCTACGCCGCCACCGTCTACCCCCTGCTGCACTGGCATGGGAACCTACCACGCAGCTTCCACTGGTTTTTGCCGGGCGACTTCGTGCCCGGCCTGGCCGCGGCGGTCGCTCAATGGCTCGAGCCCCTCTACTGGGCGATCGGCACGGCCTTTTGCCTGCGCCAGCTCGTGCTCGTAGCCAAGCACCAGGCGGTCAACTGGGGCAAGGTGCTGGTCGTGCTCAGCACCTGGCTATGTTGGCACCTGGGCATCATCGCCTTCGACGGCGACTTCGCCTTCACCGTGACGAACGTACTCATCCACGGCATCCCCTACATCGTATTGACTTATCGTTATGCCCACGCCCGGGCCCGCGAGAGCCACGCCCCGGCCGGTCTCGCCTGGCTGCGCTGGGGCGGCGCTCTGGGATTTGGCGGTGCCATCATATTGGCTGCGGCGGCCGAGGAGGCGCTCTGGGATCGCCTGATCTGGCACGATCACGGCTGGCTCTTCGGCGAAGGCGTCGCACTTGCGGACGGGGTGGCGCTGGCGCTCGTGCCATTGTTGGCCCTGCCCCAGGCCCTGCACTACGCCCTCGACGGTTTCATCTGGCGCGTGCGCTCGGAAAACCCCCAATTGCTCGAAGAACTGGGCGCCTGATCGATGGCCAAGTTGCGAGGCAACTTTTGCTCCCGTCCACGCCGCCCCCGGCACGGCATCGAGACAACGGAGCGCACATTATATCACACCACTCTACACCGAGAGCCTGGAAAGAATTGCATTTGCGGCGGATGCCCGACTAAGCTCCTCTCCGGCTGGGGGTGATCTTTAGTCGCACACTCAGCGCGGAACCTTCCACGGGAGCAAACGACGATATGAAGAAAGCATTCGCTTCGCTGTTCACAGCAGCCCTTGTCCTGCCGCTGAGCGCCTCGGTGGCTCTGGCCGACGGTTACGGCACCGCCGGCTGCGGTCTGGGTTCGATTTTCTTCGGCGACAGCCCGGGCTTCGTCCAGGTGCTGGCGGCGACGACCAATGGTTCGTCCGGCAACCAGACCTTCGCCATCAGCAGCGGAACCAGCAACTGCCAAAACACGGGCGGCGGTGAGCAAAGCGCCAAGGCCTTCATCGAGACCAACCGCGAGGCGCTGGCCAAGGACATCGCGCGCGGACAGGGAGAAACGATCTCCAGCCTCTCCACCCTGGCGGGCTGCAGCGACGAGGGCGCCGTGGGGCGCACGCTGCAGAGCAACTTCAAGAGCATCTTCCCCAACGCCAGCGTGGAAGACCAGAAGGTCAGCCAGTCCGTCGTCGACACGCTGAAGGCCCACGGCGAGCTTTCCTGCGGCCGACTCGGCTGAGGTTCGAAGCCGTCAACTGGAGGGACTCCGCACTGGTGGGGTCCCTCTTCTTGACACCACTGTGTCAGGGTAGCGGAGAAAGATCGCGCCGGGCAGGGGATTTGTAGGGTTTGGCGGACGTCGACGACAGGGTGGGGGCCCTTGCGAGACGGCCGACGAAGCCTACAAATCCCCTGAACAGGCGAGGGCCGCCGCTACCCTGACACAGTAGTGTTAATTGCCTGCCCGCTTGCATGACTTCGATAGCCCGCTTCGGCGTCCTACTTGTCGCATTGCTGAGCCTCGGCGCCTGTTCCGACAAGCTGCGTGGCACGCGCCCCCCGCCGGAACCCGCCTCTGCCTATGGCGAGGCGATGGTGCAAAAGGCCCTCTCCCAGGGAGTCGCGCAGCAACGTCGCTGGCTTCGCCTGTTGCACTACCGGAAGGGGTCATTCTCCAGCAGCTACCGCAGTGAAGTCGACGACGCGAACTTCTTTCTCTCGCCCCGGGGTCAGTTCGATGCGGAAGCCGAACTCATCGCAACCCTGCGCGGCCTCTTCAGCCCAGCGCTCCCGAGTCAGCCCGTCGACAGGAACCAAAAGCGACGCAAGTTGCGCCACCCCCTATGCCGCTATCCGGCGCGGGCGAGCTTTCTGATAGAGGTCCTCGCGATCGACCCGGCGATGCTACCGCGCCAGCGCTGCGAGGACTTCGTGCGCTTTGTGCAGGAGATCGACCCGAGTTCCGTCACCGTAATCTTCTCCTCCTACTACCTCAACAATCCCGCGTCGGCCTTCGGCCATACCTTCCTGCGCTTCAACAGCGAGCGAACCCGAGCCCTGGGCAAAAAGCGCGAGCTGCTCGACCACTCCATCGACTTCGCCGCCGATGTCGATACGGGCAACGCGCTGGTCTACGCCTTCAAGGGCATCTTTGGGCTCTTCCCGGGGACCATCAAGCGCAAACCCTACTACTACAAGGTGCGGCAGTACGCGGACTACGAAAACCGTGACATCTGGGAGTACGAGCTCAACCTGTCCCAAGAGCAACTCTACCTCTTGCTCGCTCACATCTGGGAGGTAGGCGACACCTTCTTTCGCTACTACTACATGGATGAAAACTGCTCCTATCGCGTCGACATGATGCTGGAAGCGGCGCACGAGGGCATCGAGCTGATGGAGCACCTGAAGGCCCCGATCCTTCCGGCCGACACGGTGAAGGTGCTCTTCGACAACCCCGGCCTGGTCAAGCGCGTCTCCTATCGTCCTTCACTGCGTACGCGCTTTCGTCACGCGGTCGTGGACCTGAGCTCCGAGCAGAAGGACTACGTGGAACGCTTGCGTCAGGATCCAACCCAGGCGCTACCGCGCTCCTTTAGCGAAGACGCACGCGCTTCGACGCTCGAAGCAGCCGTGGACCTGATCGAGCTGGAAGACTTCGAGGCCGTCATGCAACGCGATTCGCTGCCGGCCCGCCACAAGCAAACGCTGCTCGAACGCCGCGCCCAACTCCCCATCGCCACGCCCACGCCGCCGATCGAGCCGCCCTGGCGCGAGATGCCCCAGCGGGGCCATGGAAGCAAACGCCTCGGCGTCGCCGGCGGCATCGGCAACGATGGCAAGGGCTTCGTCACCCTGGACGCGCGCCTGGCCATGCATGATCTGGCGGACCCGGCCGATGGCTATCCAGAACTCTCGCAAATAGAGTTCCTGCCCCTGCGCCTGCAGGTGGGCCGCGATGATGGCGGTCTCGACTTCAAGATCGAGAGCTTCTCGGTGGTGCGCATTGTGTCACTGAACTCCATGGAGCGCTTTGACATGGGCCTTTCGTGGAAGGTCGATGCCGGCGCTCGCACCCTGGAGCAGGCTGGTTGCGAGCGCTGCTTCGCCGGTGTGGTACGCGCCGGTACCGGCCCGGCCAAGGCCTTTTTCGGTCGCGCGCTCACGCTTTATCTGACCACCGACGCCGCCCTCCTCGTCACCGACGAGATGGGTGTAGGCATCGCCGAAAGCATCGTACGCGCCGGCCTCGGACCGGCCGCCGGGATGCGGCTGCGCCTGCACCCGAGCTTCATCTTCCTCGGCGGCGCCGAGTGGCTCTACTACCCCAGCCAGCCCGATCCCGGCATCTGGCAGCTGGACGCAACCGTTCGCTGGAGCTTTGCCTCCCACTTGGCCCTGAGCCTTGAAGGCCGCGCACTGCGGTCTCGCTACTCGGGGCAGCTCTTCCTGCTGAGCTATTTCTGACTCGCCTGACCGATCTTTGAGTGAGCGCTTTTTTCCTCGCCACCGCGCTTTTCCGCAGCACGTAGGCTGGTCTCGAAGTTCATGTACCAAGGGGCGTCGGGTCCGGCGCGCTCGAAGTAGAAGAGCATTTCCTGCGTCTCGGGTGCTTGTCGCAAGGTGACCTGGTACTGAACACGGACCCGCAGGCGAGCGCGCAGGCCGGTGGAGTCTACCTCGGCCCACGGCACTTCGTAGTCGCGGATGTCCCAGCCTCGGGCTTGATCCGAAAGAGCCGCTCGATGAGGCAGGCAATGTCCACGGCGGCTTGCGCGTCGGGAGAGTGGTAACTCACGGTAGGAGCGAAGTTCATGAACTGGATGTCCTCCCAGAAACTCAATACCGTGCGCCGAAGCTCGCCTTCGTCACCGCCAAGGGGTAAGCCCAATGTGGGAAAGGCACCGCCCGAAACGTGGGCGATTGCGCCATAGCCGCCGAGGTCGAGTAGCGCAAAGGCCAACGCGATGCCCCAGGTCGCGCTTTCGCGGCCTTCGCCAACAAGGGCAAGCGCCCTGGCAGCTCTGACCGAATTCAGTATAGGATGGGCGCCGTGTTGTGCTCCAAATCGAAGCTGTTCCCGTATGCCGCCTGCCTGATGCTCAGCTGCGCGGATTCCAACATTAGAGAACGGGGGCCCGGCGGATGGCGGGGCCGATGCCGGGGCCGGGTCTGGAGCCACAGCTGCGGCTGACAGCGGCGCGGCCAAGGCCGGTCGTAAGCCCGGGGCAGATACCTCAGCCAGCGCCGAAGACCCGCTTTCGCAGCCCGGTGCAGGGCAGAGCTGCTCGACCAGCCTGGACTGCGTGGACGCCCCCTTGGACAAGGCCATCTGCAATCAGGCCTTCGGTCGCTGCGATCAATGCGTGCAGTCCGCCGATTGCCCGGTCGATCACGCATGCCTTGACTTCGAGTGCGTGGCCTTTATGCCGTGCACGAACTCGCTCGACTGTGCCCACGGCGAGGTTTGCGATGCCGAGGAGGGCCGCTGCGGTGAGTGTGTGATCAGCGCCGACTGCGGTGAACGGGAGCTGTGCGCGGGTCATTTCTGCAGGGCGCGCTGCGACTCGGACAATGACTGCACACCGATGGGCCTCTTGTGCCTCAAGGATCGCGGCCATTGCGCCGAGTGCACCGCGCATTCCGATTGCGAACCCGACCGCCACTGCAGCGAGGGGCGCTGCGCCGCAGACGTTTGTCCCGCCGACAGCGCCTCCTGCGACGGCAACGCCATCGCCCGCTGCAGTGCCGATGGGGATGGCTACCTGCGATCGGCCTGTGGCGCGACAACCACCTGCAGCGACGCGGGCGGCGGACCGGTCTGCGAGCCCTGGGTGTGCAACGCGAGGCAGCTCGAGTGTCAGGGTGATCGCCTGGTGCAGTGCTCAGACGACGGCCTGCGAGAGGTCTCGGCCACCGATTGTACGCTGACCGATGAGATCTGCACGGCGGGCGCGTGTAGAACCCTTGCGTGCGCGCCATCGGCCTACTTTTGCGATGGCAGCACGGTCCGGCTGTGCAGCGCCGACGGTCTCAGCTCCTCGCTCGCCGATAGCTGCATCGCCGGCGAATACTGCGATAGCGCGGCCGCCGCCTGCCTGGTAGGGGTCTGCATGCCCGGCGAGCCGGCTTGCAACGGCACCATCGCCACCGACTGCAACGCGGTCGGCAACGGCTACGAAAGCGGCGGAAGCGATTGTGCCGCCGACTGGAAGGCCTGCGTTACCGGAAGCTGCGAGCCCGTGATCTGCACCCCGCCGGAAACGGCCTGCGATGGAAAGGACCGCGTGCGATGCGATAGCTCCGGCACCCGGTGGCTTGTGGAAGAGACGTGCGGCGCAGACCAGTACTGCGACGACAGCGCGGTCGCAAGCTGCAAGGCTCAGGTCTGCACCCCGGACGCCCCGGCCTGCTTGGGCAGCGTCGCGACCAGCTGCAACGCCGAGGGCTCGGGCTACGACGGCGGCGGCAGCGACTGCGGCATGATGGCCCGAACCTGTGTGGGTGGGGTCTGCATGGACTGCACGACCACCAATGGTGGCGTCGAGATCTGCGACGAGCTGGACAATGACTGCAACGGCATCATCGACGACGGCAACGTTTGCCCGACTCCCTGCGTTGTGGAGAACTGCCCGAGTTGCAGCACCGCGTTGCTCGGAACTCCCTGCTGCACAGCCGCCAGCCAATGTGGCTGCCTCGACCTGTTCTTAACATTCTGTCAATGAGAGCCGGAGTTCGGTTAGCGGATGCACGAGGCTCGCGGCCTGCCTGACCCTCAGGGCCGGCAAGGTCACGATGCCGGCGCCGGCGGCTGCGCCCCGAGCGCCTTTGCCCTTGCACACGTGCCAGTCGGCGGCCAAAGTGTGGCCCATGAAGGCATGGGAGACACTTCGATATGGGGCGGCGGCCCGACTGGCGGCGATCGCACTGCTGCCGACCGCCTGTTACGATGCTTCTGGTGACGCGCACGGAGGCCGGGGCGCCTTGGCTTCCAAAAGCGATGCCGACGGGGGTGGTGACGGCGCGATGACGGCAGTCGATGCCGGGCGGGCCTACGAGCAAACAACCGATCCAGCAGAGGCGCCGGATGCGTCGAACCCAGCGGCCTCCACCGAAACGCAAGGCTCAGAGCAGAACGCGGGCGGTAGCCGCAAGCATCACATCAACTGTGAGCTTCCACTGGACGAGCCCCTGCCGGAGCTCCCGGAAGTGCCCATGACCGCCGACGGCCGGCCGCTATTCGACACCTGGCGCGACATGGACTGTGAAGAAGCCGAAGCCCAGACCTCGCTGTGCAGTGGCGCCGGCACGCAGCCCGGTGCCTGCATTCTGGGCGATAGCGGTGGTCAGGGCGTGGCGACCTTTGGTGACGTCGACACCCGCTGCGACGGCGAAGGCCCCGTGATCGGACACCATCACGGCCAGTGTTGGGTCTGCTCACCGGTCGAAGTGCACGCACGGGCCTGCTGCGAAATGCTAGCGGGCTTCGACTGCCGCGCCTGGCCCTATCCCGCAGACGGCAAGCCGGGCATGGTCTGTGCGCGCCACGGGGACTGCGAGCCGGGCCTGCTCTGTGGCGCTGGCGGTGACTACGCGGGCGGCTATGGCATCTGTCAGTGCCCGGGCCTGAGCGGCCCGGTGCAACAGCCGGAAAGCTGCTGGGACGACTTCTTTTGACACCACGCGGTTGCGCAGGCGGTGGGGGCACCGCCGCAGCCGAAGCCGCTCGAGCCAACCTCGCCCACGGCGCACGCGTCTTGCCCTGGAGCGCTTGCGGTTGGCGGCTTCCGCGCCTAAAAGGGACGTGTGTCCGAGGTCACCCGCTTGAGCTAGACCCTAAACAAGCGCATGTTGCAGGCGATCTCCACAAATCTCTTGCGTTCAGGCGCTCGCGAAAATGCTCAACGCACCTCCGGGTGCGCCTGCGCTTTTCGCAAACCCCTGATTCACAACATCTTTGCGCAGCTCATCCCCCACGTGCGCTTGTTTAGGGTCTAGATGTGCTCGGCGGGAGTCCTGATCCGCTCTCGGGACCGCTACGGCGCCAGCTGCGGCGTTTGGTCCCCTTGAAATACACGGAGTATTCCGGCGGAGGCCGTCCTTGCATCTGGCATCGTATCGACCCCGATCATCGGCTCAGCACTCCCGCCGAGCACATCTAGCGGTTTCCCTCGGGGAGGGCTCGACCGGTTTGAACGCACCGTCGGTTCGTGAGGGAGCGTCGGGTCCGCAGTCCGGGTAGGGACGCCATGGCGAGTGGCCGTGGCCGTGGCCGTGGCCGTGGCCGTCGGACCTGCATCGTTACGGTATTTTCGAATCGATCGACGCCGATCGACGCGATGAACATCGCCTTTGAGGGACGGTCCTCGGATCTTTGGATCTTGGCTTCGTCGGCCCGCCCAGGATCGAAAGATCCGAGGACCGACCCCACGGCCGGAATCTAAGCTCCGAATGTGCCGAATGGGGACGTTTGACCGAATTGGTCCGCCCGGATCCAACCAATTGCCTGCCTCCACTTGCTTTTTCCCCGAGTTCCAGGAACCGTAAACATGTCGTATGGGAACTTTGGGTGTGTCAGGAGCTGAGGATGAACTCTCGAACTTTGAGTTGTGTGCTCGCAATCGGTGTAGTCGGATTTGGCTGCGGCTCGGACGCTGACTCCGGCGCAGTTGTCGTCGGTGACGGTGCATTGCCCGCCCCGGTCGGCGCCGCTGGGGCGCCGCAGCCGATCGGTGGCGATGCCGCTCAATCGAGCACAACCGACCAGACCACGCTCCCGACCGATGCGGCGGGGTCGGCTGGTGCCGGATCCCCCCAGTCGGTGGAGGGCGATCCATCGCAGCCCGTCGCGGCCAACGCGCTCCCGGCCACGGGCACCGCGATCAGCCCCGAGTGTCAGGGCTTCGATTTCAGCGGCTTGATCTACAGTCCTGGGGGCACCGCCCTGCCCAACAAATGCGAGGCCTTCCACCCGACGCTCAACAATCCCTACGCCGTGCGCTGCATCGACGCCTGGCCCTGGTGGCAAACCGAGTTTCCAGGCGATCAATTTTGCATCCTACCGCCCCCACCGGGCCAGGGCATCCAGATCGGACACCACCCCCAGGGCACCGCCTGGTTCGAGCAGGTCTCACAGGGCGACATGAGCGGATACACCAACATTGCGCCGTCCTGGATGCTTGCACCGGGGGGCGAAGAAGAGCGGAATATCAACGTTCAGTTTCAAAACGAGGCCGGCAACTTTTACCGCGTGTACTCGCGCATGCGCGGCGGCTCCCATCACATGATCGTCTCGTCCATCGATCCCCCTGCTCAGACCGACACCTGGGCACTCGGTGGCGCCGATGGCCTCTTCACCGGCCGGGGTCTACCCGGCGCCCAGCGGCCTGACGAAAACGGCCCCCAGTCCCTCGAGAAGCCGGCCGAGGATGCTGGCCTGTATCGCGAGTTCCCCGCCAACGCGCTCATTACCTACAACATGCATCACTTCAACAGCACCGACTCCAACATCCTGAAGGAGGCGTGGCAGAACCTTTGGTGGGAGAGCGACGCGACGATCCGCGTCGGCAGCGTCGACGGGCTACCCCTGCTGCAAGCCGTGGGAACCTTTGCACAGCCCGGACAGACCGTGGACATGCACTACGCGAGCACCGTTCCCGAGCCCACTCGAATCTTGGCTCTTTTTGGCCATCGCCACGCCTGGACGACCAACTTTACCGCCTGGGTCGAGCGTCCCGGCGCCCAACCCGAAATCGTCTACCAGAGCTTCGACTGGTTTGACGAGCCGACCTATACCTACAACAGCCAGGTTCAAAACAACCCGCCCAACCCCGAGGGCCGCATCGATGGTGCCCACAGCGGCATCCTCAACCTCGATGTGGGCGACGAGCTGCACTTCAACTGTCACATCGAGTACACCCAAGAGCGTGCGGTCCAGGAGAACTCGCCCGTGCTACCGGCGGAAAACGGTGCTCTGCGCTTTTCCAATCAAGCTTTTGCCGGCGAGATGTGCATTCTCTTCGGCTCGGCGGTTGGCAACAACGGCTCCATGATGCCCATGGGTCCGCCTCCGGATTTCGCAACGGTCGACTGAGGGCAGGCGCGCGGCGACCGATGACAAGCTCTAGAGACTGGTGTCAAACGAGCGTGCGTGGATCCCGGAGCGCCGTGACCCCGTGTGGAGCAGCCGAGGACCGAGGAAGTACAGCGTCAGTTTCGCAGCGGACTCGGATGGCGCACTCGGGGTTACGCGTCAGCGCTCGGACGGAGTGCGAATCGCGAGTGCGCCCGGAGGAAGATCCGCACTCAGCGTGGCCTCGGCATGAAGCTACCGGGCGAACCCATCGCGGTGGGAGCACTATAAGCGACTGACCGTCTACCTGCGCGACCCGCGCCTCGGGGCCACCAACGACCTTCGCAAACGCCTGCTACACACCGAAAAGCTCATGGAGGAGAACTCGATGTTCCGGCGCTCCATCGAAGGTCGGCCCGTGCTCGACTGCGCTTGCGCCTAAAAACCGCCGTCGCGGCCGGCGCCCCTCCGCATCAATACCTCGTCGATGTCTCCGAGGCCGAACCGCGCGAGTCCGTTGCCACGAGCGCCGCCAGGACCTGGTCGGCTTCGACGATGCCCCCCTCGGCAAGCGTTCTCAGATGCTCGAGGGTCTGTCGCAGAACGAGCAACCCCTGGGACGTGCGCGCGAGCCCCGAGTAGCAACCGGACAGTGAGATCACCTGGCAGACCTCCTGGACGGACAACCCTGCCATCAAGCCCCAGTAGATGTGCACTGCAAGGGAAGTGGGCACTCCGATGGCCGTAAGCACGGCGATCAGACAACGCTCGCGCTCGCATGCGGGTAGACCCGATGGCTCCTCGAAGAAGCTCTCCGACACGCCGCGCCCATAGGCTGCCAGCGCGGGGAATAGGCCGGCCATGGCATCGCGGTTGGCTGCCGTGAACGCCGCTTCGTCGTATCCGCCTCGCAGCGTAGCGAGGTGCTCGACACTCAAGATTGCACGAATATCGTCCATCATCGCCGAGAATCAGCCGTTTCAGGCGGTGCCTTCAAGATGTTGCCGTATTTGAACCTGCGAATGCCCAGCTGAATGTAGCCGCGCAATGCTTGGTTGAGATGGCGGAGCTGCTTCTTCGCCGAGGGGAACCACCACACGTTGAGGTTGACGTTGCGCTCTCCCAGGGACTCGACCTGGTGCCACCAGTAGGGCGGCAAGTAGAGGAGATCGCCCGCACGCGTCTCAATCTCAACCCCCTCGTCCGGGCGGAAGAGCGGAAACTTTGCCAGGTCCGGCTCCGGCCCCTGTCGAAACACGCCGCTGATACATGAGGTCTGCGAGAACATCGGCAGCGGGTAAAAGCCGCGCAAGCCGGGAGGGAATGTCACAAAGCGCTTGCGGCCACATATCTGGAAGTTGAGATTCTCGGCGGGATCGAAGTGCATCCCGACCGTCGGCCCGGGGCCCGAGACCCAGACGTTCCGGACGACCGAGTCCCGCAGATAGCCGGCGAGGGGCTCGATGTCTTCGCAATCGTCGTGGAGATTCTCCAATGCATCGGTCGGCTGCCTGAAGTAGTAGCAGCGCTCCGTGTCGCGCTCGGCTCCGAAGCTCCGGGCCATGAACTCGCGGTAGGACATGGGCACCATGTCTCGCTCGTAGCTAAAGAAGCCCGTCTCACCCACCATGACCGGATACTCGCGATCACCGAGCCGGGCCTCGAGAAACTCGGGAGACCAATCGAAGATGCCCGGACGCTGCCCTTCGGCGAAGCCGCGGATCAGAACCGGACGATTCGCCGCGAAGAACTCCTCGTGAAAGCGATCGAGCTCGCTGCAATCGAGAACCGGACAGGACTGCGGCGTCGGCGAACTCACGGTCGCCCCCCCGCATCAAGGGGGAACGCCGGGACGGCGGACGTGACTCGAGGAATAAGCTCGAAACCCTTCACGTTGCAGAAAGCCACAATGGTTCGGTTGCCGTAGCGGTGCACGGCGGAACTCTAGTACGGACCCAGCCCCCATGGCTACAGCACGAGGAGAATCCAGCTTGGAACGACTAGCTGAAATAGGGGACTCGGCGCCGCATCCGTGGGGAAAACTCGCGGCCTGAACGGATCGCCAAGCCTCACCGTGGCGACCTTGGAGACTGGACGCGGGCTTCCGTCTGGGCGCTCTACGTGCCGGGGAACCTGGTCCGCCGCCCCGACCCGCCCGTGCTGGCCTGGGGCTGCAGAGGGCGGTACCCGGCTCGACTTCTTGACCGCACCGCCATTTCGACCCCGCGATGGGCGCGCTGGTTGGCCCCTACAATGCGACTACCTGCGGCGCGAATCGCGCATGAATGAGAGCCGCGTGTCGTAAATGCGTTGGGCCGCTTCGACGAGTAGATCAACGGCGAGACGCCAGGTGAATGGACCGAACAACATGACCTATGTTGTGCGGGTGCGCGTGCGCTCGGTCAACTATCTTCGCGTATAGCTCGGAATGGCTGGCTGTAGGGACCAACGGGTCCGCGGATGGAAGTTCCCGAGAATTCCCGGAAGTCTACGGGACCGATCTTCTGCAACTGCCGACCGACGCCCCGCCGAGGGTCAGCCGACCCTGCGCGCAGGCTCTTGCTGCCCTTCGTCCTCGGGCGACGCGTCGGGATAGGAACGCCAGCCCTTCTCCACGATCAGGCGCGCGCCACGCCCAAACGTGATGTAGGACCAGGCCCACTGGATCAGCACCAGCAGTCGGTTGCGGAATCCGCTCAGGTAGTAGATGTGGATGAGCAGCCAGGCCATCCAGGCCAGCCAACCGCTGAGCCGTAAACCGGGCGCCTTTACCACCGCGCGGCTGCGACCGATGGTGGCCATTTGACCTTTGTCCACGTAGTGGAAGGGCGAACGCGGACGGCCGGCGAGTTCGGCGGCGATCAGCGCACCCACATACCGCCCCTGTTGCAGAGCCACGGGGGCGACCCCCGGCAGCGCCTCGCCGCTTCGGTCGCGGGCAAGGGCCAGGTCGCCGAGCACGAAGAGTTCCGGATGCCCCTCGATGCTGAGATCCTCTTGCACGGGAACACGGCCCGAGCGATCAACATCAACACCTAGTTGTGAACCGAGTTCAGAGGCGCGTACACCCGCGGCCCAGAGCACCGTGGCGGCAGCCACGCGCTCGTCCCCCACCTGCACGCCCCATGGGTCCACGTCGGTCACCAGGCTGCGCGTCCACACCTGGACCCCCAGGCTTTCCAGATCGCGCGTCGCACGGCTGGCCATGGCTTCGTCAAAGCCGGGGAGGATGCGTTCACCTCCTTCGATCAGGATCACACGCGTAAGCTTGGGGTCGATGGTGCGGAAATCCTGTGCCAGCGTGAAGCGGCTGAGTTCGCCGATGGCGCCGGCCAGCTCGACTCCAGTCGCGCCGCCGCCGACGATCACGAAGGAGAGTTGGCGTTTGCGCTCCTCGATGTTCTGCTCGCGCTCGGCCCGCTCGAAGGCGCTCAACAGGCGTCGCCGGATCTCGGTGGCCTGCTCGAGGGTCTTGAGGCCCGGCGCAAAGGGTTCCCAGTGCTCGTTGCCGAAGTAAGCGTGCTGGGCACCTGTAGCCAATAGTAGGTAGTCGTAGTCCAGACTACCGAAATCCCCGCTCACCCGGCGCGCCTTCACGTCAACCGATTCCACGGCCCCGTGAATCACGCGCACATTGCGATGGCCCGAAACCAGCGCCCGGATCGGTCGCGCGATGTCTGCCGGGCTCAGCCCCGCCATGGCGACCTGGTAAAGCAGCGGCTGAAAAAGGTGGTAATTGCGGCGATCCACCACCGTCACGCGCAGGTCCCGCACGCCTCCCAGTCGCCGCGCCGCGCCCAGACCCGCAAATCCGGCCCCGACGATCACGACCTGCTTCGGCTCTGGCACGCGACCAGCCTAGCAGGTAGTTACATCGCGGCCAGCGTGTCATGGCGGTCGGCTCAGAGCGGAGTCCCAGTGCTTCCGGGCGTGGCGGCGACAGCGATCACCCCCCGTGCGAGCGTGCCCGGCCTCAAGCACGCTTGAACGGCCCATGCATCGACAGCTCGGCCATCTCCATGCGCATGCCGTCGGCCTCGCGCCTGAGATAGTCGGCCACCGCCGCACGCAGCCCGCCGTGGGCCAGGTGATGGGCGCTGTGGACGGCCGCCGGCATCAGCCCGCGCCTCAATTTGTGGCTGCCCTGGGCGCCGGCTTCGAACCGCGAGAGCCCCTGCTCGATGACGCGCTCGATCAGCGCGTAGTAGCACAGCTCGAAGTGCACCCCGGGGCGCTCTTCGGTGCAGCCCCAGTAGCGCCCGTAGAGGTTTTTGCCCTTTTGAAAGTTCAGCGTGCCGGCCACCGGTGTACGCCCCCGAAAGGCCAAGGCCGCCACCACGCGATGGGCGTGGATCGCACGCAGCTCATCGAAGAAACTACGGGTCAAGTAGGGACCGGAGCCGCGACGAAAGCACGTGTCCATGTAGAACTCACGCAGCGCATTCCACTCGCGGTCACCGAGTTCTGGCCCCTCCAGGATGCGCAACTCCAAGCCCGACTCGGCCGCCTGGCGTCGCTCGCGTCGCACCTGCTTGCGCAGGGCCGAGCGAAAGTCCTGCAGGAGCTCGTCGAAGCTCCCGTAGCCGCGGTTGTGAAAGTGAAATTGGCTGGTCAGCCTTGGCAAGAGATGCCCCTCGGAGGTCAGGAGCTTCTGCTCCTCTTCGGCCAGAAACAGGAAGTGTATCGAGGAGGCATCCAGCTGCTCGCGCGCGGCCTCCACGCCCGAGATCATGGCGCGGGCGATCAGGCCCGAGTCTTCGTCGGCGGCGATCAGCAGGCGCTTACCCGTGGCCGGGGTGAAGGGAACCATGGAGACGAGCTTCGGGTAGTACTCAATGCCTGCGCGCTCGGCGGCGCCGGCCCAGCTCCAATCGAAGATGTATTCGCCATAGCTGTGCTGCTTGGCGTAGAGCGGCAGCGCGCCCACCAACCGCCCCTGGCGCCTCAAAAGAAGATGCAGGGGCGTCCAACCGCTGCGCCCGCCCACGCTGCCGCTCCTCTCCAGCGAAAGCAGAAAACCGTGCTCGATGAAGGGATCGTCGTCGCCACATAGGGCATCCCATTGGCGTGCGTCGACGGCCTCGATGTGAGGCTCGAGCTCGATCTGAAGGCTCATCGCCCTGCCGTTGTAGCACGCGGGCGCCCTTGAAATGCCCCGAAGCGAGCGCTACCCAGGAGTGTCATGAGCTGGAAAGAAGAGGTCGAGGGCATCGAAAAGCGGCGCGAGCTGGCCGGCCGCCAGGGCGGCCCCGAGGCCATCGCGAAGCACCACGAGCGCGGCAAGCTCACCGTTCGCGAGCGCGTGGGCGGCCTCTTCGACGAGGGCAGCTTCCGCGAGGTGGCCCCGCTGGCCGGTAGCCCGCACTTCGAAAACGGCGAACTCACCGACTTCACCCCCGCCAACTACGTGCTCGGAACCGGCCGCATCGGCGGCCGCATCTGCGCCGTCGGCGGCGAGGACTTCACCATCCGCGGTGGCTCACCCTCGCCTGGCGGCCTGCGCAAGAGCGTTTACGCCGAGACCCTGGCCCTGCGCTACCGCATCCCCCTGGTGCGCCTGCACGAGGGCGGCGGCGGCAGCGTGGGGGGCTCTGCCGGGGGCTCGGCTGGCGGCTCGGGCGGCTCCGGCAGCACCCCGCGCGCGCCCGGCCCCGACGGGCTCAACTCCGTGCCGCGCTTCATGTCGGTCATGGAGGTCCTGGGCATGGTGCCGGTGGTCTCGGCGGCCATGGGGCCCACCGCCGGCATGCCCGCAGCGCGCATGGCCGCCTCCCACTTCACGCTGATGGTCAAGGACACCTCCCAGGTCATGGTGGGCGGCCCGGCGCTGGTCGAGCGCGCCGTCGGCAAGCGCCTGAGCAAGGAAGAACTCGGCGGCCATCGGGTGCATCTGAGCAACGGCGTGGTCGATAACCTCGCCAAAGACGAGGCCGACGCCTTCGCCCAAATCCGGCGCTTTCTGAGCTACCTGCCCGAAAACGTCCACAAGCTGCCACCCGTGCTGCCCTGCGACGACCCCATCGAGCGCGCCGACGAGGCGCTGCTGTCGATCATCCCGCGCGACCGGCGCAAGGTCTACAAGATGCGCGCGCTGATCGAGCACGTGGTCGACCGCGGCAGCTTCTTCGAGTTGGCCCCGAAATTCGGCCCCTCCCAGATCACGGGCCTGGCCCGATTGGCCGGCCGCCCCGTGGGCATCCTGGCCAACGACCCGCTCTACTACGCCGGCGCCATGACCGCCGCGGCCGCCGAAAAGCTCACGCGCCTGGTCGACCTCTGCGACCAATTCCACCTTCCCATCATCAGCCTGGTCGACCAGCCGGGCTTCATGATCGGCCCCGACGCCGAAAAACAGGGCACCATCCGGCGCGGCGCCACGGCCCTGTGCGCCGTGATGCAGTCGCGGGTGCCCTGGGCCTCGGTGATCGTACGCAAGACCTACGGCGTGGCCGGCGCCGCCCATTTTGGCCCCACGGGCATCACCCTGGCCTGGCCCTCGGCCGAGACCGGTGCCCTGCCCCTGGAGGGCGGCGTGGCGGTGGCATTCCGCCGCGAGATCGCCGAAGCCCCCGACCCCGAGGCGCGGCGCCGCGAGCTGGAAGAAGCCCTGGCCAGCCGCCGCGACCCCTACCGCGGCGGCGAGTCCGGAAGCGTCCACGACCTGATCGACCCACGCAGCACCCGCCGCCATCTATGCCAGTACCTGGAGCTATCGAGCCCGCTGCTCGAGAGCCAGCTCGGCCCCGTGCAGCGCGGACCGCGACCGTAGAGCTGCGGCCGGCCCCCGGGAAGTTTTTGTTGAGCGCAGTGCCAGGCGCACGGTAAATTTCGCCCCGGGTCCGCCGCCAGTGCCGGCGCCCCCACCACCATGCCGAGCCGATGCCCATCCACGCCGCGCCCAGCGGCACCCCGGCGCGCTGCTCAGCGGAGCCGATGGGGAGCGCAATCCATGCCGCGAGGCGCCCTGTTGCTGGGCCTGGCCCTACTGCTTTCGCTCGCCCCCCTGGCCAGCCCCCTCGCCCCCCCCCTGGCCGCGCAGGCCCAGGGCGCCAAGGAACTCTTCGACCAGGGCGTGCGCGCGCTGCAGGCCGGCCGCTACAGCGAGGCGGCGCGCGCCCTCGACGCCTCCTACCGCCAGCACAAGGTCCCCGCCACCCTCTACAACCTGGCGCTGGCCTATCAGGGCATGGGCTATCCCGGCAAAGCCCACCAGGCCTTCGAGTCCTACGTTCAGTTTGCCGACCCGGCCAAGGAAGCCACCACGATCCAGGGCGCCAAGGGCGAGACCCGTCGACTGCGCGGCGCCCACGGTCGTTTCGCCCTCAAGCTCACCCCCGCCGAGGCCATCGTCGAAGTCGACGGCAAGCGGGCCAAGGCGACCGCGGGCGAGCTGTGGATCGCCACCGGCAGCCATCGCATCGCCATCCACGCCGAGGGCTACGAGCGCTACGAACAGGCGCTGCAGGTCAGCTCGGGGCAATTCGACCTGGAGATCCGGCTGCGCCGCCCCAGCGGTACGCCCAGCGAGCGCGCCGATGCCCTGGTCACCGCCGGCATGTCGCTGCAGAGCGCGGGGGACTTCGCCGGCGCCATGGCCAAGTACCGCCAGGCCGAAGCCATCGAGCCCACCCCCCGGGGCAGCGCCCAGATGGGCCTGGCCGAGGAACAGCTGGGCGATCCGGGCGCCGCCGCGCGCCATCTGGACAAAGCCCTTCGCAGCAGCGGCGATTCCTTCATCCGCAAGCACCGCGGGCGGCTGAAGCGGGCGCGCGAGCGCGTCAGCGGGCAGCTGGGCATGCTCGACGTCAAGGGCACGCCCGTGGGCGCCGAAGTCTTCATCAACGACCGTCCCGTCGGCAAGCTGCCCTTTTCGGGACCTTTGCATGTGGTGGCCGGTAGCGTGCGCGTCGGCGCTCGCATGGAGGGCTACGCCGACTTCGAAGCCCGGGTGCAGATACCCGCCCGCGGCTTTGGCGAAGCGATGATCCAGATGCAGCCGGCGAGCAACGAAGCACCGGCCCCCACGCTGGCTCCGATCACCATGCAGAGCGCGCCGGCAGCGGCGGCACCGGCGCCACCGGCGGCTCCGCCAGCGGCACCGGCGCCGGCGCCCGCGCCGCCCCCCCAGCCACCACCACCGGCCGCCGTGGCGCAGGCACAGACCCAAGATCAACCGCCGGCGGTCGACGAACCACGTCCCGAGAGCGGGCGCGTCAGCGACATCGAAGACTTCAGCGACCGCGCCAGCGAAGCCCCCAGCGGCAAGCCGCCGGAACAACTGGCCACCGGCTTCGAGACCACGCTCGGCGCGGGCCACCTCTTCTGGCTGTCGGGCCCCGAGACCGACGGCAGCAGTGGTGCCTTCGCCGCCCAGCTCAACTTCGGCGCCCGCGTGGCCTGGCCGGTGAGCTTCGGGCTACAACTCAACACCAGCGTCGACCTGGACGAAGAGGGCGTCACCGCCGTCATCGCCGCCAACCCCGGCCTCTACGTGCGCGGCCACGTCCAGCGCGAAAAGCGCGACCTCTGGTTCGACGTATGGGGCGGCATCGGTTTCCAGCCGATCACGATGCAGTTCTCGATGCGCGAGTCCGAGAAGATCGATCCCACCATGATCGACCTCACGGCCGCAGACCAAACCTCACAGACCGATATCGCGCGTCGGCAGCTGGGCGTGGGCGACCTGCTCACCATCCAGAGCGTCAACCTGCCGCTCGAACTCGGCGCGGTCTTTTACGTGACCAAGACCTTTGGTTTTCACGTGGCCGGCCAGCTGACCTTCTGGTTTCCGATCCAGGAGTGCATCCACGACGGTGACGACGCCATCTGCGTGGAAGAAGGCCTCGAAGACCAGACCAGCTTGAGCATCACCGGCGGGCTGTCGTTCTTGCCATAGCGCTGACACTCCAGATGCGACGGTCCACCCCTGCAAGACCGACTGCACCGGCGCCTGGTAGCATCTGTCGATGACCTCTGTGCTCGAAGGTCGACAGCTCGTATCGGTCAGCGCCCTACTTCTGGGTGAACGCATCGGACCCCAGGTGCCCGAAGGCTGGCAACAGGTGGCCGCAGCGCCCATGCTGCTTCGCGCGACCGACGGTGGCTCTGCCGCGGTCTTTCGCTACGGGGCGGTGGTGCTCTTCGAGGTCGGCAGCGAAGACGCGACCCAGCTCTGCGACCAGCTGAACGTTCGCCAGCGGCTCGACAAACCCGAGCGCGAGGATCTGCGACTGCGCGTCGTTTCCGAAAGCCCCCTGCGCCTGCAGGATGAGTTCATCGAAGTGCCGGATCTGGGCACCGAGCGGCTGCAGCTGATCGCCACCGCACTCGCCCGCAGCGTCATTCTCGACCACTACGAGCGCGCCATCGCCGCCACCTTCGACGCCATCGAGCCGCTCGCCCGCGAGCTGCACCTGCGCAAACCCGCCGGCAGACAGGCCCGAACGCTGCTAGCGCACATCGGCGACTCGCTACTGGCGGAGCTGCGAATGCTCGGACGCGCCGAGGTCACCGAAAAGCCAGACCTGCTGTGGGATGCACCGGGCCTCGAGCGCTTCTTCGCCCGCCTCGAGGACGAATACGAGCTGCGCGAGCGGGCCGCCGAGCTCGAACGCAAGCTGGACCTGATCTCGCGCACGGCGCGCACCGCCCTCGACCTGCTGCAAAGCCGCAGCAGCCTGCGCGTGGAGTGGTACATCGTGATCCTGATCGTGGTCGAAATCGGTCTGACCCTGTACGAACTCTGGTGGCACTGATCGCGCGCAATGGGTGCGATGGACTCGGACCTCCGCCTCAATCGCGCGGATTGAGCGCCCTGCTGACGAAGCCCATCAAATAGCGAATCTGGTGCATTGTCAGGCGCACCTCCAGGATCAGCGTATCCCCCGAGCGCGCCAGGGTCGCATCCTCCAGCGCGCTCTTGAGCCCCAGGTAGCGCGCGCGCGGATGGTCGATCCATTCACTGCGGCGCTTTTCGATGGCGTCGTAGGCCTCAGCCGCGCGTTCCACATTCCCGTAATAGCCGTAGGCCCTGAGCTGCCCGTAGTGCTCGTCCAGGTGGTGCAGCGACAGGCGCAGGCCCCCCGGCGCCACCTCCACATCGCGGCCCTGCAGGAAGTGGGCGATGCCCTCCACCGACAGCGCCACGGCCTCGCCCTCGTACATGGCCAGCAGGGCCTCGGTGCCCTTGCGCCGCTCCATGCCGGGCTGGCGCGCATGACGCCGCGACAGCGCCGCCGCCACCGCCTTGACCCGCGCCATGTCCGCCGGGCGCGCGATCACGATCTGCCGCTCACCGAAGCGCGAGACTTCACGCACCGTGGGCCCGCGCGAACGCCAGGGCGCCGTCTGCACCCCGGCCCTGTCCTCGAAGGCCGCCGCCGGCAGCCCGTGGGCCGTCGCCAGCGTCGCGACGGCCTGTTGCAACGGAGGCGCCGCGCTCGACAGGCGCGCCGAGACCACCAGATCCGAGCGTCGCAAGCTCGGCGTGGCCACGAAAACGCGATCGAAGTGCTCCACCGGATGCAGCCCCGAACCCGCGAGCACCTTGCGCCACTCGGGAATGATCTCCATCAGCGCGCGCGTCTCGAGGATGAGCGAGGTCTCGCGGATTTGCTCCAGGTCGGCGTGCAGGCCGATCACCGCTCCCGGCGGCCCACCGCGACCACTGCCAAAACCACCGGCCCCGAAGCCCAGCCCCTCGCCGGCGCCAAAGGGTGTCATCCCCAGGCCCGAGACCTCGGTGGCGATCGCCCCGGTATCGCCCGTGGAGCGCCCGGCCAGGAGCTCCTGCGATGCGCCGTCGAGTACGGCGCCGTCGAGCGCGGCAGCCGCATCCGGAACATCCGGCACCGAAGCATCGCGGCCGTCGGACGCAAAGGCGGGCTCGGGCTCCGGGTCGGGGCGGCGCCGCGGCGGCTCTTGGGGCACGGGCGTCGGTTCGATGGTCTCCTCGGGCTGCGGTGGTGCAGCCGCTGGCGGCGCACCCTCGGGCCCGGGCTCGCCCTCGGACAGGCCCAGCTCGATGCCCTCGGGGATCTCAAACTCCAGCTCGGGCACCGCATCGAAACTCAAGTGAACCACCAGCAGGAGCAGGAGATGCAGCCCCAGGGACGCGGCCACAAAGGGCGCCTGGCGCGGGGACGAGCGCCAGGGCCCGGCGCCGCGCGCGTCCTGCGCTTGGTCCTGCGCTTGGTCTTGCGCTTGGGTCACCGCCGGCAGTCTACCTTCGGGCGCCGGGGATTGCGGGCACCGTCGCCCACTGCTCTACTCTCGACGCCATGGCGGAAGCGCGGAATACGCCCGGCCCCGGTCAGCCGCTCTTCGTCAGCGGCGACCTCGACGGCTTCTTCGGCCTCGCGATCGACAACTTGATCCAATTTCTGTTGATCCTGGGTCTGTGCAGCGGCGTGCTCGGCTTTCCCATGGAGCTGCTCTTGCGCTCGGTGCTGCCGGCGGCGGCGCTGTCGATGGTGGTCGGCAATCTCTACTACGCGCGCCAGGCCCAGCGCGTTGCCGCGAGCGAAGGCCGCGACGACGTCACCGCCCTGCCCTACGGCATCAATACCGTCTCGCTCTTCGCCTTCGTATTTCTCGTCATGCTTCCGGTCAAGCTGGCGGCGCTCGACAGCGGCCAGGGCGAGGTCGAGGCCGCCCTCACGGCCTGGCGCGTGGGCCTGGCCGCCTGCTTTCTATCGGGCGTGATCGAGCTGCTCGGTGCGCCCTTCGCCGACTGGGTGCGGCGCGTCACACCGCGGGCGGCGCTGCTGTCGACCCTCAGCGGCATCGCCATCAGCTTCATCGCCATCGACTTCGCGGTGCGCAGCTTCGAGATGCCGCTGATCGCCCTATTGCCCCTGTCCGTGATCTTGACCACCTATTTCTCCGGCATCCGCCTGCCCCTGCGCATCCCCGGCGGCGCCTGGGCGCTGGGCCTGGGCACGCTGGCGGCCTGGGGCGCCACGCTGGTGCCCGGCGTGAGCACTCCGGTCAGCGCCGGTGCGCTTTCCGGGGCCACCGACAACCTCGGCTTCTACCCACCACTGCCGGTGTTGTCCGATCTGATCGCCGGTCTCGGACACGAACTGACAGCGCGCTTTCTGGTGCCGGTGATCGTGCCCATGGGCCTGTTCAACGTGCTGGGCTCGCTGCAGAACCTGGAATCCGCCGAAGCCGCCGGCGATCGCTATCCGAGCGCCCCCTGCATGACCATCAACGGCCTGGGCTCGCTGGCCGCCGCCGCCTTCGGCTCCTGCTTTCCGACCACCATCTACATCGGCCACCCCGGCTGGAAAGGCCTGGGCGCGCGCAGCGGCTACTCCGTGCTCAACGCCGTTTTCTTCGGCCTGGTAGCCCTCTTGGGGCTCTCCCACGCCATCAGCGCCGTGATCCCGATCGAGGCGGGCATGGCCATCGTGCTGTGGATCGGCATCGTGATCACGGCCCAGGCCTTCCAGGCCACCCCCGACCGCCACGCGCCCGCCGTCGCCCTGGGGCTGTTTCCAGCCATCGCGGGCTGGGGCGTGCTGGTGCTGAGCCAGACGCTGGGCGCGGCCAACCTGGCCACCGGCGACTTCGGCCTGGCCGCGCGCGTGCTCGCCGCCCCCGGAGCCTTCGCCGGCGCTGGCATGCACCTCGATGGTCTGGTGGCCCTGTCCCAGGGCTTCATGCTCACCTGTCTGGTCTGGTCGGCCGCCAGCGCTTCACTCATCGATCGCGACTTCGGCTCGGCCACGCGCTTCATGACCCTGGGCGCTCTGCTATCCTTTTTCGGCTTCATGCACGCAGGTCACCTCAGCCCCTCGGGCGGCATCTACGAGATCGGCTGGGGCAGCGGCGGCCGCTTCGCCGTGGGCTACCTGCTGAGCGCCGTTTTCTTCGCCCTCACCGGTCTGTGGGCGCGGCGCAGCGGTCAACTCGCAGATAAACATTCCGAGGCGACTGGGCACTGACGGGCTCGCAACGGCATGGCAGGTCGAACCAAGGCGCGGACTGGCAGCTGCGCGGTCGCAGCGGCCGCTATCGCGGTCGCGCTGCTACTGCTCGACGCCACAGGAGCACTCGCCCAGACGGCACTCGAGCAAGCCACCGCCGCCGTCGACGAGGGACGCCACGCCGAAGCCATCGAGCTGCTCGAGCCGCTCCTGCAGGATCCCGACGCCGCACTGCTGGCCCGCTACCAGCTGGGCCGCGCCCACGCTGGCCTCGACCAGGCGCACCAGGCCGCCCTGTACTACAAGGGCGTCGTCGACGACCCCGATGGGCAACGGGACCGACGCCTGCGGCGCCACGCCCGCCGAGAACTCAGCCGCCTGATGGACGAAAGCGGCCGGCTACGGCTGCAGTTGGATCCGAGCACGGCCGAGGTGCGGGTCGACGGCCGGAGCTGTCCGGCCATCGACGGCGTGGTGCTGGTGAGCCCGGGGCTCAGGCGCCTGACGGTGGAGGCACCGGACCGCGTGCCGTTTAACGTGGAGATGAATTTCGTGGCCGGCGATCTGTCGCTGGAGGTCGTGCTCGGCCAGGCCCGCTACCCGCTTGTAGAGCCCGAGCCCGAGCCCGAAGCAGAAGCCAGTGAAGCCGGCGAGGCTGCGGACTCGCCCCCCGTCGAGCCCGAGCCGCGCCCGGCGCCCTTGACGCTGGCGCCACTGCCCATCGAGCCGATCGCAGCACCTGTGCCAGAAGCCGTATCCGAGCCACCGCCGTCCCCCCCGGCGCCTGTGCCGACCGGCGAGGACGAGCGCTGCCTGCTGGCGCCCGTCTGCCTGGGCCCGGTGCTGATGCTCGGCTTCACCCACCTGCTAGGCGCGGGGCTCCAGGCCCGCATCGGCGACTACCTGGGCCTGGGCGTGGATTACCAGGCGCTGCCCGAGGTGGACCTCTTCGGCACGCGCATGCGCTCACAGCTGCTGAGCGGAAACTTCCGCGTCTATCCAACCGGCAGTCATATCTTCATCAGTGTCCAGTTGGCCCACTTGAGCATCGCCGGGCAAAACGACCAGAGCGTCATGGGCTTCCCCCTGATCGTCGAGGGCAAGGCGCAGGTCTCGGGCCTGGGCCTTGGCTTCGGCCTGATGAGCCGCAGCGGCTTTATCCTCGGCGTCGACGCCGGCCTCTACACCGCACTGTACAAGGCCGAGGTCGACCTGGAAGTGCTCAGCGGCAACCCGAACGACCCGCGCTACGCCATGGTCGCCGACGAGGTGCGCCACGTGGCCGAATCGGTGGCGGGCAGCCTGAAGTACTTCTTTCAGTTCAACGTGCTGCGCCTGGGCTTTCTCTTCTGATGCGGCCGGCTCAAGGCGTGATGACCGACACCTCTGCGTCGTCCACGATCTCGAGCAGCTGGATGTCGCCACCATAGGCCCGCGACATGCCCACGTCGATCACCCACACCTTCTCATCGCAATAGGACGTGATCTCGCCGTGCACGGTATGGGCGACCACCATGCGCCGGGCCCCCAGGATCGCAAGCGACTGCTCGAGCACGGCGCAGTCGCCAGCGTCTACCAGCGATGAAAACTGCCGTGTCCACATCACGCGATCGCCGTCATCGACTCCGAGGCTGCTGTCGGGCTCGAGCGTATCGCCCTGCAGCCACTGCCGCACCTCTTCGTTGACCCTGTCGATGCCGTACTCCGCCCAGCGCGGCACCACACCACCGTGCACGAAGACCGTGGCGCCGAGCTTGAGCACGGTGGGAAAGGCCGCGAGGCGTTTTGCGTAGGGACCGCCGGCCATCAGCGCAGCGCCGCGGGCGCGCTGCTCGGGAGCCAGGATTTGAAGCCGTGGATCGTCGAGGTCGAGCCCGTCGATACCCTCGAAGGCCGCAAACGGAGCCAGCCCCACCGCCTGGTTGTCGACGCGCCCTGCCATGACTTCGTGATTGCCGATAAGAGGCCGCACGGCCCCGCCGGCAGCGGCAGCCCGCTCGCGCACGTCGAAGATGAAGTCGAGCACCAGCCGGTCGTCGTCGCTGCGCCCGATCATGTCCCCCAGCTGCACCACCGTGAGCGCGCCACCGATCCAAGTGCCGTCGGCGTCGGTCGCGCCGGCCAGCTGAAAGACCTCGCGCGTGACGTCGATGTCGGCGTGCAGATCGCCGACCACCACCACGCGCCGGGGCGCGGCACCTCCAGCATCGGCACCGGCATCGGCACTCGCCGCGACCGCGACGTCGGTCGTGCCCGAAGGCCCATCGGCGGCGGGCCCTGCGCCGGTCGCCGCCACACCGCGACCGGCATCCATGTCCGACGCCGACGCGGCCCCCGAGCCCGCACTCGCAGTCGTGGGCGACCCGGCCGAGCGGGAGTCGCAGGCCAATACGCCCAGCCAGAGCGCGACGCCAAGCAGGAGAGAGAACGGACGGTTCACCGCTGCGTCCATGCCGACAGTATGCACCCGACGCGCCGCCGATGCAGTCGCCGGCTGCCTGCCCCCTGTGCGGGAACGCGTGGACGATCTGCGACGTCTAACGAAGCTGGCGTGCGCACTCTCTGCGCGCAAATCCCAAGTCTAGGTGGCTGGTGTCAAACGATCGGACGCGCCTCTCGGGCGGCGCAACCCCGCGCGAGCCAGTCGAGCCCGCTGCGAAAATAGCGGGTATTTCCTCGGTTCTCGCCTGGCCCCCACGGGGTCACGGCGCTCCGAGACCCACGCCCACCTGTTTGATACCAGCCACCTAGATGTGCTCGGCGGGAGTCATGATCCGCTCTCGGGACCGCTACGGCGCCAGCTGCGGCGTCCGGTCCCCTTGAAATACACGGAGTATTCTGGCGGAGGCCGTCCTTGCATCTGCCATCGTATCGACCCCGATCATCGGCTCAGCACTCCCGCCGAGCACATCTAGGACGGCCCGCGCCGCTCCAGTCGCCGGTGCAAGCGCGCCGGCTGCGCAGCTTCTTTCATGACTGTAAGTTACGCACTGCAATTGAAAGCAGCCCCAAAGCGATGTAGGAGGGAGCCGTGGGTTGCACGGACCGATTCGGCCGCAGCGGCTGCCAGGGCGCAGACCCGGGGTTACACCTGCGGCCCTGGCCCCGGCTGCCCTCAGCTTGCCGTCGCTCGCTTCTGCTCGGTCTGTGCGGCATCGCCACTATCCTCGCACCTGCTCGCGGCGCGCACGCCTACTCCGCCTTCGCCGACTACCTGATGCCCGTGCAAGACGGCGGCGGCGGCGGTCGCTTCTTCACCGGCACGCCGGCCGACGGTTACGGCTGCGATCTCTGCCACGAGGGCGCCGATGGTGCCGACCTCGAGATCACGGGCCTGCCCCTCGACGGCTACGAAGCGGGCATGGGCTACGAGATCACCTTCACCTGGGACGCCAACGCGCCCCACGTCGCCTTGATCGCCGAACTCAGCGACGGCCAGGGACAGCCGGCGGGTACCATCGCACTGGCACCCTACGCGAGCTTTGGCGAAGACGAGCTGTGCGAAAGCGGCGACTTTCCGGCCGCCGACGTCTGCTACCTGGATCGCGAGGCCGGCGGCTGTTGCCGCGAGCTGCAGCCGGGCACCGACGCTTGCAGTTTTCCGGACATGCGCAGCGCCCTTTGGGTGCCGGACTGCGGCTCGCGCTCGGCCCGCATGGTGTGGACCGCACCGGACGGTGGCGACGCCTGGCTGGGCGTGAGCATGGTCACCTCGAACCTCGAAAACGACGCCCTCGGCGACGGCGTCACTTCCGTGCGCGAGCTGCTGCGACCGCACGGGGCGTCACGGGAGCTGTCGACGCTCGAAGGCGACTGCGCGGTGGCGACCGGCCCCGGTGCAAAAGACGGCGCGATGGCGGGCCCGGGTGCGGCGATCATTTCGCTGCTGCTTTCGGCATTGCTGCGGCTGAGGGCCCGCGCCAAACGATGAACGCACGACGTAGGGATGACGAACGGACGATGATCACGATGACCATGACCATGACCATGACGAAGACGACGACGGGAAGGTGGAAGCGATGACGACGAACAACCCCAGAGCACTGGCAATGATGGTCTTACTCTTGGCTGGACTCGGTGCCTGCTCGGAGGACTCCGCCGCGGGCATGCCGCGAGCGCTGGATCCGGCGGCCACGGGCGCAGGCCAGGACTCCTCACAGCAGGCGGCAGCGACCGGCAGCGAAGCATTGCCGCAGACCGCCGCCAACCCGGCGCAGCCGACGGACACGATGACGTCGGGCGCTGCCGGCGCCGCCGCCGATCCAATGGATACGGCCACCGACCCGGCGCAGACCTCGACCGACCCGGCGATGCAACCCGGCGACAACAGCAGCGACAACACCGGCAACACCGCCACCGCCGGCAGCCTCTCGATCCAGTTCACCACCATCGGTTATGGCGGCGAGTACGCGCCCAAGAACTACGGCGCCGTGTGGATCGAGGCCCAGGACGGCACCTTCATCAAGACTGTCAAGCGCTGGGCCGGAGACCTGCACGCGGGCGATCTGGTGACCTGGACCGCGGCCTCCGGCGGCTGGGGCTTTGCACTTTTTGGCGGCGGCAGTTCGCCCGACATGGTCGACGCCATCAGCAGCGCCACCCTACAAGCCCACCAGGAGCACATGGTCAGCTGGAATATGAAAGACGCGAACCAGGCCGTGGTGCCCGACGGCAACTACACCCTCGTGCTCGAGATCACCGAGAGCCGCGCCCGCGACCTGGCCGGACCGGTGATGCGCATCGACTTCACCAAGGGCACCGAGCCGCAGACCCTGGAGCCCGCCGACGAGGCGAACTTCACAGGTGTACTCGTCCAGTATCAACCGTAAGTGGACGAAGGGGTGCCTGCTGTTGGCGCCCCTTCTGCTCGCCACGCTGCTGCCCCCCCCTCCGACACGCGCCGAAGAGGCCGCGGTGGCGTCGGTTTATGTGCGCGAGGACAGCAATGACACCACCGTGATTTCACCGCGCCTGAGGCTCCGCGCCCAGGCCCTCGAAGCAACCCATCTCGACCTCAGCTACACCGTCGACGTCTGGACCAGTGCCTCAGTCGACATCGTCTCATCGGCCTCCACCGCCGTCACCGAGCAACGCGACGAATACAACGTCGGCCTCGACCACGCCCTCGAAGACCTCACCCTGCGCGCCGGCTACCGCGCCTCCATCGAGCCGGACTACGTCTCCCACGGCGGCTCCGCGGGCCTCAGCTGGGACCTGGCCGACAACGCCGCCAATCTCTCCTTTCACGCTGGCGGCTACTTCGACAGTGTCGGTCGCGCTGGCGACGAGGGCTTCGCGGAGTCGGTGGGCACTCTCGCTGCGGGCCTTTCCTTCAGCCAAGTCCTCGATCCCGAAACCCTGATTCAAGTCCTCTACGATCTCTCCTCAATCCGCGGCTACCAGGCCAGCCCCTATCGCTTCATCGGCATCGGCGGCGACGGCCGCTGCCAGGGTAGTGCGCCCCTGTGCATCCCCGAACGCAATCCCCGCCAGCGGCTGCGCCACGCCGCGGCCCTGCACGGGCGCCGCGCCCTGGGGGAGCACTTCTCGCTCGGCGCGGGCTACCGCTTCTACCTCGACGACTGGGGCATCCTCTCCCATACCGGCCAGGCCGAGCTGGCCTGGGCCGCCACCGACGTCTCCACCGTCGCCCTCAGTTACCGCTTCTACACGCAAAACGCCGCAGACCACTACAAGGCGAGCTACCAGGACGACGACAGAAGCAGCCTCTATTTCACACGCGACAAGGAACTCTCGCCCCTGTCCTCGCACCGCCTGGGCCTCGAGGTCGACTGGCAGTGGGACCTGCCCGGCACCGATTCGGCGTTATCGACCGCACTGCTCGTCGCGCCCTCCCTCTTCCGCTACAGCGACTTTCGACTACTCGACCAGATCACGGCGCTGGAAGTCACGGCCGTGGTGGGCATGGAGGTGCCATGAGGGTCCGGGCCGCGCTGCTGGTTTTCGCATTGCTCTATGCCCCCGCGACCGCAGCCCATGCCGACGCCGGTGAGAGCGAAGGCCCGGGCCCGCGACAGACGTTTCGCGTCGCAGCCTCCGCCGGCATGGGCGTAACCCTGCGCGCGGTCGACCTGCCGAGCGACGGCGCCATCCTACAGCTCCGGAGCGGCCTGTATCCGGCCTTCGAAGTGGGATTCGCTCTGCTTCACGAGACGACCGACAGCGTCACCACCAGGCTCGGCGTGCGCTACCAAAGTTCGCTATTGCGTCAGCCGGTCATCGAGCTGCACGTGGATGGCTCCGAGCGCGCCCTGGGTTTGCGCTCCCACCGCCTGGAACTCGAACTCGCCCCCAGCCTGCGCCTGGACCAGGCCGGACGCTGGGCCCTTTCACCATCGCTCGCCTACGCGCTTCTGAACCTACGCCCCGAAGTCCACCACCTGCTGACGCCCAGCTACAGCCTCGGCGGCCCCCTACTACGCCTATCGCTCTCTGTCGCGCTCATCGCCGAACGCCTGCTGCTGCACATCGGCCCCGAGGTGCAATACCTGCTGCAAGTCGGCGATGGCCTGCGCGAACACGGCGTCGACACAAGCGGCCTGGCTCTCGGCGCCGAAGCCGGCCTTGAGCTTCAGCTCTCCGCCACGCTCTCGCTGCGCATGGGCTACCGCCAAAAGCACGCCCTCATCGGCAGCTCCGAGGGCCGGCACTTCCGCGACGTCTCCCATTTCGGCACCCTCAGCCTGGTGGGCAAGCCATGACCGCACCGCGCACCACCATCCCCATCGCCTGCTTACTACTGGCGAGCCTGCTGCTGGGCGGCTGCTTCGAAACGGGCGTCGACCCCAGCCTACCGTCGCCGGACCGGGAACGTTTCGAAAGCGAAATCTGGCCCATCCTGCTGCGCGACTGCGGCTTCGGCGCTTGCCACGGCTCCCCCGAGCGCTTCTTCCGCGTCGTCGGTCCCGGCCACATCCGCCTCGACCCCGAAACGCGCACGGGCGACCCGGTCACCGCCGCCGAACTCAATTTCTCCTACGACCGCACCCGCTCCATGCTCGACGCCGAAGACCCGGAAGGCGCGCTGCTGTTGCGCAAACCACTCTCGGTGGAAGCGGGCGGCGCAGGTCACGAAGGCACCGACGAATACGGACGCGACATCTACCCGGATGCCAGCGACCCGCGCTATCAGATGCTCGCCGACTGGGCGCGCTCTGCGGGTCCGTAGCTGCCGGCCCCGAACTCAGCGAACGCCACCGCCCAGGGCGAAGCGAGCGTCGGGCCACCCGATCGGCACCATGGCCGCCAAGCGCCCGAGCATCTCCATCGCACTCCCACGCAGGCAGCCTACTTCCGCGACTCACCCTCACGCTCGGGCCCGCCACCCAAACGCCGCTCCGTGGCCTCCGAGAGATGCGCGACGCTCGTGGTCCGCTCCCGTTGAAGCTCGGCGAGCTTGGCGCGCACACTGGCCTCGATCTCGCTGCCGTAGTCCTGGTGCAACGCGAAGGCCGTAACCTCCAGGCCGCCGTCTTCGAGCACGCGAACCTGGGGCTCGCGACATAGCGACGACCAATGGCAGAGCATGGCCTGCTGCGCGATGATGCGGCGCAGCTCCATCACCGGATGGCCTTCGACCGGGCGCACACGAAAAAGGTGCGGGTGGGCGCCCTGGTTCGCAGGTGCACGCACGATGGCGCTGCGCGCCACGGCAGCGTAGGGCACGATGACCTCACCCCTGGGGCCCAGCACCACCATGCGCCGAAAGCCCATGCTCTCGACCCGACCGCTGATTCCCTGCACTTCGATCTCGTCGCCCGGCCGCAACACATCGCCGGTTCGCAAAAAGACGCCCGCCAAAAGGTCCCGCGCCGGCCACCACAGGGCGGCGCCGAGCCCGGCCACCACCAGCGCGGCTGCGATCGACATCGCCGTGCCCTGGGAACCGAAGAGCTCGGTAATCGCCAGCAGCAGGTAGGCCAGGCAGACAGTGACCGCGAACAGCGGCATCACGCGCTGGGCCAGGCGCCTTCGGCTGCCGGGCATGGGCGCGATCTCGAGCAGCCGACCGAGCCCCCACAGCAGCGCCACGATCACCGCGGCCCGCACCAGCAACCAGAGCAAGACCCATAGCGATGGTCCCGTAGCCACCATCAGCCCTGCACCATTCCCCGTTCGCCAAAGCGCGCCAGAACCAAATGGTGAACGAAGGGGTTGAGTTCCACAGCGCGCTGCGGACTCTGCACGACCAGCCCCATCCGCACCAGGGCATCCACGTCGGTACGAAGCCGCTCGCGGTCGAGCGAGGTGATGCGCTCCAGGCGCGGAAGTGTCAGACGCCGGTGTAGCAACAGCTCCAACAGCAGGGCCGACCACTCGGCCCGCAGCTCGTCCAGATCCTCGCCGTGTTCACGCCCGGGCGAGCGCATGGTGATCACACCGTCGCGGAAACGCTCCACATGGGTGATCCAGGACCGCAGCGCCGAGCCCACCATGCCCCGACAATATCTGAAGTGCTGGGAGAACAAACGGGCGATTTGCCACTGGGTGAGTTCGTCTTCGGCACGACCGCCGAGTTCGAATTTGATGCCTGTGGAACCATGGCGCAAAGTCACGATCGCACCCAACTCCTTGGCGTCCATCGGCCCGCATTCCAGCACGCTCAGGGCATTCTCCGAGAGCGGACGGAAGCGACTGAGGAATTGAAAGGCCTGGGTGTTCATACTGAAGACAAAGAGCTGTCGCTGGCCGAAGCGCGAGGCCAGCTCCAGGATTTCATCGAGCACGGCGAAGCCCTCGGGGCTGCGCTCCCACCACAGCTCCAGGTCGTCAAAGACCAGGGCCGAGTGCTCGGGCAGGGCTTCGAAGAGTTCCTCGTAGCTGCCCCGGCGTTCGAGGGCGCGCTGCAGGGCCGCGTGAAACGCGCTGATCTTCACCGTGCCCCCGGACGGCGGCCGCACCCAATAGGCAGGTCGTTTATCGAGCGCCTTGGCGACGATGCGCTGGCACAGGGCAGACTTGCCCGCACCGCGATCGCCCACCACCACCAGCACGCCCGGCGTCCCCTCGCGATGGCTTCCGATCGCCTGCTTGGCCCGGGCCAGGTGCTCCTCGCGGCCCACCCACAGGCTGTCGTTGACCGCCTGCCCGAAGAAGAGCTGGCGGTAGAAGAAGGGCAAATCACTGAGCACCGCCGGCCGCGGGCTGTTGCCGGCGACCAGCCGGCGCAGCCGCTCTACCACCGTGGCGCTTCGGGTATTGGAGCGCAGCTGCCGCGCCAGCACCACGCCCGAGCTGCCCCGGTAGAGCAAACCGACCAGAGCCTGGCGCAGGCGTGTAACGCCACCGCGTACGGCGCCGCGGATACCCGTAACTGCAAGCTTACCCTGATGCAAACGCCGATGCTGCTTGAGCGCGCTGCCGGCGCGCGTCAGCTCGTAGGCGTTGGTGCCCGTGATCACGGCCTCCAGCTGACTGTCGAACTTCTGCGCTACCCGCTCCCCCAGCTCGCGCAGCACGCTGACCTCGGTCTCCAGGCGCTCGAGGGCGTTGCCGATGGCAGGCAGCATCTGCTCGCGCAGGGCGTCAGAATCGCTGAACTCCAGCCCCTCGATGTCGGCCAGCTGGAAGCTCACGAGGCGCGCCACATCGCGCGCCACCGTCAGCGCCCGCGTCTCGAGTACGGGCGCGCGCTCGGCCTCTTCGTAGACGCCCGCGATCAACGCGCTCTCGAGCAGGAATTGGGCCAGCGATTGAATCGGCACCTCTTCGAGTTCCCCGCCGATATCGAGGCCCTCCTCGAGCTGATCGATAGAGGCGTCGCTGATGGTCTCCACCGAGTCGGGAAGGTCGGCCAGCGCCGGCTCCAACTCCTGGCTGAGCAGGGTCGCGGCCTCCTTGGGCTCGAAACGCTCTTCGCCCTCGCCCGGCATCTTCGGCACCAGAAGGCCTTCGCGCTGGCCGCTTTCCAGGGCCGTCGCCAGCTGCTTCAGACCCAACACCAGCTCCTCGCAGGTGCGCAGGGCGCCGTTGCGCAGCTGCAGCCCCGTGGTCTCCTTCTGGCGCTGGCAAACCGCCATCACCCGATGTTGAAACGCCGTGATCTTCAACCCGAGGGTGGCGCGTTCGTAGAGCCTGGACTGGCGCTTGGCAAAGGCGCGGGGCAGGTAGTTCAGGGGTTCGCGGCGCTCGGAGAGGTCCTTGGCCAGGCGGCGCTCGCGCCGGGCGAAGCGCACGGCGTCGACGCGCGCCAGATCCGCACCATAGGCCTCGAGCAGAACCACCGCCGACTCGCCCAGGTTGGCGCGATGCTCGGCCAGGCGCTCGCGAACCCGACCGACGAGGCGTTCGAAGGGCTCCATCGCCGAGGCCCGCAGCCCGGCCAGACGCTCTTCGCTCAACTCCTCGCCGTCAGTCTGCTGCGCCAACATGGTGAAGTTTGTGCGCGAGGAGCACAGCATCTTGCCCAGGTGAATCGCCAGCTGATGACCTTCGCTCACCATGCGCTCGACCGTGGTCAGCAGCAGCTCGTCGACGGCGCGCTCGAAGTAGTAGCTCTGTAGTTGCCACACGGGCGCCTGATAGGAAGGCAAACGCCCGACGATGGCCGCACTCCAGCGCCGGCGACGCTTGAAGCGCCGCAGCTGCTTGCTGTCGCCCTCCGCGGGGGCGAAGGCCTCCGGATCGGGGGAAATCTTCAGGCGCTCGTTCCTATTGGCCGGCACCAGACTCTCGTCGAAGAGAAACGCCTCGATGCGCCCCTCGAGTGTGGCCCTCTGCTGCGGAATCACCTCGGCGACATGCCGCTCGAGCAACTCGCGGGCCTCGGCCACGTAGGAACTCTGCAGGCGATTGAGGTTCTGCCGGCGCCGGCGCAGGTTTTTGTCGAGCAGCCCCTTGTGGAGCTGCTCGAACTGGCGCTCCAAGGCTTCGCGCAGGTGCCTGAGCAACTCCAGGTGCGCGCTGTGGACGCGCGAAACGCAGTACTCATCGAACGACCCCAGCAGCACTTCGTAGGAGGCGGCCAGCTCCGCCACCGACTGGGCCACCGACGGAATGCTCGGCAGCTCGAGCTCGGCCAGCGAGAAGCCTTCCTCGCTGCCCAGCGGTGCCGGACGCATCGACTCGCTGGCCGGGCGCCCCACCGACAGCACCTCCTCGAAGTCCGACGAGGCGCGCAGCAAAAGCACGTCGCCGGTTTCCTGAACCAGGCGTGAGATGCGCGTCAGGAAGTGCTCATCGGCCGCGCTCGGCTCGTCGGGTAGTGGGATCAGAATCAACTCCGCGTCAGCGGATTCATGGCGCACCCAGTCCTCGTAGCTGCGCGCCTGCAGCGTATTGCCGATGACCTTGACCTCCGCGTCGACGCGGGCTTTTTCCAGGTAACGCCGCGCCCGAGTTCGCAGCACGTCGTTGTTGTTCGGATTGTCGCTGAGCAGGATGAAGCGCAGGCGGCTGCGCTCGTGCTGCGGCGAGGCGGTAATGAAGCGCGCCAGCGATAGACTGAGCGGTAGATTACCGCCCTGGTCGCGCCACCAGATGTCGATGCGACGGCTGGGCTGCTCGCGCCCGGCGCCCCCGCGCGCCAGGACCAGCTCGTTGTAGTCGTGGTCGTAGAGGGCGGCCAGGGTGTCGGCCAGCTCTGCCGGCCGCTCTGTGTAGTCCCGCCAATCGAAGAGCGCGGTATTGGGCTGGATGCCCACGAAGCCGTAGTGCTGGCTAAAGGCGACAATGGCGGCGTCGGGGTCGTCGCCGGCTGGAAGATCCCGATGAAAGATACCCACGGTTCTTTCGCCGGAAGCGCCTTTACGCTGGGTGCGCGGCGCGGCCGCACCCTTAGCCGAAGCGCTAGCCGTACCACCCACCTCCACGTAGGTCAGGATGCCGGTGGCGCCCACCAGCGCCTCCACCAAGAGTTCATCCTGCTCGCGCTCGGCCTCGTCGCTGCCGGCGCCGCGAAAGCACAGCACGTTCGGAATCCAGTTGCGTTGCTGGGTACCGTGGGAAAGGCGCGAGAGCCCCGCCCGCACCAGACTCGACCAAAAGCCTTCCCAGGTATCGCCCGACTCGAGCTTCAACTGCCGCCGCTGCAGGTAGAGGTAGAGCAGCGCCATGATCACCGTGGCGCCCACCATCGCCGGCAGGTCCAGCTGGATCATCACCACCAGCGAAACCACCGCACCGATCACGCTGACGGCCTTGGGGATGCGAAAATCCGGCCGGAAGTCGGGGCTCACCCAGCTCTCGATGGCACAACTGATGTTCAAGAAAGCATAGGTCGCCAAAAACACCATCGACACGATGCGCGCGATGGTGTCCAGCTCACCGATCAAGATGCCGGCCTCACCGATTGCAAAGGCCAGCGTCAGGGCATTGCGCGGCTCGCTGGTGGGCCCGAAACCCTTGGCGAAGAAACGCGGCGTGATGCCGTCACCCGAAACCGCCTGCAGGATGCGCGGGGCGCCCAGGATGCTGCCGAGGGCCGAGGAGATGGTCGCTCCCCAGATGCCCGCCACCACCAGCGGCGCCGACCAGGCGATATTGACCAGCAGTTCGGAGTCCCCGAGCAGCCCCTCGACAGGCACCCGGTAGGCCAGAAAGAACGCCAGGCCGACGTAGACGACAAAGCCGGTGGCGATGGCCAGCAGCGTGCCCTTCGGGATCGCGGTCTTGGGCGAGCGCAGGTCCCCCGACATGTTCACGCCGGCGGTGAAGCCGGTGACCGCGGGAAAGAAGATCGCGAAGAGCGCGGCCAAGGGCGGCGCATCGGCAGGAGCCTGCAGGTGCGGCCCTTTCACCGAGGGATCCACCGCCCCGAGGCCGATCGAAACCAGTGACAGCGCAATCAGCGCCAGGATGAGATACTGGGTTTTGATCGCCAGCGCCGTGCTGATGAAGGTCAGCACCGTCAGGCCCACGATCACCGCGGTTCCGCAGATACGAATGGCCGATAGCGACCGCTCGATGCCGAAGTAAGCGAGAAAACTCTCCGAAAAGCCGATGATGTAGAGACTGATGCTGAAGGACAGGCCCACGAAGAGCGCCAGGCCCAGGGTGCCACCGATGGGCAAGCCCAGGCTGCGCGAGACGATGTAGTAGGGACCGCCCGCGCCCACCGCCTTGTCGGTGGCGATGGACGAGATGCTCAGCCCCGTGCTGATCGAGATCACATGCGCCACCAGGATGATACCGATGGCCTGGTAGAGCCCCGCGCTGCCCACCACCCAGGGCAGGCGCAGATACATGATCACGCCCAGGATGGTCAGAACCGACGGCGTATAGACGCCACCAAAGGTTCCAAACTTTCCATCTCGACTCATGGCAGCTTGCGATGCCTCAAGGAAAAACGCTGGCCATAGGATGGCACAGGCTCCCATCGCCAGTCATCTACGCGATCTCTTCCACGGTTGATCCGAACAGGTGGTCGGCGGTGGGTTTCGATCGCCAGGCGCCCACAAGACAATTCGGGGGACGCCTCCGGACGCCGTGAGCGTGTTACGCTGCAGCCTCGGAGGGCGGCCTTCCATCTCCCTTTCTTCGGCCCCCTGGATCCTTTCGCCATGACCGACTGGTTAGCGGAAACGACGGGCCTGAGCGCCGAGGCCAGCCTGCGGCTCCTGTCGACGGTGCTCGTGATCGCGGCCCTCATGGCCGTGCGCTCGCTGACCCTGAGCTTGCTCAAGCGCCGCGGCATCGAGGCCAGCGTCCGCTATCGCTGGCGACGCATCTCGGCCTACGTGGTCGGCTCCCTATCGCTGCTGATCACCGCCTCCATCTGGCTGCGCGGCCTCGAGGCCATGGCCACCTTCGCGGGCCTTTTGTCGGCTGGCCTCGCCATCTCCCTCAAGGACGTGGCCACCAATCTCGCCGGCTGGGTGTTCATCCTGTGGCGCCGCCCCTTCGAGCTGGGCGATCGCATCGACATCGACGGCGACCGCGGCGATGTGGTCGACATTCGCATCTTCCAGCACAGCCTGATGGAGATCGGCAATTGGATCGACGCCGACGATCGCACCGGCCGCATCCTCCACGTGCCCAACTCCAAGGTCTTCACCGCCACCATCGCCAACTACACCAAGGGTTGGTTCGAGCAGATCTGGCACGAGATCCCCGTGGTACTGACCTTCGAGAGCAACTGGCGCGATGCGCGCAAGATCCTCCAGGTGATCATCGACGCCAGCTCGATCGGCGGCGGCAGCAGCCAGCAGACCTCGGCGCCCAATGCCACCGCGCACTACCTGGTGCTCGACGCGAGCATTCAACCTACGGTTTTCATGTGCGTGGTCGATTCCGGCGTCAAGCTCACGCTGCGCTACTGCTGTGACCCACGCAAGCGGCGCTCCACCGAGCAGGCGATCTGGGAGGCCATTCTCGACGCTTTTGACAGGCGCGACGACATCGATTTCGCCTACCCAACCCAGCGTTTCTACGACAACGCCTCCGAGGGTAAGCGGGCGCTGCGGCCAAAACCCTGACACTGCGCGAGATGTATGCGCGGCTCGTACCTTCGTTCCGTTGCCAGCCAAAGCAGGGCCGCGATACGATCGACACAGGTCCTGGACACGCCGCGACCCCGGGCCAGAGGAGAGCTGTCGAAATGAAGTTCTTTGGCGTATCCACCGCATGCCTTCTGTGTCTGCTCTCGGCGAGCGCCCTGGCCCAGGAACCGGTAGAGGACGACGAATTCCTTCCGTTCGAAAACCCGCTCGAAGAGCGCGCCATTGCGGGCATCACGCTCGGAGGGAAGGTCGGTGGCGGCATCGGCGGACCGTTCAACGAGTTCGGTGCCTCCTTCGTGGGTGAAGTCGAGCTGGGCTATCTGCTTCCACTGGGCGATTCCATCGGCCATAGCCTGGGTATCTTCGCCAGCGGCCAGTACAGCCAGCCCCAGACCAACGGCGAAAACGCCGCACCCGATCCGCGCCTGCCGGGCGACGGCATCATGGAATACAAGCTCACCCAGCAGGAGGTCGCCTTGACGCTGGGTTTGATCTACCGCCTTCCTCTCTCGACCGACCTCTTGATGCCCTACCTGGCGGCCGGCGGGCGCTACTACATGATGCGCACCACGGTGGAAGCGAGCGTCGGCGACGAGCCTTTCGGCAAAAACGAGGAGACCTTCGCCGACTTCGGCGGCTACGCGGCCCTGGGCGCCGACTTCTTTCTCGGCCCCGGCGCCATCCTCGCCGAGCTGCAATTCGCCACCGCCAGCGTCGAGCAATACGTGCTACGCGACACCAACGTGGGCACGTTGAACCTGGCGGTGGGCTACCGCCTGATCCTCTGACTGCGCTTGCTCAGCCGGCGTCGTCGTCGGCGCCCCCATCGTCGGCGGCGAGGTCGCAGTTGCAGCCGCCGAGCACGCCGTCATCACCACAGATGCGCAGCCCGGCACGCCCGTCGTCGCAGGTGCAGGTCAAGTTCTGGTGCACGGCGGGATCACACCCCAATCGCGGCTGCTCCGAGGAGGGCACCACCGCAGAACAGTTGCAGGCCGGCAGCGTTCCGTCCGCCTGGCAGAACTGCATCCCTCGCAAGCCGTTGTCGCAGTCGCAGGTGAAGGTTTGCCCGGGACTGCAATTGGCGGCCTGCGCCATCGCGGGCGAGTTCAAATCCAGCGCGCCACTTCCTGCGGACCCACCCCCGCCGTCGTCACCGCAAGCCGGCGCGAGCAAAAAGACAAAAGCTGCGAGGCCGAAGACGAAGGGTAGAGAATGAATGCGTAGCTGAAACATGCGGCACCTGTCGGGAGCATTGCCCGGTAAGGCTCGGCAGTATAGTCCCAAAAGGGTACGCGCCAATGGGCAGTCCACTCACGGCGCCCGAATCGCGCCGCTCGCTCGCCAGTCCGCGCGCCTGTGCCTATGTTGCCGCCATGAGGGCCACCCTTCACCACTTGCCCACCACCATCCCAGCCTTGGCACAGCTGGCCGCGCTGCTCACCGCCTGCAGCACGGCCAGCGGCCCGGCGCCCGCCCGGAGCCCCGCGCCGCAAGCCGCCAGCGCCTCGGGTGCCGAAGCGTCGCCGCCCGAGGCCCCCGACCTAAGGGAGCACATGCAGCTGACCTTCTGGCTGGCGGTCGACGCCCGCGACGCGCTCATCGACGGCGACCTGCAGCGCACCAAGGAACTCGCCAACGAGCTGGCCACGCGCGACTACGGCGAGACCATGCCCGCCGACTGGAAACACTGGATCGGCCAGATGCAACAGCATGCCGAGGCCGTCGCGCTCGCCGCCGACATGGCCGACGCCGCCCAGGGCATCGCAAAGCTGGGAGTCAGCTGCGGCAACTGCCACCTGCAGCAAAAGCAGGGCCCCGAGCACATCCGCAGCCAGGAAGAAGCGACCCAGCCGCAGCAGGCCGAGAGCGTCGACGAACGCATGGAACGCCACGACCTGGCCGCCGACCTTTTGTGGATGGGTCTGAGCAAACCCTCGGAGACAGCGTGGGAGCGGGGCACGGTGACGCTGACCCGCGCGCCCCTCGAGCCGCCCGTCACCACCTCCGGCGAAGCGGTCGACGCGCGCTTCGCCAGCGACGTGGAGTCGCTCAGACAGCTGGCCCGCGACGCCCGCGCCGCCACCAGCCTGGACGAACGCGCCCAGCACTACGGGAAATTCCTGGCGACCTGCGCCGACTGCCACCATCGCGCCCGGGTGGGCTTTCGGGATCGCTGATCGGGGCGCTCAATCCAGGGCCAGGCGCGCCGGGTCGAGCGCGGCTCCCAACTTAGAGTTACTGCCGGCCAAGCGCTGCGCGAGCACCTCTGCGGCGCCCACGGAAACCGCCATCCCACGACCGCCAAGCCCGGCGAACCAGCACAGCCCCGTGACGCGCGGATCGGGTCCCACCACGAGCTCTGCGTCGGGCGCAAACGTGCGCAGACAGGCCCAGCGGCTGCGCACCTGGGCCGCGGCCAGGGCCGGCGCGGTGCGCGCGAGCTTGTCGGCCAGGGTCTCCAGCGCCCGAGCATCCACCGGCGGGTCGCAGGGCTCAAAGAGCTGCTGATCGCAGGGACTGGCCAGCACACCACCGGACTCGGGGCGCAGGTAGAGCTCATCATCGAGCCGCCAAAGCACCGGCGCGGCACTCGACAACGCCACCGACGCCGGTAGCTGTAGCTGCACCAAATGCCGCCGCGCGGGCGCGAGCGGCAGCCCGAGGCCAGCGCTCTCGCCCAGCTGCCGCCCCCAGGCCCCGGCGGCCAAGACCACCTGCTGAGCCGGCAGGCGCGTACCGTCGTCCAGCTCGACACCGCAGACGCGCGCACCCTGCCGCCACAGACTCCGCACCCCCTGCCCGGTGCGAATCTCACCGCCGGCCGCACGCCCGGCCGCCGCCAGCGCCTGCATCAGGGCGTGGGTGTCGATCACCCCGCCGCCCGGCAGCAGCACGCCTCCGAGTGCTTCACCTGTGGTTACCATCGGGCACAACGCGCGAAGCTCGGCCGGCGCAAGCAGCTGGGCTTCGAGCCCCTGGCGCTGCCCACGCAACTGCCAGTTGTGGAGCTCAACGTCATCGGCACTGGCCAGGATCAGCCCGCTCTGCCGCACCGGGTCGTCCTGCATCAGCGCGGCGAAGCCCTGCCGACTGCGCGCCGAAAGCGCCGCCGTGGTCTCGTCGGCCTCCAGCGGCCTGAAAATCGCCGCGCTCTTGCCCGAAGCGTGCGTCGCGAGCATGGGCTCGCGCTCGAGCAGCAGGCAGCGCTGCCCCTTTGCCAGCGCCGCGAAGGCCGCAAGCCCGGCGACGCCGCCGCCGACGATGATCAGATCCGCTGCCGGCTGGCCCACGACGCCAACGTAGGGAGCGCTCGTTCTAAAGCCCTGCCTTGCGGCTCAGGCGCTCCCGGTACTGCTCCAGATCGACCGGCTCCTGCGCCACTCCCGTCTCCATCGCCGCCGCGGCCACCGCGCTGGAGACCCAGGGCAGCACGCGGGCATCGAAGGGCTTGGGGATGATGTAGCCGGGACCAAACGCGAGTTTCTCGCCCCCGTAGGCGGCCTCCACCTCGGACGGCACCGGCTCGCGCGCCAGGTCGGCCAGGGCGTGCGCAGCGGCCAGCTTCATCGCCTCGTTGATCGAGGTCGCGGCCACGTCGAGCGCGCCGCGGAAGATGAAGGGGAAGCCGAGCACGTTGTTGACCTGGTTGGGGAAGTCGCTGCGACCGGTGGCCACAATGGCGTCCGGACGTGCGGCCAGGGCGTCGTCGTAGGGGATCTCGGGGTCGGGATTGGCCAGGGCGAAGATCATCGGTCGCTCGGCCATGGGCATGATCATCTCGGTGGAGACGCTGCCGCCCGACGACAGGCCGATGAGTACGTCGGCGCCCTTGAGCGCGTCGGCCAGGGTGCGCCGCGGGTCGTCCGCAGGCCGCGCGAACGGCGCCTTGTAGGGCCCCACACCGGCGCGCCCATCGCGGATGATGCCGCGGGAGTCGAGCATGGTGATGTTCTCGCGGCGCACGCCGATCTTGATCCACAGGTCCATGCAGGCGATGGCCGAGGCGCCGGCGCCGACACACACCACTTGCAGCTCTTCAGCCTTGCGCTGCTGCAGCGTAAGGCCGTTGAGCAGAGCCGCCGCGGAGATGATGGCCGTGCCATGCTGGTCGTCGTGGAAGACCGGAATCGCCATCCGCATCTTCAGCGCCTTTTCGACGATGAAGCACTCGGGGGCCTTGATGTCCTCCAGGTTGATGCCGCCGAAGGTGGGCTCCAGGGCGGCCACGGTTTCGATCAGGCGCTCCGGATCCTTGGCGTCGACCTCGATGTCGAAGACGTCGATGTCGGCGAAACGCTTGAAGAGCACCGCCTTGCCCTCCATCACCGGCTTGGCGGCGTAGGGCCCGATGTCGCCCAGCCCCAGCACCGCCGTGCCATTGCTGACCACGGCCACCAGGTTGCGGCGGCCCGTGTAGCGGCCGACCATGGAACGGTCGCGGTGAATCTCGCGGCAGGGCTCGGCCACGCCCGGCGAATAGGCCAGCGACAGGTCGTGCTGGGTGGTGACCGGCTTGGTGGGAACCACCTCCAGCTTTCCGGGGCGACCGTGGGCGTGGTAGTCGAGGGCGGCCTGGCGCTCGGGCACGGGCTCGGTGCCCGCGTCGCTCACGGTCGGCGGGCTACTCTTCTTGATCGGGACGACCTTGGGTTCCATGCGGGGGCTGCCTGGCTCGCGGGTGAAAGACCTTCGCTCCGACGACGGCGTGCCCGGCCATTTCGAGAACCGACGGGCTCGCGTTCCGCGCTGTCGGAAACCCTAGGGTTACAACGGCATTCGGGAAATGTCGAACCGTTTGGAGGTGCGGTGGTTTCAGACCGATCGCCGCTCCGCGATCAGCGGGCGTGGGCGATGGCCTCGAGGGCCTCGGGGTTTTGGACGCTCGAAAGGTCGCCCAGCTCCTCGGCCCCCAGATAGCGCCGCTGGATCAGGCGCCGCAGGATCTTGGCCGAGCGGGTCTTGGGCAGGTCGTCGACAAAGAGCACCTCGCGGGGACGATCGACCTTACCCAGGGCTTCGACCACAGCGCTTTTCAGGGCCGCGCGCAGGTCATCGCTCTCCTCATGGCCCGGATGCAACACCACGAAGCAGACCACCTCGGTGCCCTTCAGCTCGTCGGGCACCCCCACGGCAGCGGCCTCGCTGACCGCCTCGTGTTCGATCAGGGCCGCCTCGATCTCACCGGGCCCCACGCGGCGGCCGGCGATTTTCATGGTGTCGTCGGCGCGTCCGTAGAGGTACCAGTCGCCGTCGGCATCGATGCGCGCCCAGTCGCCGTGATTCCAGACCTCGGGGAACTTCGACCAATAGGTCTCGAGATACTTGGCGTCGTTGTTCCACAGGCTGCGCGTCATGGAGGGCGCCGGCTTCTTGCAGACCAGGTAGCCCACCTCATCGACTACGGATCGGCCGCTGTCATCGAAGACGTCCACCGCCATGCCCAGCCCCGCGCTCTGCAGGCTGGCGGGCTTGAGCGCCATGATCGGCAGCGGCGCCAGAAAACAGCCGACGATGTCGGTACCCCCGCTGATGTTGATGATGGGACAGCGTCCCTTACCCACCTGCTCGAAGTACCAGTGGTAGCTCTCCGGATCCCAGGGCTCGCCGGTGCTGCCCAGGGTGCGCAGGCTGGCCATGGGGTGGGCCTCGGCCCAACGATCGCCGGCCCGCATCAACATGCGCACCGCCGTGGGGCTGATGCCGAGGGTGGTGACGCCGTGGCGCTCGACGCTGTCAAACACCCGGTCGGGCTCGGGAAAGTCGGGGGCGCCCTCGAAGATTACGATGCTGCCGCCGTGCATGAAGCAGCCGATGATCTCCCAGGGGCCCATCATCCAGCCGATGTCGGAAAACCACCAGAAAACGTCGTCGTCGTGCAGGTCGAAGTTGTAGAGGATCTCCTTGCCCATCTGGGCCAGGCAGCCGGCGTGGGTGTGGACGGTGCCCTTGGGCTTGCCGGTGGTGCCGCTGGTGAAGAGCATCAGCGCCGGCGCCAGCGCATCCATGACGACGGTCTCGGGCGCGGGGCCCGCCGCTTCGACCGCGGCCCGATAAAAGGTGTCGCGTCCCGCACGCATGGGGCAGGTGGGCGGCGTGGGGCCGCAGTCGGCAAAGGCACCGCGCTCGACCACCAGCACGTGCTGCACGCAGCTGAGCCCGTCCAGCGCCCGGTCGGCCTGCTCCTTGAGCGCCACCGGCGCGCCGCGGCGCGAGGAGGCGTCGGCCGTAAACAGCAGCTTCACGCCGGCTTCTTCGAGCCGTTCGCGCACGGCCGGAGCCGCGTAGCCGCTGAAGATGGGGATGAAGATGGCGCCCAGCTTCTGGGTGGCCAGCATGGCGAAGACCACCTCGGCTACCATCGGCATGTAACAGGCAACCCGATCGCCCACGCCCACCCCACGCTCGCGCAGGGCCGCCGCCAGCGCGCCCACCTCCGCAGCCAGCTCGGCATAGTTGAAGCGCCGCACCCTTCCGTCCTCGGTCTCGGCGATCAGGGCGGTCTTGTGGCGGCGGGGGCCCCCGGTGTGGCGGTCGACGCAGGCCGCGGCGATGTTGGTCTGGCCGCCGATGAACCACTGGGCCCAGGCGTGACCTTTGGAGACGTCCAGCAGCCGCTCGTAGGGGCGCTGCCAAAACATGTCCATGTCCTCGAGCGCCAGCTCCCAGAACCACTCGATGTCGCGCTGGGAGCGGGCCACGAAGTCGCGGGCCGCCGCGGCCACGGCAGCTCCATCCTGCGGATCGACCACAGCGCCCGCCCGGGCCATCAGGCGCGTGATGTGGGCATCGGCGATACGGCGCGCGTCCGGGCGCCAGATGGGCAGTGCCGGGTCCATGGCACCAAGGGTAGCATCGCCCCGCGGTCACCCCGCCATGCCACGGGCAGAGTCAGCCCCGAAGTTCTGGCGCCCGCCCGAAGCATTTCCGTGTTTTCCAGATTAAACGCTTTTGGCGCAATCAGTCAGTCCCATGTCCCGATCTGACGTAGCGGAATATCACTTTTCGGCAAGCGGCGAGCTTTCGTACGAGCCAGACTTCGGCTTAGTGTACACATTACGTACGGATGTAGGGTTGTGGAATAGCAACCCCGTGCGTTGGGATGTTTGCGTTGCGGTGACGCAAACGAGTTCGGGCGCCGGTATTGACACCAGCGTGGGCGGTCGCGTGTGCCGCCAGGAGGTCTGTGAGCCATGGTTCGAGTTAAAAGGTCATCACGCCCGGGTGCGGCGGCACTCGCGGCTTCTCTGCTGCTGATCGCGGCCGGCTGCGCCGAGCCGGCGCCCGAGGGTCGCGGGCCGGTCGGCACGGCTCCCATCAACACAGGCACCGGCGGGGCCGGGCCCACGACGGTGGGTCCTGTCACCAACGACCCCACTGTCAACCAAGTCCCGACCACCACGACAACCACGACCATCACCCAGTCGGGCACGCCGTTCCCCTGCGACGTGGCCCCGGTGCTTGCCGACCGCTGCCAGACCTGCCACGGCGCAACTCCGGTGGGCGGCGCCGTCACGCTCGCCAGCCCAGAGGACTGGCATAAACCCTCACCCTTCTACGCCAGCCAAAACGGCCTCGACCCGAGTACCCCCATCTACAAGGTCGCCGAGATCCGCGTCAACGACGGCACCATGCCCCAGGGCGCACCGCTCGAACCCGACGACCTGGCCGCGCTCAACAGCTGGCTCCAAAACGGCGCCGTCGCAGGCGGCGCCAGCGACGCCACCTGCCTGATTGACGAGCCCGTGGATGACCCCACCATGATGAACAACGATCAAAGCGGCAACGGCACGGGCGTGAAGACCACCGAGTGCGAGACCGATCCCACCGCCTACGATCCGCTGGTCGCGCTGCCCGGCGAGACCTGCTGGGAGTTCCCGGTCCACGGCATCAGCTCGCCCACCGACACCTCACCCTTCCCGGTTTCGGCCGGCGAGTCCTACCACGAGTTCATCTACGACGTACCGTGGCCCAGCGGCAGCATCGCCACCCGTTTCGGCGCTGACTTCGACAATCTGCAGGTGCTGCACCACTGGCTGGCCTTCGGCTACACCACGGCGGCGGGCCACGGCACGGTCAACCAGTTCGTCACCGGCACCACCCTGGGCGCTGGCGCCGAGCTGATCGCCGGCTGGGCCGTGGGCGGCTGCAACTTCGTGCTGCCTGACAACATGGGTCTGGAACTCCCCAACCAGGATCGCAAGATCATGATCCAGTGGCACATGTACAACACCACATCGGTGCCGCAGCCCGACGCCACCAAGGTCCAGATCTGCACCGTGCCCGCCGGCTCGCGTCCGAACGTGGGCGGCCTGACCTGGCTCGGCACCGAGAATCTGACCATGGGCGCGGGCATCAACGAGTTTGACGGCACCTGCATCAACGACTCGGCCGCTCCGATCACCATCGTGGGCTTCCTGCCGCACCTGCACACCATCGGCATCAACATGCGCTCCGAGGTGCAGCGCGTCGGCAGCACGACCTGGGATACGGTCTTCGACCAGCCCTTCCAGTTCGACTACCAGGTGCACTACATGCTCGAGCCGGCGCTGGTGCTGCAGCCCAACGACGTGATCAAGTCGACCTGCACCTACAACAACGACACCGGCGCATTCGTGGCCTTCGGCCAGTCGACCAACGCGGAGATGTGCTACCAGTTCGCCTTCTCCTACCCGGCCGGCGCCCTGGACAATGGCGTGCTCAGCCTGATCGGTGCCACCAACACCTGCTGGCAGTTCGGCGAGTAGCCCCGAACCCCGGCACGGCAAGACGCCCGTCTCGCTTTATGCGGGGCGGGCGTTTTCTTTATTGGCAGCGCCGCTGGCGCTCGGCGCTCGGCGCATGGACCTGGGGCCGTGGTCGCAGTCGAGCACCGGGACGTATTTGACCCCGGTTCAGGCCCCCGGTTCACGTGTCGTCGACCACCGACCTGGGCCACGTGACCGTGACACCAAAGCCAAAGCCGGCGGTCACTCCACCAGGTCGCCGATAGTGTAGCCGTCGCGCAGGATGTAGAGGTTGATGCGGCGCTCGGCGCGGCTCTCGGGCAAGTACTCGATGCCCAGGTGGGGGCCCCAATGCTCGGCGACCAGGGCGCTGAAACGCCGGTAGCCACTGCTGCCCTCCCGCGACCAGCGCAGCTCGAGCTTACACACGCGCTTGCGGCAGTGAACCGACTGCACCAGGTCCTCGGGCAACTCCTCGTCGCTGAGCACGCGCTTGGCCTCGACTTCGGCGCCATCGGCCCAAAGCGTGTCGCGCGGCTCGGACTCCAGGGCGCGCCGCAATAGCCGCAGCCTGCTGCTCGGCAGCGGCTCCGGGGGGGGCGTCTCCTGCTCGGACGGCCCGTCCTCGGCTACGGGTTCGGGCTGCTCGAGGGGTCTGCGCGCGGTTGGCGGCTCCGGGCTGGGGGCAGCCAGTTCGGCTTCTTGCTCGAGGTTCGATGCGGCATCGGGCGCCTGGCGCGGGCGGCGCTTCGAAAAGTCCACCAAGAGCAGCGCCCACAGGCCCAGCACCGCGATCGCGATCAACCAGCGCTTCTTCATGCTCCGGAGTCGCCCTGGGCCGCGACGGGGCCCCGCTCAGCGATCACCGCCGGCGCGGCGGCGGGCGCGGCATAGCACGAGCGCCAGCAGCGGCAGCAGGCTCCACTGCAGCAGGCGCCGGTCGTGGCTGCGAGCCCCCAGCAAAGAGCAGGAGCAGCCACCGCCCTGGGTGTCGCCAGCGTCAGCAGCGGCGTCGGGCGCGCCAGCGTCCGCAGCAGCCACACTGCCGCCAGTCGCACCTGTGCCGCCAGCCCCTGCCATACCGGTACCGGCGTCCGGCGCGTCCGGCACGTCCACCGCCACTTCGGGGCAGCCGCCGTCGTCCTGGTTCGGCACGCGCTCGCCGGTGTCTGGATCGCAGTCGCAGATGTCGATCGGCTTCAGATCGACGCAGTAGGGCTGGCAGAAGGCCGCTTCGGGGAAGTGGCTGATCTGGCAGAAGTTGATCTGCACGGCGAACTGATCCTCGCAGGCGGCCACCACGTCGATGCCCGCAGCCGAACAGTCGACCGCCTCGTCGAATTCCATGAAGTTTAAGGTCTCGCTGAAGCTGCCGTCGCTCGGATCGACACGGCCGGCGGAAAAGCGCTGGCACACGAAGAGCGTGCCGTCCTCGCGATAGCTCAGACAGTTGACCGGGTATTGGTCGGTGACGAGCGTCGGTGCAGTGCCGAGATCGGTGGCGGCCCACAGCCCCTGGGGCGCGTCGGGATTGATCGTAAGGCCGGCGTCGCCGATCCAGAGTTGCCCCTCGGGGCCGAAGGTCACGCCCGAAAACTCCGAGACGGTCAGGTATTCGCTGAAGGTCTCGCCGCCGTCGCTGCTGACCATGAGCACGTCGTCCTGTTCCGGATGCGAGATGTTGACCAGGATGCGATCGGGGTTTTTGGGGTCGACAGCCTCGAGCCGCAGCTGGTTGGTGGTCACCTCGAAGGGAAATTCCTGCCAGGTCGCGGCCTCGTCGTTCGAGACGCGAATGACGTACTGGGGCACCGACTGCTCCACGCCGTCGATGGGGACGATCTGCTGCCCCAGGGACGCGCTCTGGTAATAACGGCGTGCACCGGCGACATCGGCCACGCGCAGGCGGCCGATCAGCAACTCCTTGCGCTCACCCAGGGGCGCCCAGCTGCCTCCGGCTTCGCGCCGCATGACGCCATTGAGCGCCCCCTGCGCGGTCGAGGTGATCAGGTAGTCGACGTTCGAGTCGATGGGATCGCCCGTGATGTCGCTGACCCACTGCTCGGTCAGCTCGGTGCTGCCGTCGAGCTGCCAGGAGCAGGCGGTGGCGTCGTCGTAATACAGGCCGCCGAAATAGCCGGCGAAGGTGGTGCCGTCGGCGGCCAGGTGCACACTCGAAGCCCTGCCGATGTCGGGGTCGAGAAACTCGGCGCACAGGATCTGAAAACTGTCACCGCCGTCGCTCGAGTAGAAGTAGCCCTCGCCGCCGTAGCGGTAGTGCAGCAGGATGCGGTCGGGGTTGGCGGGGTTCACCGAGATGCGGTCGAGCAGCTCGACCGGGCCAGCCGCGACATGTGAAGGCAACATCAAGAGACCCGAGAGCAAGCCGAGCGCGAGTACGAAAGTGCGGGCTTGGGACATGCTTCTTGCTGTAACCGTTTGCCATCGCGGTCGCAAGCCTACGGCCCGATCGGGTCGGATCTCGACGAATTTCCCGAAAAATCACGGTGCAAGCGCGCTCGCGCACCCGCGATCCGCTATTTCGTGTCGGCGTCTTCGGCCAGGGCCCGCAGCACGTCGGTGGGTTGGGCAAAGGCCGACCGGTACATGTCGGCGTTGAGGTAGCGGCAGCCTTCCATGATGGCTGCCGCGCGCTCGGCGTCGATGTTGAGCGGATCGCGCTGCTCGGTGGCGAAGGTGAAGCTCCAGTAGCCACTCATGTAAATCGGCACCGGCGCGTAGTAGGGCGTGGCGTGGGTGAAGACCGAGCGCAGTGTCTTGACGATGCGCAAGAAGGCCTCGCGCATCATGTAGGGCGACTCGCTTTGCACCGCCAGCACGCCCTGGGGGGCGAGCCTTGACTTGCATGCGGTGTAGAAAGGGCTCTCGAAGAGTCCGGCTGCCGGCCCCACCGGATCGGGACCGTCGACCAGGATCACGTCGAAGGCACCCGGCTGGCACTGATCGAGGAAGGTCACGCCGTCCTGGAAGCGCAGGGTCAGGCGCGGGTCGTCCCAGGGCACGCCGAAGGAAGTCAGGTGCTGCTGGCAGGCGCGCACCACGGCCTCGTCGAGCTCGCACATGGTGACGTGCTCGACGCAGGGGTGGCGTAGCACCTCGCGCACCGAACCGCCGTCGCCGCCGCCCACCACCAACACGCGACGCGGATCGGGCACCGACAGCATCGCCGGATGCACCAGCATCTCGTGGTAGTAGTGCTCGTCGCCCTCGCTGGTCTGGAAGACCCCGTCGAGCGCCAGCACGCGACCAAAGGCCTGTGTGTCGACGATGTCGATGCTCTGGAATTCGCTCTGCTCGTGGTGGAGAGAGCGGGTGACGCGCACACCGAAGCGCGTCTGACCTTCGAAATCTTCGTCGAGGATGAGGCCCATCGATACCTCCGAGAGCAATCCCCTGGCGCTTGCGCTCAGGTCTGCATGGGCGCCGGCACGGCGGGCCGGACGACCGCTTCGGCAGCGCCCTGCTCCACGCGCTCGACGCGGTGGCTACGGGTGTGGATGCCAGGCCCGGGGGTCGGCATGCCGCGGTCGACGTGCATGACCTCGGCCACCTTGGCCGAGAGACCGCGTTTGAGTACGTCGTGGGCCAACTCCGGATCGGCCTGGCCACAGGTGAAAAAGTCCACCGCGGCGTAACCGTATTCCGGCCAGGTGTGGATCGAGAGATGGGACTCCTCGATGACCACAACGCCCGTCACGCCCTGGGGCACGAAGGGCTGGAATACCGAGGCGACGACATTGGCGCGGGCCGCGCGGGCTGCTTCGTTCATCAAGCTCTCGATGCCCTCGAGGTCATCGAGCATGGCGCTGTCACAACCCGAATACTCGACCAAAAGATGCCTGCCACGTGTATCCAATTGGCCACACCTCCTCGCCCGGACTTCGCTCAACCGCCGGGCTGAATTTCACGAAGCGCGCTGTCTACCACAAGCGCACCGGAAAGCAACACGCCGCAGGCTGTCCTGTGACACCCGGGAATCGGCGCGGGACGACGGGGGCCGGTGGAGCGCCGGCATTGGCATGAAAACGCCCATCATTCGGCCGCCAACGGCTCGTCGAGCTGCTTGAAGCGCTCGATCAGCACTGCGATGTCGTCGAGCACCAGGTAGGCGCAGGGCACCATCAGCAGGATCACGAAGGTGGCGAAGAGCACGCCAAAACCCAGGCTGATGGCCATCGGCACCAGGAAGCGGGCCTGCACCGAGGTCTCCAGGATCATCGGCATCAGGCCGAGGAAGGTGGTCAGCGAGGTCAGCAAAATGGGCCGGAAGCGGCGCTTGCCGCCGGCGACGACGGCCTCGAAGGTGCTCATGCCCTGCTCTTTGTAGCGGTTGATGGCCACCACCAGGATCAGCGAGTCGTTGACCACCACGCCCGAGAGCGCGACCACGCCGAACATGGTCATCAGACTCAGCTCGTAGCCCATCAGGATGTGGCCCAGAACCGCACCCACGATGCCAAAGGGGATGGCGCTGAGCACCAGCAGCGGCTGGAAGTAGCTGCGGAAGGCGACGGCGAGCAGGCCGTACATGGCGATCAGGGCCACGATGAAGCCGTCGCCCAGGCCTCCCATCATCTCGGCGCGTTCGCGGCCCTGGCCCTCGAGGCTGTAGCTCAGGCCCGGGATGTCGCGCATCAGGCCCGGCAGCACGTCGGTCACCAGGTTGCCCATGATCTCGCCACCGTTGCCGCGCATGGGGTCGACGTCGGCGGTCACGTCCACCGTGCGGCGGCCTCCGGCGCGCTGGATCGAGGTGTAGGCGCGGCCGCGCTCGATCTCGGCAGCACTGCCCAGGGGGATCTCGCCGCCGCCGGGTGTGCGAATCATCAGGTTCTCGACGTGGCTCTCCGAACGGCGCTCCGACAGCGGGCGACGCACGTAGACGCGGATCTCTTCGCGACCCCGTTGTTGGCGTAGCACCTCGGAGCCGAAGAAAGCGCCGCGCACCTGGCGCCCCAGCTCGAGCTGGCTCAGACCCAGGCTGCGCGCCGAGGGCTTGAGTCGGATGTCGAGCTGTTCCTTGCCGCGGGCGGCGCCGTCCTTGATGTCGTAGGTGCCATCGTAGCCGCGCACCACCGTGGCCAGCTGCTCGGCGGCGCGCTCCAGGGTTTCGGGGTCGTGATGGCTCAGCCGCACGTGCACCGGCGAGCCGCCGCTGTGGCCGGTGGTGTACTGGAAGCCCACGTTCTCGGCGCCGGGGATGTCGCCCACGCGCTCGCGCCAGGCCCGGGCGAATTCACCGGCAGTTACCGAGCGCTCATCGGTGGGCACCATGAAGACCATGACATCGGAGAGATGACCTGCGCCGCTGCCGGACCTGCCCGAGGCCGTGGCGCCCTGAAAGCCGGCGCCCCCGATCTCGGCGAAGACACCGCGGGAGATCTTGTCCTCGCCACCGTGCTCGCGCAGTAGATCGCGGGCGATGGCCAGCATGTGCTGCTGGTGGCGCTTGGTGATCTCCACCGGTGTGCCAACGGGCATCTCGAGGCGTGCGGTGACCACATCGCCGTCGATCTTGGGCAGGAAGCGAAAGGCGACCTGACCGCCGCCCACCAGGCCCAGCGTTGCGATCAGCAGCGCCAGACAGGCGGCGATGGTGGTGTAGCGCCAGCGGGCGGAAGCCAAGAGCTGACCGCCGTAGATGCGGTCGACGAAGTACTCGAGCAGACGGCTGAAGCGCTGCTGCTGGGCGAGCAGGGCATCGATGGGACTGCGCTTGAGCAAAAGCCGAAAGGGCAACTCCAGCAGGCGGAAGGGATAGGCCAGGATCGTCGTGACCAGCGATTTGCCGTGGGAGAGGTGCGCCGGCAATACGAAGATCGACTCGATCAGCGAAACCGCCAGGACCGCGATCACCACCAGCGGGATGTTGCGGAAGAACTTGCCGGCGGGCCCCGGTACGAAGAGCAGGGGCATGAAGGCGATGATGGTGGTGAGAATCGAGAATGTGACTGGCTGGGCCACCTCGCGTACGCCCGCGATGGCCGCCTCCAGATAGCCCATGCCGTCGCTGCGGTGTTTGTAGATGGCCTCGCCGACGATGATGGCGTCGTCGACCACCATGCCCAGCGTCACGATGAACGCAAAGAGGCTGATCATGTTGATCGAAACATCGATCGACGGCAGGAAGAGCAGCGAGCCGACGAAGGAGATCGGAATGCCCAGGGTGACCCAGAAGGCGAGCTTGACCTCGAGGAACAGGCCCAGCACCAGCACCACCAGCGCCAACCCCAGGTAGGAGTTGCGCAGCAGCAGGTCCTGGCGCGCGGCGTACATCTCGGAGCGGTCGTCCCACAGCGCCATCTTCACGCCGGCGGGGAACTCGTGCTCGAGTTCGGCCACCACTTCGCGCACGGCGTCGGAGACCTCGATGGGACCCTCATCGCCCACGCGGTAGACCTGGATACGCTGGGCGCGCAGGCCGTTGAAGCTCGCCTGGGCGTCGGTCTCGGCAAAGGCGTCGCGCACGGTGGCGATGTCGCCGATGCGCACCACGCTGCCGTCGGGCTGGGCCAGAACCACGATGTCCTCGAACTCGTCGCCCGCATCGCGGCGCTCGTTCATGCGCAGCAGCACCTCGCCCTTGGCGGTTTTGACGCCGCCACCGGGCAGCTCCACGGCCGCCGAGCGCACCACCTGGCCCACCTGGTCGATGGTCAGGCCGTAGGCGCGCAGGGTGTTCTGGGGCACCTCGATGCTGATCTCGAGGGCGCGCTCGCCACTGAGTTCGACATTGGTGATGCCCTCGTGCTGCAACAGGGCCTCACGCGTGCGCTGGGCCAGGGCGCGCAGGGGCTTTTCCTCGAGTTCACCGTAGAGGATCACCGACAGCACCGCGCGTTGGGCCTTGGCCAGGGCGACGATGGGCCGCTCGGCGTCGGCCGGCAGCGAGGTGATACGGTCGACGGCGCTCTTGATGTCGGACAGGGCCGCATCGCGGTCGGCACCGAGGATGAGTTCCACGATCACCGAAGCGACGCCTTCACCAGCGGTGGAGCGCACTTCCTTGACGTCGTCGACGCCGCGCACCGCCTCCTCGATCGCCAACACCACCCCCTGCTCGACTTCCTCGGGGCTCGCGCCCGGATAGGGCACGTTGATGGTGATCATGTCGAGCTCGAACTCGGGGAAGACTTCGCGCTTGACGTTGGGCAGGAGAAAAAGACCGCCGCAAACCAGGAAGGCCATCAGCAGGTTGGCCGCGACGGCGTTGCGCGCGAACCAGGCCAGCGCGCCCTGTTGCGTGGGCGCGCCCTCGGGCGAGGGCGCATCGGCTGGGTCGAAGGTACTCACCCGCTATGCTCCTCGGCCGGCGCGCGGCTCTGGGGCTCGCCCGCGGCCGGCTCGCGACCGGCGCCAGCGGGCTTGGCCTTCGGTGTCTCGGCCCGGCGCAGCTCCATGCCGGGCACCGGTGTCGCCAGGTGGCTGGTGATCAGCAGCTCGCCCTCGGAAAGGCCGGCGCTGACCAGTACGCTCTTGTCGTCCTTGCGCAGGATCTCCACATCGCGCACCTGCAGTCGACCATCCTTGGTCATCAGGTGCACACGATTTCCGTCGCGTAGGGCATGCCGCGGGATCTCCACCAGGCCGGTCACCGACTTGCCCTGCAGCTCCACGTTGACGTAGGCGCCGAGCAGGATCGGCAACTCACCGTTGGACCGGGTGCGCTCGGCATCCTTGCGCCCCATGGGGTCCTGCACGCTGACCAGAAGCCGGGCCATGCGGCCCACCGGATCGAGATCGCCCAGCAAACGCACGGCGATGCCTGGGCGCTGGTTGATCTGCTTGCCGATGGTCTGGGTGACCAGGGCCAGGGAAGCGAGTTCCGAGAAGGCGGCACTCGGATCCTCGGAGGCGTAGGCGGCCTGGATGGCGTCCTGGCTGAGCAGCGGGGCGCTGACCCCGGGGATCTTCAGCCACTGCAGATCCTCGACCGGCAGCGAGACCACCACGATGAAGACGTCGGTGTTGACCAGCGTGGCCAGCACCTGCTGCTGGGTCACCAGGCGGCCGACCTCGGTGGCGTTGGTGCGCACCACGGCGTCGAAGGGGGCCTTGAGGACGGTCTTGCCGAGCTTGAGCTTGGCCTGGTCGAGCGAGGTCTCGGCGCTCTGCAGCCCCAGCTCCACGGCACGCATCTGGGGTTTGCGCAGGGCCAGGTCGGAGGTATCGGCGGGCGCGGCCGGCCCCGGGCTCGGGCCCCGGGCAGCGCCGAAGGCCTGCCACTCCTGGGCCGCCACGCGGCTGCGCCCCTGCTCGAGTTCGAGTTCGGTGCGCGCCCGGTCGAGCGCTGCCTGCTGCTGGGCCAGGGCCAGCTTGTAGTCGCGGGTGTCGATGCGCAGCAGGGTGTCGCCCTTTTTGATCAGACCGCCGATGGTCAGCTGCGGATGCTTCCACACCACGCGTCCGCTGATCTCGGCCATCACGTCGACCGAATAGGCCGGCGTCACCGAACCGTTGGCGCGCACGGTGATGGTCCGGTCGACCAGGCGCACGGGCTCCACCTCGACCGGCACGGCGCGCTCGGCCCGCGGCTTGCGCTGGGGCTTTTCGCGCGAGGCCAGCAACATCTGGGCGAACAGAGCTGCGGCGCCGAGCACCAGCAGGGGCAACACGCCCTTGATCAACTTGACATGGGACCGGTTCACGAGCGTCCTCCGGCGGCTTGGACCCCGGCGCCCCCGGCACCGGTGTCGGCGGTCTCGGCGTCGTCTTCATCGCCCGCCGTGGGTTTGAGCAGCTGGGGCTGCTCCAGTTCGCGGGTCCAGGTGCCGCCGAGGGCGCGGTAGAGCTGGATGCGATGGGAGAGCTGGCGGCGCTGGGCAGCGAGCAGGGAAAGCTCCACCTGTTGCTGGGAGCGCAGGGCGGTCAGCACCGTCAGGAAGTCGGTCAGGCCGTTGCTGTAGCGCTGGCGGGCTTGCTCGAGAGTCACGGTGGCGACCTCGAGTTGCGACTCGATGGTCTCGATCTGCAGCCGCTGCTGGCGGCTTTGGACCAGGGCATTTTGGACTTCGGTCAGGGCGCTGACAATGGCGTCGCCATAGCTGGCCACCGCTTCACTGAGCACGGCGCGTTGGCGCTCGGCGCGGGCGGCGAGGCTGCCGCCGTCGATGAGCGGCATCAGCAGGCCGGCCGCCAGATTCCAGGCCGGGTCCAGCAGCCAGTTGTTTCGGTTGTTGGGGCTGGAGGTGATCGAGCCGGTCAGGCGCAGCGAGGGCAGACGGGCGGCGACGGCGGCGGCCACGCGATGGTCGGCCGCTTCGACGCGCCGGCGGGCGGCGCGCACGTCGGGGCGGCGCTGCAGCAGCTCGGAGGGAATGCCGAGGGCCGGCAGCGGCGGCGGCTGGGGCAGGTCCTCGCGCGCGCCCAGGGCGAGCGAGCCGGGGGCCTTGCCCAGCAGGAGGGCCAGGCGATGGGCCGCCACAGCCTCGGCGCTGTGGGTCAGCTCCAGCTGGGCGTCGAGCTCGAGCACACCCTGGCGCTGTTGGTTGACCTCGACCGCCGAACTCAGGCCCTGGCCGAAGCGCAGCTGCAGCAGCTCCACGAAGGTCCCGCTGATCTCGCGCTGGCGCTCGAGCATCTTGCGGCGGGCGCGCACCTCGGCCAGGTCCAGGTAGGCCTCGGTGACTTCGGCCGACAGCGTGATGGCCATGGCCTGCACGGCATCGGCGGCGGCGTCGCGATCGAGGGCGGCAGCCTTGATGCCAGAGCCGATGCGATTCCAAACGTCGAGCTCGTAGCCGGCCCGCAGCGAAGCGCTAAAGCCGCGAATCTGCTGCGGGGGTTGGCTCGGAATGAAGGGGCGGCTCGAGATGGATGCGCCGAGCTCGGCATCGAGGCTGGGCCAGCGGGGGGCGCCCACCTCGTCGGCGGTGGCCTGGGCCTGGGCAAAGCGGGCCCAGGCGGCGTGCAGGTCGAAATTGCCCTGCAAGCCGGCGTCGATCAGGCGGTCGAGTTCGGGGTCACCGAAGTCGCGCCACCAGCGCTCGGGCTTGTGGGTGGAGGTCGGCTCGGCGGGCGTCGCAGCGGCGTTTTCGGCGCCGTGGCTCGCGGGCAGCTCCACAGGGGAAGCGGGGCGCTCGGTCACGCCATGGGGGGAGCAGGCGGGGCCGGCACCGGCGAAGGCGATCATGGCGATCCACAACGGCGGGCAGGGGCGATTCATGGAGCCTCCTTATCAGGGCGCGGCGCCACCGCGCGCAGGATCATCTCGGCGTAGGACGGCACGAGCGCGTCGAAGTCGCAGGGCACGGGCATGCGCGCGGCGATGGCGTCGCGATTTAAGACCAGCATCCACAGCCCCATGCTGCCGCCCCAACAATGCATCACGACCTGCACCGGGTCCAGGTCCGCGCGCATGCTGCCGTCGCGCGTGCCGCGCTCGACGATGGCGACCAGGCGGCCCATCAGGGTGGTGACCAGGGCGAGGTACTCGTCGTAGCCGGGAGCGTCGGGACTGGCGGTGAAGCCCGAGGCCATCCAGGCCAGCATGGTCTTGAGGTGCTCGGGGTGGGCCAGGGCGGAGCGGTGCTGGGCCTCGAGCACCCGTCGCAGCTGCTCGTAGCCGCTGTCGGTGTCACCGACGGCCTTGGCGCGCTCGACGAAGCGGCTCAGGCCGCGGCAGGCGATGGCCAGGTAGAGGTCGTCCTTGTTCTTGAAATAGAGGTAGAGGGTGCCCTTGCTGAGCTCGGCCTCCACGGCCACGTCATCCATGGTGGACGCCAGGGGGCCCAGACGGAAAAAGACGCGCTCGGCCGCATCGATGATGCGTGCCCGCCGCTGCTCCCGCTCACGCTCACGTCGCTCCGCGACACCCATGGCTCAAATGACTCAACCTTTACTGAGCGCCCGGTCAGATACTGACCGAAAGTCATTTTATGACCGCTGGGGCTATTTGGTCCGCGGCGGGCCCCGCGTCAAGCGCAAAAAAGCGAGCGCTTCACCCCTTCCTCCTCTGGGCTTCAAAATGCTGCCAGGGACGTTTTTTGGGGATCTTTTCCCCAGTATTTGGGGGGTGAAATGGAAGGCAAAATGGAGGGCGAAATGCTGCCAGGGACGTTTTCGGCGGTGGTAGGCTGCGTGGCCGCGCAGCGGACGGCAGCACAGGAGAGTCGAGATGGATATCAAGGGAGCATCGTGCATCGTGACGGGCGGCGCCTCGGGCCTGGGGGAGGCCACCACGCGCCGCTTCGTGGAGGCTGGCGCAGCCGTGGTGATCGCGGACATGAATGCCGAGAAGGGCGAGGCGCTGGCCGCCGAGCTGGGGGAGCGCTGCCGCTTCGTGCAGACCAATGTCGCCGATGGGGCCCAGGTGAGCGCGGCCATCGCCGCCGCCCAGGAGCTGGGTCCGCTCAGGGCAGCGGTCAGTTGCGCCGGCGTGGGCTGGGCCCAGCGCACGGTCAATCGCGAGGGCCTACCCCACGAACTCGACCGCTTCGCCCGGGTCGTGCAGATCAATCTGATCGGCACCTTCAATGTGATGCGCCTTTGCGCCGCGGCCATGGCCAAGAACACGCCCCAGCCCCACGGCGAGCGGGGGGTGGTGATCAACACGGCGTCGATCGCGGCCTTTGATGGCCAGATCGGCCAGATCGCCTACGCCGCCAGCAAGGCGGGGGTGGCCGGGATGACGCTGCCGGCCGCGCGCGATCTATCAAAGGCCGGCGTGCGCGTGCTGACGATCGCCCCGGGCACCTTCGACACGCCGATGCTGGGGATGCTGCCCGAGGAGGCGCGTCAGGCGCTGGCCGCCGGCATTCCCTTCCCGGCCGAGCTGGGTCAGCCCTCCCAGTACGCAGCCCTGGCGCTACACATGGTGGAAAACCCCTATTTGAACGGCGAGACGGTGCGCATCGACGGCGCCCTGCGCATGCCGCCCAAGTAGGGCTCCGCGGTTGAGCCACCGCGCACGGACGCCACGGCGGACGTTGACCCGCGCGGCGCGGCGCCGAAGAATCGGCCCCCGTGGACCGCCCCTACGCCTACGCCGTGAGCCTCGCGCTGGTCGCCGCGGTGGCCTACCCGGTGCTACTCGACCCTGACGACGACAGCTTCCCGCTGTCGACCTACCCCATGTTCTCGCGGCCCAAGCCTGACAGCGCCGTGGTAACCAGCGCCGTGGCCCTCGGCCCCGGCGGCTTCGAGCGCGCGGTCGAGCCGAGCTACGTGGCCAATAGCGAGGCCATGCAGGCGCTGCAGACGATCCGCAAGAGCGTGCAGGCCGGGCCCGCCTCGGCCAAGCGCCTGTGCGAGCGCATCGCCGAGCGCATCGACGACGCGGGCGACGCCGCGCTCGCACAGGCCCGGGAGGTGGCCCTGGTCAGCCGCCGCTACGAGTCCATCCGCTTCCTGGCCGGCGAGCGCGTGGCGCTGTCGGAGCGCTTCCACGTGCGCTGCCCGCTGCGGCGGGGGACGCCATGACGAAACCGGTGAGCCCCCCCACGACCGCCGCCACGCCGGCCGGCCCGCTCTCAGCCTTCGACCGCTACTGGATGGCGCCGGCGCCGGCCGCGCGCCTGGCCGCCCTGCGCGTGCTCGTCGGCGCCTTCAGCGTGGTCTACCTGGTGGCGCGCGGCAACGTGCTGGCCAATTTTAGTCGCATGGACCCGCAGCGCTTCGAGCCGGTCGGTCTGGCCGCCGTGCTCTCGGCCCCGCTGCCCGCCGCCCTGGTCTGGGCCCTCTACGCCCTGTGTCTCGTGGCGGGCCTCGGTTTCACCCTGGGCTACCGCTACCGCATCAGCGGACCGCTATTCGCCCTGCTCTTCGCCTGGGTGACCTCCTATCGCAACAGCTGGGGCATGATCTTCCACACCGACAACCTCACGTTGGTGCACCTGGTCTGCCTGGGGCTGGCGCCCACCGCCGCCGACGCCTACGCGCGCGACCACCGGGGCGACGACGGCCGCGCCGAGGCCCGCCACGGCTGGCCGATCCGCCTGCTGTGCGCCGTGACCGTGGTGGTCTACGTGCTCGCTGGCATCGCCAAGCTGCGCAATAGCGGCATGGACTGGGCCGAGGGCGAGATCCTGCGCAACTACATCGCCTATGACGGCATGCGCAAAGCCGCCCTGGGCTCTTTGCACTCGCCGCTCGGGGCCTGGCTGGTGCAATACGCCTGGCCCTTTCCCATCATCGGAGCCCTGACGCTGGTGGTCGAGCTGGGCGCTCCTGTGGCCATGTTCGGCCCGCGCCTGGGGCGTTTCTGGGTGCTGGGCATCTGGGGCTTTCACCTGGGGGTCTTGCTGACCATGGCCATCGCCTTCCCCTACCCCCTGTGCGGTATCGCCTTCGCCCCGTTTTTGCCCGCCGAGCGTATCTTCGGCTGGCGTTGGCCCGCTCCCCTGTGGCGCTTGCTTGCGACCGAGTCCCCGAGCAGCTAGGCTGTACTTTCCAATGTCGGCGCAGAGCTACGTCTTTTATTGGTTTACCTACGTCAGCCCCATGGGGCGGCGTCCGGGTATGACCGCGTAGCAAGCGCGCAGTCGAGTTTCCAAAACCCCTGGCCGCCTCCCGGTGGCCAGGGGTTTTTTTGTTTTGGAGCGAGCCATGAACCCCGAGACGAGCCGTTGCACTCCCCAACACGATGTCCTGCCCACGCCGGCGGAGCTGCGCGCCCGTTTTCCGCTCTCCGAGCGCGCCCGCCTGCGCATCGCCGAGCACCGCCGCGAGGTCGCCGATATCCTCACCGGCCGCGACCCTCGCCTGCTGGTCGTGATCGGGCCCTGCTCGATCCACGATCCCGAGGCCGCCCTGGACTACGCGGGGCAGCTGCAGGCCCTGTCCCGGCGGCACCGCGAGCGGCTGCTTCTATGCCTGCGCGTCTATCTCGAAAAACCGCGCACCACGGTGGGCTGGAAGGGGCTTTTGCACGACCCGCAGCTGGACGGCAGCTGCGATCTCGCCGAGGGGCTCAGGATTTCACGCCGGCTTTTGGTGGAGCTATCGGAGCTGGGCCTGCCCCTGGCCAGCGAGCTGCTCGAGCCCCTGGCCGCACCCTACCTCTGTGAGACCTTGAGCTTCGGTGCCATCGGCGCGCGCACAACTGAAAGTCAAGTCCATCGTCAGCTCGCCTCCAGCCTGCCCTTGCCCGTCGGCTTCAAAAACGGCACCGACGGCGCACTGCAGATGGCGGTCGACGCCATGGGCGCCGCCGCCGCACCCCACTGCAGCTTCGGCGTCGACGCCGAGGGACGGGCCGCAGCCGTGCGCAGCGCCGGCAATCGCGACAGCGTGCTGATCCTACGCGGCGGCCGCGATCGCCCCAACTACGACGCCGACGCCGTGGCAGAGGCCACATCGGCGCTCGCGAAGGCCGGGCTGCCCGCGCGCGTGCTCATCGACTGTAGCCACGACAACAGCCACAAGGACCACCGCCAACAGCCGCGCGTGCTCGATGCGGTGGCGGCGCAGCTGGGCGCCGGCAGCGAGGCCATCGCCGGCGTGATGATCGAGAGCAATTTGGTGGCCGGCAAGCAGGCACTCGGCAAGGAGCAGCCCCTGCGCTACGGCCAGAGCGTGACCGACGCCTGCGTGGATCTGGAGCAGAGCGCCCAGATGCTGGCCCGGTTGGCGAGCGCGCGACCTACGGCCGCGCGCGCCAACATCGATCAGAGCGCGAGGTCGCAGTACGCGAAGGCCGCACCCACGCCCGCAACGACGCGGGTGCTGCAGCAGTCGTCGTAGCCGCCAGCTGCCGTGGGCGTCCCCCAGCCGCTGGTCACGCAACTCGACGTCTGCAGGAACTGGCCGTCACCACCGCCACCGTCACCGTCACAGCAGTTGAGATAGCCGCCCCAGGAGGTGGTGCCATCTGGGTAGGTGGCCTCGGCGCTGGCGGTGCCATCACCGAAGAGGCTCATACAGGTGGAAGTGGGGCTGCTGTATGCGACGACATTCGTCTCGGTGCACACCACGGTGGAGCCATTAACAAGGCACGAGCCGCAAAGCTGCTGCGTCGCCCAATTGCTGTCGGTGCACGGCATCGACAGGCCACCGATATTGCACAGGCCGCAGCTCGAGCCGTTGACCATGCGACAGCTGGTGCCGGCGCTGCACGCCCGCGACGACAGCCAGGTATTGTCGCCGCCGCAGTCCTGCACCTGGGTAGACGCCGCCGGATCGCAGCGCGTGTCCATGTAGCCCCACTGGTTGCCTCCCAGCACGTTGGGACCGACGCACTCGACGCAGCCGGTGTGCACGCCGGCGCTCGAGACCCGGCAGGCGCTGCCCGCTGCGCAATCGGTGGGCGCGCCCAGCAGGCCGTCGTCGCCGCACACCGCTTCCTGGGAGGTGCCGCTGCTGACGCCGTCGGAAGCGGCCACGGTGGCGCCGGTGCAACGCCGCTCGCCGGGGACGCACTCGAGGATGCAGGCGGCGTCGCGCTTGCCCGGGGTGTCGCCGAGCAGGGCGCAGACGCCGGTTTCGCAGCTGCTGCCACCACCCCACTTGCCGCTGTCGTCGCAGGTCTCGACCTGATCGCTGATGTTGCAGCGCTTTTCGCCCGGCGTGCAGTCGGCGCCACAGACCTTCTTGCTGAGGCCCTCGGCGTCCACGTACTCCAGGCACTGACCGTCGTCCGTGCAGGTCTCGAGCTTGGCGCTCCAGTGGCCCTGCTCGCAGACCTGGTAGCGGGTGCTCGGGATCAGGCTGTCGAAGAGGCAGCGCTCTTCGCCCTCTTCGCACTCCACCTCGGTGTCACAGGCGCCGGGCGTGCGGCCGTCGGAGAGCACCGCCGCCGTGGTCGCGCGGCAGAAGCCCACCTCGCAGTCCTCGGGCGCCTGCAGCTTTCCGTCGGCGTCGCAGCGCTGGATGCGCCCCTCGGAGCAGGCGCCGCCTTCGCCGTCCTGCAGCTCGATCACATAGCCGCAGACCGGGTCGACACACTGGGCCACGGGCAGGTCGCTGGCCACCAGGTTGGGCTCGATCACGCACTGCTGGCGCAGCCCGCCACCCACATTGCAGTTCGCCACCGTGCCCCAGGTGCCGTCGTCCTGGCACTCGGCCCAGCCATCGCTGATGCCCAAGTCCGGATCGGCCATGCAGGCCTGGGCGCCGGGCGTGCATTGCTGCTGGCAGGGCTGTCCCGAAAGCGCCGACGCCGGATCGCAAGTCAGAAGCCCCGTGCACTGGCCCACGACCCACTCGGGTAACCCCGAGCTGGTCTCTTCGCCGGACTTGCATTGGGTGTAGTAGCGCGTGTCGTCCACGTCGGGATCGCGCGGATCGCCGCAGACCACGCGATCGGGCTCGCAGGGCTTGGGCACGCAGCTGGCCCAGTCCCGCTCCTGCTTGCAGGCCTCGTTGACGCCGCATTGGCTGTGGGTCAGGGACTCGCCGTCGACGCACTCGACCACCTGATCGCCAGCGCCGCAGAGCGAGCCGATGGCGCAGACGTCACCGCGGCAGCGGCCGTCTTCGCAAAAGGTGTCGCCACTGCACTCGACCACCTGAAAGCCGCGATCCTCGCCCAGACAGCGCAGGGCCGTCTTGTTGTCCAGGCAACGGCTCTCGACGTCGCACGAGGCGTCCGGGTTGGGGGCGCAGCGATCGACCAGGCATTGCTCGGCCTCGTCGCATTCGCGCTCCACCCAGCCGCTGCCGGCGCGGTCGCAGACGCGCTCGATGCGATCGCTGGCGCAGGTGCGGGCGCCCGGGGCGCAGACCTGCACGCCGCCGTCGGTGTAACGACAGCTGCCGTCGACGCAGCGCTGGCCGGCTTCGCAGGGATCTAACTCCCAGCCGCGACCGTCGACGCAGTAGCGGGCCACGGCCTCGGCCACGCACTCGCTATGTCCGACCTCGCAGGTGCCGGCGCAGATGGCGCCCTCTCCGGAACTCGCCTGGCCCCCATCGCCTGAAGCCACAGCCACCGCCGCAGCACCCCCTTGCTGACAGCGCTCCTGCTCGCCGCAGGCGTGCACGAACCACTCGGGCCCGTCGTCGCCGGGCACACAGGCCCGGATGAGCGAATCCGAGACGCACTCGCTGTTGCCCTTCTTGCACTCGTCATCGCAGGCAAGGCCGAAGAGCGCCAGGGCCACGGCAACGAGCGCGCAGGATGGGATGGAGCGGGATGGCGGGGTCATATCCATAGTCCAAGATCTCCAGCGGAGGCGACGGGCGCCTCCAACGCAGCGGCGCCGAACGCCGCCCAGGTCATTCCAGCGGTGGCGGCGGCGGCAGCGGTGGCAGCTCGACACAGCCGAACTCGATCGAGATGCGGTCGTACTCGCCGGCCAGGCCGCGGTCACAGAAGGCGCCGAAGAGCTCGATCTCGGTGCCGTCGGCGGCGATGGTCCAGCCGCCGCCGCTGCCCAGATCGCGCGCAGCGTCGGTGCGTACGCCGGCTTCGGTGACCACCACATGCACGTCGTCCAGGTTGGGCGGCGGCGGATCGAGGGCAATCACGCAGCTCGAAAGGGCACTGACCACGGTCTCGCTGACGATGTTGGCCAGCTGCCGCCGAAGCGACCGCGGATCGTCGGGCGTCAGGTGCTGACCGGTACCGCCGGCGCTGGCCAGGTCGTCGAGCACGGTGATCGCCGACTCCGAGCCCGGCAGACCGACCACGTGGGTCCGCACGCCCTGGGCCAGCCACTGGGGCGGCAGCGTGCTCAGGGGCGCCACGTCACAGTTGGGCGCGCCGTCGGTGATCACCACCACCGAGGTCTGCCCCGGCAACGTCGACTCCTGCAGCGCTGCGTCGGCGACGATCAACCCGCCCCCCAGGGGCGTACCGCCGTTGGGCACGTTGGTGCCCATGAAGCGATCCCAGGCGGAGATGAAGGCCGAGCCTTTGACGAAGCGGATCTGCAGGGGGCTGTCGAGGCCCTCCACCGCGCAGTTGGTATCGGTGGGAAAGATGATGGCGCCGACGTTGACGTACTCGGAGAGCGACGAAACCGCGTCGCGCAGGGCATTGCCCGCGGCCTGCCATCGGGGCAAGTCGCCCCAGAGCGACGACATCGAGCCCGAGTTATCGAAGACCACCAGCAGGTTGCCGTGCTCCACCTCGGTGTTGACCATGGGTGCGAGCTCGACGGCGCCGCAGCCGCTTTGGTCGGGGGGATTGCTCGCGAGCGATGACTCGGCATCGGACAGGGCGGCGTCGAGTTCCGGCAACTGCATGAACGGGGCATCCGAGTTGCCGAATGCGCTGGCCGCGGCGGCATTGAGGGGGACGCTGCCGCCGTCAGCCGCGGTGCTGCCACTCGCCTCCGTCGTGGACCTGCCGCGCGCGGAGTTCGGATCGCCCTCGATGTTGCAGCCGAGCGCCAGCGCAGCCGACAGCCCGAAGCTGCCCGCCCACAACATCGCCTTCGGTGAAATCGCTCGAGTAACCACGCCGCTCCCTTGGCACCCCTGAGACCCCACCCGAGCCCCCGAGATTCAATGGGCACAGTTCAGCACGGCCCGTCCGAGGGCGCCAGGAAATTATGGGGTGCCCCGGCAGCGGCAGCGACGAACATGGGTCGACCCAATTTGGGGATATGTGATGGACACGGCACCTGCGTCTCGACGGGCCGGGAGCGCTCGTGTACACGCCTTGCGTGGCCAAGAAGCGTAAGACCTCCCCGACCTCCAAGGCGCGCCCGCTGATCGCACGACCCGGCGCGCGCTTCACCTGCTTCAGCGACGGCCTGTGCTGCAGCGACATCCACGCGCTCGGTCCGATGACGCGCTCGGAGGTCAAGCACGTGCGCAGCCTGATCCCCGACGCCGTCAGCTACAACGACGAGGTCGAAGGTCACTGCATGCGACCCGACGAATACGGCCGCTGCGCCCAGCTGCAAGACGGCCTGTGCGGGATCCACGCGCGCTTCGGACCCGAGCACAAGCCCGGCGGATGCCGCCGCTTTCCCTATGGTCTGGTGCGCACCCCGGAGGGAGGGCGTGTCACCACCGAGCACCGCTGTCCCTGCCGCACCATGGGCGAACGGCCCGAGCTCGACCTGGCCGATGCCGAGCGCTCGCTCTACGACGGGGCCGGGCGCCTGGAGAGCGACCAAGAAGTGCCCGTCCGCATCGCGCTCACCGTCGAACGACGGGTGGCCTTTGCCAGCTACCGCAAGCTGGAAGAAGAACTGCTCGCCAGGCTCGCGGCCGGCGAAAAGGCCGAAAGCGTGCTCGGCGCCGAGCCGATGCCGGATCTGCACGAGGGCGCCTGGGTGCTACACGCGGCGGAATTCCTCGACATGCGCGATGGCACCGCCGGCGGCGTCGCCATGGCGTTCTTCGGCGACGCCGTGCTGGCCCTGGCCGACGGTCACCGGCCCCCCAAGCGACCTCGCCCCTGGGCCGACGCCTTCGACACCGCCTGCGCGCGTAGCAAAAAGCCCGGCTCGCCCGAGGCCATGTTCAACGACTGGTTGGCCGACGAGATCTGGATGTTCCGCTGGCTCGAGTGGGGCTGCCCCTTCGACGTGGCACGGGCCGAGCTGGCCACGCGGCTCGCGGCAGCGCGCTGGCTGATGCGGCGCTTCGAAAAGAGCGGGCTGCGGGCCGACCAGGCCGCCGCCGAGGCGATCATGATCGCGGAGCTTGCGGCCTGCACCAACCAGTGGCCCGAAACGGTCGACGCCATCGCCAACGATCCGAGTCCGGCCAGCGATCTGGAGCGCCGACCGGTTTGAAATCGCCGCAAATTCGCGAGGGAGAGTGGGCTCGGCGGGCCGTTACGGCGCCGAAGTCGTAGCCCGAGCTACTTCGAGGCGCCGTAGCGGTGCGCTGGGCCCGCTAAACCCGCGAAGTTGCGGTGCTTTCAAACGGATCGGTGCTCTAGGAGACTGGTGTCAAACGAGCGCACGCACCTCCCGGGCGGCGTAACCCCGTGTGCGCCATCCGAGTCCGCTGCGAAAATGGCGGGTATTTCCTCGGTCCTCGGCTGCCCCCCACGAGGTCACGGCGCTCCGAGATCCACGCACGCTCGTTTGACACCAGTCTCCTAGAGCCCTGAGAGCACCGGACTGGCCACCGGTTCAGGCGCCGGAATCGGGTCGCTTGCCCGACTCGTCTTGCCCCAGCTCTCGGCCCAACGCCTCGAGCGCCCCCAGCGTGCGGCGCAGGGAGTGCTCGACGCGGGCGCAGGGCGGGCACATCAAGAGGTGCAAGCGCAGCATCCAGCGCTTGCGCGGGGGCAGTTCATCGTCGACGTGGTCGCTGAGGTGTTCGGAGACCTGCTTGCAGGAAAAGAGCATACGGCGTCGGGACGATACTGTCGGGGCGAGCCCAAACCCTCGGTTTCCTGTGGACGCGGGAGCGAGTCAAGCGTTACAGGGCCGCCCGCCGACAGCAACCCGGGCGCGCTCAGGCCGGCTGCGCGAGGAGCGCGAGCAGCTGGGGAGCGACGCGCTCGGGGTGGTCCATGTGGACGTGGTGGCGACCGTCGACCAGGCACTCGCTCAACGCGGAGATGGCCGCCTTGCGCCGCTCTACCACCTCGGCGTTGTAGCGCAGGCCCTCGCGGGCCACGACCAGCAGCGTCGGGCAGGCGATGCGGGCGAGAAAAGCCAGGATCTGCTCCTCGCCCAGGTGCATCGGCTGCATGCGCGACAGGCGCCGGTCGTTGCGCCAGCGCACGCGCCCGCCGCTGTGGGCCACCACCTCGGTGCCGCGCTGGGCCAGCAGCTCGGCGGCGCCCCGCGACAGCGGCGAGGAGACCAGGCGCGCGCGCACGGCGATGTCGAACGCGGCCGGACGCGCGCGAATGGGCAGCGCGCGGGCCTTTTGTTCGGCCTGGTGAAAGCTCGACAGCAAGGTGGGCAGCTCGGCCGCTGGGGTCGGCCGCGGGCCCGTGCCTTCGATCAGCCCCAGATGCCGCACGCGCTCGGGTACGGTGCCGGCCAAGAGCGCTGCGATGCCGGCGCCCATGGAGTGTCCGAGCAGGGCGAAGCGCTCGAGCTTCAGGGCATCGCAAAAGGCGATCATGTCGAGCACCCAGTCCAGGTGATGGTAGGGCGTGCAGAGCGCGCGGTGATCGGAGTGTCCATGCCCGGCGAGATCGGGCGCGATCAACTGGTAGTCGGGCATGTGCTCGGCCAGGGGCGCAAAGCTGGCGGCGTTGTCGAGCCAACCGTGGAGGCAGAGCACGGGCTGTGCCTCGGTCGGCCCGTAGCGGCGGTAGGCGATGCGCAGGCCTGACAGCTCGACGCCGTCTTCGTGCACCTCAGCCACGGCCCGAACCCGCTTCGCCCGTCAGCGAAGAGTTCCGCGTGCGGGCTTCATCGAGCTCCAGGCGCCGCACGCGCATGCGAATGTCCTGCAGCAGCAGGCGATTGGCGCGCACCAGGGAACCCAACATGCCGAAGATCAAGATCTGGGCGCCGACCACGATGGAGATGGCCGCCAAAATCAGCGACTGCACGTGACCGCTGTGGCTCGGATCCTGGATGAAGTAGTAGAGGAAGCGCAGGCCCAGACCCAGGCCCAGCAACAGAAAGGGCATCGACAACCAGCCGAAAGCGCGCAGCGGATTGTGCATCGAGTAGCCCTGCAAAATGATGCTGGCCGAGCGAGCGATGTACTGGGCCATGCCGCGGAAGAGGCGACTGGGGCGCGTGGCCGGGTTGGTCTCGATCGCGACCTCGCGGATCGGCTGGCGTCCCTCGGCGGCGGCGAAGATGGTTTCGAGCGTGTAGGAAAAGGGATTGGTGAGATAGACGCGCATGGCGAAATCGCGCGACATGGCGCGAAAGCCGCTGGGCGCGTCATGCACGCTGACGCCGGTCACCGAGCGCACCACGAAGTTGCCGACGCCGTAGAAGAAGCGCTTCTTGGCGCCCACCTTGGGATCGCTGTGGGTTTGACGGTCGCCGATGACCAGATCGGCCTCACCACGGGCGATCGGTGCCACCAGCTCGGCGATGCTGCTGCCGGGATACTGATGGTCGCCATCGGTGTTGACGATGACGTCGGCTCCCATCTCGAGCGCCGTTTCCAGACCCGTCACAAATGTGCTGGCCAGGCCGCGATTGCCGCGGTGGCGCACCACGCGGTCGGCGCCGTGCTCGCGGGCGACGGCGGCGGTGGCGTCCGACGAGCCGTCGTCGATGACCAGCACTTCCACCGCGTCGCAGCCGGCGACGCTGCGCGGCAGATCCGACAGCACCTGGGGCAGGGTCGTCGCTTCGTTGTAGCAGGGGATCTGGATGACGAGCTTCATCGGGGCGCGCAAGCCGCCCGCGGCGACGGGCCTTTCAGCGTGTAGCAAGGATGCCCCGGGCGCTCAACTTCATGACGCCGGCTCCAAGGGGCGGCGATTTTCGCGACTCCCGAAGTAGACCAAAGCGCCAAGCAACGCGACCAACAGCAAGACGGCGCGATTGATCAGCGCCGCGGCGATGGCCGCTGCCTTGCCGACCCCGAAGGCCACGAGCAAGAGGCTCAAGCTGCCCTCGACCAGGCCGAGACCCGCGATGCTGATCGGCAGCAGGGCGGCGACGGCGGCGACGGCAAGCACGAAGATCAGGTCCAAGGCGTCGGCGTCGCTGCCCAGGGCCGAGACGGCGGCGCTGAGGCCGAGAAGACGCAGGGCGTGAAAACCCACGGTGAGAGCGATCAGAACCCACCAATCCGAGGCGCGTATGGTGGCGATGGCGGTGGCGGCATCGCGGGCGATCGTGGCCAGACGCTCGACCAAGCGGCTGCGCCTGAGGAGCAACACAGCGGTAACAGCCAAAAGCGCGAGTACACCGACCGCTAGCACAGCCGGGATCTGCGGCAGCTCGGCCCGAAGCGGGCCCATCAGCGCTGCCAACCGTTGTCCTCGCAGCAGCACGTATAAGAAGCCCCCGCAGAGCAGGACACCGAGCCCGGAAATCCGGTGCAGGAGCAGTAGCGCCAGGGGCTGGCCCACGCCGGCGCCCATGCGGTGCAGGTAAAGGAGGCGCACGGCGTCACCGCCCACATTGCTCGGCAAGAGGTTATTGAAGAGCGCGCCGATGAAGAAGAGCTTGTAGCTCTGCCACAGGCCGCCGGTGTGATGGCGCACGAGCCAGTGCAGGCGCAGGGCCTGGAAGCCGACCATGGCCGCAAAGAACGCCAGCACGCTCAGCCACAGACGCCCCGGCTGCCCCGAGCGCAGCAGCGCGCCCAGCTCGTCGAAGTGCAGCTCCGCGAGCAAGAACCCCACGATGGCGAGGCCGAGGCAAAGCTTGATGCCGATGAGGATGCGGCGCTTCACAATCTCAGAACCACCTCGACCAGGGCAGCGAAAGACCTGGCCTCCGACAACGCTGGAGCAATACCCTCAGCTGCGCCAGCGCACGCGCGGGAAGATCTTCTGCTCGTCGATCGCGGCTTTGTGTTGGGCGACAGTGTTGAGCATCTGCACCAACACCTCTTCGGTCATCAAATGCGGCTTCAGGCCGAGTTCGAGCAGGCCCGAGTGCACCACGTTGTAGTAATGGTCCTCGGCTTCCTTGCGCGGATTGTCGATGGGCTCGATCTCGACCTTGAGGCCGACCTGCTTGCCCGCGGCCTGAACCTTTTCGGCCAGCTGGTTGACGCTAAAGGTCTCGGTGAGCTGGTTCATGATGCGCAGCTCGCCCTGGCCCGCCGGATGGGCGGCGGCCAGCTCGATGCACTGCAGCGTGTCCTTGAGATTCAAATAACCGCGCTTTTGGCCACCCTTGCCGTAGACCGTCAGCGGCACCCCGGCCACGGCCTGAACCAGGAAGCGGTTGACCACGGTGCCGAAGATATCGTCGTAGTGGAAGTTGGGCAGCAGCCCCTCGTCCAGGTCGGACTCATCGGTCGACAGCCCGTAGACCGGGCCCTGCATCAGGTCGGTCACGCGAATGCCGTGGATGCGCGCGTAGAAGTGCAGCAGGTCGGTGTCGAGCACCTTGGTGGTGTGGTAGAGGGAGCCGGCGGCGCGGGGGTAGAGAAAGCGCCCCTTGCGGCCCTTGTGCTCGATGTCGATCCAGCCCTCTTCGATGTCGATATTGGGCGTGCCGTACTCGCCCATGGTGCCGAGCTTGATGATGTGGCACTCGGGCGCGTTTTCCATCACGGCCCAGATCAGGTTGAAGGTCGCGCCGAGGTTGTTGTCGAGGGTCTGGCGCGCCTGGTCGTAACCGATCATGGAGTAGGGAGCCGAGGGCTGCTCGGCGTAGTGCACGACGGCGTCGGGCTTATCAGCCAACAGACGGCTCATCAACCGGTAGTCACAGCAGTCGCCTATCACCACCTCGATGGACTTGCCGGTCTTTTCGGCGAAGAGTTCCGCCCTGTCGTGGAGGTTCGGCGTGCGGATCAAGGCCTCCGAGCGGGTGCGGCGCGCGATCTCGCGGCGCATGTAGTTGTCGACGACCGTGACCTCGTGGCCCTTGGCCGCGAGGTGCATGGCCGTGGGCCAGCCGAGGTAGCCGTCGCCACCGAGAATCAAAATCTTCATCGCTCAGCTCTCCTCGAGGAGGTTCACCCGCTTCAGATAGGCGAGGATCTCCTCTTGGCTCATCGGGGTCTCGCTCGAGGAATGGTAGGGCCGGTCGTGGGAAAGTTCCCGCACGCCGGGATAGACATACTCGATGGTCGTATAGATGCCCTTGAGCGCCGGGGTGACCACGAAGTAGCGGTCGAGCTCCAGCGTGCGGCGCATCTCCTCGTCGTTGAGCAGCTCCTCGTACATCTTCTCGCCGGCGCGCGGCCCGATGACCTCGATGGGCACGTCCTCGGGTCGCCTGCCGTAAACCGGTGCCAAAGCGGTGACCATGACTTCGGCCAGGTCGACGATGCGCACCACCGGCATCTTCGTCACGAAGACCTCGCCACCGCGGCTCATGAAGGCGCTGTCCATCACCAGACGAACCGCCTCCTCCAGGGACATGATGAAGCGCGTCATGGCCGGATCCGTGAGCGTGAGCGGACCTCCGGCTTCGATCTGGCGGCGGAAGAGCGGAATCACCGAGCCAGCCGAGCCCAGCACGTTGCCGAAGCGCGTGGAGGCGAAGATCGGCCCGCCCTCGTGGCGCAGGGCATTGGCGGCCGTGATCAGGCGCTCGCCCATCAGCTTGCTGGTGCCCATCACATTGGTCGGATTGACGGCCTTGTCCGAGGAGGTGAAGAGCACGCGCTCGACGTTGGAGGAGATCGCCGCCTCGATCACATTTTGGACGCCGAGGATGTTTGTGGCCAGCGCGTCGGTGGGCGAGTGCTCGCACAGGATCACGTGCTTGAGCGCCGCCGTGTGCAGCACGATGTCGACCCCTCGCATCCGCCGGACCAGGGTGTCGCGGTCGCGCACGTCGCCGAGGTAGAAATGAAAACCGTCGCGCTCACGGTAGGACTCGCGCAGGAAAAAGAGCGCGCTCTCGTTGTTGTCGAGCCCCACCACCGAGCCCACCCCGCGCTGGTCGAGCTGACGCAGAAGCTCGCCGCCCACGGTGCCGCAGACGCCGGTAATCAAGACAACCTTGTCCGCCCACTGCTCGGATGCCGTCATGGCGGGAGCCTAGCCCAAGACCCCCGGCGGCGTCGACCGCAAGCCCGGCGCGGCTGCCGGCGCCGAACGGACCTTCTCCGGGAGTCGCTATCGCGGGGGGGGGGGGGGCGAGGGACTGGCGCCCGACCCCGATCCCGGGTAGGCAGAGCCAATCCAGGTGGCCGACGTCGACACCCAACCCCGCCGCAAGCGCTCGCGGTGGCTGCTGAAGCTCGTCGGACCGGCCGTGCTGGTGGCGATCCTGGCCAGCCTCGACCGACGGGAGCTGCTCAGCGCCTTCGCCCGCACCGAACTGAGCCTGCTGCTTTGGGCCTATCCGGTGGTGGTGCCGACGATCTTCCTGCGCGCATGGCGCTGGGGTCTTCTGATCGACCCCTCGGTGCCCCATGCCCGCTACCGCGATCGCCTGGGCGCCTATGCCTACGCGCTCTTCGCTGGCGTCGCCACGCCCGGCCGCGTCGGCGAATTCGTCAAGACGGTCCATCTGACGCGAGCCGGCGCCCCCTTCGGCCGCGCGTTTTCCAGCGTGCTGCTCGACCGCCTGCTCGATGTCGGTCTGCTCTTCGTGGTGGGGCTCGCCGGCTTTCTGATCATCGCCGCCCCCGATCACATCGGCCGCTGGGCCGGCCCCATCGTGGCCTTCGTGCTGATTGCGGGCATGGGTCTTTCGCTCCTGCTGACGCGTCCGAGGATCGCCAACGCCATCGGGCGCATGGCGGCCGCCGCCGCGCCGGCGAACTACCGCGGCTGGATCGAGACCACCCTGGCCGACTTCTTCGACTCGCTACGCACCATCAAGCTCGGCGCGTTGGCGATATCGGCGCTCATCACCATCGCCTGCTGGATTCTGACCTATCTGGGTAACTACCTGCTCAGCCGAAGTCTCGGCCTCGGCTTTTCCTTCGCCGAAATCTGCGGCATCAGCGCCATTTGTTCGCTGGTGACGCTGGTTCCCATCTCGGTCATGGGCGCCGGCACCCGCGACGCGGCGCTCGTCGTGATCCTGGCGCGCTACGGCTACGGCAGCGGCGACGCGGTGGCCCTGTCGGCGCTCTTTCTGACGCTACCGCTGTCGCTCGGGCTTTTGTGCAGCCTGTCGCTCTTGAGCCCGGCGGCGCACTTCGACGACGCGCCAAAGGCCACAGCGCCGAGGGAGGGCTGAGCCCGGTAACCATGGCACCGCGGCCACCACGTCCCAATCAGCTCCCTGGTGTATCCTCCCTGCCGCTCCGATGGCGGGCAGGCCGGAAGCGACGCCACTCATGGCGGGGATTGCATCGATGAGATTCCGCGAGCGATTTGGCCCCCCATGGACGCCGCTGCAGCGCAGGCTGACAGAAGCGGCCCTGCTCTCATGCGCGGCGGCAGGCGCCATTTGGCTAGGCCTGACGCACTTCTACGTGGGCCCCTCGGACGCCGACGACTTCCTCTATTGCGATCTCGCAGCCAGCGGGAAGTTGTACTGGCCCACCCGCAATCGCTATGTCCACATTTGGGCTTTGAGGCTGTTTTACGGCCTGGCGGACTCGCAGCGGATGGCCGCAGCGCTGTACGCAGCGGTGTGCATCGCTGCGATCGCCTGTCTCTCCTACGCCTGCGGGCGACGCCTGGCGGGCCTCGCTGGCGGCGTCCTGGCGCTGCTGGTGGTGCCCTTCTTTCCGCCGCTGCTGAAGTACTTCAGCGTACCCCACGTCGATCTCACACTCACCGTCTGGAGCCTGGCGGCCCTTTTGTGCACGCTCCAGGCCGTCGAAGGGAAGGCAGCACCGCCGGGCCGCGTATGGGCCACGCTTTCCGGCATCGCGTGTCTATTTGCGCTGGAATCAAAGGAAACCGCGCTGGTGCTTCCACCGCTGATCCTCTACCTCTTCTGGCAAGGCAAGGTGTCCTGGCGCACGCAGGCCTACTGGCTGGCGGGCCTCTCGCTCGGCTGGCTGCTTCTGCTTTTGCTCGACTCCGCCTTCGCCGCTGCCGGCAGTTCTTTCAGCGCCGACCTTCGCCAATACTTCGGGGAAAACCCCGCCGGGCCCGCCCGCAGCCGGCGCCCCCCGAAAGTGCGGATGGTCCGTGAGTACTTCGGCCAGCTGACGGGACCGAGTTTTCGCGTCTTTGCCCTGATGGGGTTACTTGGAGCCGCACACGGCTTTCGCCGTGACCCCACCGTCAAGGCGCTCACGCTCTGGCTGCTCGGCCTGTTGACCTTCACCGCGCTCATCAGCACTCGTTCGCAAGGCATCGATGCCAACGACCGCTACGTCATCTCGATGGGTGTCGCGCTCACGCTCTTGGCCGTGTACTGGCTGGTCAGCGTCTGGTCCCGCGAAGAAGGTTCCGAGCGGGAAAACCTGATCTGGCTGCTACCGCTGCTCCTGGTCGTGGGCATACCCGCCCTGCGCGGCCTATTCCAGGTCCACTTCGCCGATGGCGACGCCGACGTTCGCGCCGTGCGTTCCGAGTTCTTCCTGGTACCACTGCTGGTCATCATACTGCTGCTGACGCCGTGGCTGACGAGCGGGCGCTGGTTGCCTCGCCTTTCGCTGGGCACGGCGCTTTCGATCGCAATGGCGCTGAGTTTTAGCGAGGGACACCACCAACACCTAAAACGCCAGCGTGATCTCAAACCCTGGCTTCACATGGTCGAGGCGCTGGATCGCGGTGAGGCCGGCCTCGCAATTGTGCGAAGCGACGCAGTGCAGGCCATGCGGCAACTGCAGGGCCATCGCATCAGACGCCGCGTTGAAGTCCTCTCCCAGCGCAAACGCAGCTCCTATCGCGTGCGATGGGTCGGCGACCCCAAACACCTGCGCCCCGACGAGTGGATTTTCGTGGGCCAAAAGGACGCACTCTCCTACCGGGCCCAGGGTTACCAAGTCATCGTAAAGAGCCGGCGCGGCCCCAAGTGGACGGTGCTGCGTCCACCGGGTTGACCCCAACTCCAACCTCCTTGCCCACGTGATCGAAGCATTCGCATTCTGGTCGTTTCTCCTTCTGCCCGGTCTGGTAACCGTGCGCCTGATGGCCGTAGACGAGCTGCGCGGAGGTCTCCTACCCGCCGTCGCCATGGGGTATCTCGGCAGCTTCGCGCTGCTGGCTCCGATTTCGGCCCTCGCCTACCTCGCCGAGCTACCGGTGGCGGTGCTCTCGGGCGCCATTTTATGCCTGGTATTGGCGGCAATCGTGGTGGCGCTACGCCTGAAGCTCCATAGGGAACTCGCCTCACCTTTGCGCTGGGGCGCGCTCGCGGGTCTGTTGCTACTGACCGTGCACATCGCCTGGGCCGCGCGCGAGGGCACCTGGCTGCGGGGGGACACGACCTTTCACCTTGGCCGCATTCGCTTCCTGCTCGACCACGGCATCAGCAACGACGGCTTCTACGTGGAGTCGGAGCCCTTCGTTCGCATCTACCACACCAACCTGCTGCACGCTCTCATCGCCAGCGCCTCCCAGCTCACCGGTCTTTCGGCACTGGAGCTTTGGTACGCCAGCGCAGCCTGGGCCAAGTTGGTCACTGCCTGCGGCCACGCCTACCTGGCCCATGCGATCAGCGGCCGGCGTTGGGCGGGCTGGGCGTGCGCCGCGCTTTCGCTGACGACGCTCGCGGCCGTACCCTACTCGCTCTACCCCAATTCGCTGGGTACCTGGTGGCTGTTGCCCACCTTGCTTGGGCTGGGCGTGCGCAACGCCTCGCACGATCGGGTCCGCATCGGACCGACCGTGCTCCTGTGCCTGGGAGCGGTCGCGATATCCCAGGTACATGCACTCTACGCCCTCTTCTGGGCCTTCTGCCTCGGCCCCTACCTGGCATTGAGGGTAGCGCGCGATAGGCGCCTGCGTTCGGGAAGCGTGTTGGGGCTTGTGGCGCTGCTGCTGGTGGCGCCCCATGTGCACATCGTGCTCGGACGCGACCGCCCGACCGCCCCCAGGACGGATCAAAGCGAGCGCTGGCGTGCCGCGGTGGAGCGCGATCAGGCGCAGTGGCTCGCGCGCAACGCCTCGCGCAAGCGCTCCGAGACCATCGCGCGCTTCGGTGGCGGCCCCCTGGAAAAGAAGCTCGAAGCGACGCCCGATGGCAACTTTCACCTGCCATTTGATGCGATCGGTGGCCTGCTTTTCGTCCTCAGCGGCTGGCTCGCCCTGCTGTGGTCCTCGTGGATCCAGGCGTCGCGACGCGACCACTTTCTGGCCCTGGCCCTGGCGCTGGCGGGCCCGTGCATCGTCCTATTCGTTCCCGCCATTTGTACCGCCGCGGTCGGGCTTTCGACGGACTTCGTCGTGGTGCGACTCGCTCCGCTGGTGAGCCTCTTCGCCTTCACCGCACTGGCGACAGTAGCGGCCCCGGCGGACGACACTCCGACGAGCGACAGAGTGGGGACTGCTGTCCTAGTCGCCTGTGCCCTCATCGGCACGCAGCTGCCCGGCCACGCGCCCCGCAGCTGGAGCGACCATGCACATGCTGCCATGCAGCCGGAGGCCGCCCGCACCAAGATGCTCCGACGCCTGCAGATGCGCGCCCAACTGCTGACAAAGTACGTACCGGCGGGGTCTACCGTCGCCGCAAGCCTGCAGCTCGCTCGGCATGTGGTGATGTTGCACGACTGTTTCGTAGTCGCCCCCGACCGCGGCACCACCGACGTCGCGGACATCCTCGAACGGCGCTTTCACGTCGTTCAGTTCACCGATCCGAACACCGCCGAGTTCGAACGCAGCGCGCTGCTGAAGACCTACGGCATTCGCCACGCCGTGTTTAGCGCGGGCGAACGCGAACGATTCGCCTGGACGCTGCGCCGCGGCAAGAGACTCGCTACCCGCGCGGGCTGGACCGTCGTGGACCTGCAACCCAAGCGGTTGCCCGATGGTTGATCCAGCCACGGCTCGAGCGGCTTTATGCGACGTCCCGGCCGCTCGAGACCGCACGCTTCACCCGCCGTCATGATCCCGAGGCAGAAGGTTTCGATGAACGATAGGTCATCCACTTGAACAACGCGAGCGTGAAGGCCTCCGGAAGCAGGAGCAGCGCGTGCTCGGCGACCCAGTAGCACACGTTGAATGGCCGAAAGAAGTCGCTGCGGAAAAGCCACCTGCGCTGGATCTGGATCGTGTAGCGCAGCGAAGCCTTCAGGTGGGTGCTCTTGCCCTGCGTCGAGCTGATGCGATACTTGAGAGTTATCTCAGGAAGGTTTGCGATCGAGTACCGCGCGCACATGCGCAGCCAGAGATCGTAGTCCTGGCAGCGGGGAAACCTCTCGTCGTAGACGCCCACTTCCTCGAGCGCCGCCTTGCGAATCATGACGGTGGGCTGAGCGATCGGATTGTAGCGGGTGATCACGCGACGCAGATCGGCGTCTGCGCTCGGATAACGCCGTTCGCCGATTACAGCAGAGGACTCGTCAATGATCAGCGTATTGCCACCGACCAGCGCATGACCTGGATGATTTTCCAGGAATTCCACCTGCTGCGCGATACGATCAGGCATGCATACGTCATCGCTGTCGAGTACCGCAAAGTAGCGCGCCTCGGCGCTGGCCTCCGCGAACGCCCGGTTTCTGGAGGCGACGATCCCCCGGTTGACCTCGTTGCTGAACGGACGAACGCGTGGATCTGCGGCAGCATAGCGTTCAAGGATTTGCCAGGTCGAATCGCTCGACCCATCATCCACCACGATGATCTCGAGCCGGGCATAGGTCTGTACCAGGACGCTGTCGAGCGCCTCGCACAGGTACCTCTCCGCGTTGTGCGCGGGCATAACGACGGAAACCAGTGGCGAGGAATCGGCTGAAATGGCCATGGCGCTGCAGAGGTCGTCGAAAACCACGATATTGAACGGATCAAGCGCAGCCCTGCCTCCGGTGCCCGCGCTCTTGTTCTCCAGCGCCAAGCCTCCGCGCCGGGTGCGCCCCAGTTCGGCACACACGGCCACGCGACATCACCTCACGTAGCGAGACCCTCGCCGGCCGCCGGGCGCGAAATACCCATAAACCACCCCGACGCCGAGCTGTCGAGGGTCTGCGGCTCGATTTTCGCTGTCGGCAGCTGGCTGTCATCATGCGGTAACTGTCGTAATCCCGAACGTTTCCCAGGCCCGGGCGCGACCGCCCCGCCGCAGCCGGCGAGTTCCTGACCGGCGCCTCACCGCACTATCGTGGGGCGAGTCACAACAGCCCCCTCGCACTCGGGCTCCCGTCTCACCACGGGCAGTCAAGGCTAGAGCGGCGACCGGCTTGAAATCGCCGTAAATTTGCAAGGGAGAGCGGGTTCAGCTTGCCGCTACGGTGCCGCAGTCGTAGCCCGAGCGACTTCAAGGTGCCGTAGCGGCTCGCTGGGCCCGCTAAACCTGCGAAGTTATGGTGGCTTCATACCGATCGCCGCTCCAGATCGCCAACGCATGGGGCCCAACGAATCCGAGCCTTCCGCAGCGATAGCCGCTATACTGCCGGCGGAATGGACAACCGGGTACCGTCTCCCGCGCCGGTTTCGGCCGCGACGCCTTCCGCGTCCATCCCCGATGCCGTGCGGCGCGCGACCTATATCATCATCGCAGCGTACCACGAGCAAAGCGCCATCGGCGAGGTGGTGCGGGAGCTGGTGGTCGATTTTCCCAACGTCGTTGTCATCGATGACGGGTCCGCAGACGCCACCGGCCGTGAGGCGCTGGTCGCGGGCGCGACCGTTCTCACCCACTTCGTCAATCGCGGACAGGGAGCCGCGCTGCAGACCGGCATCGATTTCGCGCTGAGTCGAGCCGCACAATACATCGTAACGTTCGATGCTGACGGGCAGCATCGCCCCTCGGATCTACCGAAGCTGCTCGCGCCCATCATCGGTGGCGATGCCGACATCGTTTTGGGCTCGCGTTTCATCGAGTCGGCAGACGCCGTGCCCCCGGGGCGCCGCGCAGTGCTCTTCGCGGCCGTCCTGTTCACACGTCTGACGTCGCGCGTCAAGCTCAGCGACACGCACAACGGACTGCGGGCCTTCTCGCGTCGGGCGGCCGAGTCCATCGACCTTCAGCTCGATCGCATGGCACACGCGAGCGAATTGATCGACCAGGTGCGCGCCTCCGGACTGGCCTACACCGAGGTACCCGTCGAGATCCGCTACACCAGCTACTCCATGGCCAAGGGCCAGCGCTCCTCGGCCGCCATCCGCATCGCTCTGGACTACCTGATCGGGAAGCTACTCAGATGACTCTATTTCAGATTCTCAGCATCGGGATCATCGTCTCGGTCATCGGCATCATCATCGCGGGAGCGACGCGGGGCCAGTTCAGAAAGCGCGTGGCCGTCTTCTGGATCTCGGTCTGGGCTTGCGGCGGGGTGACCCTTGTCTGGCCCGAGCTCACGATGAAAGCATCGAAAGCCGTAGGCATTGGACGCGGCGCGGACCTGCTGCTGTACTGCACTGTCATCGCAGGCACCTGGAGCGCCTTTTGGCTGTATACCCGCGTGCGACGGCTGGAGCGCCAGATCACCCTGCTGGTGCGGCGGCTTGCGATCGAGCACGCGCGGGAGCCGATGCCCGGGGTGGGCCACTCGACCGCGACCATAGAAGGCTAGTTCAGCCGGCGGGCCCTCGGGGGGCCTCCGACAGACCCTCGCGGGGCGACCATGGCCCCGCCGCCCCAACTTCCAAACTCCATCGGCCACACGACCCATGCCAGCGCTGAGCGAATTCCTTCTCGGAGGACTCACCGTGCTGCTCATCTTCGGCACGCCAGGCTACCTGCTCGCAGCGGCAGCCTTTCCCGACGACGATGAGTTCCGGCCCACCGAACGACTCCTGATGGTCGCGTTGCTGGGAGTGGTGGCCATGGTCCTGCTCTCGACTGGCCTGATCGCCTGGCCCGACGCCAACGCCTTCGGCGGCAATGCCCTATGGATCGCGTGGACCCTGCTATGTGCCGGGGCCGGCTGGAGCTGCTGGAAATCCGGCTTCGAACATCGGCGGTGGCTCGGCAAGGCGACCGACAGCCTGCGTTCTGGAAGCGCGCTCGGTTTTTTGGCGCTCATCATCGCGGTTATCGTGGCCCACGCGCTGCGGGCGCAGCGAGAACCCTGGCTGTATCCGCCGGTGAGCTACTACTACCTGCGCGACATCGTGGCCATCGTCGAGCAGGGCTCGGTGCCCACGACGATGTGGGAATACGGCACTCCGATGGAGTTCGAGACCAACAAAATCGGTTGGTATCTCACCGTGGCAGCATGGTTGGCGATGACCGGTCAGACAGCCCACCACCAGTTGACTCTCTGGCTTTGGGTTTTCGTCGTGCTGGCGGGCACGGCTCTGGGTGTCTTCGTCTACCTGCGCTCGCTCACGAAGAGCGCTCTGGCTGCGACCTTCGGCTCCTTCTTGGTACTCGCGCTGCCGCGGACGGTGAGCAAGCTCAGCGCTTTGCGCGGTGAGTGTTTCGGCATTCTGCTCCTATTTCCCACCCTGTGGTTGCTGTCGCGGGCCCTTCGGGCCGAACGCCATCGCGGTCGCTGGGTCGCGGTGACTGCGCTCAGTGTCGCGCTCTTGCTCGCCTCGCACCTGGTACCAGCGGTCATCGCTGCTTTGACCTTTGGCGGAGTGCTGCTCTCGCACGTCATTCGGCAGCCTCGCTCAACCCTGCGGCGCGTTCCCTGGCTCCTGCTCGCCGCGGGCGGTGGTTTGCTCATCGTTCAGGGCATGTGGGCCGCCGGAGGCAAGAGCCCGCTGCACGGTCAGGGCGGTGTCTCGTCACCGACCGAGATCCGCCCCTATCTCGGCTATGACCCGACGCAGGCGTTTCGGCAGCTCGCCCGTGGACGGCGTCTCGACAGCAAGGTTCCACGCTATCAACCGGCCGAGGACGTGGAGTTCTTCGTTCCTCCCGCTGAGGTCGCTGGGGAGCTGCGGCGCTGGTTCAGTCTTCCCATCGGCTTCTGGCCCGAAGGCAAGCTGTATGGGCTGCTGCCGGTCGCACTGCTCCTATTGTGCCTACGCTCACGCCACCAGGACCTCGCCGATCATTCGCTGGCCCTGTTGCTCACGGCCTCGAGTCTACTTGCGATGGGATTGTTCTTCTCCTATCGCTACCATACGTATCTCCCGGCCTTCCATCCCGAACGCCGTGAGTTTGCCTATCTTCAGCTGTTGACCGCATGCTGGACCGCTCCACTGGTGGATGCGGGTCTTGACTGGGCCCAGAAGCGCCACCAAAAATTCGCGTGGACCGGGCTGCTGGCTGCGCTCCTCGTGTTCGCCGCATTCTCCTCGGCGGCTGCGGCTCGTCACGAGTTTTCAAACCTCGGACGCGGCATGCGACCGACAACCGAACACGGCCGAGCCGCGCTCGCATGGCTTCAAACCAACACGCCAGCCGACTCCCTGATCATGCCAGACGGCAGCAGCGACGGCGTTTTCGCCGTCCTGGCCAAGCGCAGGAGCCTGACCGAGGGCCGCGCGCCCTACTTTCAGCCCGCCAACCTGCTGCGCGCAAACGCCACGTTGCGCGCGTCCATGCACTTTTTCTGGAAGCCCAGCGAGCCCGTTCTGAGGTACTTCGGCGTGGACTATGTCATCGTGGGGTCGCGGGATATGGGAAGCCGGCGCTTCTACCGGGTCGGCAAGCATCGCGGACGCCTGAAGCACCTGCCCTATTTGAAACTCGAACAATCCTTTGGGCCGGTGGATATCTTCAGGGTCCTGTCGGCTCAAGAAAAGTCAAAGTCGAAAGGTGACAAGAGCGGGGGCGACTAGGTGTTCGACGCCAGCATATTTCGGACATGGGTCCAACGGGTATTTGCCGTCCCTAGGCGCGGGTGGGCGATTTTCGCCTTGATGGTCGCCGCAGTGCTGCTTCCCAAGCTTGTGCTGGCCAGCCGGCAGGAGATTGGCCAGGGCGATGGCGGCTTCTATGCAAACGTCGCCTACCACCTGGTGCGCGGGGACGGACTTACGACCGACCTCTCGCTGATGCACAAGGGCTATCACGACTTTCCCCATCCCACCTCGGTCTATCCACTGTGGCCCCTTGTGCTGGCGACTGCCGCGAGCGTCGTCGGCCTGAAGGTAGCTGCCATCTGGTTGCCCACGCTGCTGTATTTCGTCGCGGTGCTCTTCGCATACCTGTGGGGACGCGACCACTATCCGGGAGACCTGTTTCCGGGACGCATGGCCGGACTCAACGCGGGCCATCTCTCCGCAGCCATGCTCGGCATCAACTATGAGTTCATGTGGTTCACCTCCCTTCCATACACGGAAGGGCTTGCATATGCACTTTTCTTCGCGGCGCTCTATCGCTTCGAGAAGCTGTGGAAAGCACCCTCACTGCTTTCGGGAGCAGAGATGGGACTGTGGGCTGCGCTGATCATGCTGACCCGAAGCCAGCTGCTGGTCGTCGCGATGGCCGTGGCCGCCACCGCCCTGGCCGTCTGCTGCATCGGCCGCGATCGGCGCCTGTCGTACCTGATGGCGCTGGCAGGCTTCCTCGCGGTCTTCGTCGCTCTGATCACGCCTCAATATCTCTGGATGAAATCCTTCGTCGCCGATGCCCAGCCCACGATGCTGCTGCGCTTCGACCAGGCGCGCGCCTCAAATGCCCTCAGCCCCATCGAGGTCATGGTCAGCACGGACGGAGCGCTCGAGTTCATCACCGATCGCGGTGCTGGGCTGCTTCACGCCTTTCGCTTCGACGATAAATACTCCTATTCCCACCAGTTCTACCTCTTTCAATACGCCTTGCCGCTTTCACTGCTGCAACTCTTGTGGCTCGCGGTCATGTCAGAGAAGCGGCGCGCGCTCCTGGCTTCTGCCCGCAACCTGCTGAGTTCTCGAACGCTCGCAGCGGTCCTCTTCGTGACCCTGCTGGCCGTGGGCAGCTTCCTGTCGATCCACGCGGTTCACAAGCGAATGTGGGCCGAGTGGAACTTCCACATTCGGCATGCACTGGTCTGCATCCCGATCTTCTTCCTCTGCATGCGAAGCCTTCTCACGCGTGGCCCGCAGGTCTTTCGCGTCACGGCCGTGCTGCTATGTGCAGCCTCGTTGTACTTGGGATATGCGCAGTTGCTTCGCATGCCAGGGGCCGCGACCGTGCGGATCTCCGAGACGAAGCTCGACGACTCGATCCTGGATTGGATCCGCCGCGAGCACGACAGACGTGGCGACCTCAAAATCGGCGCGCGCCAGATCCAGGGACTGTGGCAGTCGGCCGAGGGGGTCGGCTTTCACGCGATCTATCGCCAGACCTCATTCGAGGACCTGATGACGATGGTCGACGAGATGGGGCTCGATGCCATCGTCATCCACGAAACCATGAAGGGTCGCTTTCGTCGCGATCGTCGCTTTCGCCGGAGCTTCCGCAAGGTGCTCCGGGGCGGCGAATACTTGGTCTTTGTTCCGGTCGGGTCGTAACGAAGCAGCCCTGCGCCACGCTAACGCCACCAGGACTTGAAGACCGAGCGCGCGAAATTGAGACCGTAGGTGATGTCGCGGCCCTTCTTGGACTCACCGCTGGCCCGACGTAGGACCGTGATCGGGGCCTCGCCGATTCGAAGCCCGCTGTGGGCCGAAGCGATGATTGCCTCGGCCGCCTGAAATTGGTCCTCGGTCAAGACCACCTTGGCGAGCGAAGAGACTCGGATGGCCTTGAAGCCACTGCTGCAGTCCGAGATTCGGGTGCCGGCGAGCAGGTTGATCAGCAGATTGTTGAGGTAGATGCCGGCCAGCCGGAACTTGCTGTCCGCTTCGCGCTGGCCCAGAAGTCGCGAGCCCACCACGAAATCGCTGTCGCCCTCCAGGATCGGCTTGACCACGTTCTCGATCTCTTCGGGTCGGTGCTGGCCGTCGGCGTCCAGGGTGACGACCACCTCGGCTCCAATGTGGGTCGCGATGTCATAGGCCAGGCGCAACGCAGCACCCTGCCCCCGGCGCATCGGGTTACTGAAAGCACTATAGCCGGCCCGCTCGACGATCTCGGCGGTGTTGTCGTCGCTGCCGTCGTCGATCACCACGACACCGACCTTCCGTCCCTCGATCGCCTCGGGCATGCGCTGGAGCACCGGCCCGATGTTTTCGCCCTCGTTCAGGGCCGGCATCGCCACCAGGATCTGGGTGCCCTGCAGGCGCTCACGCTCGCGCTCGGTGCCCCGCGACAGTGCGAAGATGCGAATGAAGCGATCGAGATTGCGCGAAACCAGGTAGACCTTGCCGCGCTCGCGCAAAAGCAAAAACCACAGAGCTAAATTCGACAGTACCAGCAATACGAGCATGCGCCCGTAGGCGGCTCGCTCCATGGCGAGCATGGACACCAGCGAGTTGACCGAGTCCGGATAGACGCAGATGACAGCGATCGCCAGGCCGATCAGCCAACGGAAGGCAGCCTCGGAACGGGCGATTCGGCGCTGCCGAAAGCGCTGGAAGGCATGGACGAGCACGCCGAAGCCGAAGAGGCCCCCCAGCAAACGTAGGATCACGAGAGATTGGGCTTCGAGTTCCATGCTCGATCCAGGATTGGCTCCAGGTTAGCTCGCGCGCTGCTCGAGGAACCACTCGACGGTCCGGGCCAGACCCGACGCGAGCGTGTGGCTCGGCTCCCAGCCGAGCATTTCACGGGCCTTGCCGATGTCGGCGTAGTTGCGCAAGACCTCGCCCGTCCTTGCGGGCTCATTGCCGCGTGACACGCTCACCCCCTGCAGCTGCAGCTGGGTTTCGAGCTGGTCGGCGACCTCGTTGACGGTGGTCTCGGCTCCAGTCGCGATCTGAAAGATCTCACCGCCGGTCTGCACCTGCGCTGCGCGCACGATCGCGTCGATGAGGTCGTCGATGTAAATGAAATCGCGGGTCTGTGTGCCGTCGCCGTAGATGGTCCAGCGCTCGCCGCCCAGGGCCTGCTTGATGAGTTTGGCGACCAGACTGCCCTTGTTCGCCGAACCGGGGCCGTAGACATTGCCAAAGCGCAGGGCCACCGTCCGAGTCCCGAAGCAGGCGTGGTAGACGCGGCAATAGGCCTCGCCGGCCAGCTTGCTGGCGCCATAGGGGGAGACGGGCTTGGGCAGTTTCTCCTCGTGGATGGGCGGGGTCTGCTCCCCCAGCGGCGCTCCGGAGGAGGCCAGAACAAAGCGCGTGACGCCGGCCTCGCGGGCGGCCTCCAGCACACGCACGGTGCCCAGCACGTTGGTCTCGCAGTCGAAATCGGGGCTCTCGATGGACGGGATGACGCCGGTATTGGCCGCCAGGTGCACGATCACGTCGACCCCTTGCACCGCCGCCCGATCGGCCGCCGGATCGCGGATGTCGCCGACCAGCAGCTGCACCGGCTGCTCGGGCGTCAGCTCCGGCACGCGGTCGAGCCCATGGACCGTATGCTCGGCCACGGTGTCCAGGTCGGCGCGGCTGCCCACGCTGAGGTTGTCGAGCACGCGGATGGCATGGCCCCCCTCGGCGCGCAGGCGCGCGATCAGACGGGCTCCGATGAAACCGCAACCGCCTGTGATCAACCAGTTCATTGTCGCGTCTTCCCGCCGGCTCGCCCTGCTGTTGCTGGAGGCCGGTGGCTAGCCGCTACAGCATTCGGGACCTCCGGACAATGCCCCGAGCGACCCGGATGATCCAGAAAAGATAGAATTTTTTGGTGACCCTGCCAGTCGCCCACGGCTGCGCGCCGCGTTCACCCGCCTATCCGCTGGGCGCTCACGCCACATTTCCCTGGTAATTTGACGGGCGCAGTGCGATCCGCGCGGTACTCTGCCGAGGCCGCCGCGACGCCAGGCCGCCCTGCCGAGCGGGCCGAACGATGATCGTGGAAGCGCTGGCACTGGTAGCGGTTTTCGTACCGGGTTTGGTATGGACCGGCGCGCTGTACCCCGGGGCCCAGGAGCTGCGCAGCTCCGAGCGCCTGCTGCTGGGCGCTCTTCTGGGCCTGGCCAGCGCACTTGCAGCCGGCATCCTACTTTCGCGGTTGCCGTGGCCGGGCGCACCCTCCAGCGCCGGTGCCCTACGCGCCGCGGCCCTGTGGCCCGCATTTGCCGTGGTGACGCTGGCGGCGGCTTTCGGCTGCGCGCGACGTGGCTGCCAAGTGCGGGCGATCCTGATGCGGGCACTGGACGAGCTGCGCAGTCTGCCGGCGCTGGCGGTATTGCTGCTGGCCGGCGCCACGCTTTTCGCCCACGGCGCCAAGCTGCTCGGCGATCCGGGCGCCGCCCCCGCCGTCGCCTGGTGTTACCTGGGCGACATTCTGGACATCGTCACACGCACGACGGTCCCGCTGACGAACACCGACTACGGCAGCGCCATGCGCTTCGAGGTCAACAAGATCGGCTGGTACCTGCCCGTGGCCGACTGGATCGCAATGGCCGATGCTGCGGGGCGGCCCTTCCGCGTCATGCAGATCTGGACCCTGTGGGTGATCGGCTGGCTGACGCTCACGCTCTGGGTCTACCTGCGCAGCCTGACCAGTTCGGCCTGGAGCGCCTTCTTCGGCACGGCGCTCTTTCTGTGGCTGCCCCATGGCGTCTTCAAACTCCACGGTTTCCGCGGCGAACCGCTGGGCATGCTACTGCTTTTCACCACGCTCTGGTTGGCTCTCCGGTCCCAAGAGCAGCCCGATCGCAGGCCCTTGGGGTTGCTGGCAATCGCCGTGGCCATGCTCTGTACGGTGCACCTGGTGCCCGCCGCGGTGGCCGCCCTGTGGCTTCTGGCTAGCTTCGGGGTGCGGCTGCTCAGAACCCGGGACTTCGTCCGCATCGCGAGGACCGCGGCCGCGCTGGCCGCCGGATGCGTACTGGCCGGGGCGATCTGGTCGCTGTCCCGCCACGATCCCCTGAGCGGCCAGCACGGGCTGATGACGCCCGAAGCCTACGTCGCCTTCGAGGGCTTCGACCCCGCAGACGCCTTCGAACAGCAGTTTTGGGGTCGGCCACTGAACCCGCGTCGGGTGCTGCCGTTTCGGCCGGGCGAGACGGGCGAGTTCTACATGACGCCCGTGCAGGCCCTGCGAAAGCTGGGGCGCTGGGCGGAGCTGCCCATCGGGGTGCTGCCCAGCGCGCTGCATCCGGCGCTGACGCCAGCGGTCTTCCTCGCCCTGTGCCTTGTCGCATGGCGGCACCGGCGGGCGGGAGAGCTCGGACTGGTCTTGCCGGTCTTTGCGCTGCTGCTGTTCCTGTGGGCCCTGTACTTCCTCGCCGGCTACCACACCAAGCTGCCGGCTCTGCACGGCGTTCGTCGCGAGTTCATGTACCTACAGCAGCTGCTCGTCGTCATCGCCGCGCTGGCCCTCGATCGCGCCATCACCGCCATCTTCGCGCGCGCGCGAAGGGCGGTGGCCGTGGGCTCTGCCGCAGTCCTCGTCGCTGGCGCTCTGGCGGTGCCGGTGTGGAAGGGCGTCGAACGCCTGCGCAGCCGGCAGCTGCTCGAGACCCGCGTCAGCGAGAGCGGCCTGGCGGCCTACGACTTCATTCGGCGCCACACCCCACCCGACGCGCGCTTCCTCGCCGACGGCAATAGCGCCGGCGTCTTTCAGGTCCTGGCCGGCCGCAGCTCCCTGACCGAAGGACGCGCTCCCTATTTTCAACCGGGCAACCTGCGCATCGCCAATCAGATGTTCAAGGACGCGCGCACGGCCCTGCATGGGCCGACCAGGGCCCCCGCCTTCTTCGCGCGGCAAAGGGTCGACTACCTGGTGCTCGGCAGTCGGCATTTGGGCATGCTGCCGCTGCGGCCTGTGCCCAGAGCCAGGAACATCATCGACGCAGGCATCGCGAAGGTGATCGCGCGTTTCGGGCCGGTGGCGATCTTGAAAGTTCGAGGCGAGCGCTGATCCCTTCGCCCAAAGCCCACCCAGCACAACCACCGGCGCCGGCCGCGGGCCGCCTGCGCTGGGATCTCGCCATCAGCACCGCCCTCGCACTCCCACTCGGCACGGCCAAGATCCTGCTCAGCTCCGAGTCCGTCATGCCCGACGGAGACGGTGGCTACTACGCGAATGTGGCCGATCATCTGCGCCGCGGGCACGGTCTGGTGACCGATCTCTCCCTGATGCATCAGGGACTGCCGAGCTTTCCCCATCCCACGCCCGTCTACCCCCTGTGGCCCTTGCTCTTGGGCACCTGCGCGCGCGTGCTGCCCCTGGAGACGGTCGCCATCTGGCTTCCCACGCTGCTGTACTTCCTGACGCTGCTGGTGGTCTACCGCTGGGGCCGGGCGCTCTACCCCTTTGAGTTGCTGCCGAAGATCTTGCCGGGCCTCCACGCCGGTCACCTCGCAGCCCTGATCATGGGCATCAACCGCGAGTTCTTTTGGTTCAGCTCCCTGCCCTACACCGAGGCGTTGGCCTATTGCCTGCTCTTTGGGGGCCTGCTGCGGGCCCAACGCCTGCTGCCCGTTCCCGGACTGCGGGGCGGGCTCGAGCTAGGCGTCTGGGCCGGCGCGATGACGCTGGCGCGCAGCCAAATGCTGCTCTTTGCGCTCGCGCTGGTCGGCAGCGCTGCCATCACCCTGATCGCGGCGAAGGGTCAGCGCCGGGGGCTATGGCTTCTGCTCGCAGGCGTCTGCGCAGCCTTCGCACTCACCGTCGCGCCCCAGTGGATTCGCCTCGCCTCCATGGTCGAAGGCTCTACCCTCGCGGCGTTCTTGCGCTTCGACAGCGCCCACGCCAGCGCAGGTCTTTCCTACCTGCAGGTCATGGTGCAAACCGACTCGGCCGTGGACTTCGTGCGCGACCGCCTGGGCGGCCTGCGAGTGGCGTTCGAGCCGCAGGGCAAATACTCCTACAGCCAGCACTTCTATCTCTTTCCCTACGCCCTTCCCATCGCCCTCGTCGCTTTCGCCGTTGGCTTCGTCGGGCGGATGTGGCGACAGTGGCGCAGCGCCGGCCCGGGCGCCATGGGGCGGGGCTTGCGCTCCGCCCCTGGCTGGCTCGCGGCGCCAGAGCACCTGAACTGGCTTTTCATCGTCCTGCTCGCGACCGGCAGTCTCGTCTCGCTGCATTTGATGCACAAGCAGATGTGGAGCCCCTGGAACTTCCACATGCGCCACGCCATCGTCTGTGGCATCCCGTTCTTCCTGGCCCTGGTCCAGATGCTGCGCCGGCCGCTGCTGGCCGCGGTCGGCATGGCGATCCTGTGCGTATCGATATACCAGGGCGGCCGCGCGAGCGTGGAACTGCTCGAGCAGGCCCGCCGCGATGCCCGCGGCCACCGCATCGAGCCGGCGCTCGTCGACTGGATTGGCAGCGAAGCAAAGAAGCACGAGGACCTGGTGGTCGTAACCCGCTTCGTGCAGCGGCTTTGGCAGCTGACGCCTCCGAATGTGCACTACCGCATGTACTACCGGCAGACGACGCTTCAGGATCTGCGCATCATGATGGACGAACTCGGCAGCGACTTCCTGGTGATGCCAGTGGGCTTTCGGGGCGCCTTCGAGCGCGAGCGCCCCGCCTTTCGCCGACATTTCCGTCTGGTGAAGCGACACCGCGGCTTCCGCGTCTTCGCGCCCATACGACGCGTACACCCCGGCTGAGCGCACCATGGAAGCCCCCGACCGCGAGCCGCAGTACGCGCAAGCGCCAGCCCCGCGCCCCCGTCGCCCTCGTTGGCTCGAGCACGCCCACGACCTCTTCTTCGTCGCCTGCGCCGCCCTGCTGTGGCTCTTCAAGGTGCGCTACGGCTTCGAAAACAACGATCACCAGCAATACCTGCTGCTGCCCTACCGCCACATCTACCCGGACTTTTTGCCCGGCGACTGGTTTACCTGGGAGACGAGCCACTACCACCAGAGCTTCAGCTGGCTCATGCGCGCGCTGCACGCCATCGCCGGCGAGCGTTTCTTTGCCCAGGCCGTGCTGCTGACGCACGCCGCGGTGCTCGCGGCATTCGGCGCCGCCCTGCTGGCGGTGGCACGCGCGGCGAAGCTGGGCCGCGCGAGCGCCTGGGTCGCCCTGGGCCTGCTCGGCGTGGTGCGCTGGGAGGCGCTCGCCGGGGCCGCCATCACCAAGGGCGTGCTGCTGCCGGCGGCCACGGCGCTGCCGCCCTATGTGCTCGCCTGCGCCGCCTGGGTCGCCAAGCGCCCGCTGCGCGCCGGGCTGTGGCTGGGGCTGTCGGGGCTTTTGCATGCCAACTACGCCGTGCTCGGTCCGCTGTCGCTGGCGCCGCTTTTGGCCCTGCAAGCCCTGCGCCGGCGCAGCCTGCGCACGCTGCTCGAGGTGGCGATCCCCTTCACCGTCGTGGCTTCACCCACCCTCTACGCCGTGGCCTCGGGCTTGCTCGCGCCCGACTCGGCCCCCGGCGAACTGGCGCTCTTCTTTCGCGTGCGCGCGCCCCATCACTACGACGTTGGGAGCCTGGCCACGCTGGACCTGGCCTGGCTTGCGAGCCTGCTCTTGCTCGCGGCCCCCGCCCTGCTGCAGCGCCCCGAACGACGCCTGGCGCAGCTGACCCTGGTGCTGCTCGCGCTGCTCGGGCTGGCCTGGGTGGCCGGGGCCCTGCAGCTGACGGGCCTGGTGCGCGCCTTTCTATGGCGACTGTCATTGCCCCTGTGCGCCATCGCGGCACTCGGCCACGGCGCAGCCCTGCGCGACGCGATGGCGACCCGCGACCGCGTTGGCATCCCACTGCAGCTGGGCGGCCTGCTGCTGCTTCTGGCCTACACACTGCCAAACAAGCACCTGCGTGAGGCCCAACCACTGCTGCTGTGGTCGCTGCTGCCACTTGCGGCCGCGAGCCTCGCCCACTGCCTGCCGCGCGACCGGAAGCTGCGGAGCTTCGGCGCACTGCCGGCCCTGGCGCTACTTCTTTGGCTGTGCCTGGCCCACGCCGGTCTGCCGCCGCTGGGCCCCGGGCTGCCGCTTTCGAAGATCGCGGCCGAGGCCCGAAAGACCCAGCCCGTCCAGGCGCGCTGGCATCCGCCGGGACAGCTCGGACAGCTGATGGCCTGGGTGCGGCACAACACGCCAAAGGAGGCCCGGTTCCTGGCGCCGCCCGGCTTCATCAACTTTCGCCTCCACGCCCGGCGCGCGATCTACGTGGATTGGAAGTGCACACCGATGCGCGGTGATGAACTCCGAGTTTGGCGCGACCGTATGCTGGGGGCCATGGGCACGGCCGACTTCCCTGCCCTCGGCTACGCCCTGCGCCACGCCTCGACCCGGGCCTACCGCAAGCAACCGGCAGCGACCCTGGCCGCGCTGGCCCGCCGCGAGGGCCTCGACCACGTGATCAGCAGCCGGCCGCGCCGCGAAAACGAGCAGGCGGGCCTCGAGCTGCTCGCCCGTTTCGGCGCCTTCGGCGTCTACCGGGTGCAGCGGGAGCAGCCCTGAGAGAAGCAGTCAGCCAGCCTTGCGCTGCCGACTCACCGCCGGATGCTCGAGGTCGGGTCGCTCCGTGAGCTGTAGGTTGCGCAGCCGGTGCACCAACTCCACGGCCGGCCGCGCGTCGGCCAGGCCGTAACCACCCCCCGCCAGGATGTCGCGGTAGACCTCGGTGTGCAGCTCTGTAAACCCAGAGCTAAATTCGAGTTCTTCGCCATCCATGGTCAACGAGCGATAGGCCGGCTTGCCCTCCTCCAGGTAGCCCTCGGGCAAGTCGGCGCCGGCGATGGAGAGAAACCAGGTGACGTCGGCATGCTCCAGTTCGAGCATTCCCGCCATCTTGGTAGCCGTCTTCAGGTGGACCTCGTGGCGCTGACAATCGCCGAAGATCCACAGCAGCAGATCGAAGAAGTGGATGCCGATATTCATCGCCACGCCGCCGGACTTCTGCTCATCGCCCTTCCACGACACCTGATACCAGGGCCCCCGGCGCGTGATGTAGGAAAGCTCGACCCGGGCGCGCTTGCCCGCGGCCTCGGCCCGCAAGCGCTCGCGCAGGGCGACCAGCGAAGGCAAGAGCCTCAGCTGCAGCACGGTGTAGACGCGCTGACCGTATTCGCGCTCCAGCTCGGCGAGCGCGTCGACGTTCCAGGGCGTGATGGTCAGCGGCTTTTCGCAGATGACGTCGGCATGGAGCCGAAGCCCCAGCCGCACGTGGGCGTCGTGCAGATAGTTGGGCGAACACACCGACAGATAACGCACGCGCGCGCCCTCCCCCTGGCGCCGGAGCTTCTCCAGATAGCGGTCAAAGCGCTCGATCTCGGTGAAGAAGCGCGCCTCGGGAAAGTAGCGATCGAGGATGCCCACCGAGTCCTTGGGATCGACGGCGGCCAGCAGCTGATTGCCGGTGTCGGCGATGGCCTTCAGGTGCCGGGGCGCGATGTAGCCACCGGCGCCGATGAGTGCAAAGTTCTCCAATTCGTTCTCTCCTGGGCCAGTCACATGTGTTGGAAGTTCGGGGTAGAAATCGGCGAGCAATCGGCGACCCTCGGCGTGGCGAATCGACGAAGGACATACAGAGTATATTCGAGGAGATAGCCCCAAGGGCGGTCGACGCGTCGAGGGACGTCGCGGGACGTCGAGGGACGTCGAGGGACGTCGAGGGACGTCGAGTTCTACCCCGAACTTGCGATACAGGTGACTACCGCTGCAAGTCCACCATCTGGGCGTTGAAGCAGAAGTAGCGCTTGCGCACGTTGTCCGCACGAACCGAAAACGATACGGCGTTTCTGCGACGGCCGAAGCGCTTGAGGGGAATGTCGAAGTAGTGCATCTTGTTGTCGGACTCGGTGTGGCCCTCGTAGACGACGCGACCGTCGACCAGCACGCGAAATTCCACCGGTCGGCGCAGGCGCATCAGGCGGCCGGCCCGTTCCACGCCATAGTAGCCGATCAGCCGCTCGCCAATCTTGGCCCGATCGTAGGTCAGAGACAAAAGCGCCTTGTCGACCGGGCGCATACGAATGCAGCGCACCATGGTGTATTCCTTGATCTCGCCGGGCGTGCTGGCGATGAAATTGGTGTCGTCCAGGTTGCCTTCCTCGTCGCGACAGATGTGGCGTTCGCCCTGGCGGTAGCAGGTCTGAAAGCCGTTCTTGTACTCGATGATGGCGTGGGCCGCCGACAGACGCTCGAGGAAGTCGTAGCGCACGCGGCGCACGTCGAGCCGGAGCTCATCGCTCTCGATGACGGGCGTCCATAGCGCGAGCGCCACGCCGATGCCCAAGAGCGCCACCACGAGCAGGCCGAGTAAGCTTGCCCTGAGACGCGCAAAGCGAATGCCCCCCAGGGCGTCAAAGACGCGCGTCGACCGCTCCATGGCCCGGCGCAGCGGCAACACGCCCCGCCGCTCGCCGAGCACGAGCGAGAGCGAGAGCAGCAAAAAGGCGATCGAAATCGGCAGCGACAGCCGGTCGAGCAGCGTGCGCTCAAAGCGAAATCGATAGCGGCCCGGCGCAAGGTCCACCGTCATGAAGCCCGTGTCCTCGGGCGCCTCGCGCAAATAGGTGATGGCGATGGGGATCTCCTCGCCGTCACGGTAGGCATGCCAGCGCGAGAAATAGCTGACGTTGAGGCGCACGCGGCCGTGGGCGCCTGGACCCACGACGAAGGCGACTTCTTCGTCCGAGAAGCGCTCGAGTTTGATGTCGCCGTCGCCCTCGAGGATCTGAAAGGGCTCGGGGTTGTAATTCAAGAACCGATAGAGCCGGTAGGTGCCGAAGCGTTCGACCAGCTCGAACTCCTCGGTCGGCAAGTGCATCTTGGAGATGGCGAAGCGCAGGTTGACCGCCCGCAGGATCGCCGGATCCCGCTCGCGCATCTTGTAGACGAAGTTGGAGCAGGGGGTGAAGCCGCGCTTGTAGATGGGCTGGTCGAGGATCGCCCCGAGGTCGAGCAGGTGGTGGTTGTGGCCGGTGAAGACGCCCAGACGATAGAAGCGGTCGCGCGGCAGGTTCTTCTGCAGCCATTGCTGCAGCTGGCGGCGGTCTTCGAGCAGCGGGCGGTCTTCGAGGGTCACCAGCGAGCGCTTCACATAGCGCGCCCAGTAGCTCTGGACCGCCGGCACCAGCACCGGCAAGGTCAATAGCGAGATCACAGCCGCCAGCGCCGCGCGCAGCAGCGGGGACGGCGTGCTGCGCTCAGGGCGCGGCCTGAGCACCATATGGCGCGAATAGCGCACCACGGCCACGGCGAAATAGGCGGCCAGCGCGAAGTAAAACGGCTTCGCCATGGTCGACATGCGCAGAAACTGCACCTTCGTGAAGGAGCCGGAGACGAAGGGCAGGTGGAATTCGTCGATGAAGGTGCTGTTGCAAAGCGCGGGGATGAAGAGCGCCAGCAGGGAATAGAAGAGCAGGTCGAAGGCGCGCGTGCGCAGGCTGAGCAATAGCCCCGGCACGGCAAAAGCCAGCACCCAACCCGGCGTGCCCGGCAGCGCCTCCAGGGTCAAAAGCCCCTTGCCCAGCTCGTAGGTGGTATCCCACCAGACGCCCATGACGTTGGTCTCGGCGCGCACGCTGAGAAAGGGGATCAGCCACACGGAAGCCACGCCCATCGAAAGCGCCGAGGCCATGGCCAGCCGAAAGACGGCGCTCAAGGCGTGGGCGCGCTCGGCAAAGGCGGCGGCGAAGGCGGTGACCAGCAGCAGCAGCGCCAGGAAGATCAGCTGCACTGGATGGGTAATGATGGCCAGCCCCATCCAGACGCCGAAGGCGGCCAGGGGCGCCAGTCTGCGCTCGCTGGCGATGGCCGGCACGCTGCACAGGGCCATCAACGCCAGGTTCAGCGATAGCGCCTGGGGCCAGACCCCGTATTCCACGGTGTAGGCCCAGCCGCCCATGCGAAACTCACCCTGGTCGGTGAGCATCAAGAGGCCGCAGATGGCGCCCACGTGGGGCCCGCCGATCAGACGCCCCAGCCGATAGCCGGCCAGGCCCGTGAAGAGATGGAAGAGCCAGAAGGCCGCGCCATAGGCCGCGCTGAAGCTGAGCGCGCCCAGGGATAGGGCGTGGACCGCATTGACCCAGAGGTCGGCGCCGATGGGGTAGAGGTAGTTGACCGGATAGCCGGCGAACCAGCGCTGGCTCCAGCCGAAGAGACGGCCTTCCTTGAGGAAGTGCTCGTGCAGTTGCCAGGCCTTGAAGTAGTGGACCGTGTGGTCGTGGCTGACCGGGCGCTCGCCGCCGACGATCTCCCACATCATCACGCTGCCGATGGCGATCAGGGCCAGGCAATAGCCCACGTCCCACAGCAGACGATCGACGCGCACGGTGCTGACGCCCACGCTCCTGGGACGCCGTAGCCAGCTGGCCAGGGCAGCCAGGGCCGGAGCCTCGGTGGCGGCGGTCAGGGTCAGCACGACCGTGACCATCGAGGCCCCCAGCCACCACAGGGGCGTGCCGCCGAAGCACAAGAGCACGCCACCGGCCGCAAGCAGCAAAAGCCCCAGCCGCGGCCCGTGCGCGACGAGACGCCCGCGCAGGCGCGTGCGTGCCTCCGGCGCCGCCTTGCCGCCGCCCGACGTGCTCACCGCCGGGGCGCTCCGCCCGCCGCCGCCCGCGCGTGGCCGCGGTGCAGACGATAGGTGTAGAAGGAAAGCTGCTGCTCGAGGGCCGAGCGCGTCGCCGCATGCTCGGCCGAGTCGCTCAAGTTGTTTCGCTCCAGGGGGTCTGTGCGAAAGTCGTAGAGTTCGTAGGCGTCGATGCGACGGTCGTGGATCAAATGGAAGCGGTCGCTGCGCAGGCTGATGATCTCGAGCGGATCGTTGCCCTTCCAGCGGCGCTCGGTGATGTAGAACTGGTGCAAAATACGCTCGGGACGCGAGGCGCGCCCCTCGAGCAGCTCCGGCACGAGGCTCGCCCCCTCGAAGCGCTCGCGCCTGCCCAGCCGCAGGAGATTGGCCAATGTGGGGGTTACGTCCATGGTCGACACGACACGGTCGACGCGCTGGCGCCGGATGTACGGGCCGCGAATCGCCAGCGGCACGTGCAGCACGACGCTGTGGAGGTCGTAGCCGTAGTTGTACTTCACGTGCCGGGGCGCATCGAAGGCGATGCCATGGTCGGCTGTCAAGACCACCAGCGCCTGGGCCCCGTCCCCGGCGCCGTAGATCGCGTCGATGCCGGCGAACAGGCGCCCCAGCTCCGCATCCACCAGCGCCACCTCCGCGTCGTAGAGATTCTCGCGCCCGCTGCCGTAGCGGGGACCCTGCCGCGGCTGCTCATGGGGGGAGTGGGCGTCGTAATAGTGCACCCACAGGAACTTCGGCTTGGCCGACTTGCGCTGCAGGATGGCCAGGGCCGCGTCGGTGACCCGGGCGCTGTTGTGGGGGCCTTCGGCCCGTGGGCCTTTGGCCATGGGCGACTCGTCGACGCGATCGAAGCCCGCCGTGATGGAGGGCCACCTGCGGCGGCTGAAGTAGCCGTCGGGCAGGACGGCGCTGGTCTCGTAGCCGGCGGCGCGCAGGATTTCGGCGAGCATGCGCTCGGACTTGGCGATCGGATAGGGATGCTTGCCCTCGAGCACGCGCTCGATTTGGCTGTCCCAGCGCGAGGTGAAAATGGAAGGGAATGAAAGCCGCGTCGAAGAGCCCTGGGCGTAGCAGGCGGCGAAGAAGCTCGACTGGGCGACGAAGCGATCGAGGTTGGGGGTGTTGCCGCGGCGGCCGCCGAGGGCCGCCAGGCGATCGGCGGCGAGGGCATCGACGGTCACCAGCACGATCGGCGGACGCCGCGGAAAGGACGCGGGCACCGGATGGTCGTGGCGGGTCGCGACCAGCAGCCTTCGCGGGTCCAGGTCGCGGCCGTCGCAGTCCTCGTCGATGCCGTTGTCGGGGATGTCGATGGCGACCGGGCTGATGGCGGCGTCGAAGGGCGCGCAGTCGCCGCCTCCGAGCAGGTTGAGGTGGCCGTCGCCGTCGAAGTCGAGGGCCGCGAGCAACAGACCATGGCCCAGGCGCCCGCCCAGGCTGCCGTGCAGGGCGCGGCGACTCTTGTCGGCGCGGGCGTCGAGGGAGGCGAGCCCAACGCTGCCGAGCGCCAGGCAAAGGACGAGCACGCCGCCCTCGAGCGCGGCGGCCGGCGCGCCGGCGCGGGCGAAGACACGGGCGCTAGCCACCGTGCCGAAGCAGGCCGCGGCCAGCGCACCCACGGTGGCCCAGGGCAAAAAACCGAGCAGCAGCCGGTAGTGCCAAGCCAGCAGCGAAACGCCGAGCAGAGCGAGCCCGAAGGCGGCGGCCAGGGCGCTGCGCGGGTGGCCTGCGAGCCAGCCGGCACCGGGCGAGCGCGCGGCGGCGGCGATCAACAGGCGCGCGCCCCCGCGGGCGGCGGGCAAGACCAGGGCGCCGAAAAGCAGCAGCGAAAGCTGCAGCCCCACCAACGTCAGGGCGGCGAAATGGGGCTGCGCCATGCGCAGGATCACCTCCCGGCTCACCCAAAAGGACAGCGCGCCCAGGCCCCCGAGCAGAAGCAGCCACGTGCAAAGCAGCTCCAGCCGCTGCCGCCCGCCATCGCCGTCGGCCGCGCCCAGCCCGCGCCAGGCCCCCGCCCAGGTCCAGGCGGGCGAAGCGGGCACCTGTCCGCGCTGCCCAAAGCCCGCGAGGAAACCGCCGAACCCCAGCAGCGCACCCAGACCCAAGCCCAGCCCGAGCGTCATGCCCAGGGCCGCCAGCTGACCGCCGAAGGAGAACAGGCCCGACAGCCCCGAGCGCCCCACGACGATCGCGCCATCGGAAAACCACAGCAAAACCCCTGCCCGCAGACCGAGCCGCAGGCCGCGCGCCCAGGATCCGGCATCCCCCGTGGCGCCGGCCGCAAGAACTCGGATGCGGCGTGCGGGCCCCATGGCGCGCGGAGTATAGCCGACCGCGAGTCGAGAGCTAGCCATCCCGAAAAACGGCATCCGGTGCGAAAGCACTTGGATTTCGCAGGGTTGCAGCCCGGGTCTCCGAGGGGCGACCGCGGGGCGGCACTGGCCAAGCGGGAATCGGCGAGTACAATGCGCGGCCGAATCCGTGGTGTCGCTACATGCCGAACTCGGGCACAGGGCCCGCACCCGCAGCGTCCTGGGAGGGCTGTGGGGGGTGATCCTGGCACTGACCGCCGTGCTGGGCCCCGTGCTCAGCCCCCCCGTGAGCGCGGCCCAGGCCGCTCCAGGCGCGCCCCAGGCACCGGCAGCCCCCCTCCCGCTGGCCCCGGGCGCCGCCCCCACCGCGCCCGCGACCGCGCAACCCACCGCCTGCACACCCCAGAACATCATCCGCACGGCCCTCGTCACCGGCAGCGGCCTCAAGGGCGGCCATCCACGCATCCGCGACGGTCGCCTGGCCACCGAGGGCGCCGCCTGGAACGCGGCCCATGCCGTGCAGCTGACGGACGCGCGCGCCGAACTCGTCATCGATCTGCGGCGCCCGCGCAGCCTGCAGCATCTGCTACTGCAGGCCGACAACAACGACCGCTACCTGGTCGAAGCCTCCGACGACGGCCAGCGCTACCGACGCCTGTGGATGGCGCCGGTGGCCCCCGACCAGGGCCTGCGCACCCGCATCCACTCACTGCCCCAGCCCCAGACCGCCCGCTACCTGCGCATTCGCGGCGTCGGCGGCGATAACTTCTACTCCATCTCCGAGTTTAGGGCCCACTGCGAAAAACCCAAGCCGTGGCCGCCCAAGCTCACCTACCCGCCCAAGAAAGTCGGCTGGGCCGCCATCGACAACCCGATGATGGTCTTCATCAAGGGCGCGCTGGCCGGTCTCGGCACGCTGCTGCTGCTGGGCGGCCTGTGGCTCGCGCGCCGGCGCCCCGAGCGCCGGCGATTGCGCCGTGCCTACAACGTGCTGCTCGGCCTCATCGGGCTCATCTCCCTGGCCTCCTGGTGGAACCTGGGCCACTTCCACTTCGACCACTACATCCACATCTGGGAGCACTACCACTACTACATGGGCGCCAAGTACGGCCCCGAGCTGCGCTTCAGCCGGCTCTACGAGTGCACCGCCGCCGCCGACCTGGCCGACGGCCGGCGCACCCAGGTCATCAAGCGCAAGATGCGCGACCTGGCCGACACCAACAAGCTGGGCACCACCGCCGCCATCGTCGCCGATCCGGGCCGCTGCACGCGCCACTTCAGCGAAGAGCGCTGGAACGACTTCCGGCGCGACAACCGCCACTTCCGCAGTCGCTTCTCCAAGGATCGCTGGGACCAGAGCCAGGGTGACCACGGCTACAACGCCACCCCCGTGTGGGCCATCCTGGGGCGCCTGATCGCCGACTGGGGGCCTTTGAGCAAGGAGAAGATCGACCGCATCGCCATCATCGACACGGTGATCCTGCTGGCCATGTGGCTCGCGGTGCTTTGGGCCTTCGGCTGGCAGGCGGCGTGCGTGGCGCTGATCTACTGGGGCTGCAACTTCCCGGCGCGCTTCTACTGGAACGGCGGGTCGTTTTTGCGCTACGACTGGCAGTTATGGCTCGTCGTGGGCATCTGCCTGCTCAAGAAGCGCTATCCCTTCGGCGCGGGCCTGAGCCTGACCTACGCCACCCTGCTGCGCGTGTTCCCCGGCTTCGTGGTTGCCGCGGTGATCTTGAAGGTGCTCTACCGCATGGTCCGGGAGCGCCGCTTCGTGCTCACCAATGACCAGATGCGCTTTGCGGCCGGCTGCATCGTGGCCATGGCCGTGCTCTTCCCGGCCTCGTCGTGGGCCATGGGGGGCCTCGACGCCTGGGGCGAGTTCGCCGAAAACAGCGAAAAGCACCTGGCCACGGCTCTGACCAACAACATGGGCCTCAAGACCGTCATGGGCTACGACCCTGGCACGCGCGCCAAGGTAATGCGCAACAACGACCTCGACGATCCCTTCGCCGAGTGGAAGCAGGCCCGGGCCCATTACTACTCGATCAGCAAGCCGATCATGCTCGGCGTCGTGCTGCTCTTCTGCTTCCTCCTGGCGCGGGCCGGCGATCGGGGCGAGGACTGGGAAGCGGCCTGCCTGGGGGCGGGCCTGATCGTGATGGCCGTGGAGCTGACCTGCTACTACTACGGCTTCTTATTGACCTACGGCCTGCTGTGGCAGCGACGCAAACTGCCAGGCATCCTGGCGGCCGCGTTAGCGAGCGTGACCTGCATGCTCTCGGAGCTGCCCTGGAACGACGACCACTTCGGCGCGATGAGCCTGGCCTCGGTGCTAACGGTCATCGCCGTGACGGCCCATGCCGCCTACGGACGCTCGAGCGCATCAGAGCCACTTGTCGAAGGTCTTGAGCAGCAGAAAAGTCTCGCTGCTGGTGATGCCTTGGACGCCCGCCAGCGGGCCTGACAAAAAGCCGATCAGCCCGTGGTTGGAGGGCACCAGCACCTCCACCAAGAGGTCATAACGCCCTGTTACAATGGCCACGCTCTGTACCTCGGCCAGGGCCGCCACCTCGCGAGCGCGCTGCTCCAGGCGCCGGCTCTCGTCGACCTTCAAGCCCAGCACGCACA
>JAOUOP010000130.1 GCA_029880325.1 Myxococcales bacterium | reverse complement strand
TGGCGGGCGAGGGTCATGCCCGGCGGGTAGAGCAAGCACCATGCCGGGACCGGGTGCCTGTAATTACAAGCACTTACGGAAGCGAAGGTGTCGGATCGGCGGAGGCCTTCGAAAATCCGCCACCCCCCGCTATGACATGCATCACAGCGACCGTGCCTCGATTTTGGGCAGCCGACGGTCGCGAAAGTGGCCGGTCAATGCCGTTGGCCGGACACGGGCGGCCAGCAGCCGCCCAGCTCGCCGGTTCACAGACCCGAACGTGGCCGGTCTACGCCGTCGCACACAGGCTGTGAACAGCTGTCCGGCTCCCCGGTCCGGCGCTCGGCTCCGAACTCAATCGCCGAAGACGTCGTCGAGCCGCTGGGCATCGAGGATGTGCTCGGCATAGCGCTCGAGTTCGCTTTCCGAAGCCTTGTTGACGCGCTCGACGGTCTCGGCAGATAGCTTGCCAAAGCGCAGTCTGAGCAGCTTGAGCACGATCTGAGCTTCGCCTTCTTGCCGGCCTTCTTGCCGGCCTTCTTGCCGGCCTTCTTGCCGGCCTTCGGAAACGTAGCGCTTGGCGAACTCGCTTTGGTACTGATACTTGGCCGGGTCCATTGATTCGAGTGCTTTCTTGGCTGCTTCGCTCAGCGACGACAGTACCAAATCAACATACAGCATCGAGCGCTGAGCGTCGAGCGGAGCGCAGGCGTCGATGGCGGCGATCGCGACGGCCACCGCAGTCTCGATATCGCCTTGCGGGCCGTGCGACATGGCCGACAGGACCGCCAACTCGGGGTCGTTGGCAGCCTTGGTGGGTTCAGAGACTACGGGCACTCCCGAGGGGCTGAGCACGATCGGCTCGAAGACCGAGCGCCTTCCGGTGTGGATGGGCTGTGCGGCCCAGCGTGCCACGCTGTCGTCGGTGCACACGACCAGCAGTTCGACGGGGCACCTGATGCGCGCGCGAAGGCCGGTCGCGTAGACCGGCCAGACAAGCGGCTTGTCGCGATCGCGCCGGAGTTGGACTTCGACGATGATACCCAGCACGGGCCTTCCGTCGTAGAGCAGCACCACCAGGTCGGCCCGGTAGGCGGCGGGCTGGACCTCGGTGAGATCGGCCGAGTCGAGGCGGACTTCGGTGTACTCGGGCAGCTCCACACCAAGCGCATCCCGCAGCAGTTCGGCGGCCAGCGCCGGCCGATTGCGGAACAGCTCGAGCAGCGCCTCGTGTCGTTGGGACGGCATCGACGCCGACCCTACCATGGTGAAATCGAGCAGCTGATTGGTTTCGGCTGCACGACCGCGCAACCACCGCCGAGCTCAGCGACGAGCCCGTCACCGCCTGCGCCCCCTGGAGCGCCCTGCCGGCGCGCTTCTCCGACCCCGACATCCAGGTCGCCGACATGAACGGCGACGGCCTGGCCGACATCGTGCGCCTTCGCGACGGCCAGGTCATCTACTGGCCCGGCCGCGGCAACGGCTTCTGGGGCACCGGCGACCGCGACGACTGCCTGGGCGGCGACTTCGCCACCGACCGCCATCTCACCCTGGAAAACGCCCCCTACTTCGGCACCGCCGACGCCGGCAGCCTGCTGCTCGCCGACGTCAACGGCGACGGCCTGTCGGACCTGGTCGAGGTGCGCAACAAGGGCGTCGACATCTACCTCAACGACAACGGCCAGCGCTTCACCGACCGTCACATCATCGCCGAGACCCCCGTGCGCGGCAGCGCCAGCAGCTACGTGCGTCTCACCGACGTCGACGGCTCCGGCAGCCTCGACATCCTCTGGGGCCAGGCCTACGACTACCAGTACATCGACCTCACCGGCGGCATCACGCCCAAGCTGCTCAGCCGCGTGCACAATGGCCTGGGCAAGACCCTGGAGCTCGAATACGAGAGCTCGGCCGAGCTGATGCGCCAGGCCGCCGAGGCCGGCAAGCCCTGGCAGAAGTTCGCGCCCACCGTCACCCCCGTGGTCGTGCGCTCCACCGTGCGCGACAACCTCGAGCGCATCGGCCGCCCCGCCGGCGTCTACGTCACCGAGTATAGCTACAGAGACCCCGTCTACGAGGGGCGCCAGCGCGAGTTCCGCGGCTTCAAGGAGGCCACGGTTTCGCTTTTGGGCGGGCCCAACTCCTACAGCTCCACCCAGCGCACCGTCTTCTTGATGGGCGAGTGCGACCCGGACTTCGAGGGCACCGTCGCCGACACCTGCACGCCACCCGAGCGCTGGCGCGACAACTGGCGCGAGGCGCTCAAGGGCCTGCCCCTGCTCAACGAGACCTACGACGAGAGCGGCGTCTACCTCGAAAGCGACCACACCAGCTACCAGTTACGCCAGCTCTACACCGGCCTCGATGGCCGCCGCGTGGTGGTGCCTTATCCCCTGGCCAAGACCGGCCTCATCTACGACACCGCCAACTTCGACGCCACCGAGACCAGCGAGAACTTCGTCGACGTGGACGTCCAGATGTGGGACTTCCAGCACCAGGAGAGCTGGCATGCGGGCGCCGTGCGCCGCGCCAGCGCCGGCACCGCCAGGGTGCGCTCCGAGAGCTTCTACGACGACTACGGCAACGTCATCGAGAGCCGCAAGTACGGCTGCGAGCAGGGCTGCCCGGCGGGGGTGGACGAGACGATTTACGCCTACAGCAGCTTCGTGCGCCCCGCCGGCGACGACTCCGGCTGGCTCTACCGCGAGCAGAGCAGCTACCTGACCGGCAGCAACAGCACCGGGGCATGGGGCCAGGCCAGCCACGTCTACAACGCCGCGGGCGACTTGCTGCAGAGTTACTCCGTGCTCAGCGGCACGCTGGACCTGGACCGCTTCCACGAGAGCGGCGCGGCCATCGCCCCGGCGCCGCCCGGAGCCTCCGGCGGCAAAGACTCGCCCGTCAGCATCCTCATGCTCGACCAGCGCTACGACGCCTTCGGCCACGTGGTCTTCACCCGCACCCCGAACGGCGGCTGCGGTGGCGGCGAGGTGGACCCGGTTTACGCCCAGCTGCCCGTGCGCGCCACCGCCTACGTGGGCGCGCCCGACGCCGGCGCCCCCGATCCCCTCACCGACTGCGGCGAGACCCAGCTCGTGCACGACGTTAGCTTCGACCGCGGCCTCGAAGCCGTCATCGACAGCGTCGACGCCCACGGCCAGCCGGCCCACTTCGACTACGACGGCTTCGGGCGCGTGCTGTCCGCAACCCACGCCGACCCCGCCACGCCCGGCCAGCTCGCCACGCGCCCCGCCTTCGTCGCCAGCTACACGCTGCCGGCGGACGCCAGCACCACGCCCTACACGGTGACCCACGTCCGGACCCAGGACGGCCCCGACGCCAGCAGCGACTCCTACCACGAGGCCTGGAGCTTCACAGACGCCATGGGCCGCACCATCGTCTCGCTCTCCCAGGCCGACCCCAGCGCCGGCGACGGCGGCGACTACGTGGCCGGCGGCGCCGTCGACTACGACGAAAAGGGCCAGCCGATCAAAGCCTATCAGCCGTGGTTCTACAGCGGCTCACCCACGTCCTTCCCCCTGGCGGCGCCGGCCCCCACGAACTTCTCCTCCCAGGAATTCGACGGCTTCGGCCGCCCCATCCGCGCCTACGGCCTCGATGGGCTTCTGAAGGTCGACTACACCTTCCACGCCCTCTCCCAGGACGCCGAGGACGCCGCCGACAAGGTCGGCCCGCGCCAGGGCACCTACATGACGCTGGTCACCGACGGCCACGGCCGCGCGGTACGGCGCACCGAGCGCACCCACGGCGGCGACGGCACCGGCCCCATCGAAGAGCGCCACACCCTGGCGGAGTACCTGCCCACCGGCGCCCCCGAGCGCATCATCCAGCGCAGCGACGGCCATCCCGACGTCGTGCGCTGGCTGAAGTACGACTCTTGGGGCCGCATGGTGCTCAACGTGGAGCCCAACACCAGCGTGGGCTTTAACCCCGACCCCACGACCGACCCGGCGGCGATCAAGGCCTGGCGCTACGCCTACAACGACGCCGGCGACCTGGTCGGCGTCAGCGACGCCCGCGGCTGCGGCGCCAACTACCACTACGACACCGGCGGGCGCTTGCTGGCCGAGGATCGCTCGCCCTGTTTGGACCACCACCCGGTCTACAGCGCGCCGGACCTGGTGAGCGGCGACGGCACCGAGGCCTTCTACCGCTACGACGAGCCCGACCCGGCCACCGGCAGCATCGTCGACGCCGCCGGCCAGAGCTTCGACATCGACATCAGCCTGCTGGCCGGCCGCCTCACCTCGATCTCGGGCCCGGGTTCCAAGGCGGTCATGCGCTACGACGCCCTGGGCCGCGGCACCGGCGTCGCCGTGCAGGTGCAGAAGCCGGGGCCCTTCGCCACGGTGCTCGCGGACCGCTACGCGCCCCGCTGGTACGTGCGCACCCAGAGCATGGATGGCGCGGGACGCGTCACCACGGCCACCAGCGGCGTCACCTCCCCCGAGCTGCTCGGCTCCGACGGTACCAGCGAGCTCAGGTTCAGCTACACCAGGCGCGGCGGCGTGCGCCAGATCAGCAGCAGCTACGGCCTGCTGCTCGACGAGGCCCAGGCCACCGCCGACGGCCTGCCCACCCACATGATCCTGGGTGATGCCGCTGCCACCCGGCGTGACTACCGCTACGACATCAACCGCCGCGTCGAAGACGTCTTCACCGCCCGCGCGGCCGTGCCCATGTGGAGCAACCCGCCGGTCGGCTCGAGCTACACGCCGCCGGGCGCCGCGGAGGATCCCACGCTCCAGCTCTCGCTCGAGCACTGGTCCTACCGCTACGACGAAGTCGGCAACGTCGTCGCCATCGACGACCTGCGCGTGGCCAGCGAGTGGCCCGACAACGCCAAGCCTGTCGACCGCAGCTTCGAATACGACGACCTCTACCGCCTGACGCGCACCACCTACACCCACGCCGGTGCTTCGACCTGGAAGTCGCCCTTCGCCGCCGAAAACGCCGACCCCACGCGCGTGCAGCCGAGCCCGCATGTGTCCTTTCCGACGCGCGTGCTCGAGCAGCAAAACCGCTACGACCACCTGGGCAACCTCGAGCAGAGCACCGACGACCAATCGGGCTTCTGGGACCGCTCCACCGGCGAGCGCCAGCACGGCACGCCGACGGCGGGTCCCCACCAGCTCAAGGCGGCCAGCAATCGCGGCATCGCTGGTGGGTCGCCCAATGCCGGTGACCTGGACCTGGCCTACGACGCCGCCGGGAACGTCACCGATCTGATCGTGCGCCGCGACGGGCCGTGCTTGCCGACGGCGGCCTCGTGTTGGCAGCGTTTTCACTACGAGTGGGACGAGCTGGGCCAGATCACGCGCGCCCGGCGTTGGGATTTGAGCGCTGCGACTCCCGATGAGCGCAGCGCCAACGGCAGCATCGCCCAGGCGCCGCCGGTGCGGGCGCCGGATGCCGAACTGCGCTACGGCTACGACGCTGGCGGCGGTCGCGTGCTCAAGACGGCGGTCGACGGCGCGGGGCTGACCAAGCACAGCGTCTACATTTTCTCCAGCTACGAGCTACGCAGCGTCGACTGGGATGCGCTGGCGGGCGACTACGAAATCGACCCCTTCAAGGTGCAGCTGCGCCTGGGCGCCGGCCCCGCGGTGGCGCGGGTGCTCTACAGCGACAAGAGCCTGCCCACGCTGAGCAGCGGCCAGCAGCACGTCTTCTTGGAGCTGGGCGACCACATCGGCTCGACCAGCTTCGTCATCGACCACGCCACCGGCGAGCTGGTGGAGTTTGCGACGTATCAGGCCTACGGCGCCGCCGACAGCGACTACCGCCCCGACCGCTGGGGTGAGTTCCGCGAGGAGTACCGCTTCACGGGCAAGGAGGAGGACATCGAGGTGGGGCTGGCCTACTTCGGTGCGCGCTATTACTCGCCGTACCTCGGCGTTTGGATGAGTGCCGACCCGGTGGCGGTGCATGACCTGGGGTCGGATCCGAATCCGTACGCGTATGTGTATGGCTCGCCGTTGATGGGGGTGGATCCGGACGGGCGGGAAGCTGTGCTGGCGGGCATGGCGATCGCGTTCGTGGTGGCGTTTACGGTCAGCGTTGTTGCGCAAGGGGCTACCAATGGGTGGAACAACATCAACTGGGGGCAGGCGGCGCTTACCGGGGTGGTCTCGGCAATCAGCGCCGGCGTGGGTGGAGCGATATCAGGCGCGCTCGTACACGCCGGTATGAGCGTGGCTGCGGCTGGTGCCATCGGAGGCATGTACGGAGGGGCTGCGGGCCATTTTGCGGGGGCCGCACTTGGCCAAAACGACATTACCGCGAGAGGCTTTCTCTCTTCGATGGCCTCTGGCGCCGTCTCGGGTGCGATTGGGGGCGGGCTTGCGGGCAAGGGCGCCAGCCCGGCGGCCGGCTTCGGAAGCTCGATGGTCGGTGGTCAGGCAGGCTACTTCACCAGCGCAGCCATCACCGGCGACTTCTCGTTCAACAGCTGGGCCCTATCCACCGGCTCGGGCATCGCCGGCGCGGTTGCCAGTGGTGCCTTCGGTGCCGTCTGCTTCGTACGCGGCACCCTGGTCACCACCGCCGAGGGCCACCAGAAGCCCATCGAAGAAATCGAACTCGGCGAACGCCTGCTCCCGGACGACGAAGCCTGCCGCGACCTGCAGGTCTCCCAGTGGCAACGCTACGACTTCGTGGTCAGCTCCGATGAGGATGGCTATCTCCGCGTCGTAGAGGTCTCGCTGCTCAGGCCAGCCGAGTGGATGGCAGGCCTTGAGCTAGGCGCTTCGATCTGGCTCGACCTCGAAGAGCTGGGCATTCGCGGTTGGGGGCGCCTTTTGAGCACCGGGCCGGTCGAGGGCATTGAGGATGGGCCCGGCTGTCCGGTCACGGGAACCTTCACCGGCTTGAATGACACGGTGATGGCGCTGCACTTCGAGGGCGTCGAGGAGCCGCTGGAGTTGACGCGCCGGCATAGGCTGTTCTCGGCGACGCGGGGGGATTGGGTCCCGGCGGTGGAGCTGGAGGTGGGTGAGGAGGTTGATGGGCTTGAGGGGCGTGTTGCCGTGGCGGCGAAGAACATGGCGCCGCGGGGGGCGGAGAGGGTGTTTAACCTTGAGGTTGGGGTGGTGCATGCGTACCGCGTTGGGGCGGTGGGGGTGCTGGCGCACAATCAGGATGGGACGTGTGGTGGAGCCGGATCGGATGGTCAGCAAGCACCAGGCGGCCAGGAAGGGACCCAAGTGAGGGAGCTGACCTTCGAGGAGACCCTGGCATGGATAGACAGTGAGTTCGTGCCAGAAGCCCTACCGCAAGGCACCGCGAACGCAATCGCTACGCTCAATCCCGCACTTCAGCCTCTTGCGACGGCGCATATACGAGAAGCTAGGCTTCTCGGGATAGACGCGCGCATTCGTCGTGCTACGGTTACGCCGGCTGAACAGGCTGCGGTACGGGCAAGAATGGTAGCAGCATTCGGTCCGAATGCGCGAGCAGCGCCGGCCGGCCAGTCCAGGCACAATTTTGGAGTGGCGTACGACGTGCAGATATTTGATTCAAACGGCACCTATGTCGACCGAGGCAGTGATGCCCGCTATACCACGGTCGGTCTTCTTGGCGAGAGCCAAGGTCTTGAGTGGGGCGGGCGCTGGCAGACCAATCCTGACATGCCGCACTTCCAGCTAACGAACGGCGTAACCGTCCAGACGATGGCGGCACGTCAGCGTGCCGGCCAGGATGTTCTGACGGGTCGGTAGCGCAACGGAACTGATGCAGTGCTAGACCTTGCCACATCAGATCGCACTTGGAGGCGAGCCGATTGCGTGCTCGCTATATGGCTCGTCGTGTGCGCGGCTTGCTCATCGTCAGCCAGCTCCAGCCGGTCAACGCAATCGCGTTCCGAGATGGATGCCGTTTCGGGCAGGCCAGCTGTTGATGGACCGGTGGGCGAGGCGAAGCCAAAACCCGAGGGAGACCCAGCGTCTAGGAATACGCAGCCACACGATGGGGGACCGCCAGGCGAAGCGAAGTCAAATGCCCAGGGAGATTTCGCGTCTGCAATTGCACAGGTCACGCGACCACCGATCGAATCGCAGGCGTCTGACACGACTCGCAGGCTAGCCATCGAGAAGCTCTGCCTACGTACCCAAGTTGGCATTGGTCGGATGAGCAAGATTTCTTCCGCGGTCGAAACGGGAACCGACGGCGGCGGCGGCGTTGCGGTGTATCGCGAACGAGGCAAGATACTGTGGGCGCTGTTTGCAGTCGGCCTATCATCTGCATACACGGAGGTTCGAGTTTGCTATCGCGAAGACGGATCGGTCGCGCTAATCGATGACCGAATCAGACATTACAAACTCGATTACGCAACAGGCAACTTGAACCCCAATGTAGATCCGATTGTAGATCCTGGAACGCGCTACTTTTATGAGAAGCGTAGGCTGTTGGCTGTACTTGATCCACGAGAGGGCATCGAAGTCAGCGCATCGCGGGCTCCCGCGTTTCTGGTTTTGGCGGAGTATCTCGCGAGTGCAAAGGGAATTGCGGAAGGGTGGGCGAGCCTTCCGCGCATCCTCGGCACGGAAAAGTAACTCACAGGTATGTGCGGCAGATCCGTCCATGGTTGCCGGTGCGAGATCGGAGGTCGCGGGGTCGGCTGAGACTGCCGGCGAGGTGGGGGCGGGGAGCGGAGCGGTGGGCGAGGTCGGAAAATGGCGCGCCAACACGCACCTATACTCCAAGTTTACACCCCGGATCGGCGTGCGGACGCACGGATGCGTGCCCGGGCTTGGACCAGGCACGCGATTGACCGAAGCTGCGCTCAATCTATGGAGGCGGGTGACAGGGGCAGCTGTGGTGTACTCGCATTTTCCAGGTGCCCGACGGCCAGATGACGTTTCGGTCGCCTGCACGCCATAGGGCCATGCAGCGGGCATACTCGCTCAGGAAGTGGGCGCGAGCTTCGCGGGCCTGCTCTGCGGCTTCGGGGTCCCCGCCGGTGGCGACGGAGGGCCGCAGCGCGCCGAACACTTCATAGCCGCTCGAGCGGCGCGTGAACTTCGATTGTACTGCGCTGGCGGGAGTGCCGAACGCGAGGCCGCGTCTGCGGCGTTCGGCGCGCGCCTTTTC
>JAOUOP010000080.1 GCA_029880325.1 Myxococcales bacterium | reverse complement strand
TTGGAGGCGATCTCCACAAATCTCTTGCGTTCAGGCGCTCGCGAAACTGCTCAACGCTCCTCCTGGTGCGCCTGCGCTTTTCGCAAACCCCTGATTCACAACATCTTTGCGCAGCTCATCCTCCACACGCGCTTGTTTAGGGCCTAGATGTGCTCGGCGGGAGTCATGATCCGCTCTCGGGACCGCTACGGCGCCAGCTGCGGCGTCCGGCCCCCTTGAAATACACGGAGTATTCCGGCGGAGGCCGTCCTTGCATCTGGCATCGTATCGACCCCGATCATCGGCTCAGCACTCCCGCCAAGCACATCTAGATGTGATCGGCCGCGATGACCGGCAGCAGGACCTCGAATTCGCAGCCCCCGTCGGCCATGTTGCGAACCGACACTTTTCCCCCTGCACCACGTGCTAACTCACGGGTGATCGACAGCCCCAGGCCGCTGCCATCGTCCTTGGTCGTAAAGTAGGGCTCGAAGATCTCCTCGAGCTGCCCGGTGGGGACGCCCGGTCCCGTGTCGCGCACGCGCAAGCGCGCGATCCCGGGCGCCTCGCTCAGTTCGACCAAGATGCGCCCGCCGGGCAACCCTGTCGTCGCGATCGCCTGCGACGCGTTGGTGAGCAGGTTCAGCACGATCTGCCCCAACACCGACGCCGAGACCGCGATTTCCGGCGCACTCTCGAGAACCACCGTGAGGCTGGCGTGGCGCTCGACCTCGCGGCGCAGGATCCGTATCGTCGCGTCGACCACGCGCGCGGCCTCGCAGCGCTCGGGCTCTTCTTGACGCCGCCCCTGCGGACGCATGCGATCGCAGATGTCGGCCAGCTGCTGCAACGCCGCCCCCGCGTCCTGCTGGGCCGCAAGCAACAGCTGAAGGCTCCGCTCGGCCCCGTCGCTCGAGCCCCGCTGCAAGGCCTTTAGCGCAGCCGTCGCCTCCCCCTGGGCTTCACCGAGGGCCAAGCGCGCAGCCGTGATCGGATTGGCCACTTCGTGCAGCAGCTCGTCCTGCGCCGCGATCGCGACCTTGCGTTGCCCGCTGCTCAGCAGTCGCAACTCCATGTCGCGCATGGTCTCCTGCAGGTGCACGAACTCGATGGCGGTGCGCAAGATGTCGGCGAGTTCCTCGTTCCGCCAGGGCTTGACCATGTAACGGCTGACCTTGCCGTCGTTGATGGCGCTAATCGCTGCGTGCAGGTCTGCGTAGGCGGTAATGATGATGCGCACCATGTCGGGCCAGCGGCGCCGGGCCTCGCTGCAAAGCTCCACCCCTGTCATGCCGGGCATGCGCTGGTCGGCAATCAAAACGGCGACCGCTCGCCCGGCCATCAAGCGCAGCGCTTCCTCGCCCGAACCCACCGTCAGCACGTCGAAATCTTCCGCCAGCGCATAGCGAAAAGTCACTAGGTTTTGCGGCTCATCGTCGACGAAGAGCACCGGATAGCTGCGATAGTCGACCGACACGATTCCAACCGATTGAGTGGCACGGGATAATAGCGGATAATCCTTTGTTGTGAGCGCACAAAGGGGAAACTCCGCGACAACGGCACCCTCGCTCCGTTCTTTGCGGATGTTTTCAGGGTCCAGAGCACCAGAGGCGCCCCCCTATCAACTGGTGGGTGACGCGGGCGAAGTCCGTCGCTTGCTCGAGCGTGCAACCACACTCTCCGCCCCGGGATGGCTCGAGGCTCCCGGATGGGGCCGAGCCCGTGCGCATCTGGCCGGCATTGGCCGCGACCACGCCCTGCTCGACGTACCGGATTCGGCTAGCTGGGGGCCACTACCCCCCACCTCCATGCGCCTGAGCCAGGAACTCGGCAAAGACCGTTACGAAATGGAGCTGCGCGCATTGTCGCGCCATGGGGGCGCGGGCAGCACGCTCCGCGTCACGCTGCCGATGCTGCTTCGGCGCCGCGCCGGCATCCCGCCAACCTCAATGGTCGCAGTGCCCCTGGAACAGACGCTGCACCTGAGCTACCGCAGTCCGATTTCCGGTGTGATTTACACGCGCCGGATACTCAAGCTCGCGTCTGACGCCCTGGAGTTCGCCCTTCCCCCCGGTGACGGCAGCCTGCGTGAGCACCTCAGGCTGCGGGCCGCCCAGCTCTTCTCCGACGAAGGCCACCTCGTCGAACTCGGCGACCCCGAGGTCCGTGGTTTCATCAGCGAGCCCGAACGCGTTCTATGTCGCGTTCACCTCGATGTTCCCGGCATCACGAGAGCCTCAACTTTCGCGAGCCTGCTGGCCATCCTGCAACGGCCCCTAGAGCGCCGACCGGTTTGAAATCGCCGCAAATTCGTGAGGGAGAGCGGGTTCAGCGTGCCGTTACGGTGCCGAAGTCGTAGCCGAGCTACTTCGAGGCGCCGTTGCGGTGCGCTGGGCCCGCTAAACCCGCGAAGTTGTGGTGGTTTCAAACCGATCGGCGCTCTAGATGTGCTCGGCGGGAGTGCTGAGCACATCTAGGCCACCGTGGCCCGCTGCAGCAAACCCCAAAGGTTTCGCATCCACAGGACATCTGCGAGCACGACCAGGTGTCGTGACTCGAAAATATCGAAGAAGCTCCAGGCGTGATTTGATCTCGCGTCATGTCGAAGGTTCGATTCAGATGACGCTAGCGCAAGCGTAGCCGAACGCTCTATACTGACAGGTACGGTGATCGGGTCGAGCGGCGACCGGCGACATCTTCCGGACCGGCCCGCACCCGCACCTTGCACACCACCGGGTAGTGGCGACGGTTGCAGTGGACCTGTTCCAATTCCCAGTCTTGTACGTCGATGACGAGCCGCAGAATCTCGTCACCTTTCGCTACGCCCTCGAAGGTCGCTTCAATGTGATGACCGCGGCATCGGGCAGCGAGGCGCTGGCCACGCTCGAACGGGAGCAGGTCGCGGTCTTGCTGTGCGACCAACGCATGCCTGGCATGGAAGGCGCCGAAGTCTGCAGTCGGGCTCGCGCCATCCGCCCCGAGGCCGTTCGCATCATCGTAACGGCCTACGCCGACTTGCAAGCCGCGATCGACGCCATCAATCACGGTCAGGTCATGCGCTACCTGACCAAGCCCTGGCGCAATGACGAACTCGAGGTCCTGCTGCGCACCAGCATTGAGTTGGTGCACCTGCGTCAGGTTCTGCGCGATATGCAGACGCGCCTGATGCGCGGAGGGCAGAGCGCAGCCATCGACTCCGTGCACGACGAAATCGCCCGGCAGTTGCAGGATCCGGTGGCCATGCTCGACATCAACGCCGATCAGCTCCGCGACCTGCTGGACGCCTCGGTGATGAGCTGGGACGACCCCAAGCGCGCACGCGTTCTGGTGGAGGAAGCCCGCCGCGCCCAGGGCGAGACCAGGATCCCACTCGCCCGCCTCAGCGCGATTCTCGACCGACTGCGAAGCCACCAACGCCTCGACCCGCGAGAGCCCCCGCCGAGCACGGACGTCACGCGCGCGATTCAGTCGATGCTGCCCTACCTGGGGCAGTTGGTGGGCGAGGCTTCACGCCTGAAGGTCGTACTCGACGCAGCCCCTATCGCGCAGATCCACACGGCCGACCTCGCTCAGGTGGTGGCCAACCTTGTGTCCAATGCGGCACGTGCCTCGCTGGCAGTACCGGAGGTCGACGACACGGTCGTGGTCGCGGTCGGAGAAACCGCCCACGACGCTGTGATCTCTGTGAAAGACTCGGGCCGCGGAGTTGCGACAGAGCAACTCGAGCGGATTTTCGATCCCCACTTCACCACTTGGGATGGTTCTGGCCTGGGTCTAGCCGTATCCCGTTCCCTGGTGCGAGACGCCGGTGGCTCGATAAAAGTCGAGAGCCAACCGGGCGACGGCACGCGCTTTGTCATCAGCGTCCCACGGCTCACCACGATGGGTTGAGCCCTCCCTGCGACGACGCCCCACTGGCCGGCCATTCGCTCGTCGGGTCGGCCAGTGGAATGCGCACCCGAAACTCCGCGCCACCGAGTGCTGAGCGGCCCACTTCGATGCGACCGCCGTGGCGCTGAACCACTTGCAAGGCGATGGCGAGGCCCAGACCCGTGCCCTCGCCGGCCGGGCGAGTCGTGAAAAAGGCGTCGAAGATCCGCGGTGTGCTGGCCTCGTCGATGCCCTTTCCGGAGTCGCCCACGCAGACCGTGTAGTGCCCGTCCGCCACTTTCGAAGTGACGCGAATGCGACCCGAACCGCCCACGGCGCGGGCCGCATTGTCGAGCAGGTTGAGAAAGACCTGATTCATGTCGCCCTGACGACCGCACAGCACCGCGCCCTCGGCGATTTCGTATTCGAGTTCCACCTCGGAGGGAAGCCGAGCCTCGACCAGGCGAATCGCAGCCCGCAGACCGCCACAGGGGTCGTAGGCTCCGCCTTCAGCACGGTCGATGCGCGAGATGTCGAGTAGGTCGACGGTCAGTTCCTCGATGCGCCGCGAGCAGTCGATCATGACGTCCATCATTTCGACGCTGGGCCCGTCGAGCTTCGAGCCGAGCCGAGCGCGCATGGCCGGCAATCCGCTGACCAGCGTGGTCAGCGGATTGCGCACCTGGTGGGCTACGGAAGCGGCGATGACGCCGAGCATCGCATGCCGCTCGCGCAGGGCGAACTCCTTCATCAAACGTCGCAGCTGGACGTGCACGTCGACGCGCGCCAGCAACTCACTGCCGTGAAAGGGCTTGAGGATGTAGTCGTTGGCCCCCGCCTCGAAGCCCTCGAGCACGCTGGCTTGGTCGATGCGCGCGGTCACCATCAGGATCGGCGTCGAGCGCGTCTTTTCCGAGCTACGAAGGGCTCTACACAATTGCATCCCACTGGTGCCGGGCATCGCCACATCGGTCACCACCACATCCGGATCCAGCTGCTGCGCCAGCTGCAGGCCGGCTTGACCATCGGCCGCAGCGCACACCCGGTAGCGCGCGCCCATCGTGGCCACCAGCAGCGCGCGCAGCTCCGGATCGTCTTCGACAACCAACGAAAGTGGCGCCTCCGGCCCTGGCCCCGGGTGCTCCACCGCGTCGTCCAGGGGTTGCGCCTCCACCAGCACCTGACCCAACTCCAGTACGGGCACCGATGGCTGCGCACGGGCCGGCAGCTCCCTCGAGTTCGGCGGCACTGCGCGGGGCAGCAGGAGGGTGAAGGTCGCCCCCTCCCCCGGTGCCGACTCCAGCTCCACCGTCCCGCCATGGAGGGTCACCGCCTCGCGCACCAGCGCCAGCCCAATGCCGGTGCCGCCCACCAGCTTCGCGCTGCCGTCCGTTTGCGCGAAGCGCTCGAAGATCTTCTCCTGATCCTCGGGAGCGATGCCGGGGCCATCGTCCGAGACCGAAACCGAAAGGCCATCGGCCCGTTCGACGATGGCGACACGAACTCGCCCGCCGACCTCCGTGAACTTCAAGGCATTGGCCAGCAGGTTTCCAACCGCCGACTCGATCCACCGGCGGTCGAGCACCACCTCCTGCACGCACTCGGGGGCTGTCACTTCGATCTTCGCGCCCTTGCCTTGGCTCGCGGCATCGAAGCCGCCGACCACATGGTGGACCAGCGACCGCATGTCGGTCGGCACCGGCGCAAGCCGCGCCTGGCCCGCATCGACCGTGGCCAGATCGAGTAGTTGGTTGATCAGATGCAGCAAGCGAGCCGCATTGCGCTTCATGGATTCCAGCGCCGTCTGCCGCCCGCCGGCCGGTTCCCTACCAGCGGCCAAATCCTCCAGCGGGGCCAGTATCATGGTCAGGGGCGAGCGAAGCTCGTGCGAAACATTGTTGAAGAAGTCGGTCTTCGCCCGCTCCTTGGCCTGAACCTGCTCCAGCGACTCGGCCAACTGCTGCGTCGCCTCGGCGACCTTGCGATCGACCTGTGCCTTGGCTTCGAGCAGCTCCGCGAAGCGTTTTTCATGATCCTGCGTGCTCTCACTGAGGGCGGAGTACACTTCGGCCAGGTCTTCGACACGCCGCCTGAGGACCCGTCGCGAGTCGTAGATCCAACCGAGGGCCCAAAACGTGGTCGCGATGAGAACGGGAAGGACCCAACCGACCCAGCCCCTGGCCAAACCGCTCGCCACAACGGCCCCCGATGTGAGCAGGCCGCTGGCGAAACCAAATAGGGCACCGAGGGGTCGTTGGTGCTCCTGCCAGCGAACCTCGTAGATGCAACAGTCGGCGCCCTCATTGGCACACACCGGGTGCTCGATGATGGCAGGAGGAAGGTCAAAGAGGCTCGTGACTGAGGCCAGCTGAGGGATGAACGCCGGGCACATCCAAGCCTGCTGTTGGGCCGCGTCCGCCCTGGCTGACAAACGAACGTGACAGTCGCCAACTTCCTCGATTTCCCAGCGGGTGACTTTGTTCACCCTGGCTGCGAACTGCGGCAGACGACGGTAGACGAAGGCCGGCGTGCCAAGCGCACGAAACAACGGATAGAGAATGCCGAGATAGCGCGCCGACATGCCGCGTCGCATCGCCCGAGCGAGCCAATCGGATGTCGCGCCAGCTTCAGAAATCGCCGAGATCAGACGGCTGACGAATTCGACGGAGACCCAAGCGTTGGCGTCACCGAGCGACTCCCGGTCGGCCCCCAGAGAATGCAGTAGCGCGCCGACGCGCTCACGCCCCAACTCCTGATCTGCCATTTCGAGGATGGCCCGCAGGGCAAAGGCGTGAAGTTCCGGTAGATGAACTTCCACGATGGATTAGCGATTTTTCATTTCGCACAGATACCTATGGTGCGAAGGAAACGTGTCCAAGAGGCTTCGGCCCTGCAGTATGCTCCCCGCGAAAGCTTCGGCCCCGATCTCTTGCGAGGCGATGGTCATCCCGCGACTCGTGGTCGGCACTGCCAGCCGCGCGTAGGCCGCGCACTCGTGTATGCGGCCATGTCGATCTCAGGACGCTCGGTCATTACGACGACACGGCAGGCGCACGGTGGTGCCGCACCACAGCATGGAGTCTTCGGGATTCGTCCGCATCGCAAATGCCAATCCAATACGCCGTGCGACTGAATTCAGGATACCGCCTGCTCCATGCCTGCTCAAGGAACGCAGGTCAAATGGCCGTGGTCCGGTGCCGTCGCCGCGGGTCCTCACCAATTGTTATGCGCGTGGCGGCACCGATCTGCAGTCCGACTTGAGCCCCCAGACCGATTGGCGAATACTCCCGTCCCATGGGACACGGGCCGCCTTCGCGGTTTGACGCTTCTGAGCTGCATCGCGAGGTCATCGAACTCGCCCGGGTTCTGACGCCCGCGATCGTCGACTTTGGCCCCGACACGCCCCGCTTCGACGCCTTCATGGAGTGCCAGCCGTCTGGACAGGACGCGCCGAAGTTGGGACTGACGGCCATTGCGGCCCGCTTCTTGCCACCGAAGTCCAGCACCGGCGTGCGCATCCTATGGGGCCAGCACGGAATGCGCTCGGGGCTGTGGGCCACAGACATCGTCGCCCGCGGCGGCCACAGCGCCATGGTGGACCTGCGGCGGGCCCGGCCGCTGACGGCACTCGAAGCCGCGGACCTTCCGCAAGCGGCCGGCTGCTTCAGCCAAATCCTCGCGCTCGTGATCGCCGGCGCGGTGAGCGAAGCGGGCAACTACGTCTTTCCGATCGCCGAGGTGACACGTCAAAGCTGCTGGGTATGGTCGACCGAGCCCTTCGAGCCCGGACGCCGCTTCGCGCACGTATGCGTGATCGCAGACGCCCGCATGGTGCGTCGCGGCCGCGTGGAGGCACGTTCGGCCCACCCCTGGTACGGCAGCGACGGCAAGGCGACCTTCCTTTGCGAGTTCGTCTTCATCGAGCTGGAAGCGGACGCGACCGACAACGCCCCCTACAGCCTGGTCAGCGACCCCAGGCGAGTGCGCCGGCTGCTGGATTTCGCAGCCATGCGCAGCGCCCGCGGAAGCTACGAGGCGCCGGGCTGGGGGCGAGGCATCGCACGCTTCAAGAGCGTCGAGCGCGATTGCGCGAGCCTCGAGTTGGTGCCGCAAGCGAACGCAGAGGCCCTGCCCGCGACGCCATTGCGCCTGACCGTGGAACTCTTTGCGGAGAGCTACGAGATGGAGCTGCGCGCGCTCGACATCGAAGCCGACGGCCTGCGCGTGGCGCTGCCTCTGCTGCTGCGGCAGAGACCCGTGGGAAGACGCGATGAACTCATCGAGGCGCCCCACGCCCAGCCTCCGCGCCTGAGCTTTCGCAATCCGGTCACCGCGACGACACGCTGCCAGCAGCTGCGGGCCGCCTCGTTCTTCGCCGTCGAGTTCGAGGTCGACGCCGCCGATGCGAGCCTGTGGGAGCAGCTCCCGCTGGAAGCCGCGCGCATCGAATACGCGGGCCGCCTCGTCGAGCTGGGTCCCCTGGAGATCGATGGCTTCCGGGCGCGAGGCGAGTACAGGACCTGCGTGGCTACCATCAGCGACCCGGGCGTGGCCGAGGCTCCAGCCATGATCGAGCTGCTCGCGAGCTGGGGGCATCCCGACGTGCACACCCACGATGGGGAATCGTTTCGCCAGCTGCACGACATCTACCTGCGCGCTCGGCTCTTCGGCCCCCACATGCACAGAAACCTCGAGCCCATCATGGAGAAGGCCTCCGAGGTATGGCTGCGCATGCACGCGCAGGCCGGCGACGTCGTCAGAACGCTCACGCACGGCCCCATCGACGCCCCCGATGGAGCTGTGACCGTGCTTCGCGCCTGGGAGCACGCCTGGGTCATGCAGCACTTCGTGGACGTCAGCCCCGAGCTCAACGGCGCGGCGGGCAAGCTTCAGCTCGCCTACCTGGATCATCTGGTGCCGCGCCCCGACGGCCGCTACGGCGTCTTCTTCATCAAGGACGACAACCGCCAGATGAACGCCTACCTGACGCGCTTCTTCGCCACGACGGGCACCGCCGAGGCCGTCGCGCGCAGCAGCGTCGAGCTGTGGTCCCACCGCGGCCCCGCCTCTCTAGCTGTCGGCGCGGTAGGCGCGGCGGCGAGCGGCTCGATCCGTCCCTTGGTCCCTACCGACGAAACGCTCATCTGCCGGGCGGCGACGCGCACCCTGGGGCGCTCTGCTGCGGCCGCCCTCTCGATGATCCCGGGCGAGCTCGAACTACCCGACACCGGCCGCCGTTACGCCAGGGCGGGCCTGCTGCGCGGCCGCGTCGGTTGGATCGTCGAACGCGAGGGCATGCCGGCATTCGCCATCCTGGAAGAGCAGGCCACGCCGGGCATGAATCTCACCTGGATGCTCAACGCCTGCTGGCTGCTGCCGCTGCATCCGGCGGCCGCCGACGCGCAGGCGCTCGCCCTCGCGCTATCCCACTGCCTGCAGCTGCCCGCCCAGACCGCCACCGGCGAGCGCTTCCTGAACCTGCCCCAGGGACTCGACCGGGCGGTCCTGGAGACGGCCGGCTTTACCTGCGAAGCCGGCGTCTTCATGTACGTCCTCAACCGCGCCGGATTACACCGTTTCTACCACTACGCCGCGGTTCGCTATGGGGAGCTTCACGCCATGGCCGGACGACGCGCCCGTCGCAAACAGCAGCGCCCGGAGTCCGAAGCCTGAGCAGCTATCCCAAAACATTCATTCATTGTTTTCGGCCAACCTGAATTAGCCATTGGCTCGGAGCGAGTTCCGGAGACACCATGCCCTTGCGTCCTCGTAAGCGCTACGGCAGGTTGTCGTGCGAACCATCGCACCACCGAAGTCGCCACGCGCCGCAAACGACCATCGGGTCATCGGATCAAAGGATTCGGAAGTTGAGCAGGCAAGAGCTCGCACTGAACATGCGAGCGCTGATCGTCGAAGACGACGATCGGCTGCGGCAATCCCTGGTGCGCGCGATCGGGAAATGCGGCGCCGAAACCATCGAGGCTCGCACCGTGCGCGACGCCCTGCGGCAACTGGAGAGCCAGCCAGAGTTGGTGGTGATGGACGTGCGCCTGCCCGACGGCGACAGCTTCGAAGTCGCGCGCACGGCCAGCGCGCGCGTCCCGGCACCGCTGATCGTGGCCATGAGCGGCTCGGCCTCGGCCGAAGAAGCCTTCCGTCTGGCCACATTGGGCGTACGCGAGTACCTCAGCAAACCCTTCCAGATGGAGGATTTCCTATCGACGCTGCGCCGGGCGCTGTCGAAGCACAAGCGCGACGCACCTTCCCTGCTCGACCTGCGCCGCGAGCTTCTGAGCCGCCTCGAGGCCTACGCCCGGCGCAACGGGCTGACCGCACGCGAACAGGAAGTGGCCCGCCTCGCCGTCGAGGGCATTCCGCGGGCCCGCTTCGCCAGCGAACTCGGCGTCAGCGAGAACACCTGCAAGACCCTGATCCGCCGCGTCCTGGTCAAGTGCGAGGCCGCCCGCCTGGCCGACATTCCCAGGCTGCTGCTGGGCGCGAACGCGGCTGACAGGCAATAGCCCGTCGACTGCGACCACGGTGGAAACCACTGGCGCGCCCCTGCCGAACTGCGTGACGCCCAGTTTCAGTTCCCGATGACCATCCCTTCGGCGTCGACCCGCCAACCTATGCCAGCGGCTTGCCCGCGGTCTTCTCCGCCTATTGCACCATCATCGAGTGAGCGCGGCTCCGGTGACTTCCGGAACATGGCACACGCCTTGCGTGTTCAAAGACGCAAGGCGCCCTTCACGGCGCCCGAAGTCGAGGAGTTGTCATGTCCACACCCGCCCAAGATCTCAGTCGCGCGCGACCGAGCCGCGTTTTCCTCTTTGTTTTCGCGGCGACCCTGGTGTTGTGGGCAACGGCCCTACATACGCCGCGGGCCGATTTGCATCGGGCGGCCGATGACAATCTGGCAGGCGAGCAGGCCTCTTCCCAGGGCCCCTCGTGACATTTTGACAAGCGCCCTGACCACGCCACCTTGGCCTCGAACCACCTTCGGGGCGGCGCCACGCTGAACAAAACCGCAGACCTGGTCGCATCGAGCAACCTGCACCCCCCGGCGCCGCCCGCCGAGCCGCACTCATGGCTTGTGCCCCAGCGCGGTTTCGGTCAGAAAGCACCGGCAATCGACGGGAGCCGCCATGACCAGCGAGATGGCCAAGGAATACGATCCGCGCGCCTGCGAACCGAAGTGGTACGCGCAGTGGGAGCAGCGCGGTTTTTTCACCGCCAGCGGCGATCCGGGGGACGACCGCACGCCCTACACCATCGCCATCCCCCCCTTCAATGTGACGGGCTCGCTGCACATGGGGCACGCCTGCCGCATCACCTTCGAGGATGTGCTGATCCGCTACCACCGCATGCTCGGGCGCAATGCCCTGTGGCTGCCGGGCACCGACCACGCGGGCATCGCCACCCAGATGGTGGTCGAGCGCCAGCTGGCCCGCGACGGGCTGACCAAGCATGACCTGGGGCGCGAGGCCTTCGAGGCCCGCGTCTGGCAGTGGAAAGAGGAGAGCGGCGGCCGCATCCTCGAGCAGCTGCGCGTGCTCGGCGCCTCCTGCGACTGGACGCGGGAGAAGTTCACGCTCGCCCCCGACCTCTCGCGCGCCGTCATCGAGAGCTTCGTGCGCCTCTATCACGAGGGGCTGATCTACCGCGACACGCGCCTCATCTCCTGGTGCGTGAAGTGCGCCACGGCCCTGTCCGACCTGGAGGTCGAAAACGAGGAGGGCGCCAGCGGCGAGCTCTTCGACTTCGCCTATCCCGTCGAAGGCGGCGGTGAGCTTGTGGTCTCGACCACCCGCCCCGAGACCATGCTGGGCGACACCGCCGTCGCCGTGCACCCCGACGACCCGCGCTACAAGGCCCTCATCGGCAAGCACGTGCTGCACCCCTTCGTCGAGCGCCGCATTCCGATCATCGGCGACGCCGAGCTGGTCGACATGGAGTTCGGCACCGGCGCGGTCAAGGTCACCCCCGCCCACGACCCCAACGACTTCGCCACCGGCAAGCGCCACGCTCTGGAACAGATCAACATCCTCGAGCTCGACGGCAAGCTCAACGCAGAGGGCGGACCCTTCGCCGGCATGGATCGCTTCGAGGCCCGCAAGGCCGTCAAGCAGGCCCTCGAAGACAAGGGCCTGACCCGGGGCAGCAAGACCCACGAGATGACCAAACCGCTGTGCCACCGCTGCGCCAGCGTGGTCGAGCCGATGATCTCGACCCAGTGGTTTTGCAAGATGAAGCCCCTGGCCGAGCCCGCCATCGCCGCCGTGGAAGACGGCCGCACGCGCATCATCCCGGGCCACTGGGAGAAGACCTATTTCCACTGGATGCGCAACATCGAGGACTGGTGCATCTCGCGCCAGCTGTGGTGGGGCCACGCGATCCCCGCCTATTACTGCAGCTGCGGAGAACTCACCGTCGCCGCCGAGCGCCCCGCGAGCTGCGCCCACTGCGGTAAGCCCGACCCCAGGCCCGACCCGGACGTGCTCGACACCTGGTTTAGCTCGGCGCTGTGGCCTTTTTCAACTCTGGGTTGGCCGGACCAAAGCGCCGACCTGAAGCGCTTCTACCCCACCGACGACATGGAGACGGGCTCGGACATTCTCTTCTTCTGGGTCGCGCGCATGATGATGATGGGGCTGCACTTCATGGGCGAAGTGCCATTTTCGCGCGTGCTGCTGTCGGGCATGGTCACCGACGAGCGCGGCCAGAAGATGAGCAAGGTCAAGGGCAACGTCATCGACCCGCTCGACGTGGTCCATGGCGCGACCCTCGAAGAGCTGTTGGACAAGGCCCGCGACAACGGCGCCGCCGAAAGCGGCATCAAGTACCTGCAAAAGACCTACCCGGAAGGCTTTCCGGCCTACGGCGCCGACGCCCTGCGCTTCACGCTCTTGAGCTACTCGCCGCAGACACCGAAGATCGCCCTATCGATCAAGCGCATCGAGGGCTACCGCAACTTCGGCAACAAGCTCTGGAACGCCGCCCGCTTCGGCCTGATGCAGCTCCAGGGCAGCGACGCCCGCGCTGGCGACGGTCGTCCCAAGCCCACAGCCCTGCCGAACCGCTGGATCCTCTCGCGCCTGGCCGACGCCCTCGACGCCGCCCACAAGGGCATCGCCGACTACCGCCTCGACGACGCCTCCCAGGCCCTCTACCACTTCGTCTGGGGCGAGCTCTGCGACTGGTACCTGGAGCTGACCAAGCCCCTGCTCTCCGCCGACGTCGCCCAGAGCACCAAGCTTGCGCAAGAGACCCGCGCCACCCTGGCCCACGTGCTCGAAACCTCCCTGCGCGCGCTGCATCCGATGATGCCCTTCCTCACCGAGGAGATCTGGCAACGGCTGCCGCGCCCCGAGGACGGCCCCCCGAGCATCATGCTCGCGCCCTACCCCCGCGCCGAAACCGACGCGGCGCGCGACCCGGAGCTCGATCAGGAAATGGCGCGGCTGCAGGCGGTGATCGTGGCCGCGCGCACCGTGCGCGCCGAACACGACCTGCAGCGCAAGCGCATCCCCCTCCAGCTGCGCGCCGAAGCCGGCGCCGCATGCGACGGCCTGACGCGTGAGCAAAACGCCATCGCCACCCTCTGCAACGCCGACGTCAGCGTCACAGCCGATGACGGCGGGCCGCTACCGGACAACGCCGCCGTGTCAGTCGCCGAAGGCGTCACCGTGATCGTGCCGCTTGCGGGCCTGGTCGACCCGGCCAAGGAGCGCCAGCGCCTGGAGCGCGAGCTGAAGAAGCTCGACAAGGACCTGACCACCACCCTGCGCAAGCTCGAAAACCCAAAGTTTGTCGATCGCGCCCCGGCGGAAGTGGTCGAGCAGGAAAAGCAGCGCAAGCGCGACTTCGAAGATGCCAAGGCCCGCCTCGAGGCCGCGCTCGCGAAGTTGGCTTGATCGGGCACCAGCTCAGGGCAGCGAAAGGCTCCACACCACGGCCGCCAGCCACCCCACGCCCGCCACCAGCAGCGCCGGCGACGACAGCAGCACGTCCACCGGGGAGCCGCCCTTGCCGCGCACGTGGGCCAGGCGCAGGTAGTCGAGCACGCCGAAGACCACGAAGGGCAAGGCCGCGAACTCGCGTCCCGGCTTCAGAACTTCCGACTCCAGCGTGTAGAGGGCGTAGGCGACGATGGTCATGCCGGCGCAGATGCCCATGGCCTGTTCCAGGAAGGCAGTGTTGTAGCCGGCCAGCGAGGGGCGGTGGTTGTCGTCGAGGCCCTTGACCAGGTCGCCGCGGCGCTTGGCCAGCGACAGAAAGAGCGCCAGCGTGGAGGCGCAGAGCAAGAGCCAGTTGGAGGCCGGCACCTGTAGCAGCGTGCAGCCCAGCAGCACCCGGATCACAAAGCCCGACGACAGCAGGAAGACGTCGACCAGCGTGATGTGCTTGGCGCCCAGCGAATAGGCCAGCTGCAGTCCGATATAGGCGGCGAAGATCGGGATCGCCGCCGGCCGCCCGCAGGCCCAGGCCAAGCCGAGACCGGCGCTGACCAGCAGCGCGCTGTAGACGTAGGCTCCAGACTCGCTGACGAGCCCTGCCGCCACCGGCCGGCTGCGCTTGCTCTCGTGCAGCCGGTCGCGCTCGGCGTCGCGGGCGTCATTGAAGGAGTAAACCGCCGAGGTGGTCAGCATGAAGCCCAAGAGCCCCAGCACAAAAGGCACGGGATCGAGCTGCGCGCCCGAGGCCAGCGCAAACGGCACGGGCAGGAAGACGAAGACGTTCTTCAGCCAATCCTTGGGGCGCGCGAGACGGATATAAGCGGCGATCACGGATGGGGCCCTCGCGTTCCCAGTATAGCGGCGGGCAATGGCAGCTGGGGCATTACCCGCGGATCAAGCGCAGCCGCCGCCGCAGGCGCACCGCCAGCGGTCCATCATTGGGGATCAAGACGCTGCCAGGTCCCAAAAGAAAGCGCCGGCCACGCCAGTCGGTGCTGCGCGAAAGCGTGCTGTAAAGCCACAGCGCCGCAAGCGAAAGATCGCGCAGTGGGCTCACCCACAGCTGCGCAAGCCCAAGGCTCTTGCCGCGCACCCCGCGCATCAGTTGGGCGTCGCAGTGGGCCTTGTGCAGCGCCACCAGCAGGGCGACCAACAGCAGGCGCCCATCGAAGCCCGACAGCGCCCAGGCCAACAGCGACAGCGGGAAGGGATTGCTGCCGAGATCGGCGACATGGCCCGGAATCGAGACCACCGCCCGCATCTTCAGCCAGCGCGAGTGGCGCGCGAAGAAGCGCTCCAGGGGCGTGTCCACGTTGATGTTTTGCACGGTGCGCGGCGAGACCACCACCTTGCGTCCCTCGGCCTCGAAGACCTGGGCCAGCACGTAGTCCTCGGCCAGCACGTCTTTGACGCGCGCGAGGCCCCCGATGCGCTCGAGCTCGCTGCGCCGAAAGAGCATGGCCTTGCCCAGCACGCACTGGATGTTGGCCAGCTCACGCGCGGTGCACACGCCCGGCAGCGTAAACGCCGTCAGCTGCGTGTTCTCCAGCTGCGCGCCCAGGGAACGCTCGCCCACGCCCACCACCAGACTGCCGAGCAGGGCCGCGTCACTTGCCAGCAGCTCCGCCACCACGCCCCGCAGGTAGCCGGGCTCGATGCGCACGTTGGCGTCGCTCTGCAGCACCAGGTCGTGGCGCGCCGCCAACAGCCCGCCGTGCATGTTGGAGACCTTGGGGTTGAGCCCAAAGTCATCGCGCGAGTGCACGAAGCTGACGTCGGCCTCTGGGTACTCGGCGGCCACCGCGCGGGCCACGGCCATGCCGGGGTCGCCGGCCTCGGTGGCGCAGAAGACCAGCTGCAATGGCCCCGGGTACTGCTGTTCGAAGAACGAGCGCAGGTTGTCGGCCAACTGCTCTTCATCGCCCTTGATCGGCTTGAGCAGCGTGAGCCCGGGCAGCTCACCGGCCGGCTCATCCAGGCCCGCGGCCGAGCGCGCAAAGCGCAGGGTCAGCCACACGCCCACCCGATGCATGACCGCGGCGACAGCGGTGAAGGCGAGCAGCAGTGATACCGGAGAGGAAAACATCGGGGCGGTGCCTGGTGCCTCTGGGCTTTCGCCTGGCGTCAGCGCGGGACTCGACGGTCGAAACGCTTCGACCGGACCACCCGCGGCCGCCGGGACTATGGCACCTCCGCGGCCCGCGGTGCAAACGACTGGCCCATCATGTACAACCCCCGACGGAGGCGACCATGGGCAAGGCGCTGGCTTGCGGCAGGTTGGATGGGAGCGCCCTGGGTCGCGGTATCTGGGTGGCCTGGAGCGAGCGCGGGCTGACCTCCCTCCGCTTCTGGAACGAGGCCTCCGGCGAGCCCCAACCGTTTGCCGAAGATTTTCTCGAAGCCCAAACAATTCCGGCGGTTTACAGCGAAAACCTCGAGCGCTATCTGGCGCGCGAGGAGGTCGACCCGGCGGCGCTGCCGGTGGACCCCGAGGGCACCCCCTTCCAGCAGCGCGTATGGCGGGCCATGCGGCACATCGGGCGCGGCCAGGTACGCACCTACGCGGGGCTGGCCAGCGACGTGGGCTCACCGCGGGCGATGCGCGCGGTGGGCGCTGCCAATGCCAGAAACCCGATCCCGATCGCGATCCCGTGCCATCGCGTGGTGGCCTCCGGCATGGCCCTGGGGGGCTACAGCTCGGGCCTGGACATCAAGCGCTACCTGCTGGAGCTGGAGGGCGCGCGCGTGGTGGGCGACCTTGTGCAGCCCGGTCAGCTCTCGCTCCTGTGACGGCTGCGGCCGAAGACGACCACGGCGCCGCGCGCCAGCAGCGAAAGCGCCCGGGCGCTCGGCCCGCCGGCCACGGCCAGCCGCGCCAGCAGACGCCCCAGGCCGCTGCGGGTACGGTAGCGCAGGCCCCGGTGCTCGACAGCGACCACCACATGGGCGACGGCCGCCTTCGGGATCGTCTCGCTCACGCGCTGGGCGTCGCCGCGCACCCGGTAGCCGCCCTCGGCGAAGCCCACCACGCGATGGGCCACCAGCTGGCCGCCGGCGCCCGGGTAGCAGACGATGTCGCCGACGCGGATGGCGACGCTTCGCGCTGGCTCGAGCTGCAGCGTGGCCCCGGCCGGCACGAAGGGGAACATGCTGCCGCCGGTGGCGGGCACTCGCAGCGGGCACGGCTCAGCGCCTGACATCACACCCGCCACCACAGCAACGCGCTCAGTGGGCCTGCCCCCAGCTCTGGCCCCAGCCGCCCTCCACCACCAGCGGCACGCTCAGCGCCAACGCCCCGGCCATGCCCTCGCGCACCAGGGCCTCCAGCTGCGCTTCTTCCTCGGGTGGCGCCTCGAAGACCAGCTCGTCGTGCACGGTCAAAAGCATCTTGCTGCCCAGGCCCGCCAGCTCCATGGCCGCGTGCACCGCGATCATCGCGCGCTTGATGATGTCGGCGGCGGTGCCCTGGATCGGCGTGTTGCGGGCGACGCGCTCGGCGGCCTGGCGCTTGACGCGATTGTTGCTGGTCAGGTCGGGGATGTGGCGCCTGCGGCCGCATAGGGTCTCAACGTAGCCGCACTCCCGGGCCTGCTCCACCACCTCGTCCATGTAGCGCTTGACCCCGCTGTACTGCTCGAAGAAGGCCTCGATGTAGCGCTTGGCCTCGCTCTGCTCGATGCGCAGGTTGCGCGCCAGGGCGAATTGGGTCTGCCCGTAGATGACGGCGAAGTTCACGGTCTTGGCGCGCCCGCGCATCTCGCGCGTGACCTCCTCGGCCGGCACGCCGAAGATCGCGCGCGCGGTGCGCACATGCACGTCGGTGCCCTCGCGGTAGGCGGCGACCAGTTCCTCGTCGCCGCTGATGTGGGCCAGCACCCTCAGCTCGATCTGGGAGTAGTCGGCCGAGAAGATGCGATGGCCCTCGGCGCCGATGAAGGCGTCGCGGATCTTGCGGCCGATCTCGCTGCGGATGGGGATATTCTGCAGGTTGGGGTCGCTGGAGGACAGCCGCCCGGTGGCGGCCACGGTCTGCCGGAAGTCGCTGTGGATGCGCCCTGTCTTGGGGTTGATCTCGCGCGGCAGGGCGTCCAAGTAGGTGCTCTTGAGCTTGGCCAACATGCGCAGCTCCAGCACCGCCGCCGGCAGGTCGTGCTTCAGGGACAGCTCCTCGAGCACACTCTGATCGGTGGAGCGGGCGGTCTTGGTGCGCTTGATCACCGGCAGCCCCAGCTCGTCGAAGAGGATGGTCTCGAGCTGCCGCGGCGAGCCCACGTTGAAGTCGCGCCCGGCCAGCTGCTTGCAGCGCGCTTCCAGGTCGACCAGGTCACTGCCGACTTCGCGTCCCAGGGCCTCCAGGTGGGCGCGATCGACGCAGACGCCATTCTGCTCGACCGTGGCCAGCACCCGCGCCAGCGGCAGCTCCATGTCCCGGAGCAGATCGGCGCAAGCCTCGGCCTCGAGCTTCGGCTGCAGCGCCACCCGGCTCGACAGCGCCAGCGCCGCGATGCGCGCGGCGTCGACGCAGACCTCGTCAATGGGCAACGACGCCAGGCTGCCGATCGCCGCCCGGCTCGACAGCAGCGCCTTCTCCCGCCCCAGCTCCTCGCCCAGCTCGAAGCGCACCACCTCGTCGAAGCGGTGGGCGTGGCGCTCGGCGCCCAAGAGATAGCTGGCGAGCGTGGCGTCGAAGACCACCCCGCACAGCTCCACGCCGAGCAGGCTGGAGGCCAGCAGCTCGCGCTTGCTGTCGGCGCAGACCTTGGGTCGCTGGCGATCGGCAAGTAGCGGCCCAAGCACCGCGGCCAGCTGCTCACAGCTCAGCTGGCGCGGCATGTCGAGCAACTCGTGGCCCAGGGGCACGTAGCCACGGCCATCCTCGAGCGCCAGGGCCAGCCCCACGGCGCGGGCGCTGACCGCATGGCCGCCGTCGAAAACCGTGAACAACGCAAAACAGTCGGCTTCGCGCAGACGCTCGGCCCAGACCTGGAGCGCCTCGGGCGTGTCGATCAACTCGGCGTCAGGCGTCCGCGCCGCCTCAGCGACCCCATCGGCGGCGCCTTGCCCCGCCGCGGCCGGCAAACGCTCCATCAGCCGGTTGAAGCCGAGTTCGCCGAAGAGCTGCCGCAGGCCCGCCACGTCCGGTTCGCCCATGCGCAGCGCTCCGTCGTCGGTCGGCAGCGGCAGGTCCTGGCGCAGGGTGACCAGCTCCTGACTCAAATAGGCTTGCTCCCGATGCTCGGCGAGCTTGGCCTTGAGGGCCTTGCGCTTCAGCTCCTCCAGGTGCCCGTAGACGCCATCCAGATCGCCGTACTGCGACAGCAGCGTGACCGCCGTCTTGGGGCCCACCGAGGGCACGCCGGGAACGTTGTCCGAGCTGTCGCCGGTCAGTGCCAGAAAGTCCCGCACCTGCTCGGGCCCCACGCCCAGCTTGCGCACCACCTCGGGCGCCCCGTAGATGACCTCGCGCGCCGTGTCGTACATGGTGACTTCGGGACCGAGCAGCTGCATCAGATCCTTGTCGCTGCTGACGATCACGCAGCGCAGGCCGCGCGCGCGAGCGGCGGTGACCAGCGACGCGATCAAATCGTCGGCCTCCACCCCCGATTGCTGAAAGACGGGGATGCCGTAGAGGCGCACCACCTGCTCCACGCGCCCGATCTGCTGCTTCAGGTCGGGCGGCGCTGGCGGGCGATTGGCCTTGTATTCGGCGTAACGCTCGTGCCGAAAGGAAGGCCCCGGCGCGTCCATGGCCACCGCCAGCAGCGCCGGCCGCTGCTGCTGCAGAAGCTTCAACAGCATATTGGTCACGCCGAGCACGGCGTTGGTGGGCTCGCCCGAGGGGCTGCTCATCTCCGGCAGCGCGTGGTAGGCGCGGAAGATGTAGCCGCTGATGTCGACGACGTAGAGAACGTCGCCGGCCTCCGGATCGGGCAGCGTGGTCGCCGTGGGCTCAGCCATCGGGCGCCACGATTCTACGCGCCTGCCCAGCGGTCAAGCCGCACGCCACGCGCGACGGTGGCCTGCGGCTGCACGTGGGGGCAGCGGGCTCCGCGGCCGAGAGACCGACCAAACAGAATCCAAACACCCAATTTGATTCCAATTTGGACTTATCAGCGCTCCCGCCGCGAGCCTGCTCGGGAACGCCGAACCCGAAACCAAGAGTTAACGCCCCACCACCCCCATGCTTGCCGGTGCGCGGCACCCATGCTACTTCGCCGCCTGCCCGGGGGGCCCCCAACCACCCCCAGAAGGCCATCGACCGCCCATGTTCGACGCACTCAGCAAGGGCTTCCGCGCCGCCAAAAACCGCCTCGGCGGGCTCACCGAGCTCACCGAAGAAAACATCGAGCAAGCCCTGCGCGACGTGCGGCTCTCGCTGCTCGAAGCCGACGTCGAGCTGGGAGTGGTCAAGGCCTTCCTGGCCGCCGTCAAAGAAAAGGTGACCGGGGAGCTGCACCGCTCGACCAGCACCGTCAAGGGCAAGAAGGTCAAGGTCGGCCCCAGCGAGCTGTTCATCAAGGCCTGCCAGGACGAGCTGGTCGCGCTGATGGAGTCCGAGGGCCCGCCCCTGGAGTTCGCCAAGCGCCCGGCGGTCACCGGCGTCATGATGGTGGGCCTGCAGGGCGCCGGTAAGACCACCACCGCCGGCAAGCTCGCGCGCTGGATCGAAAAGCAGGGCAAGCGCCCGCTGCTGGTCGCCGCCGACCTGCAGCGCCCGGCCGCCATCGAGCAGCTGAAGGTCCTGGGCGAGCGCCTGAACGTGCCCGTCTTCGCCATGCCCGACTCCACCCCGGAGGAAGTCTGCCGCAAGGCCGCGGGCGAAGCGCGCAAGCTCAAGTGCGACACCATCATCTACGACACCGCCGGCCGCCTGGCCATCGATGACGCGCTGATGGGCGAGCTGGTCCAGATCAAAGCGCGGGTGCGGCCGGACAACATCCTGCTCGTCATCGACGCCATGATCGGCCAGGACTCGGTCAAGACCGCCGCCACCTTCCACGAGCGGCTGGGACTGACGGGCGTCATCCTCACCAAGCTCGACGGCGACGCCCGTGGCGGCGCAGCGATCTCGGTCAAGCAGGTCACCGGCGCCCCCATCCGCTTTGCCGGCATGGGCGAAGAGCTCGACCGCCTCGAAGAATTCCGCGCCGAGGGCATGGCCAGCCGCATCCTCGGCTTCGGCGACATCGTCGGCCTGATGAAGGACTTCGAAGAAGTCGTCGACGAGGAGAAGGCCGAGCAAGACGCCCGGCGCATGCTGGCGGGCAAGTTCACCTTCGACGACTTCCTGGAACAGATCACGATGCTGCAGCAGATGGGGCCGCTGCAGGACATGTTCGAGAAGCTGCCCTTCTTCGCCGACAGCATGCCCGACGGCTTCCAGGTCGACGAACGCGAACTCGACAAGATCAAGGCCATCGTCAACTCCATGACCACGGCCGAGCGGCGCACGCCCCAGCTCTTCGCCGATCAGCCCAGGCGCATCAACCGCGTGGCCCGCGGCGCCGGCCGCGAGGACAAGGACGTGGCCGATCTGCTGCAGCGCTTTGCCTTCATGCAAAACCTGATGGGCCAGATCGGGCAGCAGGCGGGCCTGCTCGGTCGGCTGCCGGGCATGAAGCAGCTGGCCATGGCCAATAAGCTCAAGAACGCGGTTCGCACCGGCGGTCTCGAAGGCAACCCGATGATGGCCAACATCGCCGACTCCCTGCTCGAGGCCGCCGTGGCCGACGGCGCGGGCGGCCTCGAAGGTCTGCAGGGCATGATGGAGGGCATGATGCCGGGCATGGCCGGCGTGCCCGGAGCCCGCCGCACCAAGCTCAACCCCGAAAAGCGCAAAGCCCAGCGCAGGGCACAAAAAAAGGCGCGCAAGAAATCGCGCAAGTAAGCTCACAGGCCGCAGTTTCCGCCGTGTCGCAATCCCCCGCTTCGCAATAACCCAAACCACCGCGCAGGAGAGCCCACGATGCGAGCCCTTTGCCCCCTGATCACCACCGCGCTGTGCCTCGCCACCGCCAGCGGCTGCGTCGAGAAAAGCCGACGTCTCTCCAAGGCCGAGCAGGACCTGGCCAAGAAAATCGTCCTGGCCGAAGAGCCCAAGCCCCAGCATCCCCTGGACGTGCGCTTCGAAAATAAGATCCGGCTGCTCGGCTACGACGTCAGCACCAGCCAGGCCGAAGAGGGCAAGATGTTCCAGGTCACCTGGTACTGGCGCGTCATCGAACCTCTGGGCGAGGGCTGGAAGATCTTCACGCACCTGGCCGACGCCGACCGCAAGAGCCGCATCAACCTCGACGCGGCGCGTCCCGTGCGCAAGCTCTACCCCGTGGTCGACTGGAAGAAGGGTCAGTTTATCCGCGACACCCAGGAAGTCACACTGCCTGCGGACTGGGACTCCAACGAGGCCATCTTCTTCCTCGGTTTCTGGAACGGCCCCCACCGCCTGCACGTGACCAAGGGCAAAAACGACGGCGACAACCGCGCCGAGGGCCTGGTGCTCCAGGTCGGCGGCAGCGCGGCCAGCGCCGACAAGGGCAAGGACAAGGGCAAGGACGCCCTGCCACGTCTGATCGCACACCCGGCCAGCGGCCCCATCGCCCTCGACGGCGCCCTCGACGAAGCCGACTGGGGCAAAGCCCAGCCCAGCGGCCCCTTCGTCAACACCATGACCGGCAGCCCCGGCGCCTTCCCCGCCGCCGCGCGCCTGCTCTACGACGCCGAGCACCTCTACGTCGGCTTCGAAGTCAAAGATGACTACTTGAAGAGCACCTTCGAAAACGCCGACGACCATCTCTGGGAACAGGACACCGTCGAAGTCATGGTCGACCCCGACGGCGACGGGAAAAACTACTTCGAGATCCAGGTCGCCCCCAGCGGCGTCTCCTTCGACACCCGCTACGACGCCCGCCGCGTGCCGCGCCCCTTCGGCGACATGGCCTGGCAGAGCAAGGTCAAAAGCGGCGTCAAGCTCGAGGGCACGCTCAACGACGACCAAGCCGACCGCGGCTACAGCGTCGAGCTCGCCCTACCCTGGAGCGCCTTCGCCGCCGGCCCCACCCCGGCCGAGCCGCCCAAGGCCGGCGCCACCTGGCGCATCAACCTCTTCGTCATGGACGCCCGTGAAAAGGGCCAGCGCGCCGTGGGCTGGTCGCCCCCGCGCGTCGGCGACTTCCACACCCTCGAGCGCTTTGGACGGGTCATCTTCACGGCGGCGGCGGGCGAGACGGCCCAGGTCGGCACGCCGGCAGCAGCAGCTGCCATCGCCACCGGCCAGCCAGCGGCGGCCCCCGCGGCAGCGCCAACTGCCCAGTAGGGCAGCACCGAAGCCCGCGCTCAGGCGAGCGGATTGAACCAGCGCAGCCCTGGAAAGCGGGCGAAGTCGAAGTCGTTGGAGTGCACCTCGCCGCCGTGTTCCACGGCATGGGCGGCGATCTGCGCGTCGGCCGTCAAGTTGCCCGCCGCACCCGAGCGCGCCAGCAAATCGAAGGCGATGTCCAGGTGCGCCTGGCCCGCGATCAAGCACGTGGCCACGGGCTGATCGAGCCAGCAGCGCGCCCGCGCCTTGGCGTCTTCCAGGGCCAGCGGCTGCTCGAAAACCCGGCGATTGGTGGCGATGCGCAAGAAGCCAAAGAGCACCACCGGAGCGATGCCCACGGGGCGATCCCCGTTGAGGGCATCTTCCAGCCAGCGCCGCGCCGCCGCGTGCTCAGGAAAGGCATCGATCTCCGCGTAGAGCAAGAGATTGGCGTCGGGAACGATCACAGGCTGCGTCCCAGGCGCGTCGCCACGGCCTCGTCCTCGAACTCATCCAACAGTCGGTTGAGACTGTGACCATCGAAGCCAGGCTGCAGCGTCGTCGCATGGGGCCGCACGCGAAAACGCTTTCGCCGCTGGGCCGTCAACTGCGGCGAAAGCCCGCGGCGCAGGGCCTCGTTGACCACCTGCTTGATGGGCAGGCGCCGCCGATGGGCCTCTTCCTGGATCAACTTGGCCACGTCCGAGTCGAGCGTCAAGGTGGTCCGCATGGAGGCATCATGATGCCTTGGCGCGGAATGCGTCAAGTTGCGCCTGAGACAGCCATTTGGGCCATGCCGGGGCGTGGTTCAGGGGGCGGCCCCAGGCTACGCTGTGCGCGTGCATGGCCGCTGGTTAATCGCCGACCTCGTCGTCGCGCGCGCTGGGCGCCTGTGCGCACGGCGGACTGGTTTTGGAGACCACCGCGACCAGCGACGGGGGAGCGACCGACGCCGAAAGCAGCAGCGACGACGTCTGCGGCCTCTCGGCGCTGGTGCTCGAATGCTTCAGCGCCCTACCGTCAGCCGGATGTGGCGGGCCTGCGCACAAGAACTTCGTCCGCTGCCCGATCGCACCGACACAGTAGCCAAGTTCTCTTCAGGCGGGCAGCCTTGGCACACACTGGCACATGGCGGACGATCGCATGTACAGCCCGTGGAGCCGAGGCGAATACTTGGCCATACCTCGACGGCTACTTTCGCCTGGCACGAAGCCTGCTGCTACAACAAATACATGAACTCCAAAGACCGTATTCGACGGGCGATACGCGAAGGAATCTCCTTGGCTGGCGCGGCTTCCGGTCTACTCGGCTGCTCTGCAAGCCACGGCGACGGGTCCGGGCCCCAGGCGCTTCCGATGGAAGCCGGCGTCACCGCGCCCGATGGCATCGACTCTGGCGGAGGCCCGAACAGCACGACTGGCCACCCCGACGCTACCCCGGCAGGCGACGCGACGACCTCCCGGCCCACGACTGACGCCGCTTCCGACGCCAGCGCGATTGAGGTCGTGCAACTCCCTTCCTTTCCCGACGCAACTGAGTTGGGTTGCACCGGCCCCAGCTACGACGGTGGCTATTGGGGCCAGTGCTGCGCCGACATCGTCTGCCGCTTGCCCGAAGGGGGTCGCTGCCCCGTGGGGGACGACGGCTGGAGCTACGGCTCCGGTAGCTGCCTGTGCGGGGAGGGAATCCTCGGACCCTTCGCGCGACCCACCGACGCCCCCGTCGATCAAGAGGGTGAGTGTTGCTACCTCACCGAGTCCATCGGCTGCACCGGTCGGCCGCTGCGCGTGGACGGGCGACCTCGGCTGGCACCTCTGGCATCGCGCAGCGATTGGGGCGCGAGCGTCGATCAACTCGAAAGCGCGCGCACCCTTGCGTGAACGGCCAGGGCTTCCCGCAATGTCCCCGGAAGAGCGCATTCTTGACCTCGAGTTTTGGGAACGTATCGATGCCATCGACCTCTCCAAACTCCCTGCCGAGCAGCGCCGTTGGAACGGCTACAAGTGGGCCGAATGCGCCAGGATGGAGCACGCATCGATCGCCAGCTTCAGCAAGTTTTCCCTACAGCTGCTGGGGCTGGGTGCGCCGGCCGCGCTGATCAAAGCCTGCCACGAAGCCGCCCTGGACGAGGTCGAACACGCCCGCATCTCCTTCGCCCTGGCATCACGCTTCCTGGGCGAAGCGCTTGGCCCCGGTCCGCTTCCGCTGGAAGGCGAAATCATCGCGAGTCGCGACCTGCTGGCGGTCTGCTGCGAAACCGTGATCGACGGCTGCATCGAAGAAAGCCTGGCTGCACAAGAAGCGGCGGTCGCCCGCGGGGAAGCCAAGCTCGGCACCATCGAAACCGCCCTGGCCATCATCGAACGCGACGAAGCCCGCCATGCGGACCTTGCCTGGCGCACGGTGGCCTGGGCGCTGTCGGTGGCGGGCCCGGAGCTGGGGGCAGCGCTGCGCATAGCCTTCGAGCAGGCGCTGGCACGCATCGAGGGCACGGCGGTGGAGGCCGAGTCCCACGAGCGCGGCTTCACCGGCTACGGCCACTTGCCGAAGGCCCGTCGTCTCGCGCTTCGCGCGCGCCACTGTCGAGACGTGCTACGCCCGGCGGTCGACGACCTCTTTGCCCTGCTCGCGTAACACGAACGGGCGCTGGGAGCCGAGACGCGCCCGCCCAAAGCTTGGCCCGATGATTGCGTAAATATCCCCAAGGCCCCGATCGGCGCGGCGCATCATCGACTGCAGCCCCGACCTCTACCAGCGGCAGGCGCCCTTTCGCATCGTGTTACCCCAGGGCGGCGTGGTCCGCAGCACCCGCGGTGGGGGGTGGCCGATCGACGTGATGACCAGCGAGCTGCCCGCCAACCAGCAGATGGTGCAGCTCGGAACCAGCGGCCCGGGACAGGTGCTGGTGGACAACCGCGAGCGCATCGCCGAGGCGCTCTTCGACCAGGGCGGCACGGCCCGCGCGCCCACCGTCGTTGGGCCGGAGCGGGGCGTCATGGACCGCGGGGCATGCGCCATGGCTCGGCCGGGCCAGCGCCGATGACCGCGCCTGGGTCGCGCTCGATCCCGCGGGTCTCGAAATCGAACGCTTCGCGCCGCTGGCCAGCGTGGCCGAGGAACAGGCCGACCTGGTCGGAGGCAACTGGGAGCGCCGCCCGACCCCGCGCGCCTGGTTTGTGGAGCCTGAGGCGCGCTGCGTACTCTTCCAGGTCGAACACACCTATTTTCGCGGCGACTACCCCCTTGCCGCGTATGGCTACAACCGCGACGGGAAGAAAGGAAAGCTGCAGGTCAACTACGGCTTGCTTACCGACCGGCGTGGCTGTCCCGTCGCCGTGTCGGTCTTCAAAGGAAACGTTGGCGACACCAAGACGCTCATGCCGCAGGTACGGATGCTACGCGAGCGCTTCGGCCTTGCCGACTTTGTGCTGGTAGGCGACCGCGGCATGATCACGCAGAAGCAAGTCAACGAGCTGCGTGAAGAGGATGTGCAATGTAAGCCCTCGGCGAATGACGTGGTTGTGCGAGCTGTCGGAGCCGTCGTATCGCTGGGGGATGGCGAATCGGTGGTCGAAGCAAGCTTGGGATGAGAAGCACGCTCGGGCTGTGTTGGAGCGGTGG
>JAOUOP010000079.1 GCA_029880325.1 Myxococcales bacterium | reverse complement strand
CGCCCAGCCCGCTCAGCCCGCCCAGCCCGATCTTCCCCCCGCCGAGCCCGCCCAGCCCGCTCAGCCCCCCGCTCAGCCCCCCGCTCTTCCCCCCGCTCTTCCCCCCCCCCTGCCGCCGCGCTGAGGCCGCGTGCACCCGGTCCTCACCGTCGTCGAGCTCGGCCCGCGGAGCCTGCCCATCGGCTCCTACGGCGTCATGCTGGTGCTGGCGATCGCCATCGCCGCGCTGGCGGTCGTGGGCTCGGCCCAGCGGTCGCGCCAGAATCCGGGCGACGCCATCGCCGCCGTGGGCATCGCCCTGGCGGGCGCCCTGCTCGGCGCCAGCGCCCTGCAGGCTCTGGTGGTGTGGTCGCGCACGGGATCGTTGCTCACGGCCCTGACCCATCCGGGGCTGGTCTTCTTCGGCGGCGCCCTCGGGGCGGCCCTGGGCTTCGGAGTTTCGGCGCGCGCCTTCGGCCTCGACGCCGTGGTCATCGCCGCCCGCGCCATCCCCGGCCTGCTGCTGGCCCACGCCGTCGGCCGGCTCGGCTGCCTGCTCGGCGGCTGCTGCTACGGGCGTCGGGCCGACGGCTGGTACGCCCTGCGCTACGACAGCCCACTGGGCCCCGCGCACCTGCTGGGCAGCGCACGCCACCCCTGGCCGCTCTACGAAGCGGCCGGCCTGCTGCTGTTGGCGCTCGGCTTTGCGCTCTTTGCGCACGGCGCTCCGCGGCGCCGGCTGTGGAGCTACGTGGCGCTCTACAGCCTCTTGCGCCTGGGTCTCGAACCGCTGCGCGGCGACGCCATCCGCGGCCTGTTCGCGACCGCCGCCGGTGCGGTTTCGACCTCCCAGCTCATCGCCCTGGCGCTGCTTTGCCTGGCCCTGTGGCGGCTCCTGGGGCTGCGTCGTTCGGCGGCTTGATCACGGCCCGATTGCAGCCGGGGGCGCGCGGCGGTAGACAGCGGGCGTGGGCCGCCGCATCGCTCTTTGCGCAGCGCTCTTGCTGGTCTCGGGTTTCATGACCATCGAGGCCGCCGCCGATTCGCTGCATCGGCTGGTGCTGCACGCCTCGGCCCGGGTGCGCATCGAGGCCGGCTACTTCACCATGGGCAGCGACGCCGCCGGCCTGCAGTACGCGCTCGAGCTATGCCGCGCCCACAGCGGCCGCCGCAGCGTCTGTCAGCCGGAGGCCTTCGCCCATGAGCAGCCCCAGCACCGCGTCTACCTGCGCAGCTATCGCATCGACCGCCGCGAGGTCAGCCAGGGCGACTACCGCCGCTGCGTCGACGCCAACCGCTGCACTCCGTCACGGCTGTCGAGCGCCGATGCGCGCCTGGGGGCCGACGATCAACCCGTGGTTGGCATCGACGCCACCCAGGCCGAGCGCTACTGCGCCTGGGTCGGCGGCCGCTTGCCCACCGAGGCCCAGTGGGAGCGGGCCGCCCGCGGTGGCGGCAGCCGGCACTTCCCCTGGGGTTACGTCTACAACAGCCGCGTGGCCAATCACGGCGGCACCGACGGCGCCCCCGACGCCCACGACGGCTTCCGCTTCGCCGCCAGCGTCGGGGCCTTCGGAGACGGCACAAGCCCCCATGGGCTGCTCAATATGGCCGGCAACGTCTGGGAGCTGACCGCCGACGCCTACCGGCCCGACGTCTACACCGAGGCGCTGCGCGTCGACCCCGCGCCCGTCACGCCCGCCCCCGGCGTCCAGCTCCCCGAGCGTGCGATCCGCGGCGGCAGCTGGGGCTCGCCCCCATACACCCTGCGGGTCAGCCATCGCCAGCGCCTGCCGGCCGACGCCCGCGAGCCCGACGTGGGCTTCCGCTGCGTCTATTGAGAATCTCCACCGCCGATGCTCGACTTCGCCAGCGCGCGGAGTACCCTGCGCCGCCAATCCGCCATGCTCAATCCCCATTCACCGCGCCGGACCCGGGTCCATGGCTTCCGCAGCCGCCGTCTGGCGTGGCCCGCGCTCGCGCTGGGGCTGTGGCTCGCGGCCTGTTCCGAAGACCAGGCCCGTCCTTGCCAGAACGATCGGGATTGTGCCAGCGGCCTCATCTGCGCCATCGGCATCGGCAACCAGCGCGGCATCTGCGAGCTGCCCACGGTGGATGAAGCGCAGACCGATCGCGTCGATCGCGATGCGCAGGTCCCCGCGCAGTACTTCGACGGATTGAGTACGCGCGACGCAGCGGCTTTCACAGACCGGGACGCCGATGGTGGAAGCGAGGGTGAAAACGGGGCCGACGGGGCCGACGCTGGCGGTTGACGCCGATCGGGGCTGGCCGTACCTTGCGGGCCTAATGCGGCCCCTGGCGTCGAATTCCGCGTGTTCCGGAGCATGGAGTGCGCGTCGCGAGCCGGTGAAGGCGCCGGCTCTGGTCGTGTTCCTGGCCTGCGTGTTCGCGGCGATCGCTCTCCCATCGAGCGCGTGGGCGCAGGCCCAGGCGCCCGCAGCGCCCGGACCGGATGCCGACCAACCGGCCGCGCCCGCCGCGGCGCCAGCGGCGGGCGCTGCACCGGCGGCGCCGGCTGCCGACGCCGCGTCCGCAGCGACACCGCAAACCGCCGCTGAGGCCGCCGTGCCGGCACCGCCCACCGATGAGCAGCGGGCCCAGGCGCGTGAGGCCTACGGGCAGGGCCAGGCGCTGTTCGCCGAAGATCGCTATGGCGAAGCCCGCGTCGCCTTCGAGCGCGCCTACTCGTTGATCCCCAACCCGGTCGTGCTGCGCAGCATCGCCGAGTGCGATTTCAAGTTGCGCAAGCTCGACGACGCCTATGCGGGTTTCGAGCGCTACCTGGCCGAAAAGCCGCGCGCCCGTGACCGTGGTGACGTTGAAAGCAAGATGGAGGAGCTGCTGGCGATTCCGGCGATCCTGGCCATCACCAGCTCGCCGGCCGGCGCCGCCATCAGCGTCGACGGCAAGCCCACCGGCCAGGTCACGCCGGCCGAAATCCCGCTGACCCGCGGCGAGCATCGCTTCGAACTCACCCTCGCTGGCTACAACCCCGTCAACGAACCGGTCAGCGCGCGCATCGGCGGGCGCATCGAGCTGGCCGCCGCGCTGCAGCCGATTCCGGCGCCCGAGCCCACCGCGGAGCCCGAAGAGGTCGCCGAGCAGGCGGCGCCGGCCGGTCCGCCGCCTCCGCCGCCGACGGCGGCCATCTGGGCCAGCGGTGTGGTTGCCGCCGCCGGCCTCGTCGGCGGCAGCGTGCTGGGCTTTTTGGCCCTGTCCGAGCGCAGCGACTTCGACGCCAACCCCACCGACGAGAGCGCCGACCGCGGCGAGCGCCTGGCGCTCTTCGCCGACGTCTCCTTCGGCATCGGCGCCATGGCCCTGATCACCGGCGCCGTGCTCTACCTCACCTCTGACACCGAAGCGGCCGAGCCGGCACCGGCCGACGCCGGCAGTGCGCGACTGCGGCTGACCCCGGTCGTGGACGGCAAGTCCGCGGGCCTCATCGCCTCGGGGCATTTCTGATGCAAAAAAGCTCGCTCCCGATGTCTGAGCCCAGGGGCTCCCGCGGCCTTCGGTGGCTGCTGTGCGGCCTGCTTTGCGCGTTGCTCGCCGGCTGCGAGCTGGTGGCCGACTTCGACCGCGACAAGATCCCGGTGGACCTGCCCGACGCCAACATCCCCGGCTTCGACGGCGGCGCCTCGGATCCGGACGCCGCCACGCCCGACGACGACGCTGGCGCGGACGGGGACGCCGCGATGGACGTCACCGAGCCCACGTCGGACGCCTCGACCGACGCCAGCGACAGCATGGACGCCAGCGACACGAGCGACGCCCAGGCGGGTGACGACGCTGGCGACGACGACGCGGGCTGAAGCGGGCGCGCGGCCGCAGTCAGGGATGGGGCCTGTGGGCTCCACGGGCGGCCAATGCTGCGCGCGGCGTCGGCGCGCCCAGCGTCGCGAAGACCTCGCGCAAACCCTGGCGCTGTACCGTGCGCCACACCCTCGCGGTTGCCAGCGCGAAGGCTGCGGCCCGCTTGTCGTCGATGAGGTCGTCGAGGGCGGCATTGAGGTCGGCCACTTGTGCGCGGGCTGCAAGCGCGGTCGCCCGCTCCAGCAGGTCCCGGCGCCGACAAATCAGGGCCGAGACCACGCAGGCGAAACCCTCGTTCAGCCAGGGCTCGACGCGTAACCCACGGTTTTCATCCCCAAGTCGCTTTTCCGAACCCGTGCGTAGCGCGACGGCCACATGGGTGAACTCGTGGCTGAGATGCCGCCGCATGCGGTCCAGGTCGCCATTGAGGGCGTTGGCGGCGACCGACTGCAGCGCCACGAGCGATGTTGTCGCGCTCTGCACGGGCGTCAGCAGCATGTTGGATGGCACGTTGCGTCCGAGGGCGCGTCGTGCTTCGGCGTTGCTGTCGTAAATGACGAGCTGCAGGTCACCGCCGAGCTCGAAGTCGAGCTGGCCCTCGACCGACCCGATGACGTCGTCGATGATCGTTTCGCAGGGCTCCACGGGCGCGCCGAGGCGTTTCCACACGTGCGTACGGGCGGTGCGGGTGGCTACGTACGCGGGCGGCACGTGGGTTGGAGGCGTCAACGCTTCGTGGCCGCCTTGCGTGCGGCGTCGGCCAGCGCCCGCTTGCGCACCCGCGAGCGTACCGCGCGCACCAGCATCACTTCGCTGGCCGCGGTCATGCCGTGGCCCACGTGGGCGTCGGCGCTCAGCAGGCTCTTGAGCAGCCAGTTGGAGCGGCGCAGGTCGAAGCGGGCCCAGCCCGTCAGCAACGTGGCGTGCTGGCCCAGGGGCAAGGTTTCGAAGTTCCACTGGCCGCCCTCGAGCGCACCGTCGGTGGCCTTGATCGAGACCAGCGGGTTCTTGTCGGTCAGCGACATGCGCCCCGACAGGCCGATCAGGGGCAGATCGATCTTCCAGGCGAAGTCGGTGACGCCGTCCTTCTGCGATAGCACTTCGGCCGAGCTGCCCGGCATCAGCGAGGAGCCGAAGGCGTTGGCGTCGAGCATGACCTCGCGCACCAGGTCCACCGGGCGCTGTACGACGCCGTAAACTGTGAGTTGGTCGACGCGGTCGCCGCTCATCTGCATCCAGATCAGGTCGCCTCGCATCATGAAGCGCAGAAGGGCCCTGGGATCGAGCGCGGGTTTGGCCAGCGGCGCCTGGGGGCTCTGGGGTGGGCGGTAGCCGGCGCGGCGTTCGGCTTCGCGCTTGAGGCCCAGCACCATGCCGTAGGTCAGGGCCATGTTGGCCGAGCGGTTGATGCTGCGGGCGGCGCGCGCCACGCTGCGGGCGACGAAGTTGGCGCGCCTGAGGTCGACACGCATGGACATGGCGAGCAGGCAGCGCTTGTCGCCGCGGGGCAGGATGCGGATCAGGCTGCGGCCGTGGCCCATGTCGCCCGAGTGGCTGTCGATGGTGATGCGGTAACCGGCGCTGGCCCGACTGGGCGGCGGTTTGTAGACGGTCATCGCGTTTTCGCCTTCGAGCGTGAGCACGCCCATCTCCCAGCGCCAGTCGTAGAGCGTGGCGGGGCCCTTGCTCTTGTGGACCTCGACCTCGTCGAGGGTGCCCATGAAGCGGGGGTAGCCGGCCGGTCGCTCGGCCAGGGCCAGCAGGGCTTCGGCCGAGGCGTGAACTTCGGTCAGGAGGTTGACGGCCGGCAGCTCGTCGCCGTCGGTGTCGGCGAACTCCACCAGCGCCACCGGACCGCTCGACAGCAGTGGCTCGAGCTGGCCGATGTCGCGGCGGTTGAGGCCCTGCAGCCGATCTGCGCTCGGGTCGTACTCGGGGCGGGCCTGGGCCCCGAGCGGCGAGGCCCAGAGGATCGCTGCCAGTAGAACTACGTACCTTCCGCGCATCAATCGTATGACGTGGTCCATGGCGAGAAGTTCAACGGCGGGGGCGGCCGGTGCGGGCGAACTCGGTGCAAGCATAGCCAGCGCTGGCCGAAGGGCACGCCTGCCGCGACCGCCCTGAGCGAAAGCCGGTGCCGCCGGCCGCTGCCGCCCGGCCCACCCCACGGCGTCCCGAAAAGGCCACGAAACTACCGCAGAAAACCGTCGCAGCAGCGCGTCTTCGCAGGCTGCGCTAGGATTTTCCCATGACTTCTTGGCTTCGACCCCGTAAGTGGCTTCTGTGCGTGCTTTGCCTACATCTGCTTTCGGCCTGCAAGGTCAATGCGGGCGAGGGCGGTCTTTCCGGTCTCGGCAACGTCGATGACCTGCAGGCCGAGGCCGAACGCATCGCCCAGGAGGCGGGCGACCTGGAGATCTGCGACGGCCAGACGCTCGAGCAGCTGCTCGAGGCCGACGCGCTCAGCGATGAATGCCGCCAGCAGCTGCTGTCCTTTTTGCCCGAGTCCCAGAGTACCTTCGAGGGGCGGCTGATCGCGCCGGGGGGCGTGCGCGTGGCGGCGGATGGGTCCCTGCAGGTCCTGCTGCAGGGCGCCGACGCTTCGGGCCTTTCGCTGGACGCCGACGCGCTGCTATCCGCGGAGGTGACGCTGGTGACCCAGGGCGGTGAAGTCGTCTTGCAGCCCGGTGACTATCAGTGGGGCTTCGAGGCGGACTTGGACTCCGAGTTGATGTCCATCGCCGTCGTCAACGATTACTCGGCTTCGATGACCGATGCCGATCTGCGCGACGTGGCCGAGCTGCAGGGCGAAATCTTCATGTGCTTGCCTTCGGTCCACGAGACCGAGGTCTCGCGCTTTTCCGAGATGGTCAGCACGGTCCTGCCCTTCGCCAGTGATGACCAGGCCGTGGCCGTCGCGCTCGAGCTCGACGAGGGTTTCGAGCGCGGCACCACGGCCCTCTTCGATGCTGTCGGCAGCGCCGCCGAGGCGCTCGACGCCCGTTCACGCCCGGTCAAGATGCTTTTGCTCAGCAGCGACGGGCGCGAAAACGCGTCGCAAACCTTCGAGCAGGCCGATGTACTCGCCGCCCTGGACGATGCCGGAATCTTCGTCGTCGTCTTCGGCGCCCTGCTCGCCGACGTCGATCAGCTGAAAACCCTGGCCGGCGATCGCGGCGTTTTCTTCTACACCCGAGAGTTCAAGAGCCTCTTCGACGCCACTTCGGCCTTGCGCGAGGCCCTCAAGGGCCTGGGCGAGTTGCGCATTGGGGCCGATGCCATCGCGGGTGCCAGCGTCGAGGCCGTGCGCATTCGCCTCGACGCCGAGCTTGCGCTGGAGCTGCAGGTGACGGCGCCGTGAATGACTCGTAGCCGGCCCGATCAGGGCCTGCGTCGCTTGCGCTGCAGGTCCACCCGCTCTTCTTTGACGTCGCTGACCTTGTAGGACGATACCGGAGCCGGCGCGCTGGCTCCCGGCACCGGCAGCTGCTGGGCGGCCAGCCGCCGGCCGCGGGGCCTGCCCACGGGTGGTCCGGAGGGCACGTGGGCCGGGGGTGGTTTCGGAGGCTCGACCGCGTCGGGATCGGGCATGGTGTCGGCGGTGGCCGAAATGTCGGCGGCGGGCTCGCGGTCGTCAGGGGCCGTTTCGGCCGTCGCTGAGACCTCGGGGCCGGCGGGTTCGGCCGCGGTGGCACCCGGCTCCGGGGCGCCAGCGCCCGGGGCGGCGTTGCCGGTTTGGGGCTTGAGCCTCTTCAGAGCCGCCTCGTGTTCGCGGCGGTCGCGCTTTCGTGCCACCTCGAGGTTTGCCAGCTCGTCGCCGAGGCGTTCGATCTCGGCTTGCAACGCCTGGAGTTCATCGCTCCCCGCGGCCGGGCGGCCAGAAGCCACTGGCCCCGGTCCACTGCGGCTTGGGGGGGGACGCCTCACCAGCAGGTAGACGGCCAGTAGCGACATCACCCACAGCAGGCCCAGCAGGATCCACAGCTCGATTCCGAGCGCTGCCGGGTCGGTACCGGGGGGCGCCGCGGGAGCGGCTGGTTCGGCGCTGCCCGCGGTGAAGCCGAGCGCTGGCACAGCCCCGGCGGGGGCCTGCGGTTTGAGCCAACTGGATTCGATGCCTACGTGCATCTCTCGTGGAATCGAGTTTCCGCCGTGCGGTATCACCAGTGTAACCCAAGGCGACAGCTTTCGGATCGCGTCGCTCGATGCCGGGCGTCACGAGATCGCGGCCCGCGGCGACCCGGGGCGCAGGCGCATTGGTTTTTACCTGTTGCGGCGCCGCGGCGGGGAGGCGTCTGTCCGAAACCCTTGACCGCCGGCCGCAGCTGGCCATAGATCGACAGCGACCAGTCCGCGATCGCGGCTGGGGCGGCTCGCATCGTCGCCGGCCGTGCGTGCAGGGAGATGGCATGAAAATCTTCATCGACTCGGCCGACATCGCTGAAATCCGCGAAGCCGCCGAGATGGGGGTCATCGACGGGGTGACCACCAATCCGAGCCTGGTCGCCAAGACCGGCCGCAGCCTCGACGCCGTGATCGCCGAGATCTGCGAGGTGGTCGACGGACCCATCAGCGCCGAGGTGCTGGCCACCGACACCGAGGGCATCCTGCGCGAGGGCCGCAAGCTGGCCGCGATGCACGAAAACATCGTGGTCAAAGTTCCGCTCATCGCCGATGGCATCAAGGCGGTGAAGGTCTTCGCGGGCGAGGGTATCAAGACCAACGTCACGCTCTGCTTCAGCGCGCCCCAGGGCCTGCTGGCGGCCAAGGCCGGCGCCACCTACATCAGCCCATTTCTGGGCCGCATGGACGACGTGGGTTCCGAGGGCCTGGATCTGATCGGTCAGCTGGTCAACATCTACGGCAACTACGCTTTCGAAACCGAAGTGCTGGCCGCCAGCATTCGCCATCCCATGCATCTGGTGCACTGCGCGGAGATGGGCGCCGACGTCGCGACGATTCCCCACAAGGTCATCCTGCAGTTGCTCAAGCATCCGCTAACCGACATCGGGCTCGCGCGCTTCCTCGAGGACGCCAAGAAGATCCCCGAGTAGCAAGCCCCGCCGGGATTGGACTATGCGCGCTCAGGTCCTGGTTGTTCACAAGAAGTCGGCCTACCAAATCTACGTGCAGGAGCGCGGCCATGCGCGCATGGTCGAGCTGCTCGAGCAAGGCGATGCTTCCGTCTCGCGCCTGATGCGCGCCCATCGCGATCACGAAGCGACCATCGAGCTCGCGCGCCAGAGCCTGCGCGCCCTGGGCGTCAAGGCGGTCTTCCGGCGCCGCAGCGACCCCAGCACCACCGCCCGCTTCGATTTGGTGGTCACACTCGGGGGCGACGGCACGTTGCTGGCCGCTTCGCACATGGTGCCGGCCGACTGCCCCGTGATCGCCATCAACTCCGCGCCAAGCGACAGCGTGGGTCATTTTTGCGCGGCCACCAAGGAAGACCTGGCCGAGCGCCTGGCCGAGGCCCTACGCGGCGCGCTGCCCCAGACGCGCCTGACGCGCATGCAGGTCAGCCTCGACGGTCAGACCGTCAGCACGCGGGTACTCAACGATCTGCTCTTCGCCCACACCTGCCCGGCGGCCACCACGCGCTACGCGATCACCGTGGATGGCCGCAGCGAGGAGCACAAGTCCAGCGGCGTGTGGGTGGCGACGGCGGCGGGCTCGACGGCGGCGGTGCACTCGGCCGGCGGCAAGGTCCAGCCCATCGGTTCGCGCCGGCTGCAGTACGCCGTGCGCGAGCCCTACGCGGCGGCCCAGGAGCACTTCGACCTGCTCAGGGGCTTCATCGCGCCCGGCGAACAGCTCGAGCTACAGAGCCACATCCGCGCCGGCTGTCTCTACATCGACGGCCCCCACATCAAGCGGGCGGTGCCCATCGGCGCGCGCCTTTTGATGCAGCGCTCGTCGGAGAGCCTGACCCTGCTCGGCTACCGCGAGGCGGGCGCCTTTCGCTCGCCTCCGCATTCGAAGGAAGCCTGAGGGCCCGCGGCAGGCGCGGCGCCGGCCGGCCCCGCCCACACCACGAACCTTTGGCGCTCGCTACGGTGGCGATAGACTGCGCGCGAGATGGTCGCAAAGCCCGGTGCCAGGACCCTGGAGCGGCTCCACTCGCTGCTGGGGGTATTGCCGCTGGGCGGCTTTCTGCTCTTGCATCTGACACGGCTGTGGCCGGCCCGGGCCGGGCGCGACGCGTTCATCGCCGCGCGCCTCGAACGCGGTGGCGCTGGCGACGCCCCCGCCTGGACGGGAGCTTTGCTGTTCATGCTGCTGCTGCACGGCGGGCTCGGCTTCTACCTGCGCCGTGGCCGGCGCGGGGCCATGGGCGCGCTGCAGGCGGCGACCGGGATCGCAGCGGCCCTCTTCATCGGCTACCACCTGTGGCTGATCGCGCCCTTCGCCCAGGGGCCCCACCGCGGCCCCGGTAGCGGCTACGACATCATGTGGCTGCGGCTTTCGACCGATCGGGACCTGCTGCTGCACCTGGGAGGGCTCACCCTGCTGTGCTTCCACCTCGGTCATGGCCTGTCGCGGCTGCCCCGGACCTGGTTTTCGGCGGTGGCAGGCGCGGGCGGTTCAGGTGATGCTCAGGCGGCGACCACGCGTGCCCGGCTCGCAGCGGGTGCCGTGGCGTTTGTGCTGTGGCTCGGCTACCTGGAACTGCTCGCGCGCTTCGGCACCGGCGCGGGCCTCCTGTAGCGCGCACAGTTGCCCTGCGTTTGACATCCCGCGGCGCCCATTGGCTATGATCGCGTCATGGGGCGCATCCTCGCCGTGGCCGTCAATACCTTCCGGGAGGCGGTGCGCGACCGCGTGCTCTACGGCGTGGTGGGCATCGCCACGGCGGTGCTGCTATTCACCCTGGTGCTGGCCGAGCTATCCCTCGATCAGCACCTGCGCGTGGTGCTCGATGTGGGCCTGGCCTCGATCTCGTTCTTCTCGGTGCTGGTGGCGATCTTCCTGGGCTCGTCGCTGCTCTACAAGGAGATCGAGCGCAAGACGCTCTACGTGATCCTGCCCAAGCCGATCCACCGCTACGAATTCCTGCTCGGCAAGTACTGCGGCATCACGCTGACGGCGACGGTCTTTGTGGCGATCATGGGCGCGGTGCAGCTCGGGGTGACGACGCTGCAGGCAGGCGGGCGAGCGGTGTGGGTGCTGGCGGCGGCCCTGGGGCTTCCCGTGCTCTTGGCCCTGTGGGTCTACCGCGCCCGCGATCGCACCGCGGTGGTTGTGCCCTGGTCGATGCTTGCGCTGCTGACCCTGTCCTTGATCGCGAGCCAGGCCGACGTGGCGCTTTGGCCGATATTGGCGGCGCTTGGCCTCAACGTGGCCGAGGTGCTGGTCTTGACCGCGGTGGCACTCTTCTTTTCGTCCTTCTCCACGCCTTTTCTGACCGCCCTTTTTACCGCCGGCGTATGGCTGGTGGGGCGCAGCGCCGACACCATGACGGGCATCAAGAGCGACGCGATTCCCCAGGCGGTCAAGGATCTACTGGCCCAGCTCGTGAAGGTGTGGCCGAATTTCAATCTCTTCGTGCCCGGGCGCCGCGCGCTGGAGGTGCCGTTGAGCGAGAGCGTCGGTCCCCTGAGCTACGTGGTCAACAACGCCATCTACGCCGGCTGCTACGCGGCCATCGTGCTGGCCCTGGCGGCGCTGATCTTCCAGCGCCGGGATTTCCTCTGATCTCGGTGCAGCCCAGGACCTTGCAGCGCGCGGCCTCCGGTCTGGTCGTGCTGGCTGTGATCTTGGGTTCCTTTGCGGCCCGTGTCGTGACCTCGGCGGCGTCCGAGCTGGAGGCCGCCGACGCCCTGCGGGCCCGGGGCGAGCTGCCGGCGGCGGTGGTGCATTACCGTCGCGCTGCGCGCTGGTATGCCCCAGCCAGCCCCTACCACGTGCGCGCGCTGCAGCGCCTGGGCGAACTTGGCGCCGCCGCCGAGCAGGATGGGGAGCTAGAGCTGGCGCTGTCGGCCTATCGCGGCATCCGCGCCGCGATCCTCTCGACCCGCTCGTTCTACACGCCCGAGCGCGCGCGCCTCCAGGCGGCCAACCGCCGCATCGCCGACCTGATGGCGGCTGAGCCCCCCCCCGAGATGGACGCCGGCAAGTCGCGCGCGGCGCTGGCCGCCGAACACCTGAAGCTACTCGAGGCCGACCCCGGTCCCAGCCTGCTGTGGACGCTGGTGTTGCTGCTGGGCTTTGGCGCCTGGGTCGGCGGTGCCCTGGCCTTCAGCCTGCGTGCCATCGACGAAAACGACCGTCTGGTGCGTCCCCAGGCCATGCGCTGGGGGGCGCTGGTGGCTCTCGGCCTGGGCCTTTTCGTCGCGGGCCTGCTGATGGCCTGAGGGGGCTTCGGGCGGCGGCCGCTGGCTGCCCCGCCTTGCCCCGTTCCGGTGGGCGGGATACATCGGTTCACGCGGCCCTCTTCGGACATCATGGACAGGCTTCACATCGTCGGCGGCAACACCCTGCGGGGCACGGTGCGCATCAGCGGGGCGAAAAACGCCGCCTTGCCGATCCTCTGCGCTTCGCTCCTGGCCCGCGGCGATAGCGTCTTTCGCAACGTGCCCGAGCTGCGCGACATCGCCACCACAGCGAAGCTGCTGGAGCACCTGGGCCTGACGGTCGAGCTTTCGCCCGGCTGCGTGGCCGTGCACACAGGCGACTCCATCGGCGATGACGCGCCCTACGACCTGGTGCGCCAGATGCGCGCCTCGGTGCTGGTACTGGGCCCGTTGCTGGCACGCCAGGGCCGGGCGCGGGTCTCGCTGCCCGGCGGCTGCGCCATCGGCGCTCGCCCCATCGACCAGCACTTGCAGGGCCTGCGCGCCATGGGCGCCGAGATCGCGCTCGAGCATGGCTACGTCGAAGCGCGCGTACCCGGCGGCCGTTTGCGCGGCGCCGAGGTGCACTTCGACATGGTCACCGTGACGGGCACCGAAAACCTGATGTGCGCCGCCACCCTGGCGCGCGGCCGCACCACGCTCTTCAACGCCGCCCGCGAGCCCGAGGTCGAGGAGCTGGCGCGGGTGCTCAACAAGATGGGGGCGCGCATCGAGGGCGCCGGCACCTCCATGATCACGATCGAGGGGCGTGCTGAGCTGCAGCCGGTCGACCACGCGATCATCGCCGACCGTATTGAGGCCGGCACTTTCATGGTGGCCGCAGCCGCCACCGGCGGCGACGTGCTGGTGGACGGCGTGACGCTGGAACATCTGGAAGCGGTCGCCATCCGCCTGCGCCAGGCGGGCGTGCACGTCGAGCGCGAGGCCGGCGGCATCCGTGTCGCCGGCAAGCCGCCCTTCGTGGCCACCGACGTTAGCACCGCGCCCCACCCGGGCTTTCCCACCGACATGCAGGCCCAATTCATGGCCCTGATGTGTCTGGCCAACGGTCGTAGCACCGTCACCGAAACGATTTTTGAAAATCGCTTCATGCATGTGGGCGAACTCAACCGCATGGGCGCCCAAATCGATGTCGACGGCCGCACCGCCATCGTGCACGGCCCGGTGCGGCTGCAGGGCGCGAGCGTGATGGCCACCGACTTGCGCGCCAGCGCATCGCTGGTGATCGCCGGCCTGGTCGCCGAGGGGCGCACGGAGGTTCTGCGCGTCTATCACCTCGATCGCGGCTACGAACACATCGAGCAAAAGCTCGCCGGCCTGGGCGCCGACATCCGGCGGGTTCAGGGCGAGGACTGAGGCTGCCGGGCCCGCGTTCAGGCCTCCGCGACCTTTCACCGCTACACCGAAGCGGTGAAAGGTCGCGAGCACGGCCACTGCATGCAGCAGCGCCAGCGAATCGCCCATCGCCAGAGCGCGGCCGAGGCCGATGGACATGACCACCGCCAGCCCCCGGCGTGGCAGCCATCGGAAGGTCGAGATGCGGTAGCGCAGGCTGCGCCGGGCGGTCGCGTTTCCACGACCGCCCGGCAGCGGTTGCGGCCGTCAGTTGGCGCGGGCGGCGCCGGCCTGGGACTTGCTCTTGCTCTTGGGCTTGCCCTGGGCCTTGTGTGGGCTGGGTCCGTCGACGCGCAGCATCGGGCGCAGCTTGCGGAAGGTTTTGCGACCGATGCCCTTGACGCGCATCAGGTCTTCGATCTTGTTGAAGCGCTTGATGCGCTCGCGCAGCTTCAGGATCGCCTGGGCCTTGCTCGGGCCGATGCCGGGCAGGCGGGTGAGCTCGGCCTCGTCGGCGCGGTTGAGGTCGACCACCAGCGTGGCGTCGTCTTGCATTGCGGCGCTTGCGCCGGCGGCCGACTTCGCCTGGGCCTGGGCACCACCGGCAGCGGCCAGGGCCAAGCCGAGGGCGGCGATGGCGGCGAGCAGGGGCGAGGTGGAGCGGTGGGTTGTGGGCTTGCTGGGCATGGTGCTTTCTCCTTGGGGTCGGCTCCGTGGCGGAGCGTTCGGGCTGCGACTGGCAGCGTCCGCCTCTATTGCAAGCCCCTTGCCAGCAATTGAACCCAATAATTTCAATGGTTTACGGACGCGAAGGTGTCGGATCGGCGGAGCCCTCGGGTTTTCGCCATCGTCCCGGCAATCTTAGGGGGAGTGCGTTGGGGCCGCGTCGTCGTTGTTGGGACCGGGCTGTCGATCGCGGCCGTGGACGTCACTTGCTTGTGGTTCAACTTCGGTGCGTGGCAGGCTCGCGCTTCGATTTTTGTGGAGGCAAGCGATGCGAATCACCCTTTCGGCCGACGACCCGATCCGCTCCGGCGCAGACTTCCTGGCCGTGGGAGTGGGCTCGAAGAACGTCGCCCGCGATCCCATGGTCAAAAAGCTCGACCAGGCCATGGGGGGCTCGTTGCTCAGCCACCTCAAGGACGAGGGCTTCAAGGGCAAGCTCGGCCAGAGTCTGACCATGCTGGGGCGCGGCCGCCTGGAAGCGCGCAAGTTGCTGCTCTTGGGCCTCGGCGATGAGCCCAAGGCCGCCACCACCCAGCGCCTATTCGCGGTCCGCGCCGCCCGCGCTGCCATGGGCCGCCCCGCGCTTTCGTTGGTCGCGACCGGCGCCGACCCCGAGACATTGTCACTGCTGGCCCAGGGCGCGGTGCTCGGCGCTTACCGTTATACCCGCTACCTCACCGGCAGCCGCGTTCCAGCCACGCCCCTCAAGCGCGTGGTGATCCACGTGTCCAAGGCGCCGGGACGGCCCGAGCGCAGCGCCGTCAGCGCCGCCACCGCCCTGGGCGAGTGCGTGAATCTGGCGCGCGACCTGATCAACTGCCCTGCCAACGACTTGACCGCCACCGAGCTGGGCCGCATCGCCAGCGAGCAGGCCAAGCAGGCCGGCGTCCGCTGCAAGGTCTACGACAAGAAGGGCATCGAAAAGCTGGGCATGCCGCTGCTCATGGCCGTCAACCGCGGCAGTTCCGAGGAGCCGCGCTTCATTCACATGACGCACAAGCCTGCCACCCGCGGTGCGCCCCGGGTGGTCTTCGTGGGCAAGGGTCTGACCTTCGACTCCGGCGGCCTGTGTCTGAAGCCGGCCGACGCCATGCTCGACATGAAGATGGACATGGGCGGCGCTGCCACCACCATCGGCATCGTGTTGGCCGCCGCCCGCCTCAAGCTCCCCATCGAGGTCCATGGCGTGGTGGCCTCAACCGACAACATGAACGGGCCCGACGCCTACCGTCCCGGCGACGTCTTTCCATCGCGAAAGGGCAAGACCGTCGAGATCATCAACACCGACGCCGAGGGGCGGCTGGTGCTGGCCGATGCCCTGGCCTACGCCTGCGAGCTGAAGCCCGACTATTTGATCGATCACGCCACGCTGACCGGAGCCTGCCTGGTGGCCCTGGGCAAGTACCGCGCCGGGCTCTTCTGCAACGACGAGGCGATGGGTCGGGCCTACGAAAAGGCCGCGGCGCGAAGCGGCGAGCAGTTCTGGCAGTTACCCCTCGACGGCGACTTGCGCGACCAGCTCAAGAGCCGCATTGCCGACCTCAAGCACACCGGCACCCGCTATGGCGGCACCATCACCGCGGCCCTCTTCCTCAAGGAGTTTGTGGGCGACTGCCGCTGGGCCCACCTCGACATCGCCGGCCCGGCCTTCCTGGAGAAAAACCACGGCATTCATCCCAAGGGCGGTACGGGCTTCGGCATTCTGACGGCGGTGGAGTTCCTGCGCTCGCTGCTGGCCTGAAGCGCCCGCCGGGCAGCGCCATCACCCCATGCGGGGCGTGCGTGCCCAATGACCCCTACAGCCGGAAGGGGAAGTTCACCTTGAAGACCGACTGGGAGAACTTCGGGAACTTCGCCTTGCGCACGGCCTTGGCGATACAGGAGCCGGGTGCTCCCGTGACCCCGCTGACCTGGGCGCTGGTCACGCGCCCGGTGCTGCCGGCGACGGTGATGTTGACCATGGCGGTACCCGAGGCGCCGCCCGCGCAGGCCTGAACCGCGCCTTTGACGCCGTTCATGGCCGAGATCACCTCAGAGCGGGAGGGCTGCTTGGGCAGGTTTGCGTTCGCCGCCGGGGCTGACGATGAGCCGCCGCCCGACTTCTTGCCGCCGCCGGTCAGCGCCGCGCCCAGCAGGTCGTCGAGGCTGCGCGATCCGGACGGTTTCGCGGGAGCCGAAGGGGCCGAGGCTGTGGACTTGCTATCATCGGCGGAGCCGCCACCCGAGGAGCTGCCCGAGGAGCTGCCCGAGGAGTCGTCGCCGCTGCCCCTGCGGCGGCGCTTGCGGCTGGAGGAGGAGTCGGACTTGTCGTCCTTGTCTTCTTCTTCCTTGGCGGCTTCGGCCGCGGCCTTTGCGCCTTCCGAAAGCTCTTCGTCTTTCTTCTCCTCGGCGCCGGGTGCTGCTGGTTGGGCGGGCGCTGCGGCTGCCGCTGCCGCTGCCGCGGGCGCTACGGCTGCGATCGGCGCCGGTGGCGCCGGCTCGGGCTTGAGGATGAAGGCCACGCCCACGGCGGCGATCGACAGGAAGGCAAAGCCGGCCACGACGGCAAGTGCCAACGTCTTCTTGTTGCCCTCCGGCTCTTCCTGGGGTGCCGCCAACATCGGCGAGCCCAGGGCGCCAAAGCCGCCCGCCTGGGAGCCCATGGAGAGAAGTTCGTCCTTGGCCTCGCCGCCGCCGCCGCCCTCGTCGCTCATGCCGGTGGCACCGGCCAGCGCGCGGATGTCGATCAGCCCAGAGGCGTCGCCGCTGGCGAAGCCGGCACTGCCGCCGGGGGCGCCATCGCTCGAGGGGCTCGGTGCGACGCTGCTCGAGCCGGTCGCCAACGCCTGCAGGTTCTTCAGCGAGAACAGCACCGAGTTTTCATTGCGAGCACCGGTCATCGCCTGTTCGGACGACACGCGTGGGCTCGGCGAAGACGAGACCACTCCGGCGTCCGCGCTGCCGCCGGGTGAGTCGAAGGGGCTGGAGGCGCCGCCGCCGCCGAAGAGGTCGGGGCCATCGCTGCCGGCGCCGCCGCCGAACATGCCTCCAGCGCCGCCGCCATCGTCGGCGAAGGGATCGGCACCCATCGAGGGCTGCGCCGTCAGCGCATCAGCTCCGGCCGATGCGTAGGCCGCCTGCGCGGCGGGCTGTTGTGCGGGAGGGTTGGTGATCTGGTCGACCAAGTCCTGAACATCGCGAATCGGAGCCCAGTTATCGAAGCCTTCGGCCCACGCATAGGTCTCCCAGTCGATCGTCTGGTTGTTGATCATCTCGCCGAGCTGCGCCGGCGTGTAGGGACCGGCCTGCTCACCATCGATGACCACGTGCCAGATCGCTGCCGCCGAGCTGTCGTAGCTGGCGGCCGAGGGAGCCATCGAAGCCGGCGCGCTGGCGTCGTCGGAACCATCACCGCGGACGATGATCACCTCACTGCAGCGCTTGCACCGGATCTTGAACACCTTGCCGACGACTTTTTCGTCGGCGATCGAGTACTTGGCGGAGCAGCTTTCACAAACGATCTTCATGTATCGGGTCCTCGGCGGCTTCCTCGGTGGGCGCGCAAGCTGCGCGTGATGCGGCGTGTCGAGTCAGCGAAATTGCGTATTTGGTGATGGTGCGTCAAGACACTCGTCAACCGCGTGACCATGTGTCTTCACCTGTTGTGACCCCGGGGCATGGCGGAGCTTGGGTCCTTTGCTGAAGAAAGATGGAGCCGCTGCGGTCTGCCCCCGCGTGGACTCGGGATCGTGCTCCAGCTGGGGCGTGCGGATATGCATGGGACGAGCGCTGAATCCGCCACGGATTCGAGACGCTATTTCATCAAGCCAGGCCCGCGATGTCGAGTCCGTCTTGCGCTCGCAATGCCCTCTTATGGCATTCCACGCCCAAGTCTTCGTGTGCGTGATGTCAGGGTCGCGCCTACAAGCGCGAGCGTTCAGTCCACCAGTTCGCTGCCGTCGATGCCACAAAACTGCACCGTCGCCGGGTAACGCTTTTCGCACTGCGGGCAGCGCCTGTGTGCGGCGTCGGCTTCCTGCGTGAGCCGCTCGCGCCGGAACTCTTCGTAGGCGATGGTCTCGCTCTGGTCGCGCGGACAGATCGCCGGACCGTCGAAGCCCTGTCGACAAACAGGGCAGATGTGGCTGGCACCTGCGCCCCCCATGCCGACGGGAGCTTCTTCGAGTGCTTGCTCGCTTGTATCGGTGGCAGCATCGGTCGCGGAGTCGTCCTCTTCGCTCGCGCCATAGAGCACCGCGCGCCTGCGCGCCCTGCGCATCCACAGCCCGATACCGAAGCCCGTGCCGAGCAGCGAAAAGAGGCCCAACCACAGCGCCGTGCGACCGCCGTCGGTGTCGGCACCCAGGGCGCGCGCTCCCAGGCGACTGTGGCCGCTGGCCTCGTGCGCTTCGTCTGAAGCCGCCGCCGCGGGGGTGGCCGAGGGGCGGGCCGTGCTCGCGGCGGGCTCGGCCACGAGCTGTCCGAACTCACCGGCGCTGACCTCCACCTGCGCCTGATCCTGGAGCCGACCGTGGCGCGCGACCACGACGAAGCTGCCTTCGGCCTCGGCGATCTGCGCGCTGGCCACGAAGCACCGGCCCTGCAGCGACGCCCGCGCACCGGGGGGAGTCTCCAGCTGTAGGCTGGCCTCGGCATCGGGCAGGGGGCAGCGTTTTTCGTCTTTGACGACGGTTCGAAAGCAGACGCGCTCACCGGGGCTGATGCGCGCGCGGTTGGGGCGTAACGAGATGCGTGCGGCCGCTCCCGGGGCGCAGGTCGCGGTCTCGGTTTCGGTCTGGCTGGCGGTCGCGGCGTGCTTCTGACCTAGCCGTTGCAGTCGCTGGGTTGTCGTGATGGTCGCGATGCAGGTGGATTGCTTTAACTTCCAGTTGAAGCGGCTGCGATCGCGGTAGACGAGCTGGTCATCGCCCACGCGCTCCAGCTCATAGATGCCCTCTTCTTCGCGGGGGTCGGCCTTGGGCGTGCGACAGCGGGTGGTCCAGCGGCTGTCGCTGTGGCTGCTGCCCTGCCGGCGCATGGTGGGATTCATGCTCCAGCACTCGCCCGAGCGAACCTTTCGCTCACCGCCGTCGATGTGCAGCTGGTTGCCGTGCACCGAAACCTCGACCGTGCCGCCGCCGCCGCTGCGGCTCGACTGCGGGCGCGGGCCACAGTCGGGGCCCCAGCTCTCCACCGCCACGACCATCTCGGTCGCACCGGCCCGATAGCTGCCGGCGACCGAAGGCACCTGCGCCGCCCCGCTCTGCCCCCACAGCGAAAGCACCCCCAACCACCCCAGAACTCGGCAGCTGCTCCGCACGCTGCGCATCATCGCCGTTTTGCCGCGCTTGGCAAAATGGTCGCCCTCCAAATGCCCCCCAAAGAGCCGTGCGTGTCCCCCGCCGAAGCGGGGGACAGCCCAGCTATCAGCCTTTGACGGCTTTGACCTTCTCGGTCATCTCGGGCACCGCCTGGAAGAGGTCGGCGACCAGGAAGTAGTCAGCGACCTGGGCGATCGGCGCTTCCTTGTCCTTGTTGATCGCGACGATCAACTTGCTGCCCTTCATGCCCGCCAGGTGCTGGATGGCACCGCTGATGCCCACGGCCACGTAGAGGTTGGGCGCGACCACCTTGCCGGTCTGGCCCACCTGCAGGTCGCCGGGCACGTAGCCGGCGTCGACCGCGGCACGCGAGGCGCCCATGGCGGCGCCCATGGCGTCGACCAGGGGCTCGAGCACGTTCTTGAAGTTCTCGTCGCTCTTGAGGGCGCGGCCGCCGGAGACGACGATGGAGGCCTCGGCCAGATCGGGGCGCTCGCTCTTCTGGCTCTCCAGCGAGACGAACTCCACGCGGCCGGCGACGGCATCGGTGGACACCGCGGCCTCTTCGACGGGGCTCGCGCTGCCGGCTTCGGCGGCCGGATCGAACTCCGACTGGCGCGCGGTCACCACGGTCACCGCGGCGTTGGAGGTGACGGTGCCGAAGACGTTGCCGGCATACATGGGCCGGACATAGTTCGGCGTGCCACCCTCGACGCTGACGCCGCGGATGTCGCTGATGTTGGCGGCGCCGATGCGCGCGGCCACGCGCGGCATCAGGTCCTTGCCGTAGGTGCTGGCGGTTGCGGTGATCACACCGTAGCCGCCGGCCTTGGAAATGTCGGCCACCGTCGGCGCGTAGGCCTCGGCGAAGTAGCCGCCGGCGATCTCGGCGGCCAACACCTTGCGTGCGCCATACTTGGCGGCTTCGTCGGCGGCGGCCTTGCTGCCCTCGCCGATGGCGAGGATGTCAAAGGCGCCGCCGGTTCCCTCGGCGACCTGCTTGGCAAGCGTCACCGCCGCCAGCGTGTTGCGCCGAAGCGTTCCGTCCATCAGCTCTGCAACCACAAGTACGTCGGTCATTTCGAATCTCCTTGCGCCCGATCTTGGCGCCCGATCTTGGCGTTCAGTTAGGTCGGTGTCTCTCGTTGTCAGGTTGCAGTTCAGATGACCTTGGCCACGTTATGTAGCTTGTTCACCAGCTCGTCGACGCTCTCGACAAACTCGCAGCTGCCGCTGCGTGCCGGAGGCAGCTCGAACTTCGGGTAGCTCGTCGACAGCGTGGTGTCGGTGCCCAGATCGCCCAGCGTCAGCTGCTCGATCTTCTTCTTCTTGGCCTGCATGATGCCCTTGAGCGAGGCGTAGCGGGCGCCGTCGTTGTACTTGTGGTCGGCGGGGGAGGCGCCGTTCTTGACCGACTCGGGGGCCACGATGCGCAGGTCCACGGTGACCACGGCCGGCAGCGTCACCTTCAGGGTCAGCACGCCGGTGTCGACCTCGCGACCCACGGTCAGGGTCTTGCCGCCGTCGTCGGTGGACATATTCATGGCGAAGGTGGCCATGGGCCAGCCGAGCATCTCGGCGAGCATCTGACCGACGGCGTTGCTGTCGCCATCGACGGTCTGCTTGCCCATCAGCACCAGATCCGGGCTCTCCTTGTCGACCAGGGCCTTGAGCGCCCGGGCCAGCACGGCCGAGTCGAGCTGGGCGTCGTCGGCCTGCACCAGGATGCCACGGTCGGCGCCCATGGCCAGGGTCTGGCGCATGGTCTGGGCGACGTCGGCCGGACCGAAGGAGACGACCACGGTCTCACCGAGCTTCTCGTTCTTCGGGGCCTTTTCATTCAAGCGCAGGGCCGCTTCGACGGCGTATTCGTCGAAGGGATTGGGCTTCCATTCGAGGCCCTCCGAGCTGACCGCGGCTCCGCCGTCGGAGATTTTCACCTTATTCGCGTTGTCGGGGTCGCAGACGCGCTTGACTGGTACCAGGATTTTCACGGGGCCTCCAAGGGAGCAAGAGGGGCGAGCACGTCCCTGGGCAGCGAGCGCCTCAGGGCGGTGACGCGAATTAGGAACATGTGCGCTCGCTGTCAAGGCGCGCGCGGGTCGCTTGGCGATCGCGGGCCTGCGCCCGATCAATGCAGCAGCTGCAGCTGGCCCTGGCTCGCCGCGAGCGCCAGCGCGACCTGGTAGGCCGCGGGCAGCGAGGACGGCCCGGGCTCACCGCTGCCGAGCAGGCGGGAGGCCAGCAGGGCGGCGCGGGCCGCGCTGTCATCGAGTCGTCGCACTTGCCGTTCGAGGTGGCGGGCATGGGCGCGCTCGGTGGCGGCCCGCAGCGCCTTCTTGTCGAGGGCGCCGGCGCTGGGCGCGGCCGCTTCGGCCAGCTGTAACAGCCGCTCGCTCGGCGCGTGGACGCTGAGGGCGGCCCAGGCCCTGTCGCCCTCGATGCCGCCGCCGTGCCAGCGCACCGTCAGTCCCTCGAGCCGCTGCAGACCCGCACCTATCAGGGCCGCGAAAGCCTGGGCGCCGGCTTCGCCTCCGGGCCGGGCGACCGCCTGCCAGTGCAGCAGTGCGGCGGTGGGCTGCAGCGGGGCGGCCCGCATCGCCGTGCCCGCGTCGGCCTTTTCCTTTGCTCGCGTCGCCGGTCGGCGCTCCGCGAAGGTGGCATCGGTACCGGGCGAGGGCGGCAGTTGCGAGACGCGGCGGGCGATTTCCGCTGCGAGCTGGTCGGCGGGCACGGCTGCCGTCGCTGCGATCACCAACGCGGCCCCGTGCTGTTGTTGTCCGAGGGCGCGCCGCAGGCTCGAAGCCGGCAGCGCGGCGACCGCGTCGGGCGTGCCCCAGGCTGCCATTCGACCCGGCGCCTGGGGCCACAAATGGGCCGCGGCGCGCGCCTGTTCTCCGAGGGCGCCGCCGCGGGCACCGAGCTTGGACAAAAGCCGCAGGCGGGCGCGGGCGATGTGCCGGGGCGAAAGCGAGGGCCGCAGGGCGCAGTCCAGGGCCAGCGACAGAAGCTGCCGGCGCTGGGCGAGCGGTGCGCTGAAATCCAGGCCCCAGCCCTCGGCATCCACCCGGGGCTCCAGGCGTGCGCCGATGCGTTCGAGTTCGATGCCCAGCGCCTGCGGACCGTGGCCGGCGCAGGCCAGGGCCGAGAGCGTGGCCAGCAGCGCGCTGCGTCCGTGCAGTGCCCGCGGTTCTTGCCCGGCGCCACCGGCGAAGCGGATGGCCAGGCCCAGCTGGGGACCGCTGTCGCGCAGGACCTCGATGCGCGCGCCGTTTTCGAGGCTCACGTGGGCATGTGCCCCGTCCTGCTCGCCCTGAAGCTCCGGTTGCGCGCGACCGAGCCCCTCGGCGAGGGCTGCCTCCAGGCGCCCTTGCCAGTCATCGCGCCGCTCGGCGTCCGGATCGTCGAGTCGGGGGCGATCGGCACGGCCGCCGGCGACGACCACGCCCACGCCCAGCCGCGGTTGCAGCGGTTCGGCGTCGGCGTCCCGGTCACGCCCGCGCGAAAGCCAGCTTTGGCCCACGAGCCGCACCGCGGAGGCCACATCGGCGGCACCGGCGTTGGCGTCCCGCGCCGGTGCCGCGCCCTCCGACCGTAGCGTGGACAGCAGCTGTGCGGCGCTGGCCACCAGCGGCTGCGGCCCATCGCCGCGCACGCGCAGCAGGGCCAGCCCGCCGGCGCCCAGACTGAAGACGTGGGTGCTCGTGACCTGCGCTCCGAGACGCGTCTGCAGCTGACGTCCGAGGGCCCGGGCCAGGGCGTCGGCGGTCGCCAGGTCGGGCGCCGCCAGCGCCAGGCTGACAGCGGGCCCATCCCCCACCTCCACCCGCACGCGGTCCTCGAGGTCGGCGGCCTCGGGCTCTGGCGCCCCGCCACGGGCGGCCGGCAGGCCGGCGAAGGCGCGGGTCACCGCGCTCTCGAGCTCGTCCCCATCGATTGCGCCGGCGGCGACCAGCAGTGCGCGGCGCGGGTCGAAGTGGCGGGCGAGAAAATCCTCCAGCTGGGCCGCGCTGGCGGCATCGGCGTCGGTGGGGCGCGCCAGCGGATCGAGGCCGCGGGCGGCGTCGTCGCCGAGCAGCGCGCGAAAGGCCAGGTGGTCGGCGGTGCGCTGGGGGTCGGCGGAGGCGGCGCGGCGGCGGCGGTCCTCGAGGGCCCGGCGCGCCTGGCTCAGCTGGGTGGCCGAGACCTGTCTGAGGGAAAGCGCTCGCGCCAGGCGCTTGAGGCAAGCCGAGAGCTGTGGCTGCGGACAGCGCAGCTCGAGTTCGAGGCCCGTGGGCGTCAGCCGCGTGCGGGCGCCCGGCCCGGCTGCGCGCGCGGCCACTTCGGCGGCCAGGGCGGCGAGTTCCACCGGCCGCGCCGCCCGCGAGCCGGCGCGCACGAACAGCGACAGCCGCAGCGTCGGCACTTCGGGCCCAAGGCTGTTGCGCCGCAGGATGGCCAGATCGGGCCCCGCGTTACGGCGCAGCACGATGGCGCCTGCGGGCACCTGGCCGCCAGCCCGAGCCCCCGTGGCCGCGCCGCCGTGGCCCCCGCAGCCGAGACACGACCACAGCAGCAGCAATGCCCCGCGCCGGGCCGCCAGCATCCAGGCCGAGCGTGGCTCAGGTCGCCGCATGGGCGCGACCATAGCCCGGATCGGCCGGGGCTGCGCGGCGGCGGGCGGCTCAGGCCGTGGGTCGGTGGATTACGATCTCGGCGCGGAAGGGATTGTGCAGGGCGAAGCGCGTGCTGCGCCGGGTCTGGTGCAGCCAGTCCCGCAGCATCCGCTGATGGCGCCGTGCCATCGCCGTGAAGCGCACGGCGGTGCCGTGAAAGAGCGCGTCGAAGCGGTCGTAGACCACCTCGCCGCGGGCCCACAGGGTCTCGCCCGCGCCGGGCAAGGGGATCTCCAGCTGAATCGTGTGCGAGCGGCGGTCCAGGGGCCCGGCCGGCCGCTCCATGTAGAGGCCGATCGCGCTAAGATCGGTGGTAAAGGAGCGCAGCGGGGCGTCGTCGATAATCTGATTCAAGTAGAAGCCGACGTTCTGGCGCTGCGAGCGGCGCCGGTTGTGAGCGGCCTCGGATTCGATTTGAAGTGGTGACATATGCGACATCGTAGGTTGATGTGGGATAGATGACCAAGAAACTGCCAACTTCGACGCCCGCGGGCGGGAACCCGCTGGATTCGCCGCTGTCTGAATCCAGCGTGATGAAAAGAATCGAATCCAGCTGTGAAACCCGGGGGCTGCCGGGTGGCTGTCCGTGGGCCCTTGCCCTGCTATGCGGGCTGCTGGCGAGCGCCTGTGGCGCGGCCGTACAGCATCCCGACGCGGCGCGCGGCTCCGAGCGGGACGTGGTGGCCATGGACGAGCTGCGCATCACCGCCGGCGGCGAGGGGGACGCCTACCGGGGCGGTGTCTACGACGCCTCCGACCTCTTCAAGGACGCCACTGCCCTGCTCAACGAAAAGAAGTGCCGGGAAGCGGTCGTGCTTTACGACCGCCTGGTGCGCGAGTTTCCCGAGGGCCGCTACACCAGCGCCGCCCTCTACAACGCCGGGCTTTGCCTGCAGGCCCTGGGTGACTTCGCCGAGTCGGCCGCCCGCTACCAGCAGCTGCTTTCGCGCCCCCAAGCCCCCGAAGCCGACGACGACCACAAGGACGCCGCCTTTCAGCTGACCGAGGTCCTGGTCCAGCTCGAACGCTGGACCGAGGTGATCGAGCTGGCCGAAAAGCTGCTGCTGCGCGAGGATCTCTCCGCCGACGAGCGCCTCGAGGCCATGGCGCGCAAGGGCCAGGGCCTCCTGGGCCTGGGCGAGCTCGAGCAGGCCGAGCGCCACGCCCGTAGCTCGCTCAGCTATTACCGCACGCGGCCCCCGGAAGCCCCCATCAAGGATGACTTTTTCGCCGCCGCATCCAACTACGTGCTGGCCGAGAGCTACCGCCTGCGCGCCGAGGCCATGGCCTTCCCGGAGGGCCTCGAGCCCCAGAAGAAGGTGCTGATCCGCCGCGCTGAGCTGCTCCTCGAGGCCCAGCGCGAATACTTCAAGACGGTCCAGCTCAACAATCTCGACAACTACCACTGGGCCGCGGCATCAGGGTATCGCATTGGGTACATGTACGATGAGCTGTGGAGCGCCATCATGAGCGCTCCGATTCCCGCTCACCTACCGCCCGAGGGCCATTCGGTCTACCGCGAGGAGCTGGCCAAGCTGGTCAAGCCCCTGGTGCGCCACGCGATCCGCTACTGGGAGCTGACGCTGATGTTCATCGAGCGCACGGGATTGCAGGGCAGCTGGGCCGACAAGACCCGTAGCGATCTGGAACGGGTGCGGGCTCTGCTACTACAGCAGCCGGCGGGACCGGGCGGGCTACCGGGCCCCGAGGCCACCGATCCCGGTACCGCGCCGCCGTCGGCGGAGGCCGTTCCCCAGGCCGCGCGTGAGCTGCGGCCTGGCCGCGACCGCGACCGGGATTTCTCTGGCTAAATTTCCCCGTTTCTTGCCGGAATTCCCGGGCATTTCACGCCGCCCAGTCGACCCTTCATAAGTCGTGCCAAGTTATCCTTGACAGGTCTCGGACGGGGGCGTACAAGTACCGCCCTCTTGCGCGGCCGCCCAGTGTCGAGGTCCGTCCGGAATGCGGTAGCCGAAGAATGAGGATGGGTCGAACGGGAGAGGCGTGCGAGAACAGTTGCTGGCGTAGCTCAATCGGTAGAGCACCTGTTTTGTAAACAGGCGGCTATGGGTTCGAGTCCCTTCGCCAGCTCGGAGGAAAAACGTAATAATATCGGAGGGTTGCCCGAGTGGTCAAAGGGAGCAGACTGTAAATCTGCCGGCGTATGCCTACAGTGGTTCAAATCCACTACCCTCCACCGGCGTTTCGGCGCCGCGCAGGATGTGACAGGAAAGAGCGAAGCGAGAGACGACGATTCGATAGACCCAATGCGGGAGTAGCTCAGTTGGTAGAGCGTCAGCCTTCCAAGCTGAATGTCGCCGGTTCGAGCCCGGTCTCCCGCTCCAGGTGAGGCGCCCAAGCCAGCCCAAACCAGGACGGACTCACCGACTTCGAAGTGCCCATGACAACGATTTGCCCAGGTAGCTCAGTGGTAGAGCACCTCCTTGGTAAGGAGGAGGTCGTGAGTTCAAGCCTCATCCTGGGCTCCAAGAAGACCACGAACCGTAGTCGCACCCTGAAAACTCGCGTCTTAGCCTGGTGACGCCGCGCTGAAGCGGATCAACAGCGGATTCGAGTCCAACTTAGAGCGGCAAGAAGAGCGGCAAGAAGAGCGGAAGGAAACGAGCGATGGCGAAGGAAAAGTTCGTCAGGACCAAGCCCCACGTGAACATCGGCACCATCGGTCACATCGACCATGGCAAGACGACGCTGACGGCGGCGATCACGAAGGTGATGAGCGAGACCCACGGCGGTAACG
>JAOUOP010000129.1 GCA_029880325.1 Myxococcales bacterium | reverse complement strand
CGGTTCTTGGTTCGATCGGCGCTTTGCCGGCACGCGGATTCCGACTCTCGAGCAGGTCTTCAGCTTCTTCGCCACAAGCCCCGTGCTCTATGTGCTCGACATCAAGGAAGCCCGGGTGGTCCCGGCCTTGGTCGAGCAGCTGCGGCGGCACGGCGCCGAGGGGCGCACGGTTTTCGCAGCCAAGAAGCTGCCGCTCCTCGAGCAAATCCACGCGCAGGCCCCCGAGATCCCAAGCCTCTACTTCATGGCCGACATCGATGAGGTCGATGGCATCGAAGTCCCGAGCATTCACTACCTGCGCGTGCCCAAGGCCCTCGAGTCCGACCCGGAGCACGCCCGCCGCATCCGGGAGGCCGGTTTCGAGCCGGTGATCAGCGCGGGCCTGTTGAGCAACGGCGAGCACGCGGCACTGGCCCCTGCCGTCCTCGCCGACAACGTCGCGCGGGCGGTGGCGGCCCTGGGCGCGCCCGAACTGCCGTAGGCGGTGCGGATTGTCGCACTGGTCAGGGGCTCAGGGCCGGTCTACAACGGCTTTCGGGTCCATGAGCTACCTGATCGACTCGGTGGTCCGCCAGACGACCATCCTGATCGCCGCCCTGGCCACCTCCGCAGGCCACCGCGCCTCGCTGGCGCACGTGGCCAACCAGGTCTTCCTCGACCTGGTACGCGAACTCAAGCAGCAGGGCGTGGGCAACAAGGTCATCGCCGACATGTTCGGCCTGGCCCTGCGCACCTACCACGACAAGGTGGCGCGTCTGTCCGAGAGCCTGACCTTCAAGGGGCAGTCGCTGTGGGAAGCGGTTTTGTCCCACATCGAGAGCCACGGCCCGCTCACGCGCGGCAAGATCCAGCTGCGCTTCAGGCTCGACGATCAACAGGTCGTGCGCAGCGTGCTCAAGGACCTGGTCGACAGCGGCCTGGTTTTCCGCGCCGGGGTCGGCGACGCCAGCGTCTACCGGGCCGCCAGCGCCGACGATCTCGCCACCGAAGGCCGCGACCCGCAGGCGGCGCTGGTCAAGCTGCTGCTGGTTGCCATCAACGAACACGGGCCCCTCGACCGCGCGCAGCTGCTCGCGCGGGTGCCGGTGGACGCGACGGCCCTTGACGCCGCGCTGGCCCAGCTGTCCCAGGACGCGCGCGTCGAGGTCCAGGGCCACGGTGAAGCGGCGCGCTACGCGTGTCGCGAGTTCACCATCGGTTGGAGCGACCCGGACGGCTGGGAGGCGGCCCTCTTCGACCACTACCAGGCCATGGTCACCGCCATCTGCGCCAAGCTGCAGCGCGGTCTGACCCACGCCGAGCCCGACGATACACTCGGAGGCAGCACCTACGCCTTCGACCTGTGGCAGGGCCACCCGCTGCAGGCTGAGGTGCTGGGCCTCTTGTCGCGACTTCGGACCACCGCAGTGGACCTGCGGCAGCGCGTCGACGATTACAATCGCAGCCACGACGCGGGCGGTGCCCCGGCCATCCGGGTCACGGCCTACGTCGGGCAGAGCACCCAGCGGGAAGGGCAGAGCGACGATGATTGAAGCCGCCAAAAGGAACCTCGGTCGGCTCCTGCTCTTGAGTGGCCTCTGCTGCCTTTTGGCCGCGTGTGCCAAGAGCAACGACCCCCTTCCCAGCCGCGAAACCAATTGGCTGACGCTGTGCGACTCCGACGGTGAGTGCGTCGACAGCGACTGCGTCTGCGGCCTGTGCAGCCTGTCCTGCAGCGCGAGTGAAAACTGCGGTGCTGGAGCCCGTTGCCAAGCCGACGACAGCGTTCTGGTGCGCGCGGCCTGCGGCGCTGCGCCGAGCGTGCCCGGGCTGTGCGCGCCCGAGTGCACGGGCGACGCCGAGTGTGGCCAGGGCCAAAGCTGCGTGCAGGGCGCCTGTGCTCCCCTGGCGGAACTGGACGCGGGCCTTGGCGGCGGCGCCCCGGGGCTCGACGCCGGACCCTGAGGTCATCGAGCCGCCGTGCTGTAGGGCGGCGGGATCGTGGGGGGTTGGGGCCTCAGCGGTGTAGGCAGCGTGGCATGCGGTGCCGATATGGCTGAAACTGGGGATGGCTAAAGATTCCTACGGTCCGGCGACCAAAGAACTCGACGCGGCTCAGCAATCCCCGTGCACCGCGTCGTGCTTCCAGTAGAACTCCAGGTGGGGAAACGGCAAGTTGATGGCCTGGATGTGGTAGAAGGCGTTCTTCTGCTGCTTCTTGTAGTGGTAGTCGCGCAGGCTGCGGGTGGTGACGTAGAGCAGGTTTCGCACGCCTTCGACAAAGAGTCTTCGGTGCTGGCGCAGTAGCGGCGCCAGATCGAAGCGGTAGTGCCCGTCGCTCGCATCGTCGCTATTTTGCGCGCTGGCCGCCAGGCTGCGGCTGTAGATGTTGTAATCGAGCAAGTGCTCCTGCTTTTCGCGCTTCTCGTCGCCGTAGCGGACCATGGTGTTGCGCAGCAGCATCAGCTGAAGGTAGTTGTTGACCGGCTCCGCGCAGTCGATGTCGAAGACGCCTCTGTCCACGTGGAGCACGACCTCGCTGTCATCGCGCAAGAGCGCGATGTCGCTGGCGTTGCTCAGGACCGGGCTCACGAGGGGGTATGAGACGGTGTCGACTTCGACCCGGAAGAGCGTCGGAGAGTAGAGCTGCTGGAGGATGGGATCGGCGGCGATCAGCGCAGAGAGCGCGTTTTCCTCCTCGTGCAGCTCAGAGGTAACGAAGGCGGGTTTGCTCTTCTCGATCTCGTCCATGCTGAAGCTCTTGATGTCGTTTCGAAACCTGAGGTTCGCGGCGTGCAGGCGTATCTGCTCCGGGGCAAAAGCCGGGTAGCGCTCGGGGGCGGCGCGGTAGAGCTCCTTCTGAAGCTCACAGGTGTAGCTCTTGCCGGTCCTGGCCCCGTGACGCACGAAGGTGCAGCCGCCGTTGCAGTAGGGCAGGTACTCGCAGCGCACGCAGTCGTCGTGCAGCTCGAGCTCGTTTTCGAGCGCCTCGATCATCTTCCAGCCGGCCTCGAAGACGTCCGCCACGGGCTGCTCGAAGACGTTGCCGTAGTGAAAGCGCCGCGACGATTGGCCGCGGGGGCAGGAATAAACATCGCCATTGTGCTGCAAGAGGAAGAACTTTTCGCCGCAGTTGACCGCCGAGCAGCAGAAGTCGGGCGTGAACTCCTTGAACCAGTGGGTGCGGAGCCCCTTGTCGAGTTCTCCGCCGACAAAGGCGTCGCGCACGTGGCGGTAGAAGCGCAGCTGCTCGTCGGGCGTGAGCATCTCCATGCCGGAAACCGAAGTGCCGAACTTCTCGCTGCTCTTTTCGCTGTCGAAGGCGAACATGACGTTGAAGCGCGTCATGTCGAGGCCGATCTCGTGGTGGATGTGTCGGATGTCGTCGACGAAGGCGTCGAGCTGCGTCAGGTGGGCGCGCGTAACGACGCAGGAGATCTTCTTGTGATGGGGGTAGCTCGCGAGCAAGCGCAGGTTCTTTTCGATGCGGGGCAGCGTCGAGCGCCCCGCCTTGTCGAGGCGGTACTTTGCGTGCAGCGAGAGGGGCAGATCGACGCTGGCGCTGACCGAGACCCGATGGCGTTCGAAGAGCGAGTGCAGGCGATGGAAGTTGTAGAGGTTGGTCTTGATGTGGATGGGATTGCGCGGCAGCCCCGCGGCGGCGATGCGCGGCCCCTGCTCGGCGTAGTAGCGTCCGATGTAGTCGAGCAGTGCTTCGAGATGCGCCGCCGGGATGGCGGTGGGTTCGCCCCCGTGCAGCGAGATGTTGAAGGGCACGATGCCCTCCGCGAGCAGTCGATCGACGGTCGAGGCCAGAGTCAAAAGCGGCGCGTCCTTGCCCGTGGGCTCGTCGGTGCCGCGACCGAGGTAGCAATAGGTGCACCCCATGTTGCAGAAATTCGTCGGTGCGTAGAGCAGGTGGATGAACTTCAGCGGGTCGCGCTGCGGCCGTGGCTCCTGGGCGTGCTGATGGGGCTCGAGCAGCGGAAGCCGGGCGCGCGCTTCAACCGGCGACGCCATAGATCATCCAGAAAGCGACGGCGGCGGCCACGTAGACCCCGATCAGAATACGCGCGTGGACCATGGCCCGCGCATTGCGCGCGACCAGCACGTCCAGCGCGACCGGCGTCACCAGAGCGCCCACCGCCGCGTCGTCGGGGTCGGTGAGCGTCATGCAGCCGGCGTTTCTGTCGGCGAGCTTGCCCAGCACCGTGACTTTTTCGCCCGGCGGGTAGTAGCGCTCGCGCAGGCTGTAGCTCTCGTACTTCGGCTTGGCCTTGTCTCGCAGCGCCTCGGGCAGCGAGGCGTGATCGTCCTGGTTGGTGTTCAAGTGCTTCATCGTCGCGCGAGGCCCCTGGAAGCACAGGTGCACGGCGTCGCCAGCGGTCGAGGTGATGATCAAGGGCAGATCCTCCGACGACATCCGATCGAGCAGCACGCGATGGGTCTCGATGCCCTTGGCCGGCTTCTTCTTCTTGGTCTGGAAGACAGCGCACACCTCGGCATCCCAGTAGCTCGCCGACCTCTTTCCGTAGGGCGTGGTGGTGGCCGGATGGGTGATGCGACCCGCCGTCTTCACCATGGAGCCGACGGGGCTCTGCGCGGACAGCTCCGGGGTCTCGAGCATCGTGGCATTGGTGCGCCGGAGCCGCCCCAGCTTGCGCAGCGAGCGGCTGATCAAAAAGAACGCACCAATGGTGACCACGAGCGCGACGAACCACATGGCTAACCGTTGTTGTTGTTCCCGTTGTTATTGTTATTGTTGTTGCTGCTGCCCCCGTCGTCGAAGAGCAAGAAGCTGCTGCTCGCGCTCCCGGAAGCAGCGCCCGCCGAGCCGGCGCCCTTTCCGCCCGCCGTGGCAGTGCCCAGGTAGTAGGCTGGCTGGATGCGACCGATGCGCTCACCGTCGAAGGTGTAGACGGTGGCGTCGGTCGAGCGGGCGGCGACGATGGGGTGGGTCTGCATCAACTTCGCCCCGTGGAAGAAGTAGAGCACCGAGCGCTTGTAGATCACGTGCGGCGCCTCGCTACCGGGCTCGCCGAAGAAGGCGGCCAGCATCGGCAGGTAGTTGGCCTTGCGGTCTGCCAGCGCCGCTTGCGTCAAGAACAGGTCGATTTTGTCGTCGAGCAAGGACACGGCGCCCCCTTTGGCATCTCGAAACGGCGTCCGCGAATTGTCGCAGAGCGGCTGTCGCCGCTCAAGCCGCAGCGGCCGCTCGGTATCGCCTGCGACACCGTGTTCGCACCCGTGATGCTCGCTGCCCCCCCACCGAGAGCGGCCCTCCAACTCCTGAGCAAACGCCCCGGCGCTGGTTCGCTGCGGGGGCGCGGGGCACCTGGCCACCTGCGCCGCCCGCGCGAGCAGAGCTGCCGATGGCGTCTCGATTACAGGCCGGCGTCGGCGTCGGCGGCGTCGCCGCAGGCCGGTCCCGGCGCCCCAGGAGCGATCGCGACCCACCGCGCCGCCCATGCCAATCCGAAACGTGGGCACCCGCCGTGCTGTAGGGCGGCGGAATCGTGGGGTTTGGGGCCTAAGCGGTGTAGGCAGCGTGGCATGCGGTGCCGATATGGCTGAAACTGGGGATGCCTAAAGATACCTACGGTCCAACAGGGGCCAGGTCGCATAGACGGGCCATGAACTCCACCTGCGACAGCGTGCTGGAGGGCGAGTGATAGTACAGTGGGGAGTTCTCAACGAGCAGAGGCACGCCCAGTCGATTCTGGTAGCGCTCGGCCGCCAGCGCGGTTCGCTCCAGGGTCCGTTCGTTCATCGGCGGGGCAACAGTGTAGCCAACCTCGTGGACGGGAATGCCTCCGGCTGGGGTAGAGGGCGCAGCCTGGGCGGTCACGTAGGCAAGGTGCTCGCCCAGCCACGGGGTCGCTGTGCGCTCGATAGCGCCGGCGATCTGTTCGACTACCGCCTCGGAACACGGAACCGTCCCAGCGAGTGACAGGCTCGCACAGTGCAGCACGATCGGCTTGCGCTCGCCGATCGCCAAGACGCCGGGATCGTGCTGCAGCAGCTCGAACGGGATCTCTCCGTGGTCGACGCTCTGGGGATGCTCCTCCACCAGGGACGGCACGTAGCCGGCGTAGGCCAGGCCGATCGCTGGCCCGGACGAGCTGCAAAACGCCTGCGACACGAAGCGATGGCTCAGTCGATCAGCTTGCCGTTGTCCAACAGAGCCGGAAGCCGCGTCGTGCTGTGCTTTTTCACCGCAAAGGTGATTTTTCCGTTCTTTGCCAGACACGCCTTTGCCTTGCGACGATCCGCGGCGCTGAGGGTGATCATGATCGCGCTTTCCGTGAAGACCTCAGCGCTCGCCGGCCCTCAGGGCGGCAGGCGCCTCAACCACGGCCTGTTTCGCCGTGCGCGCGCTGACCTTTTTGCGCGTCGCCTTCTTGCGCGTTGCCTTCTTTCCTACGATTCCCATCTCGATGACCCTCCTCCAACAACGTGGTGCAATTGCGGGCCGATGTTAGCGCTGCGGACCTGCAACCGCAATGATTTGGGTATCCAGGCCGCGACACCGCACCCCGATGACTCACGAACGAGCGACTGCTGCAGCGCAACCACTCTCCACGACAGCGTGTCCTCGAATCGCCATGCTCGATCTGCTGCAGAGACGCTCAGGCGACTACTGTCCGAACTGCCAGCAGGTATTGGTGGCGCCGATCAGGCTGAGCACACCGTTTTCGAGGGCTCCGGCCGGGTAGGAACTCGCGTAGAGGTAGCATTGCTCCTGATCGACCGACTGGCCGAAAACGACGTCGGCTCCCGTGTCGTTGATGAAGGTGCAGCTGGTGCGGATGGTGTCGCCGGGCTGAAGCGGGAGGTCGATGAGGTAGTGCTGCTGGCTATCGAAGTCGAAGGCCTGGTCAAATACCGTCGTTGCGCTACCGGAGCCGCTGGCTTTGAGATCGATGCGCAGGTTGGTGCCGAGCTTGTGCATGTGGGGGCGCAGATTCACGACGGTGATGGGGCTGCCGGAATCGTTGATGCAATCGCCGAAGAACACCTGTTCGCCGGCTCCACCTCCGCTCGAGTCCTTGATGTTGAGATTCTCCGTGCCCAGCATCGTCATGCCGGCCAGGTTCGGACGCGAGCCGGGCGGTAGCGTGCAGACCTGGACCTTGCTGCCATCGGCCTGCGAAACACCCGTGGTGTTGTACATGTGCCACTGCACCATGATCATGTTGCTGTCGGGGAGTTTCAGGCCGACGTCATCAGGCATCACCATGGTGCAGTCGCCGGCCGACCAGCTGGCGAGCAGGTTCGCGTTGGCGAACAGGGTGGTGCCGGTGACGTCGATGTTGACGGTGCCGTGAGGTTGTGACGTGGTGTAGCCATAGGCCCACCACGAACGCAGCACCTCGAGGTTGTCCGGGTCCATGCCCCAACGCGAGGCCATCGCGCCCGCCTCCCAGGGCAGGTCGTAGATGAGTTCGTGGTATGCCTCGCCAGGAGCGACGCTGAACTTGGTGGTGTCGTCCGCCGCGCTCAGGCCGTGAAGCAAAAACTCGTAGCAGGTCTCTTCCGCGGTCGCGACCAGCGGGTCGAAGGCGCCGGGGGCATCACATGCGTTGACAGCCGTCAGGCAGTCGAGGGACCCGCCGCCGCAGACGCCCTCACAGTCCATGGTCGCGGTGCCGTCGCAGGTGCCGGCGCAGTCGGGCATGGCGCTACCGCCGCAGACGCCCTTGCAGTCGGCTTCCATCGTGCCGTCACAAACGCCGGCGCAGTCGAGCGTGGCGCTGCCGCCGCAGACGCCCTTGCAATCGACTCTCTTCGTGCCGTCACAAACGCCGGCGCAGTCGAGCGTGGCGCTGCCGCCGCAGACGCCCTTGCAGTCCGTCACCACCGTGCTCGGGCCGGAGCAGCTCTCGTTGCAGCCGCCGCAGGCCTCGGTATCGCCGTCGTCGCACTGCTCGGTGGCCGAGCACACAAGCCCGTCGCCGCATACCGAAGGCACGTTGGCTTCGTCCGGACAGGGATCGCAGGCGTCCCCCTGGCCGTCGCCATCGCCGTCGGCCTGATCCGGATTGTCCACCCCTGGGCAGTTGTCGGCAGCGTCGGCCTTGCCGTCGAGATCCCGGTCGAGCACCTCGTCCAGGGCGGGCGAGCCATTGCTCGCCTGATCGGTCGAGGCCAGGTACTGGTCGAAGTCGGCCCGGACGGTAGCGCTATCCAGGTTGTGCTGCGCTTCTGAAAGCTCCAGGCGCAACGCGTCCGACAGCGCGCCGTCATCGGCCAAGTCGAGCGCGACCCAATTCAGTAAGCGCTGCAGCTCGGCGTCTGCAGCGCTCGGGTCGCGGTTGAAGGCGGCTTGAGCCAGCGTAGAACTCAGCGCGAAAAGATAGGCGTTTTCCGGGGTGTCGCCGCCGAGCAGGTTCAGCTCCGTGCCCTGCACCGATTCGTCGAGGGCGAGGGTGTCGAATCCGAAGGCCCGGCGCAGCTCCTCTTCGGCTTGCCCCACGGCGTCGTCGAAATCGAGGCCGAGTTCCACCAGGACTTCGATGCGCTCGGCGGTCAGATGCGTGACCGTGTTGATGTAGACGCGCTGCAGCCCTGGCGCGTCCGGGATGTGGAGCGCGCGCAAGGTGAGTGGACCGGTGGACAGGGAGCCGGTGATCTCGTTGTAGTAGTAGCCGGTCGCTTCGAGCTTTACCGGGCCCGAGACCTTGAATTCGATCTCGAACTCGCCCAGGTCATTGATGGTCTCGGTATTGAAGACCTCGCCGGTGGGCACGAGCATGTCGTCCAGGGGCGAAACATCGATGCTGGTTCCGACCACGAAGGGGCCTTTGGAGGCCGCGCCTTCGAGCCTGACTTCGAGCTCGAGCGGCGCGGGCTGTTGCTGGACCTCGCCGCCGGCCATGCCGGCGGCGGGCTCGGGCTGAACTTGGGCCTCGCCGCTTGCCATTCCGGCGTCGGGCTCCATGGCTTCGATAGCATCGGGGTCACGCGAGTCCGAGCACCCGAGGCATCCGTAGGAAAAAAGGATTCCCCCGAGCGCACCGCTTAGCAGTCGAGTACGCATGGCGGGAGTCTGCCACGCCGGGTGAAAGACCGGAAGTGGGGGCTTTGGGACCCGAGCCTGCGACGTCTCTACGGCTCGGAGGCAGACGGCGCTGGTTCGCTGCGGGGGCGCGGGGCACCTGGCCACCTGCGCCGCCCGCGCGAGCAGAGCTGCCGATGGCGTCTCGATTACAGGCCGGCGTCGGCGTCGGCGGCGTCGCCGCAGGCCGGTCCC
>JAOUOP010000021.1 GCA_029880325.1 Myxococcales bacterium | reverse complement strand
GGCCTCCGCCGGAATACTCCGTGTATTTCAAGGGGACCGGACGCCGCAGCTGGCGCCGTAGCGGTCCCGAGAGCGGATCATGACTCCCGCCGAGCACATCTAGCCCTCGGTCCGCACCGCCACCGACGCTGCGTGGGCGGTCAGGCCTTCGCGCGTGGCGAAGTCGCGCACGTCGGCGGCGTCGGCCGCCAGCGCAGCGGCGTCGTACTCGATCAGGCTGCTGGCCTTGAGAAAGTCATTGGCGCTCAGCGGCCCGAAGAAATGGGCGGTGCCCCCGGTGGGCAGCACGTGGGAAGGCCCGGCGTAGTAGTCGCCGACGGGCACCGGGCTGTGGGCACCGACGAAGATGGCGCCTGCGTGGCGGATGCGCTCGAGGCAGCCGGCATCGTCGCCGGTGACGATCTGCAGGTGCTCGGCCGCCATCTCGCTGGCCAAGTCGCAGGCCGCGGCCAGATCGGCGACCACCACCGCAGCGCCATAGCGTTCGAGCGAAACGCGCGTCATCTCGGAGCGCCCGAGCTGCCCAAGTTGTTCCTCTGCCGCTTCGACCACCGCCGTCGCCAGCGCTGCCGAGGGCGTCAGTAAAATCGCCGCGCCCGGATCGTGCTCGGCCTGGGCCAGCAGATCGGCCGCCACCCAGCGCGGGTTGGCGCTGTCGTCAGCGACCACCACGACTTCACTGGGCCCGGCGATGGAGTCGATGCCGACCTGACCGAAGAGCTGGCGCTTGGCCTCGGCCACGAAGGCATTGCCCGGTCCCACGATCTTCTGCACCCGCGCGATGCTCTCGGTGCCATAGGCCAGCGCGGCGACAGCCACCGCGCCACCCAGCTGCACCACCTCGCGCACGCCCAGCTCGTGGGCCAGCGCCAGCGCCAGATCATCGATGCGGCCACCGGTGGCAGGCGTTGCGATCACCAACTCCTTCACACCGGCCACCTGTGCTGGCACCACCGTCATCAAGACCGACGACGGATAGAGCGCGCGCCCGCCGGGCACGTACACGCCCACCCGATCGATGGGGGTATAGCGCACGCCCAGCTTGCGCCCGCCATCGACCAGCGGCGGCGGATCGCGGTGCAGAATGTGGCGTTGATAGGTGGCGATGCGGTCGCGCACGCGACGCACCAGGGCCAGAAACTCCGGTTCGGCCTCAGCGTGGGCGCGCTCCAGCTCGGCCTGGGGCACATGCAGGGCGCCGGGCTCGAGTGAGGCGCGGTCCAGGCGCGAGGCGAGCCGTGCGGCGGCATCGTCGCCCTCGGTCCGCACCTGGGCCAGGATGTCGCTCACGATCGCGGGCACATCGAGCGGCTCACTCTCGACGCTGCCCACGAGCCCCCCGCCGCGCAGGGTCGAGAGCAGGTCATCGAGGCGCTGCCGAAAGTCGGGCTCACTGAAGTTGAGAATCTGCAGGGCCGGCATGGCAGCGGGAGCCTAAATGGCCGACCGGGATTCGGCAACGTCACCGCGGGCCAGGGGCTCGGGGGCGTTTTCCGCGCGGCGGTCTTTCGGGGCTGTAGGTGCTTGAACCTGCCAAGCGGTGGTGCCTACGCGACCCGGGCGCAGCGTCGCTCACGCATCCACACCGTCGTCGAAACGACCTCCTGCAAGGCGCCGCCCACCTATAGCAGAGCCCCAAGCCGCCGGCCGGAGCGGAATCGCTTCCCACCCGCGTCAAGCTAACCGCCGGGCTTTGGATGCCAGAGCGTTACCGCATCATCCGCGCTCGACCCCTGTCACCCACGTCCGCTCAGTGAACACCGACTTCCCAGGCTCAGTCTTCGAAGACTTCTGGCCGGGTGCGTGCCAGGTAGCCCATCAGGGCGCCCATCACGCCATGGCTAAGCGCCAGCGGCAGGCCTGCGGTGGCGGTCAAGAGGGCGCCAGCGATGCCGGTGATCGATCCCACCAGCGCCATGGCCACAGCGCTGCCCACCATCAGCACCACACCGGAGCCCGCGATGAAGCTGTACTCCAGGGGCGCGCGCGCGATGGCGCGAATGCCGACGACGAAGTTCCAGACGCCGGTGAAGTCGCTCGATAGGGCGCAGGTGGTGATCGCCATCGCCCAGTAGTAGCCGGGCAGAAGCGCCGCCAGCCATAGCAGCGGGTCGGTGAGAAGCTCGATGGGGCCTGCGCCGTTCATCACCTTCGAGGCGATCAAGAGCACCAGCATCACCTGCGAGAGGATGACGAAGAGTGTCAGATGCAAGCCCGACTTGACGTAGAGGTTGAGGACCCGGGCGGGGTCGAAGCTCGGCCGTTGTTCCAGGCTCTGCTCGCCGGTCAGCGGCACCCAGAAGCAGACCCTGAAGTAGTCGGCGCTGATGGCCAGTAGGGAGCTGTTGGCGAAGAAGGTTACCACGGCGCCCAGGAGCGGGACGAAGCTCGCGAGCACGCCGAGAATTCCGACTAAAACCGACCACACGGCGATGGCCACGATCCACAACAAGCCGCTGCCGCTGAAGGGTAGGACGATGGCTTCGATGATGACTTCCCAGAAGCTGCGCCCGTCGCGCGCTTGACCGTCCAGGGTGTCGCCGAGGGATGGGCGCCCGGCCGCGCCGCGATCGCTTTGGGCGAAGATTCCCGGCGCGTGCAACCGCGGCGGCTCGATGCCGACCCCGGTCGGCAAACCAGAGGTCAAGGCATCGTCCACCTCCAGTGGGGATGGGTCGCCCGCTGGCGCGGCCAATGCCCCGTCGTGGGCTGGCGCTTCCGGCATGGTGCTTGCGGGGCGGGGCCCGGGCGCGACGGGATCGTGGATCTCGGAGCCGAGTCGACGCATGGCCAGCTCAGCTGCGCCCACGGCCGTCGCGGGCAAAAGCGGCGCTCCGGCAGCGGCGACGCCGAGACCGTTCCTCGGCACTCGCGCGGCGGGCGCCGCGGCCATATCGAGTTCGAGCCCCGCGCCGCCGGACCAGGGGGCAGCTGCAGGGGTCTCCGGCACGCGACCCATCGGGGCCGGGGCCGCCACCTCCACCTCCGCCTGGGTCGTGGCTCCCGTGGGCTGCATGCGAAGGGACGCCGCGACCGGCGGTTCGGCGTCGAACGCCGCGACGTCTGCCAGGGCCTCCCGCCGCCGAGCACCGGGCCGCCGGGCGTGCGTGGCGTCCGGAGCAGGTGTGCTCCCCCCGGCCACAGGGGCCACGGTGCGCTGGGCATTCACGGGCATGGCCCCCGCCGGCGCCTGCGGTCGCGCCCGCGGTGCCCGAAGGGCGGTCGCCGCCGCATCCGCGGTCCGCAGCGCACCGCCCCCCCTGGGGCTCGCGGCGGGAGACTCGGCGGCGGTATCGGCAGCGCGCCGCACGGCCGCCGGCAGCTCGACCTCAGGCAGCGTGCTGGGCCCAAAGGCCGTGCGAGCCGGCGGCGGCTGCTCTGGCTGGGTGGTCGCTGCCGTTGTCGGTACCGAGTGCTGGGCTGCTGCCTCCAGCACCGTCCCCCAACGCGCCGCCGGTGCCCCGGCGACCGCCTGGGCGCCGGCACCCGGCGGCCGCTCGGTCGTGGCCAGCGCGATCGCTCCGGGGTCGAGCGAAGCCGGCGCCGCTGCGGCATGGGCGGCCGCCGGTTTGGGCGGGGCCTCGATCGACTTGCCGCCCGCGTCGCGCACCTCGACGCGGGCGCCGATGGCTTCGAGCGCCCGGCGGAAGTACTCGGCTCGCACCGAAGTCACCCCCGTCTGCACGGCGACGGGCAGCGAGTCGACCAGCTGCCGGGCCCGGGCCAGATCGATGCCGAAAACGCGGCGCAGCTCGACCTCCGGCGCCACCGCGCGATCGGCAGCGAAGGCAGTGATGACGACATCGAGCTTTTCTTGCGGATCCAACGGCGGCGCTCGCGCGCCCTTCGCCGGCCGCGGCTCCCTCGGACGGCCTCCGCCACACCGGCGCGCGCACCTTCAATTGTGCCGGGCGAACTCCGACGGGCGCAACTGTTACCGTTTTGTTTCGTCTTTGTTTTCGCCCGTGCCCACTTCGGGCTGGGAGGCATCGGGAGCCCCCAAGAACGCGTTGGCCAGGCAGCTCCCGGTGCGCTCGCCGGTCAGCCCCTCCCACACGAACGTCGACGCCAACAGGCCGACCGCCAACATCAGCACCAGGCGCACCAGATATCCGCGGTCGCGCTTGAGCGCCATCTTTTCGAGGTCGGCCATCGCGGCCATCATGCACAGAGGGGGGGCGACTCGCAATTTCACGTGTTGCGCCGCTGGCGGCTGGCGCGGTAGAGATCGTCTCCAGAATCCATGGCCAAGATCATCACGATGCCACAGCTCGGTGAGAGCGTGGTCGAGGGCACCGTCGGCAAGTGGCTGGTGCAACAGGGTCAACGCGTTGAGCTCGACCAGCCGGTCGTCGAGATCTTGACGGACAAGGCCGACAGCGAGGTGCCGTCGCCCAGTGCGGGCGTGGTGACCAAACTGTTGGTTGTGGAAGGCCAGGTGGTCGGCGTGGGCGATGCCCTGTGCGAGGTGGACGACAACGCCACCGCCTCGGCCGGCGCTGCAGCCGCCGGGCCCCCGCCGACAGCCCCCGCCGCGACTGCGGCCGCTCCCGCTCTGGCCACTCCGACTGCGACCGGTGCCGCCGCGCCGCGCGACGCCAGCAGCCCGGGAACGACGCCTGCGGCTTCACCTTCGGTCAGGAGGTTGGCCCGCGAGCACGGCGTCGACCTGCACCAGCTAGGTGGCGACGGCGAGCGAGTGACACGCCAGGATGTGCTGCGCGCCGCCGCTGGCGAGGCGCCCGCACCCCAGCCACAAATGGCTACGGCTCCCGGAGTGGCCGCTCCGGTTGCCATCTCACCGCCCGCGCCACCCCCGGCCCAGGCGCCGGTCGCCCCCAGCCCGCCCCAGGGCCTGGGCGCCTTCCGCGTGCCGCCCTACATGCCGCGTCCGGGCGACGAGATCGTGCCCATGTCGCGCCGGCGCCGCATCATCGCCGACCACATGGTCTACTCGAAGCTCAGTTCGCCCCATGTGGTGACGATGGCCGAGTGCGACATTCACGCCACCGACAAGCTGCGCAACAAGCACAAAGGCCAGGTCAAGGCCGAGGGCATCAACCTCACCATGCTGGCCTTCGTGGCGGCAGCCACCGCGCGCGCGCTGCGCGAGTTTCGCCCCATGAACGCGCGCATGCTCGACGACAGCTACGTGCTGCTGGCCGACATCAACCTGGGCATCGCGGTGGAAACGCCCGAGGGCCTGGTGGTACCGGTGATCCGCAACGCCGACGAGCTGACGGTGCGCGGCCTGGCCCGCGCCATCGACGAGCTGGCCGGCCGCGCCCGCGACGGCCAGCTCACGCCCGACGACCTGGCGGCCAAGACCTTCACCATCAGCAACCCCGGCCGCCGCGGCAACCTGGTCGGCGGCGCCATCATCTCGCAGCCCAACGTGGGGATCCTGCGCACCGGCGAGATCAAGAAGCGCGTGGTCGTGGTCGAGCACGAGGGCGAGGATCTGATGGCGATCCACAAGGTCATGCACATGGCCCTGTCCTACGATCACCGCATCGTCGACGGTGTGGCCGCCAACGGCTTCCTCTACCGCGTCAGCGAGCTGCTCGAGGCCGGCGACTTCGCGATCTGAAGTCGCACCCGAGTCTCGGCCAGGCCGTACCCACTGCGCCAAACTCCCACAGGAGCCTTCGGGGAAGGCCGGTGTGCGCAGCTGAACCACCTTTGCAAGGGAAGGTTCGGCTGCGACAATTTTGGGACTCGCGTTCAACCGCAAGGGTGTCCGCGGTCACTTACCCACCATGAGGTTTTTCATGTCGACTTCCCGTTCGGCCGCGCGCGCGGCCGCCCCCTTCGCCTTTGCCGTGCTCAGCTGCCTGGTCGCCTGCGGTGACGACTCGGGTTCGAGCGGCGGCCAGATCGGCGACAGCTGCGACCCCGACAAGACCATGAGCTGCGCGCCGGAACTGATCTGCGCCCTCGACGCCGACGACAAACCCCGCTGTGCCATTCCCGCCGGGGGCGAGTGCGACGCCAAGGCCAAGGAGCCCGGCTGCGAACTCAACTCCCTGTGCGTGGTGGTGAGCACCGACGAAGAGGGCAAGGAGATGCATGAGTGCCGCATGCAGAGCGGCGGCAGCTGCGACCCCGAGCGCGACGACGCCCAATGCGATCCCAGCCTGCGCTGCGCCGAGCGGCAGGACGGCAGCTACGCCTGCTACCTGCCCTTCCAAATCGCCGGACAGGTGATGGACTCGGCGGACCTCTCGGCCATCGAAGGCGCCCACGTGATCGGCCTCGACGAGCAGTCGATCGCGGTCACCGACGTGGCCGTCAGCGACGCCGACGGCGGCTACGTACTCGAGCTGCCGGTGGTGCGCGACGCCGAGGGCAATCCCCTCGACGCCGCCTACACCCTGCGCGCAAGCGCCCTCGACTATCAAACCTTCCCCGGCGGCCTGCGAACGGCGTTGCCGATCCACACCAGCGACGCTGAAAAGCGCGATGAAGGCTGGGTGGTCGACGGCACCCTGGCGGAGATCATCCTGATCGCGCTGCCCAATGACGGCAGCACGCGTTACAGCATCTCGGGACACATCCTGGGCACCGAGCTACAAGCGGGCGTGTTGGTGGTGGCCGAGCAGGGCGGTGTGGGCATCAGCGGCATCAGCGATCGCGGCGGTGCCTACACGATCTTCAACGTCGTCGACGGCGGCTACGAGGTCAGCGGCTACGCCGCGGGGCTGCAGCTGACGCCGGTCAGCGCTTCGGTCGCCGGCGGCGATCTAATGGACGTGGATCTGACCGCCTCGGACCGGGGGCTGACCAGGCTCGAGGGCACCATCCAGATCGTCAACGCCTTTGGCGGCGCGGCCACCAGCGTGGTGCTGGTGGTGGAGTCCACGTTTGACATGCTCTTCGTGCGCGGCGAGGTCCCGCCCGGCCTGCGCGCGCCCCAGAGCGGGCCGCCATCCATCACCGGCGCGTTTACGATCCCCGACGTGCCCGACGGCAACTACGTGGTGCTGGCGGCCTTCGAAAACGACAGGCTGGTGCGCGACCCGGACACCAACATCGCCGGCACCGACTTTGTCACCGTGAGCGTGCCGGGTGCGGCCAGCGGCGGCGTCTTGACTCTGAGTGAGTCCTTCAAGGTCACCGAGGCGCTGGCGGTGATCTCACCCGGAGCCGACCTGCCCGACGCGGTCAGCAGTGCGCCGACCCTGCGCTTTGCCGACGACTCGAGCGAAGACTGGTACGAGGTGCAGGTCTTCAACGCCCACGGCGAAATGGTCTGGGAAAACCTGGACGTGCCCAGCGTCTCGGGCGCTGAAGAGGTCTCGGTCAGCTACGGCGGCCCGCTCGAAGCCGGCATGTACTACCAGTTCAGGGCCCGCTCCATGCGCGCGCCTGGAGGCAATAACCCGGCGCCGATCTCGACCACCGAGGACCTGCTCGGGGTCTTCTACGTCGACCAGTAGCGGGGCCAGTCGTGACGACGGCGCGGGGCGCTCAAAAGGCGCCCTGCAAACGCAGGCCCGCGCGCTGGGGCGAGAGTTCCGGCGTGAGCTGAAGCTGCACCGTGTCCTCGTATTGCCGAGGGCGCTTGAAGTAAAGCACCAGGGCGGCCGCACCGGAGGCGACCGCGCCCAGAAGAAGCAGGTCGGTGGTAAGCGCCAGGGCGTCGGCACGGTCGGCGGCGTCGCTGGCGTCGTTGTAGCTGACCACGCGCTCGATCGGCGTATTGGCAGTGCTGAGGTCGGCCTGCTTGTCCTTGAAGTCGGACTCGGCGCTGAGCGCGAGCAGGCCCGTGATGGTGCCGGCTGCGAGCAACCCCGCACCGATGCCGCCCAGGATCCAGACGCTGGAGGGGACCGGGCGGCTGCCGGGTGGCTCTGCGGGCCCCGCGAAGGGCTCGGCTTCGACACTCGCGACGGGCTCGGGCTCGGTCCCCAGGGGTGCCGCCTCGGACGGCGTTTCGGCGGCCGGGGCCCCGCTGGGCGCAGGGCTTTGTGCGCCTGGGTCGGCGGGCGCAGCCGGCGTGGCCGGCGCAGTGGCCACCGCGGCCACCGGCTGGGTGGCCCGCTCCAGCGTGATCGCCAGCTCGGTCTGCTCGCCGCCGTGCAGGCGCACCATCTTGGAGACCGGCTGGTAGCCCTCGAGACGCACATCCACCCGGTGCTCGCCGGCCTCCAAGCGCAGCGGCTCCAGGATCGGCGCCTTGCGCTGCTCACCGCCGTCGATGGTGACCACGGCGCCGTCGGGGCTGACCTGCAAGCTCAGGTCGCCCACTTTCTTCGAGAGGCGTGAGAGCGCGCTGCGCACTTCCTTGCGCTGCTCGGGACTTCCGGCCTTGCTCTGCATGAAGCGCTCGAAGTGGAAGATCGCCAGCAGCGGCTTGCCGAGCTTGTCGTAGCAATTGGCCATGTTGACGCGCACCAGCGGGTGGGGTGCGATGCGGAAGGCCTCCTGAAAGCTCGCCAGCGCGACCTCGTAGCGCTCTTGCCCGTAGGCGGCCACGCCGGCCTGGAAGTGCTCCTTGGCGCGCGCCTTGTCGGCCTCGCTCGGCTCCTGGGCCTGCGCCGGGGCGGCCTGGAGTGCTGTGGAGAGCAGCAGCAGTGCCATCAGCAGAGCGGTCGTGAAACTGCGGACATGGCGCGCCATCGCGGCCGACCATACCATGGCTGTTGCAGTGCGGTGCGAAGGGCGGGACTCGAACCCGCACACCCATCGGGCACCAGAACCTAAATCTGGCGCGTCTGCCAATTCCGCCACCTTCGCGTGCATTGGAACCGACCGCAGCGTCAATCGCGGCGGCCTCCGCTGTCAACCACCACGGCTGGGCTGGCCTGGGATGCTACACTGGGCGCCGTGCACGACGATGAGATCATCCTAGACGCACTGGAGCGGGCCCTGGGGCATCGCTTCGACGACCGGCAGCTGCTCAAGGACGCGCTGACCCACTCGTCCTTTGCCAACGAGCGACCCGAGGTCGCGCGCTGCGACAACGACCGCCTGGAGTTCATGGGTGACGCGGTGCTGCAGTGGGTTGTCTCGGATCTGATCTGGGAGATCTTCCCCGAGGCCAGCGCCGGTGAGATGACCCGGCGGCGGGCCGATCTGGTGTGCGAGGACGGCCTGGCGGAAGTCGCCGAGGCAGTGGGGCTGGGCCAGGGGCTCAGGCTGGGGCGTGGTGAAGAACGCTCGGGCGGGCGCGGCAAGCCGCGGCTGCTGGCCAGCGCCTTCGAGGCCTGCATCGCCGCGGTCTACATCGACGCCGGGGGCGATGCGGTGGTGCATGTATGCCGGCGGCACTTCACCCAGCGCCTGCAGAGCAACGCGCCCGGCGCCCGCGACTACAAAACGCGACTACAGGAACGGCTGCAGCAGCAGGGCGAGACCACGCCGCGCTATCGCTTGGTCGATGTGAGCGGGCCCGATCATGCGCGTGTATTCGAGGTGGCGGTGATGTTCGGCGACGCGGCCTGGGGCGCGGCGCGAGGCCGCTCGAAGCTCGAAGCCGAGCAAAGCGCCGCCGAGATCGCCCTCGGCAAGCTCGACGCAGCGGATGCGATGGGCGAAAGGGGTGCGGACAACGGCGCGGGAGACGGAGCGGGAGACGGAGCGGGAGACGGAGCGGGAGACGAGGCCAGCGAGGCTCACAGCTCGATGACCGAGCGGTAGGCCAGCAGCAGGGTCAGCGGGCCGCGCAGGAAGGCGGCGCCGTACTCGTCGCGATTGTCGACGCCGCCGCCGAAGACCGGTCCCGTGTGGAAGTACATCTGCCACAGCAGCACGTCGTCGCGCTGGGTCAGGCCGGCGCGGGTGACGAAGAGAAAGCCGTAGTTCAGCTGGGTCTTCCAGTTGCCCTGGTCCGGGTAGTGCAGCAACTGAAAGGTCGGGGCCAGGGCGCCGAAGTCGCGGTGCTTGAAGAAGAGCTGGAAATCGGTGCTGACGCGATCGCCGTCATGCACCACGTTGCTCAGGTTGTCGAAGCTACCGGGTGCGGCCCCGGACTTGCGCCAGGTGGTGAGGTGATTGAGGACGACATAATCGTTGAAGGGGAAAGCCAACGATGCGCGCCCCTCCCAGAAGGCGAAAACGTCGGAATCGAACTCGCCGGCGGCCTCACGCTGGCGCCGCTCCTTGCGGTGGGTCGGCTCGCCGGGGGCGAAGCGCTGATTGCGCCAGGTGTCCTGGGCGCCAAGGCTCATGCCCAGGGTCAGGTTCAGAACTCGGAAGTCGAGATCGACCTGGCTCGAACCGAAGGGCAGCGCCGCCAGGGCCGAACCGCGCAGGGTCAGCATATTGCTGCCGCCGTAGACCGGCAGGCGATGCTCGACGCCCATCTGGGCGCCGCCGAAGATCAGGTCCAGGTTCAGGAAGGAGCCCTCCCGGGGTGCGCCCACGATCCAGTCCTGGGGCTGGCTGGCCTGGGCTGGGCGGCACAGCAGCAGCGAGAGCGCCACCAAGGCCCACGGCAGCAGCGCGCGGCAGCATCCACCGCCGCTTCCCGCTCGAGCCTTCGCTTGCGCAGTCATGGGCCGCCGAAGGTAGTGGCCTTCGCGGACCTCGGCAACGGGCAGCGGCGACTGGGAAAAGCTGGCAGGTGCGTTTTGCGGCCGCCCGCGGCGGACCGCGCGTCTCGTGGGTGTCGACGCGGTCGCCCCGCCACCCACCCCCGAGGCCACCGCCGCCGGAGCCGCCAGGGACGTTTTCTGGGGACTTTTTCAGGCCGATGGCGGTCGCCTCGGGGTGGCGGGGCGACCGGTGGTGGGGCTCGGGACCCGCATCTCAGGCGGCGTTGCGGCGCTTGCGAGCCAGCCACTCGGGCGATTCGACCAGCGCCATGCCCGCCAGCCGCATGGCTTCGGTCAGCTGTGTGGTGACCTTGCGCGTGAGGTCGGGGCTGGCCACGCCCACGTCGGGGTAGCCCTTGCCGTGGGCATCCGGGCTGACTTCACCCCAGTTGGCGAATAGCCGTCCCCATTCGCTGTCGAGCACCTGCCGCATGTTGTCCTTGGCGTACATCGGGTACCAGAAGGCGTCGTGGTAGACGACCGAGGCGATGTAGGCCCAGGGCGCGAGCCAGGTTTTGAGCGACCACTCCAGCGGCTTCTTCAGCGGGCCCCAGTAGATGCGGTGCTGGTTGCGGCTGGCAAAAGTCATCTTTTTGAAGGGACCATCGAAGTTCCACTTTTCGTCCATGAGCTGGGGATCACCCACGATCTCGATGTCGCGAATGTCACCGCAGCCCAGGCCCAACTCGTGGGCCAGACGCACGAACTTCAGATCTTCCAGCGGATCAAAGCCCATCAGTTTGCCGGCCACCGCGTCAATGGCGACCTGATCGTCGGAGGCCAGCAGCACGTTTTTGACGTGCGGGATCATGCAGCGCGGCCCCGGTCCGTCGCCCGCGAAGGTTCCGTCCATGACGGCGAAGACCCCCTTGTGGATCTTCTTCTGGATCATCAACAGGTCCACCAGGGTTTCGTGGATCACCGGATGGGTCCAGTGGCGATGCTCGTTGAGCAGCCCACCGAAGGCGTTCTTCATGGCGCCTGTGGTGGTGGTGAAGATGTGGGTCTTGACCGTCGGCAGATGGATGATGTTTTCGCCGATGAAGCGCTTGGGAATCGAGAAGCCCTTCGGGAAGACCTCGTTCAAGCACAGGAAGTCCTTGGTGAGGTCGCCCACCGCGTCGCGCACGTTGACCCACTCCTCGCCCTCGTAGAGGTGGACGTTGCGCAGCCCGTGGGCGCCAATCACGTCGATTTGCTTGTTCTCGCGCTCGCCCAGGTGCGCGTCGATCACCACCGTGCGGTTGTGGCAGCCGTGGATCAGATCGCTGTCGTAGCCGTCCTGCTTCATCGCCCGAATCACGCCCTCCAGCTGCCAGGGCGTGGTGGACGAGCCCGGAAAGAAGAAGTGCCAGGAGATGTTGATCTTCAACGCCGTGTCGGCGTCCTTCGAGACCACGTCCTGGTAGCCCGCCAGGTTCATCAGGCGGTGGTAGTCGGACAATACGCTGTCGGCACGCGTGCGGATGAGGGCGACTTTGGCTTTGCTCACGGGCGAATTTGAAGCACGGATGGGCCGCGACGGAAAGCCCGAAAACCTAAAAAAATCGGTCAAGTTCGCGGGCTGACGGCCGAATGGAGGAGGCCCGGGAGGGTTGTGCCGGCGATCGCCTGCGCCAGCGCGCGCCAGTGTCACGATTTCCTGGACACACGGTCACCCCCCAAATATACTTATTTCATCAGCATAATTTTCCATCTTAGGAGGAAAAATGCCGAGGCTACCGGGTTGGTTTTTCGCTATTTTCGCTATTTCCACCTTGATGCCGGCCGCACCGGTCCTCGCCGAGGAGAGTATGGACTTCTCGCTCGAAGAGCTGGAGGCCGGCGGCGACCCGGACTCGACCCCGGGCCAGGCCGGTGAGCCCGCCGCGACCGCCCCCGACGTCGACATCGACGCGGCGGTGCGGACAGCCTTGGGCGAGCTGCGTTGGGGTATGAGCAAGAAAGAGCTGCTGTCGATCTTCAAGGCGCGCCTTCGGGCCGAGTACGACGAGCGCATCAAGCGGGAACTCGACGTCGTACGCCAGGACGCCCTGTACCAGGCTGCCAGGCAGAAATATGACGCCATCAAGCGCGGCTTCGTGATCTTCGACGGCGCCAAGACCGGCTGGGACGTCTCACCCATCGCCGGTGAATTCCGCCACAAGAGCCACGAGGCGATGCTGGTGGTGCAGGCCGAGGGCTCGCGCGATTACTACTTCTTCATCAATAACCGCCTGTGGAAGTGGTACCGCGAACTCAACCCTGCGGCCCATGCTGGCGCCGACTTCCAGAGTGTGGCCGAGGCGATGCAGGGCGCATTCGGGCCGGCCAGCGTCGACGATCTAGCCCGCGCCGAAGGCTCAACCCCGCTGCCGACGGCCTTCTGGCAGAACGAGCAAACGCGGGTGTCGGTGCTCTCGCGAGGTGCCGCCACCTGCGTGGTCTTCGAGTCCCAGCGCACGCTCGCGGCGCTTCCGATCCTGCGCAAGGACGCCATGGCCCGGGGCCCCAAGCAAAATGCCGTACTCCAGGGGATCCTGATGGATGAAGACGAGCGTGAGACCTGGCGCCAGGCCCAGGACTTCAGCCAGAGCCCCGTCGACGCCGAGATCGCTCGCCGCTCGCGCAAGTAGCTGCGTTGCGCCATGACCCCGATCGCCACGGCCTACGGGCAGGCGAGCTGCACTGGATAGGATTCGAGCAAAGTGCACTCCGGATGCCCGCACTCCAGTTCGCAGGCTTGGGCTGGCGGCAGGCAGTAGCTCGCGCCGCAGGAGGGCAGCTCGATGCAGGTGCTGCCAGGGTCGGCTGGGTCGGCAGGGCAGGCAGCGCTGACGTCGCAAGCGCTCAGCCCGCCACAGCTGGTAACCGAGGCGCCCGCATCCACCACAGCCCCACCCGACCCCGCTGCGCCCGCGACGCCGGTGCCGCCGGTGGTTCCGCCCGAGCCGGCGCTGGTCCCCGGCTGCCCTTCGCCACTTGTGTCGGTGCCGGTGCCGGTGCCGCCACTGCCTTCACCGGAGGTGGGCGGCTCCAAGCCCGGTCCGCTGGGATCGGGATCGAGCATGGTCAGCGTGGGATCGCCCTCGCTGCTTTTGGCATCGCCACCGCCGTTCGCGCCGCCGTCGCCACAGGTGGCGCCGAGGCTGGGCAGCAGTGTCAGCAGCCACAGCAATCGGACGGTACGCAGCCAGCTCACGCGGTCATTGTTGAAGCCAGCGTGGCCGAAGGCAAGCGGGGGGCCGCTCGCACTCAGGGCATGAGCAGCTCGGCGATGGCGCCGTGCAGCTTTTCACGGCGCACCGGCTTGGCCAGCATGCGCAGCCACGGCTCCGGCTGCGTCAGCTTCTGACCCATGCCGCTGAGCAAGATCGCCGGCAGCTGCGGCCGCAGCGCCCGCGCTCTTTCCACCAGCTCGCTGCCCTTGAGACCGGGCATCATGTGGTCGGTCAGCAAAAGGTCGATGCGGCGCTCGCTGCCAAGCGCCTGTATCGCGCTCTCACCGTCGCTCGCCTCGACCACCTCGAAGCCGCCGCTGCGCACCAGACGCACCACCAGGCGGCGAATCGTTGCGTCATCATCGACCACGAGCACCACAGGCGGTGTGCGCTCGGCGCTGGCGCTCGCCGCGTCGGTGGCCGCGCCCGGGGGCGTCGAAGTCTCCGCTTCGGCGCTCGCACTGGCCTGCGCCGTGGGCCAGCTGAATACGAAGCGGGTCCCGGCGCCGGGTTTGCTGTGGACCTCGGCCCGTCCCCCGGAGCGCGAAACGATGGAACTGACCACCGCCATGCCTAGACCGGTCCCTTCACCCGGGGCCTTTGTGGTGAAAAAAGGTTCGAAAACGCGCGTGCGCACCGCCTCGTCCATGCCCGGACCGTCATCGGCGATCTCGAGTTCGAAGTGCAGGCTGCCGTCGCTGCCGCCGTTGCCCTCGATGCGGTTGCGAGTGGTCAGGCTCAAGCGGCCGCCACCCCCGAGGGCCGCACAGGCGTTGAGCACCACGTTGTGGACGATCTGCTCGAAGCGAGCGTCCGGCAGCGGCACGGCGTCATCGCGGGCCTCGAGGCGCGTGAAGATCTCGATACCCTGACCCGCCAGCCGCCGATAGGCTTCCAGCGACCCCCGTAGCAGCGCATGGGCGGCGCAGTGCTCTCCCTGTTCGATGTTGACTTCGCTGCGACTGTAGTCCAGTAGCGCCCGCACCACCCGGGCCGAGCGTGCCGTGCCCTCGAGGGCGCCCGAAAGCGGCTCGCTGGCAATGTGGTCATCGTCCAGCACATCGACTGCCTGCTCCAGGTTGGCCGAGATCACGAATAGGGCGTTGTTGATCTCGTGGGCCACGCCGCTGGCCAACCTTCCGACGGCTTCCAGCTTTTCCGCTTCTTGCAGCCGGCGCTCGATGCGCTCGCGCTCGGAGACGTCGCGCAGGATCAGGATGATGCTGGGGTCGTCGCCCGCGTCGACGCGCGTGGCCGAGACCTCGGCGGCAAAGCGCTCACCGCCCAGGCGCTCGGCCTCGATGCGCATGGCCGAGATCGCCTCGCGTTTGCCGGTCGCCAGCTCCGCGAGCGATGTGAAGAACTCGGCCGAGCCCGGGATCATCCGGGAGAGATCGCCACCGAGCACGCTCGCCGGGTGGTGCCCGAAGATGCTCTCGGCCCCCTCGTTGAAAGCGCGAATTCGCAACTCAAGGTTAACCGCAATGATGGCGTCGGTGACCGCGCCCATCAGCCGCGCGTAAAGCGCCTCGCTGCGCCGGCGCGCCTGTTCCACTTCGCGCCGCTCGCGCACGTCGCGCACCACCGTGAGCACGGCCGGCTCGTCCTGAAAAACCACCGTCCGCGAGATCGCCTCCACCGGAACCGATGAACCGCTCTTGGTCAACAACTCGTAGTCACGCATCGGCGGCGCGCCGTGTCGCTCCACGTCGCGAAGCCGCTCGATCACGGTGCGATGTTGCTCGGGGCGTATAAAATCGGCGGCCTGCATGCCCAAAAGCTCTACGGACGGATAGCCCACGATCGACGCGAAGGCCTCGTTGACGTAGAGCAGCACCGAGTTGCGGCTGACCACGACACCGTCGGGCAAGCTCTCGAGCAGGGTCGAAAGGGTGTGCTCGGCCTGGGCCCTTCCGAGCGCGAGCGCGCGGTTGCCTTCGCGCAGTTGCTGGGCTTCCTGCTGCAAGCTGGAGACGTCGCGGATCAACGCGGCGCTGCCCAAGAGCGCCCCCGAGTCGCTGACCACCGGCGCCACGCTGAGCATCACGTGCACGCGGCTGCCGTCCTTGCGCATCCGCTCGGTGACCTCCGGTGGTGAGCCCCCCGTGGCGATCGCTTCTCGGACTTTTCCGACTTCGTGCTTTCGCTCGGGCGGCAAGAGTACCGAAAAGGGCTGACCCAGGATCTCGTCGGCCCTGTAACCGAAGAGCTCGGCTGCCGCCGCGTTCCACTCGTCGATGAGACCGCGGCTATCGGCCATGACCACGGCCTCCGGCGTGCGCTCCACGATGGCGGCGAATTTGCGGGTGCGGATCTCGAGGCTGCGCTGCGAAGTGACATCGCGCGCGATGAAGGTCGCCAGCTGAACTTCATCGTCGTGGATCACGGGCGCGACTTGCACGCGGAACCAGCCGCTGGTCTCGCCCGGGCCGGTGTACTCGATCTCGTATTCGGAGCCTTTCCGTTCCTCGAACGCCGCGCGCAAGGCCGCCTCGACGCGCGGCACGCTCTGGGGCGGCACATAGTCTCGAATGTCGCTGCCGATCGCCTGCTCGCGCGTCAGCGGCGCCAGCACGTGGTTGATCTCTAGGATGTGCCCATCGGCATCCACCACCATCATGGTGTCCGGGATGCCCTCGAACAAACTCTGCCAGTGGTGCTCGCTTACGGCGTCGGGTGGCATCGTGCGCGTCCCAGCTCCGAGCCCTGGCGCAGCCCACCGAGCGGAGCATTTGATATTGGAGCCTCGGTGAGCAGGCTCACCGGTCGAGCGTAGCGCGAGCGCACCGCCACCGGAAGCGAAAAAGCCCGTCAAGATTCCGTCTCAGGGCTTCCATCACGGGCGCGGCGATGTTGCTCCCGCTGCCCCACCACAGAAGGCTCGATGGGCCAGTCACCTGTCGGGCAAAGCCCCACAAAAACGAATGCCAAAGCTTCGCGATGACATAGGGCCCTGGTCGAAACAAAGTTACCAACTCGACTCCGATCCATCCCGTCCAGCTGCGTTGCGCCGCCTTCAAATACATGGAGTATTCGCGCGGCGGCGGGGCCTCAGCGCGGGCTGGCAGCGATGTTGCCACCGTCGACGGTGAGCACGGCGCTGGAGGTGCTGGGCGCGAGTGCGAGCTGCACGAAGGCTCCGGCCACATCGCGGGAGCTCACCTCCCGTTGCAGCAGGTTGCTGCGGTAATAGCTATCGACGTCGAGCCCGCGGGCCTGGGCGCGCGCTCGGACCTCTTCGCTGTCCAGCAATTCGGTACGCACGCGGTCGGCGTTGACGGCATTGCTGCGGATGCCCCAGGAGCCCAGCTCCAGGGCATATTGCTTCATCAGCGCGATGAGCGCCGCCTTCGGCAGCGCGTAGGGACCGAAACCGGCACCCGGGTTGAATGCGGCCTTGGAGGCGTTGAAGAGCAAAAAACCGCCGCTGGCCTGGGCCTTCATCACGGACGCGGCTTCGGATGCGAGCCAGTGATGGGCGTAGAGGTTGATGGCAAAGCTGTGCTCGAGCTCGGCGGTGGAGACTTCGTCGATGGCGCCCTGGGGGGCGATGCCGGCGTTGCTGACCACGCCGTCGAGGCCACCGTGGCATTGGACGGCGTGTCTCACGCTCTGACGCACGGCTTGCTCGTCGGTCAAGTCGATGACTTCGCAGCGGCAGCGCAGCTCACTCGCCAGCGCCCGCAGGGGCCCGGCCTCGCGGTCGACCAGGTAGAGCACGGCGCCCTGGGCGGCAAAGGCCTGGGCCGTGGCGCGACCGATGCCGCGGGCGGCGCCGCTGATGTAGACGACCTGACCTACCAACGGCAGCGGCTTTTGCTTGCCGAGCTTCGCCTGTTCGAGCGACCAGTACTCCATGTCGAAGATGTCGCCCTCGGGCAGGGCCTGGTAGCGGTCGATGGCCTCGGCGTTGCGGATCACCTCGATGGTGTGCTCGTAGATATCGGCGGCGATGGCGGCGGCCTTGGGCGTGGGGCCGGCGGCGATCATGCCCAGGCGCGGCACCAGGATGATGCGCGGATCGGGATCGAGCGGCTGCACCACCAGGCCCTTTTCCTGCATCTGGCGCGAGACGTACTCGTTGTAGTTCTTGCGATAGTCGATCAACTGCGAGGCAATGTGCTCACGTAGCGCAGCGCCCTGCTGGTCGCCGACGCGCAACAGAAGCGGAAAGCGCTTGGTACGGATCACGTGGTCGGGGGTGGCGCAGCCGATCTGCGACAGCTCCTCCAGCTGGGAGTCATTGACGAAGTCGACCACATTTGGGCTGCTGCGTAACTCCAGCACGTAGCGGCGCTCACCCTCGCCGAGCAGGCCGCGCAGGGTCGGAGCCAACCGCTCATAGGCAGGAGCCGGCAGCGGCAGCTGGGACTTGCGGGTGGACCAATAGCGGCGGCGGGCGCAGTATTCCTCGGCCTCGGAGACGGCCCGGACGTGGCGCTCGTAGCTCTCGCGGGCGCTGTTGCCGAAGGTGAACAAACCGTGGCGCAGGAGCAACAGGCCCTCGACCTCGGGGTCTTTGTCGTAGACTTCGGCGGCGAGCTTGGAGAGCGCAAAGCCGGGCATCACGTAGGGCACGATGCCCAGGCGCTTGCCATATTGCTGGCGGCAGATTTGCTCGGCATCGAGTTGGTCGACCAGGCTGAGGATGGCGTCGGCGTGGGAGTGGTCGATGAACTTGTGGGGCAAAAACGCGTGCAGCAGCGTTTCGACCGAGGGATTGGGGGCGCTGGCGTCGAGCATGCGCGTGCGCTGGGCGTTGACCATGTCCTCGTCGCTGAGCTTGTCGAGCCCGCGCAGGGCGCGCAGGGTCTCCAGGCGCACCGCCGGCAGCCCCTCGGGTTCGATGTCGCCCAGGTTCCAGCCGCTGCCCTTGACGCAGAGCACCGAGATCTCGCGCCCCAGATCGTCGTTGGCGGTGGTCTTGACCGAGGTATTGCCGCCACCGTGCAAGACCAGGGTGGGGTCGCTGCCGATCAGTCGCGAGCTGTATACACGCAGCGCCAGGTCGGCATTACAACGGTCGGCGTAGCGCTCGACGAAGGCTGCGGCCTCTTCATCGGACCATTTGCTGTCCATGGGCGCTTCATACCCGATCTGAATCGGGTGGCGGCGGCAAAATCGAAGCCGCTTGCAGCGCGCGGTGGGTCAATCGCGAGGTGCCACGCGCCTCGAATTCGCGCACGGCCACCGCTTCGGCGTCGCAGCCGGGCAGTTCGCGCACGCGCGCGAGGTGCCACAGCTGCACCTGCAGCCGGCGGTGGGTCAACACGTGCTCGAGCTGGCACAGGGGCGCGGCCGATAGGCTTCCGGCCAGGCCGTGATCGCGGGCCAGCGCCAGCGCCAGGGTGCGTCCGTGACCCTCGACCATGGGCAGGTTCCACAGGCCTCCGAAGAGCGAACCGCCGCCACGCACCAGGTAGACCTGGCGTTCGCCGCCGCGACCGCGGCTGGCCAACAGCAGCGTCAGTGGCTGTGGGCGCGGCGAGGGGCGCGCCCGCGGCCGGGGCAGCTCCGCGCTGCGACCCTCGGCCCGGGCGCGGCAGTGGCGGGCGGCCGGGCAGCGCTGGCAATCGGGCTGACCGGGCGTGCACAGGGTGGCGCCCAGCTCCATCAGCGCCTGGTTGAGGGTGCCGGGGCGCGGGCCCTGCACCAGCGCCTCGGCATGGGACCACAGCTTTCGCTGCACCTCGGCGCCCTGGGGCGGCCCATCGATGGCGTAGATGCGGCTGAGCACGCGCGCCACGTTGCCGTCGACCACAGGCTCGGGCAGGTCGAAGGCGATGGAACCGATGGCGCCGGCGGTGTAGCGGCCGACGCCGGGCAGCGAGCGACGGGCCTCGGCCGAGCGCGGCACGCGGGAGCCGTAGCGGGCGCGGGCCTCGCGCACGCCGGCATGCAGCAGGCGCGCCCGGCGGTAGTAGCCCAGCCCGCTCCAGGCTGACAGCACCTCGTCCTCGCTGGCGGCCGCCAGGATCTCGAGCGTCGGGAAGCGCTCGAGGAAGCGCTCGTAGTAGCGCACCACGGTGTCGACGCGGGTCTGCTGCAGCATCACTTCCGAGACCCAGATGGCGTAGGGATCGCGGCTGCGACGCCAGGGTAGGTCGCGGGCGTGGCGATCGTAGTGATGCAAAAGGGCGTTTCGCAGGCGGCGCACGACCGGCGAGCCGACACCAGCGTGGGGATAGGGTCAAGTGCCTGTATGCTGCGCGCCATGGCGGTGATCCCACGACACCGATGGCGGCTTGGCCCCGGGCTGTTGCTTGTGTGCGCGCTCGGCTCCGGCTGCCAGGGTTGCCAGGGCGGCGGCGCGGGGCTGCCGAAGGCGGCCCAAAATGCTTCGACCAATGCTTCGGCGACCGATCCGACGACCGACCCGGTGACCGGGCGCGCGCCCGAGCCTCGCGCGGCGGCCCCCGCAGCGCCCGGGCCCGCACCCGAGGGCCTGACGCTGGCGCTCGAGCTGGCCGGGGGCAGCGCCACCCTGGTGGTCCAAAACCGCGGCGATCGGCCCCTGTCGCTGCGCCGCGAGGTGGCGCTCGAGCGCGGCGGCGCCGGCGGCAGCTTCAACCCCAGCGACGGCGCCGGCCTGTGGCTGCGCCATTCCTGTCAGCAGCAGCCGCCCGCCTGCGTCGAGCTGTGGCCCGGCGCCGAGCTGCGCCCACCGCCGCTGCAGGCCAGGCGCGCCCCAGACCAATGCGGTTGCAGCGACTGTCCGCCGCTGGAAGCCGGCCGCTATCGCCTGCAGGTCCGCGGCTGCGACGACGCCTGGAACGCACCCACGGAGGCCTTTCAGGTCCCATTCTGAATCTGGACACGGTCCCGATTCGGCCCCATACTTACAAGCATGTAAGTAAATGCATCCGCCGCCCCCGAATGCTGGTTCGACCGGGACCCTTTCAACCCCCGGCGCGAGCTGCCGGTGCGCGTGGCGTCGGCCCGGTCGCCGCGCTACGCGATCGGCTCGGGCGCCCACGGATCGAGCCGTGCCAAAAGCTCCTCCAGACGACTTGCGGCGCGCATCTGGGGGCGCCAGGCCGGCGGCGGCGACGACTCGCGCTCGAGGGAGGCGCGCAGCTTGCGGCGGGCCTCGTGCATGCGCCAGCCGATGGTGCCCACCTGGGTGCCCAGCACCTCGGCGGCCTCGGCGTGGTTCATGCCCTGCAGGGCCACCAGGATCACGGTGGCCTTGAGCGCGGGCGTCAGCGCGTCCAGGGCCGACAACAGCAGCGCATAGCGCTCGGCCAACAGCAGTGCGCCGCGCGGGTCGCCCTCGGCGTCGACCGCCAGCGCCGCCAGGATGCGGTCGTCGTCGACCGACACCAGCGGCCGCCGCCCCTGGTCGCGGCGGTGGTTGAGGGCGCGGTTCAAGGCGATGCGGTAGAGCCAGGTGAAAAAGTGACTGCGGCCCTCAAACGAGCCGATCCGGCGCCAGGCCCGCACGAAGGCTTCCTGGGTCAGGTCGTCGGCGTCGCTGCGGCTGCCCGTGATGTGCAGGGTGAGGGCGAAGATCCGCTCCCGATAGCGCCGCACCAGCTCGTCGAAGGCCGCCCCCTGGCCCCTGCGGGCGCGCTCGACCAATTCGTCCACGCCCATGGCGGGCGACGTCAGGTCCGGCTGGTGCTGGGGCGATTTCGGATTCACAGTTAGGGGACCCTCCGCGGAATAGAATCTTTGGGATCAAAGCAAAGATCATCCCACAAAGCGCGCCAGTTTCGAGTCATGCAACAATTACGCGCCGGGTGCGAAAGCGATCTGCTCCGTGCACCGGCCGAGCCCATCGACCGCGGGTAATCGAATGTGCTACATTTCCCGTGACTGAGCCACATTCGTGGGCTTCTTGATCGGCCCGTGCCGATTTGTTAACTTCGCGCGCCCGGGCCCGCCCTAGAGTGCGAATAGGCTCATATTTTCAATAACTTAGCCCGGAATGACGCCTGATCCGGGCGCGCAGCCAATCGCTTTTTGCTGCCGTCCTGTCCCCCCCCGGCCCTCTCGGAGCCCCCGGCCCGCGACCATGCTCGACTGGCTCAACCCCAACGACCTCGCCATCGATCTCGGCACGGCGACCACATTGGTCTACGTGCGTGGGCGCGGCATCGTCTCCTGTGAGCCATCGGTGGTCGCGGTGCAGCGCGACAGCCGCGGCGGCAAGCGCGTGCTGGCGGTCGGCACCGAGGGCAAGGAGATGCTGGGCCGCACGCCCGGCAACATCGAAGCGGTGCGGCCCCTGCGCGACGGCGTGATCGCCGACTTCGAGATCACCGAGGCGATGCTGCGCTATTTCATCACGCGCGCCACCCACGGCCGCTGGCTGCGTCGCCCGCGCATCATCATCTGCGTGCCCTTCGGCATCACCGAGGTCGAAAAGCGCGCCGTGCGCGAGAGCGCCGAGAGCGCCGGCGCCCGGGAGGTGTATTTGATCGAAGAACCGATGGCCGCGGCCATCGGCGCCGGGCTGCCCATCACCGAGCCCAGCGGCAACATGATCATCGATATCGGCGGCGGCACCACCGAGGTGGCGGTGATCTCCCTGGCCGGCATCGTCTATTCCCAGTCGGTGCGCGTCGGCGGCGACAAGATGGACGAGGGCATCGTCGCCTACATGAAGCGCAAATATAACTTGCTGATCGGCGAGCAAACCGCCGAGCGCGTCAAGTGCACCATCGGCAACGCCTACGCCGACGCCGACAGCGGCAGCATGGAAGTCAAGGGTCGCGATCTGGTGGCCGGCGTGCCCAAGACGGTTGCGGTCACCGGCGACGAGATCCGCGAAGCGCTTTTGGAGCCGGTCAACGCCATCGTCGAGGCGGTGCTGCTGGCCCTGGAGCGCACGCCGCCGGAGCTGTCGGCCGACATCGTCGACAAGGGCATCGTGCTGACCGGCGGCGGCGCGCTGCTGCGCAGCCTGGACGTGCTCTTGCGCGAGGAGACGGGATTGCCGGTAATGGTGGCCGACGATCCCATCAGCGCCGTGGTGTTGGGCTCGGGCAAGGCCCTCGACCACATGGAGCTGCTGAGGGAAGTGACGATTTCCTAGCAGAGTCGTCCCGGGGCCTCGGATGAACTTCTACCGCAGATTCCGCGACGCGGCCGTCTGTGTGGTGCTGCTGGCGCTGCCCTTCTTCTTTCTGCGCGCCAACCTGCGCGATCCCCAAACCACCAACGCCGTCGACCGCGTGCTCTTGCAGTTCAGCGCGCCGATCCAATACGTGGCCACCCAGCTGGCCATCGGCGTCAGCAGCATCTGGCAGGAGTACGCCTATCTGATCGACGTCAAGCGCGACAACGATCGCCTGCGCGACGAAAACGCGCGCCTGCGGGAAGCAAACTTTAAGTTAAACGCCGAAGCGGCGGAAAACAGGCGCCTGCGGCGTCTTTTGCAGCTACGCGATCAACTGGAAGGCACGCTGCTGAGCGCCCAGGTCATCGGCAAGGAGGTCAGCCAGTACTTCCGCGTCATCCGCCTGCGCCTCGACCGCGGCGAGCGCGACCGGGTCAAGCCGGGCATGCCCGTCCTGACCGCCGACGGCCTGGTCGGGCACGTGCGGCGCACCTGGGGCCGCTACAGCGACGTGCTCCTGGTGGCCGACCGCACCAGCGCCATCGACGTGGTGGTCCAGCGCACCGGCGCCCGCGGCATGCTCAAGGGCACCGGCCGCGAGGAGCACTACGCCTGTCGCCTCGAACACCTCTCGCGCGAGGACGACGTGCAGGTGGGCGACATCGTGGTCACCTCGGGCCTGGGCCAGCGCTATCCGGCCTCGATCCTGGTCGGGCGCATCCATGAAATCACCAAGAAGGAGTTCGGGCTCTACCAGGAAGCCACGATCACGCCGGCGGTGAACTTCTCGCGCCTGGAAGAAGTGCTGATTCTGACCTCGGGACCGCGCGGCAAGAGCGTGCGCGAGGGCGGCGACGGGGACGGCTGATGATCTCCTCGCTGTCGGTGATCGGCTTCGGCTTTGCGCTCTTGGTGCTTCAGACGGCGTTGGCGACGCTGGTGCCGATGCACAGCTTCGCCCCCAATCTGATGCTGCCGATCGCAATTTTCCTGGGCGTCTCACCCCAGGTGCCGCTGGTGCGCGGCGCCAGCATCTGCTTTGTGCTGGGCTACTTCCTCGACGCCTTCTGCGGCAATCCCATGGGGCTGCAGACCTTCGTGCTGGTGGCCTCGGTGATGGTGGCGCGCGGTGCGGGTCTCCGGCTTTTCCCCCAGGGGCGGGCTTTTCAGCTGCTTTTGACCTTCCTGATGGCGCTGCTCAGCGGCATCACGGTGGTGGCGCTGCGCGCGATCTTCGAGGAGCAGCAGATCCCGGGCCTGGGCGAGGACCTGGGCGAGCGCAGCATGACGCTCTTGCGTTCGTCGCTGGCGACGGCCGTGGTCAGCCCCCTGCTCTTCGCCGGCACCCGCCGCGCCGAGGGCGGCAGCTTGCCAAAGGCCGAAGAAAGGGCAGCATCTGCTGCATGATGCAGTACCGCGGTGACAGCCGATCCGGCGAGGTCGCGCCATGACGATGCTGTCGGTGCGCCGCGAGGTCGGCGAATTCCGCAAGCGCTACAAGTGGATGGCGCTTTTCGTGGCGCTGGCGTTGGGCGGCGTGGTGACCCGCCTCATCCACCTGCAGCTCATCGAACAGGAACGCTGGAAGGCCGAGGCCCAGGACAACATCACCAAGCACGTCCGGCTGCCGGCCACCCGCGGCATCATCCGCGACCGCGAGGGCAAGGTCATCGCCAGCAATCGGCCCGCCTACGAGTTGTACATGACCCCGCAGCTGCTCGACCGCGAGGACATCGACCGCGTCGCTGATCTCATGAAGCTCGACGCCGACCAGAAAGCCGAGCTGATCCACAAGCTCGAGGCGGTGCCCCTGCGGCGCCGCTCGCACCTGATCGAGGTCTTTGACGACATCAGCCGCGACCAATACGCCGCCATCGAGACCCACCGCCGCGAGCTGCCGGGCGTGCAAGCCCTGGCGGTGCCGGTGCGCGACTACCCCTTCAAGGACCTGGGCGCCCATGCCGTGGGCTTCCTCAACGAGGTCAACGCCGAGGACCTGGAGCGCGCCCCCGAGCGTCACTACCGGGCCGGCGACTGGATCGGTCGCAGCGGCATCGAACGCGCCTGGGAGAGCTACCTGCGCGGGCGCGACGGCGAGCTGGAGGTGGTGGTCGACGTGCGCGGCCGCGAGTTCAACAAGGTGGGCGGGCGCCTCGAACGCAAGGAGCAGCGGCGGGAACCGGTGGCGGGTCGCGACCTGCGCCTGACCCTCGACATGGGCCTGATGCGCGGCATCGAGCGCGCCTTCCGCGGCCATCCCTCGGGCGCCGCGGTGGTGGTCGAGGTCAACAGCGGCCGCGTGCGCGCGCTCTTCTCCAAGCCCACCTATGACTTGAACGAAATGAGCGGCCGCCTCAGCCGTGAACGCTACGAGGAAATCGAGCAAAACCCCTTCCGCCCACTGATCGACAAGACGCTCTACGAGAGCTACTTCCCGGGCTCCACCTTCAAGCCCATCAGCGCGCTTTCGGCCCTCGAGGACAACATCCTCACCACCGCCACGCGCTATGAGTGTCCGGGCTACTACGAGCTGGGCAAGCGCAAATTCCGCTGCAGCCACGTGCACGGTGACGTCGACATGCGCAACGCCATCGTGCAGTCGTGCAACGTCTTCTTCTACCGCCTGGCCGAGCAGGTGGGTCTCGACCGCCTGGGCAAGTTCTCGCGGGACTTTGGCCTGGGACAGGTCACCGGCATCGGCATCAACACCGAGGCGCGTGGCTTTGTGCCCACGCGCGAGTGGTACAAAAAGCGCCACGGCGACCAGTACCGCCTGGGCTTCACGCTCAACGCCGCCATCGGCCAGGGCAATACGCGCGTGACCCTGATCCAGCTGGCCATGGCCTACGCGGCGATCGCCAACGGCGGCACCCTCTACGTGCCCCAGCTGGTGCGCGCGGTGGAGGCCCCCGACGGCTCGACCATCGAGGATTTCCCGGCGCGCGTACGGCGCCGGGTCAACGTCTCGCGCGAGCACCTGACCTACGTCATCGACGGCATGTTCGGCGTGGTCAACGACCAGAACGGCACCGCCTACGAGGCGCGCGTCGAGGGCGGGGTGCCGGTGGCGGGCAAGACCGGTACCGCCCAGGTCGCCCGCCGCAAGCTGCGTCCGGGCGAAGACCCCAGGCGCGCCTGGTATTACCGTCGCAGCCACGCATGGTTTGCCGGCTTCGCCCCGGCCGACGCACCGGAGCTGGTGGCGGTGGTGCTGGTGGAGCACGGCGGCCACGGCGGCAAATACGCCGCGCCCATCGCCACCCGCATCCTGCAGGAAGCGCTGGGGCCTAGCGCCAAGTCCGCCGCCCAGGGCGCACGCAAGGGCCGGCGCGAGGGCGGCAAAGACGGCAAGGACAGGAGCTTCGGCGCGGCCGTGGGCACCCAGGACGGCGCGGTTGCCAGCCGCAGCAGGTGATGGCATGGCACTGACCCGAGGCTTTCGCGATCAATTCGACTGGCCGTTATTCGTGACGGTGGCGGCCATCGCGCTCATCGGAGTGGTCAACCTCTACAGCGCCACCAGCGCCATGAGCGCGGCCCTGCGCGACATCTACATCCAGCAGATCTACTGGCTGACGCTGGGCGCGGGCGTGGCGGTGCTGATCGCCTCCATCGATTACCGCTACTACGAGCGCTACGCCTGGGTCGCCTACGGCGTCGGCATTGTGCTTCTAGTGCTGGTTTTTTTGCTGGGGCGCGAGGTGCGCGGCTCCCAGCGCTGGATCCCGGTGGGCGGCTTTTCATTGCAGCCGAGCGAACTGATGAAGGTCTTCTTCATCGTGGCCCTGGCCAAACACCTGCACGACGACCCGCGCACCGACGGCCGCACCCTCAAGGACCTGATCCTGCCGGGGCTGATCCTGGCCGGGCCGCTCTTGCTGATTCTGGCGCAGCCGGATTTGGGCACGGCCCTGATCATCGCCTTCATCTTCGGCACCGTCATGTTCCTCACGCACCTGAAGCTGCGTTCGTTTGTGACGCTGGCGCTTTCATTCATCGCCAGCGCGCCTTTGACCTGGCGCTACTTGCTCAAGGACTACCAGCGCGAGCGGCTGATCTCCTTCATGGACCCCGAGACCGACATTCTCGGCAAGGGCTGGCACGCCCACCAGGCCAAGGTGGCCATCGGCAGCGGCGGCATCACGGGCAAGGGCTTTTTGCAGGGCACCCAAAACCAGCACCGCTTCCTGCCCGACCAGCACAGCGACTTCCCCTTCTCGGTGTGGGCCGAGGAGCAGGGCTTCGTCGGCGCGGTCTTCCTGGTGCTGCTGTATCTGGTGCTGATCCTGTGGGGGCTCAAGATCGCCTCGGAGGCCAAGGATCGCTTCGGGGCGGTGGTCGCCGTGGGCGTCAGCGCCCTGTTCTTCTGGCATACGGTGATCAACCTGGGCATGGTCTGCGGGCTTTTGCCGGTGGTGGGCATCACCCTGCCCCTGGTCTCCTACGGCGGCTCCAGCGTGCTGACGATGATGATGGGCGTGGGCCTGCTGATGAACATCAGCATGCGGCGCTTCCATTTCTGACGGCGAAAACCGGGACCGTCCAAATACGACCCTAAACTACAGTGCAGCTTCGGTCGTACCGGGACATATGACCCCGCTGAATGTTGGGATATGCCGGTTGCTGCGCAGCACGCCATACGGTAGGGTCCGGGGCGTTACATGTGGGGACGTGTATCCCAGCCATGGGGCACATGGCCTATCGAAGTCAGGGCGGTGAAGACGATGACGAAGGGTCTGACGATGACGCAGCGCGGCCTCCGTGCCCACGGGCTCTGGATGGCGGCGGCAGCCGCGGTGTGGATGCTCGGCTGTGAGGCCCAGGCGCCCGAAGATGGGCCCGTGAGGGCCGGCGCCGACACGCCGCAGACGCCCGCGGCGGGTGCCACGGCCGTTCGCACCACCGCTGCCGACGCCGTGGAGGCGGGCTCGCCGGAGGCCGAGGCCATCGAGCGCAGCCTGCATTTCTTGGCCCTTGTGCGCCCCGACCTCCAGGAAGGGTTACACGAAGCGGCGCCGCTTTCGGTCAACCTCACCGACGCGGGCCTCAGCCACACGCGCCTGCGCCAGACCATCGACGGCGTGCCGGTCTTCGGCCGCCAGGCCATCGTGCACCTGAGCGCGGCCGGCGAGTTGATCGAGGTCACCGACGGCTTCGCTCCGGGCCTGCACGTCGACACCGCGCCCATGCTCAGCGCCGAAGAGGCCATCGAAGCGGCGGTGGCCAGCCACGGTGGCTGGGCGGCCATCACGCGCCCGCCCCTGGCCGACCTGCAGGTGTTGGAGCGCCCGCGGGCGGTGCACCTGACCTACCGCGTGCAGCTGCACCAATTCGCCCCCGACTTCGACCCGGCCATGCCCGTAGTCTTCGTCGATGCCCACGATGGCAGCGAGGTCTGGGAGTACGACAACCTCAAACACGCCCCGCTCAGCGACTCCGACAAGGAGACGTGGGACATGCGCGGCCGCACCAATTACATGTCCGCGGTGCTGGCCGACGACAGCGCGGGTGACAGCGTGGCTAGCGGAGCCCACCAGCATGTCGGCGACGCCCTGGCCTATTTCCAGAGCGCCCACGGCCGCGACAGCTTCGACGGCAGCGGCGCGCTGGTGCGTTCCTACGTCCACTACGGCAAAAACTACGTCAACGCCTACTGGGACGGCATTCGGCTGACCTTCGGCGACGGCGACGGCGTCGTCTCCGGTCCCCTGGCCACCCGCGACGTGGTGGCCCACGAGCTCAGCCATGGCGTGACCGAGCACAGCGCGGACCTGATCTACGCGGGCGAGTCGGGGGCCCTGAACGAAGCCACCTCCGACATCTTCGCCGCCGCCGTCGAGGCCGCAGTGGAGCCCGCGGACACCGACGGCATCTGGACGGTGGGCGAGGACTGCTGGCTCGACGACCCCGAGCCCGGCGACAGCCGTCCGGCGGCCCTGCGCTACATGGACGACCCGGTCCTGGCCGGCGACTACGATTACTACCCCAGCCGCTACAGCGGCAGCTCCGACAACGGCGGCGTGCACTGGAACTCGGGCATCGCCAACCTCTTCTTCCATTTGTTGGCCAATGGAGGCGCGCGCCCGCGCGAGGCCGGCAAGAGCGGCACCCAGTACGACCCCAGCGTCGCCGGCATCGGCATCGCAAAGGCCGCCGACGTCTGGTACGGGGCGCTCACCAACTACATGACCCAGTCCTCGAGTTTCGGCGACGCCCGCACCGCCACGCTCTCGGCCGCCGCCGACCTGGGCCTTGCGGCCGCCGACATCGACGCCATCAAGAACGCCTGGGCGGGCGTGGGCGTGTGGGAGTTCGACCAGCAGAGCTCGACCCCCGGCGTGCACGTACCCGAGGGCGACATGGCCTATTTCACCTTCCCGGCAGGCTCCGAAGCGGCCGTGCGCTTCGTGCTGCGCGACGAGACCGGCGGCAGCTCCGGCGACGCCGACCTCTACGTGCGCTACGGCAGCGATCCGACAACCAACAGTTATGACTGCGCTTCCACCACGGCCACCTCCAACGAGGCCTGCGAACTCTACCCGCAGGCGGGCTCGGGTGACTATCACGTGATGGTCCACGCCTGGGCCTCTGGCGCCAACCGTCCCGGCGACGTCACCGTCACGCTCGACTACCTCTCGGTTACGGAGTCGGCCCAGGGCTGCAGCGCCGACGCCGACTGCGACGACGGCAACCCCTGCACCGACAACGTCTGCAGCGGCGGCAGCTGCGTCCGCAACGACAACAGCCTCAGCTGCGACGACGGCGACGCCTGCACCGTGGGTGACATCTGCAGCGGCGGCAGCTGCATCGGCAGCGCCATGGACTGCGACGACGGCATCGGCTGCACCGTGGATTCCTGTGACGCGGGCGCTTGCATCAACAGGGCTTCGGACGCCCTGTGCGACGACGGCAACGCCTGCACCGACAATATCTGCGACGTCGTGGCCGGCACCTGCAGCACCGTGGTCGACGACAAGAACAGCTGCAGCGACGGCGACACCTGCACCGACGACGTCTGCAGTGGCGGCGTCTGTAGCAGCAGCGACAACGGCAGCTGCAACGGCTGCTTGCCGCTAGGTGCCAGCTGCGACGCCGACAGCGACTGCTGCGGTGGCAAGTGTCGCGGTGGTGGTCCGGGCGGCAAGAGCTGCAAGTAGTTCTCGGCGCTTCGTCGGCGGTGCCTTAGGCACCGCCGCGAAATAAGGTTGCCAAGTCGACTTCGAGGCGCCCGTCCGGCAAGGCGCGACGCCGCGCGAATACTCCATGTATTTGAAGGCGGCGCAACGCAGCTGGGCGGGATGTTTCGGAGTCGAGTTGGTAACCTTATTTTGCGGCGGCTACTTAGCTCAGGCCAAGGGCGCGAAGCAGTTGTAGGGCACCGAGCAGCACCACCACGGTTGAAGCCGCCACGGCAAATTTGCTCGAGGATTTGCCAAACATGACGGCACCGCAGGCGCTGATGACGGCCGCGAACAACAGGTTCAACGGTACGCCTCGGATACCGAAGGTCATCCAGCCCATACGCATCGCCAGCTGTAGCCCGGCAACGCAAACAGCGATCACGGCGTACATTCGCACGCCATGGCTAAGCATGTAGACGGCCGCCCCCAGCGCGGTAAGCAACATGGCGGTGTCGATGCTCATGGCCAACTCCTTTGCGCCCAGCTCATCCGACCCTCGGTGTTCCGCTGAAGGGGCCGATGGCACGAAGCAGGACACCGATGTGGCGGCGCGGGGGTACCCCCGAAGCTTTGGAGCGCAGCAATATCACAGTTGGTGCCGAGGATAACACAGCGTCAGGCCGGGGCTCCCATCGGATGGCGGTCGCTTCAGGAAGCGCCGGCTCGCAACGTGGGTGAGGAGGGTTGCACTCGGCACCTGTCCGAACACGGCCTGCGGTGCTCAAACAGAAGTTCTCACATGGCGCGCTATGCCGCGGAGCTTGTCGAGGCTCAGCGCTCTTCGATGGTGATATCGAGGCGCAGCTTGTGCTCGGCCAGCTCTTTGACCACGGTCCTCGGTCGCACGCCATAGTGCATGACAACGCCTTCGAATTGCCCGAGCGGGTAGGCGAAGTGCCCGTAGGAAGGCTGCAGCTCAAAGCGCACGCTGCGATCGTCGAGAGCGCGGCCCTCGAAAGTATATTCACCCGGAGCCATCTTCTTGTAGATGCTCGGGGTCATCAGCAGCGCCGCGTGGGCGTCGCCGACCACGGCCAGGGTGACCTTGCCGATGGTCGAGCTGCCGAAGACCTCGAAGTCCTCGCGGCCCAGGCGGCGGGTGGCCTCGGACATGGCGAGGTTGGGATAGAGTTTCCTGGCGGCCGCGGCGGTCAGGCGTTCGTAGTCGCGCTGGGGGTAGTCGAGAAAGGCCGTGTAGCGGCCGCGACGTGGGGGCGCGTCCAGCTTGCTCGCGAGCGCTTCGAGATCGGGGCCGAGGATCTCCGAAAGGCGTGAGAAGAACATGCCCTTGGCGACCCAGTGTGCGGGGATCGCGCGGGCAACGGCTTCCGAATCATAGCTGCCGCGTAGTGCGACGTTGGGATCGACCACCAGGCCGCCCTCCGAGGTCAAGGCTTCCATCGCCTTCTAAGTGTAAAGCCAATAGGCACGGCTTTCGACCTCCGTCTGTGTGCCGGCAGGTCGGGTCGCACGCGAAAGCCCATGGGGCATGGCTCGAGAGCCGGACTTGCTGTAGGCGGATGTCAGTGTGGGTCCGGGACCCGCGACGAAAACGGCCGCCATAGAGGCGCGCTCGAGGTCTTCGCCTACCTGGATTTCCGGGCCACCGGTAGCGCGCCGCAGGTCGCCGAGACTTCGAGCAGCGTGGGCAAGTCACTGCAATCGCCGAGCAGCGCCTGACTGCTCACGCCGCGCTTGACGGCAACCCCCGTCGCGATCGCCGTGCCGCCAGCGGCGCTGCCGATAGGTGCCATCGATTCATCGTAGGTCCCTGCGTCGTACTTCCCACCTGTCATCGGTCTGTTTCGCGCCGAAGGTGCATACCTCGCAGTTGAGGGCTTCTCTCACGCGCATCACGGCGAGGGTCCGTTATGGCCAGCCTGCGAGGGAGCGCACGCCCTGAAGCTCGTGAGCGCTGTACAAGCCTTCGGGTACGGCAGGTGTGCCGCGCAAAGCATCTGCGGGTTCGGGCGCACCGGCGACGGTCCTCAGTGGCGCCACGCCGGCCCAGATGGCCAGGTCGTCGAACCCTCCGCCTCACAGCAAGGCAGGCTCGCGCTCCCGCGCTCCCGCCGCTACAAGCCGGTTCAATCCCGGCGCTGGCGGCTGCGTCGTCCGAGCGCCAATAGCACCCAAAGCGTCGGCCACAGGCTGCCGGCGGCGCCGCCGCCACCGCCGGCGGCGCGGCAGTCGCAGCCGCCGCCAGCGAGCACACCCTGCAGCACACCCTCGGGTTCAGGCACGTCGCTTCCGTCGGGTGCGGGCTTGCTGTCGTCGGGCTCGGGCTCCGGCTTGGCCATGGTGTCGTCGGGCTCCACCGGGTCGACCGCGGCGCACTGGCCCACCGCCATGCTGCTGGAGCTGCACTCTTGTCCCGAGGGGCAGCCGTTGCCGCCGCTGCCACGGCAGCCGTCGGCGCAGCTTCCATCGACGCAGACCCGACCGCTGCGCGCGAAGCCGCAGTCGCCGTCGTCCTGGCACAGTCGGCCGTCGCCGCCGTCGTCGGAGGCGTCGAGCGGGTCGGTCTCGCCCACGTCTACGGCACCGTCGTGGTTTGCGTCCTCGACACCATCGGGCACGCCGCCTTTGTCGGTGTCGGGGTCGAGGGCGCTGGTTTTGGTCAGGCCCCTGTCGGCGTCGGCGATGCACTGGCCGGCGCTCAGGTCGGTGCCGGGGTCGCTGCAGTCGTAGCCCAGTTCGGTGCCGTCGAAGAGGCCGTCGTCGTCGCTGTCGGGGTCGGCGGCGTTGATGCGCCCGTCGCCGTCGCTGTCGGCGCTGGGGTTAGGCTCTTCACCGTCGGGTACGCCGTCGTCGTCACTGTCGGTGTCGCTCGGGTCGCTGCCGATGAAGTCCTCGAGGGCGTCGCTGAGGCCGTCGCCGTCGGTGTCCTTGATCAGGTCGTCGTCGCCGTGGCCGGCGGTGGGATCGCTCTCTGCCTCGTCGAGCACGCCGTTCAGGTTCGAGTCCTCGGAGCCGTCGTCGACGCCGCCGTCGTCGCTGTCTCTGTCGAGGGGATCGGTGACGGTGGCGCCCAGATCGCCGTCGGCGCGGCAGAGGCCGGCATCGAGGTTGGTGTCGGGGTTGTCGCAGCCATAGCCCAACTCGGTTCCATCGAAGAGTCCGTCGTTGTCGCTGTCGGGGTCGAGCGCGTTGATCAGGCCGTCGCCGTCGCTGTCCTGATTGGGCGCCGGCTCGTCGCCGTCGGGTACGCCGTCGTCGTCGCTGTCGGCGTCGTCGGGGTCGGTGCCGATGAAGAGTTCGTCGCTGTCGAAGAGGCCGTCACCGTCGCGGTCGGAGCAGGCCGAGCCCGGCGGGCAGTCGGGCCCGCCGCCAGCAGCGCCACCGGTGCCACCGGTACCACCCGTGCCTCCCGTTCCACCGGTGCCGCCCGTTCCACCGGTGCCGCCCGTTCCACCGGTGCCGCCCGTGCCGCCCGTGCCGCCTGTACCACCGGTGCCTCCCGTGCCGCCGCCACCCTCTTCGGGTGCGACCACGGCCGGTGTGGGCGGCTGGCCCTCGGCGCTGCCGTTGCCATCGGTGGGTGTGGCCTGGGAGGGCGCCCCGGCTTCGCCTTCGGCGGTGATCACCGCCTGGTTGTAAATGGTGCCGCTGGCATCGGCATCGACGGTGACGCGAAAGCGGATTTCGTGCTCGCTGCCCACGGTCATGGAGCCGCCCGCACTCGCGCTGGCGCCGCTGCCCAACCGCGCGTGAAGCGTGCGTGTGGTCGCATCGTACTCGGCCTGGTCGTCGCCGGCCGCGTCGGTCTTGCTGACGCCGTCGATGCTGATGGAATCGGCCACGAAGCTCACGCCCGCGGGCAGCGGATCTTCGATCACGGTGTCGATGGCGGTGTCGCTGCCCGTGTTGGTGATGAAGAGCGTATACTCCAGCTCATCACCGGGGCGTACCAACTCGCCATTGACGTCGCTGACGCTCTTGGTCGATTCGACGAAGCTCGGCGCCAGGGTGGAAATCGAAGTAACGAAGACCGCGAGCAAGAAACGATCCTGGGCCGAGGAGGCTTCGATGGTGGCGGAGGTATCGCCGCCGCTCACCAATGGGGTGACGTCGAGCAGGTCGAGGTCGACATTGGTCAGGCTGCGCGGCTCACCTGAGAGTTGAGGAAGATCGCCGCTGACTGAAAGTGCACTGCCGAAGGCGCTGCGCGAGGCGTTGAAGAAATTATCGGCCGGGTTGACCGCGTTGGAGAGCGTGGTGCCGTTGAAGGCCAGGGAATCGCCGCTGGCCTGATCCTCGCCCTCCAGGGCCACCACCGCGAGCTTGGCGTCGAAACCCGCGTCCGGCACCACGAAACCCGAAATGCCCACCGAGGCACTGACGGTATTGGTGACGAGATCGAGGCCGTCGAAGAGCGCCAGGTTGCGCGGTGGCTCGCCGTCCAGGGCGTAGAAAACCACCATGTACCAGGCGATCACGGGCGTGAAGACGTTCAGGTCGACGATGTCGGCCGACTCCACTTCGCCGATGCGGTAGGCGCCGGAGCCGGCCGCTGCGACCAACGAGGTGACGTCGGCCGAGCTCTGGTACCAGATGCCCGCGTTCTGCTGGGTGTCGAGCAGCTCGATGCTGTCGTCGGCGGTCACCGTCATGTCGAGCCCTGAGCCCGGCCGCTCCACGCGCACGTCTAGATCGGGACTGCCCGCGTCGGTGAGCGCTGCCCAGTAGAGGCGCGCGTAGGCGACTTCGGCGCCGGCCGGTAGGTTCAGCACGGCTGTGGTGCGCGCCTGTAGGGGTTCGATGGAGGAGTCGGCCCGTGCCTGGCCCGTGCCGGGATCGTCGGCGCGCCAATAGACGTCGGGGGCGTAGTCGTTTGTGTTGGCGCCAGGACAGTTGCCGATGGTGCCGACGATGGGCGCGGGCGTGCCGTTCTGGCAGTCGTGGGCCAGGGTGTTGCCGATGAGGATGAAGTCGCCGTGCAGGTCGCGCTGGGCGCGCAGCGCCGGGTCGGCCTTGGCGCTACCGGCTGCGCCCAGTGCGCCGAACAGAATCGCCAGCGCAGAAAGCTTCCAGGGTGCGAGCGCGCTGCGCACCCGGTGAGAAAGCTCGTACATCATGTCCACCTCTGTCTCTCGGTTGGACGAATCCAACCCGCCGCGGCGATCATGGTAGCGCGCGGTGGGCATGGCGTCATCCGAACGGTTCGCGAACAAACAACTCGGGGGCAAATGTGATCACCGATACGCTTTGATCTGCGTCGGCATCGAGGTGCATTCCACGGCATCACTCGCCATTCGGAGCCTGCTTGATATGGAACTCCACGCGGCGATTCTTCTGGCGACCTTCCTTGGTCTCGTTGTCGGCCAGGGGACGTTCCATGCCGAAGCCCTCGGCGCTCAGCCGCGAGCGGTCGATGCCGTGATCGACCAGCCACTTGACCACCGAAGCGGCGCGGCGCTGGCTTAGCTTCTTGTTGTGGCGCGCCTTGCCGCGGTCGTCGGTGTGGCCTTCGACCGAGAGCCGCTCGATCTCCGGATGCTCTCGCAGGATCTCGAGCACCGCCTCGACCACGTGCACGCTTTCGGAGCGAATCCGGGCGCGGTTGGTGGCGAATTCGATGCGCTCGGTGATCTTGATCTGCTTGTCTTCGACGCGCGCCACCGGGCAGCCGTGCTTTTCTTTGTCCTCGTTGGGCGGGCCGGCGACCTCGGGACAGGCGTCTTCGTTGTCCAGGATGGTGTCGCCGTCGGTGTCGGGCGGGCAGCCGTTGGTGCGCGGATGTCCCGTCTCGACGCCAGGCACGTCGGGGCAGGCGTCGTCGCGGTCGATCACGCCATCGCCGTCACGGTCGGGGGGCGGGCAGCCGTGCTTTTCGGGGTCGTCGCTGGCTTCGCCGGGCGTGTCGGGACAGGCGTCGCTCTCGTCGTCGATGCCGTCGCCGTCGCGGTCGCCCGGGGGCGGGCAGCCATGTTTGGCCGGATCGGCATTGGCTTCGCCGGGGGTGTCGGGACAGGCGTCGACCGTGTCCACGATGCCGTCGCTGTCGCGATCGGATGGCGGCGGCTCGGGCGCTGGCGGTGGTGGTGGCGGCTCGGGCTCCTCGATCGCGGGCAGGATCTGCACCGAGGCCAGGACCCGCACCCCCGGAGCGCCCAATCCACGGTTGAGGCCAGGGCCGGCGCCCAGGCTCAGGATCACGGTCGGCGTCTTGTAGTGGGCGCCGAGCAGTAGCTCGACCGGGGTCGCCGAGGTGGAAAAGGCGGCGTCGCCCTCGCTGACCACGGTCGAGCCCCAGAGCTCGGGCCCGATCAGCAAGCGACCGTCGGCCACGCGCAGGCCGGCGCTGGCGGCAAAGCCGAGTTCACTGCCGGTGGGATTGCCGCCCAGGGGCTCGTCCTGGGCGCGATAGTTGAACGCCACTCGCGCCGAGTAGGCCAACGGGCCCACGTCGCCGGCCAGCATCAGGCGCGGGCTCAGACGCATCTTGCCGTCGCCGGTAAAGGCCTCGCGGCTGCCGGTTGGAAAGAAGGCCTGCACGCCGAGGGCCAGCGTCGCGGGGCCGCCGTATTCGCCGACCAGGCGCAGATCCAGGCCCGCGCGCAGGTCGCCGGCATGGGCGCCACCGGTGGCGTCGATGGTGGTGCCGCCAACGTTGCCGCTTTCGCCACCACCGCTGAGCTGCAGCGGCAAAGACAGCCCCAGCCGCACGCGCTCCCAGAGATTGAGGGCCGCGCCCAGATGCACGAAGACCTGATCCTCGATCACCGCGGCCAGCTCGTCACCGTTGGCGTCGTAGAGCACCAGCGGCTTGTGGCCCCAGTCCAGCGTCAGGCTGGCGGCCGGACGCAGCTGCCCGCGCAGGTCCAGCGACTCGGCGGCGAACCAGTCGCTGCCCGCCTCGGCCGGCGAATAGCGGTCGATGGCGAAGCCCTCGCCTTGCGCCCGTGCGCCCACGGGCATGGCCACCGCCGCCACGGCGGCGAGCCAAAAAAGGGCCCTTCGCGTCGACGTGCGTCCCTCGCTCGCTACCATCTCGCCTCCTGGCAACCGCCGAGTACGCCGCTCGGACGGTTTGCAGATGTGAGTATCGCACGGCCCGCTTTGGAACGCGGCAAAAGCGGCAAAAGGGACGTGCCCGGGGTACCGGCAGCTGCCGGGCTATGCGACCCTCCGCCCACCTTGAGCGCAGGCGCGCCCGGGGCCCTCTTGCCGTGACCCACGACGACCACGACACGCTGCTCGAAGCACCCCAGAGCCGCTTCTTCGAAGCCTGGGCGCGCCTGGTCCTGCGCGCGCGCTGGCCGCTTTTGCTCCTCACGGTCGCGATCACCGGCTGGCTCGGCCACCAGGCCGCCACCAAGCTGGTCATCGACACCACGGCCGAGGGCTTTCTGGGCAGCGGACATCCGGCCACGCTGGCCCTCGACGAGCTACAAAACGACTTCGGCAGCGACTCGCTGATCATCGTTCTGGCCGAAGGCGAGGTCTTTTCCCTGCCCTTCCTCGAGAAGCTGCGCAAGTTTCACCGTGAGCTAGCCGAGATCGACGTCGCACTCACGGGCAAAAAGCCCGTCGCCCCTGGGCGCGCTCCGCGGCGGCAGGGGGCTCGAGCGCAAGTGGTCGCGGCTGCGGCCGACGCCGGCGCAGGTTTTGGCGATGACTTCGGTGATGACTTTGGCGATGACTTCGGTGATGACTTCGGCTCGGAAGAAGAAGGCTGGGGTCAGGAGCAGGGCGGCAGCGTCATCGATCAGGTGGTCTCGCTGATCAACGTACGCCAGACGCGCTGGCACGACGGCGGCCTGCAGGTCGGTGGCCTGCTCGACGAGTGGCCGAGCGCCGAGGCGCTGCCTGCGCTCAAAGAGCGCGTGCTCGCAGACCGCAGCCTGGTGGGCCAGGTGATCGGCCCTGGCGCTCACCACACGGCCCTGATCGTGCGCACCCAGCGCATGGCCGAGACCGACCGCAACAAGGTCTTCGACGCGGTCGCAGCCATCAGCGAGCGCTACCAGGGCGAGGACTTCCGGCTGCGCGTGGGCGGCCCCGCGGCGCTGGATGCCAGCATGCACCGCATTATCATGAGCGACTTCCAGCGCCTGTTGGCCCTGGGGCTGTTGCTCATCGTGATCATCCTGATCGCGCTCTTTCGGCATCCCATCGGCGTCATCGGTCCGGTGCTGGTGGTGGTCCAGGCGGCCATCTGGACGCTGGGGCTGATGGCGGTCAGCGGTCATCCCATGACCATGATCAGCAACATTCTGCCGCTCTTTCTGATCTGCGTCGGCATGGGTGACTCGGTGCACATCCAGTCGGTCTACCGCGACTCGCGCAGGCGCGGGCTCGACAACCACGAAGCCATCGTCGCCGCCGTCGCCGCCACCGGCATGCCCGTGCTGTTTACGACCATGACCACGGCGCTGGGCCTGCTGAGCTTCCGCTTCGCGACCCTGGGTGCCATCGCCGACATGGGAAGCTTCGGCGCCTTCGGGGTCAGCGCTGCGCTGCTTCTATCGCTGGTGCTCTTGCCCATCGTGCTGAGCTTCAATCGCAAGAGCCTTCTGGGCCTACGCGAACACGAGCGCGAGCACGTAAGCGACCGCCTCGATCGCATCCTCGACTTCAGCAACCGCCTCAGTCGCGACCGCATCATCGACGGCAAGCCCGATACCTCACCAAGGCGCCGCGGCATGGCGGTGGGTATCGCATTGGTGCTGACGGCGCTGTCGCTGTCGAGCCTGCTCGGGGTCTTTCACGATCCGCTGGCCTGGATCCCCGGCCGCTATCCGATCAAGGAAGCCTTCACCCAGCTCGATGAGCACGTGGGCGGCACCGCCTCCATCGCCTTGCTGATCGATCCCAAGGGCGGCAGCCTGGTCGATCGCGACTTGATGCTGGGCCTGGCGGCGCTCGAAACCCACGTGCACCGTTACCGCGATCCGGTCAGCGGCGACGCCATCGTGGGCAACTCCACGGGCGTGCTCGACGTGGTGCGTGAGAGCCATCGGGCGCTGCGCGGTGGCGCCCCGGAGCAGTACAAGGTGCCCGACAGCGCCCGTGGCGTGACCGACATGTTTACGCTCTTCGAAAATTCGGGCCCCGACGAGCTCAAGCGTCTGGCCACCGTCGACATGGCGCGCGGGCTGATGACCCTTCGCGTCAAGTGGCTCGACGCCGGCTCCTACGGCCCGCTCACCGAACACGTGCGTCGCGGCGTCGAAGCGCACATCAGCAAGCTCGCCGACGTGATCTTCACGGGCGCGGTCTTCACGCAGTTCAGCGTCATGAGCCATCTGTTGGCCGACCTGATCCGTAGCTTCGGCGTGGCGCTGGTGGTGATCACGGTGGTGATGGTGCTGCTCTTGCGCGAGCTCAAGCTAGGCCTCATCGCCATGGTGCCCAATCTGATGCCGATCATCTGCGTGATGGGCTTCATGGGGGCGGCGGGAATCGCGGTCGACGGTGCCAACCTGATGCTGGCCTCGATCGCGATCGGCGTCGCGGTGGATGACACCATCCACTTTTTGCACCAATTTCGTTCCCACTACCGCCACCACGGCCGCGTCGAGAGCGCCATCGAGCACGCCTTTGACCACACCGGCCGCGCCATCATTACCACCAGCATTATTCTGGTGGGCGGCTTCATCGTCTTCGTGACCTCCGAGATGGCCAATATTCGTGACTTTGGATTGCTCATCAGCCTGGCCATCGTGCTTGCGCTGGTGATCAACTTGCTGTTTTGTCCGGTGTTGCTGCGAACCTTCTACCGTGACTTCGCGGTGCGGGAGCCGGGCGCTTGAGTTCCCCCTTTCCCCAGGCGTTCCCCCCTGCCGGGCCAACCGCGCTGCCGCGACCGGCCCGGCGCTCGTTCAGGCGTCGGTGATGTCGAAGTAGCGGATGCTCGGCGGCCCCGTCAGGGCCTCGACGAGCTTGTCGAGGCTGCCGTTTTCCTTGCGCCAACCCAGGTAGGCCTCGTAGGCGGCCTTGTTCTCCCAGGTCTCGACCAACACGATGTTGTCCTTGTCGTCCTGATTTTGGAAGGCTTTGATCTCGACGAAGCCCTCGCGCGCGCGAGTGTCGGGCAGCACGGCCTTGAAGGTGGCGACCAGCTGGTCCCCCGTCCCCGGTTTCGCGTTGCATTCCAGCAGTACCATGACGGCCATCGCGGCCTCCTTTCGTGAGCACATCGGATGGGTGAGCGCGCGATCGTAGCGGCGGGCCTGACCAAAAGCGACCTGGACGGCGCCGCGGAAGGATAATTTGATGCGCCCCGATCGCTGCTGATGCCAGCGTCGATTTCCTGACACCGCGTGGCGCTCTGGCGTTGCGCTTCACGCCATGCCTGCGATGATGGCGTCATGCGCCATACACTTCGTACATGTCACGACGGGCTCGCCACACTGCGGCCGTTGCTTCTCGTCATCCTGTTGTTGTCGCTGATGCCGGCCGTTGCACACGGCCAAGCGGCTGCGGGAAAGGTGGCTGCGACCGATGCCACGGCCGAGCTCAAGAGCTGGGTCAAGGGCTCGCTCGGCGACTGGGTTTCGCTCTACCAGGAGCTGCACACGAGCCCGGAGCTGTCGTTGCACGAAAAAAAGACGGCCGCCCGGCTCGCGGCCAAGCTGGGCGAGATGGGCTACGAGGTGACCACCGGCGTCGGTGGTCACGGCCTGGTCGCGCTGATGAAAAACGGCAGCGGACCCACGCTGCTGCTGCGCGGAGACATGGACGGCCTGCCGGTGGTCGAGCAGACCGGGTTGCCCTATCGGAGCCAGGTCAAGGTCATTGGCGATCGGGGCGTCGAGGTGGGCGTGATGCACGCCTGCGGCCATGACGTGCACATGACCAACCTGCTGGCCAGCGCCAGCTTCCTCGCTTCCCACCGCGCGCTGTGGTCGGGCACGCTGGTCGTGATCGGGCAGCCGGCCGAGGAAGTGGGACGTGGCGCGGCGATGATGATGGCCGACGGTCTCTTCAAGCGCTTCCCGCGTCCCGACTACGCCCTGGCGCTGCACGTGGAGCCCGGCCTGCCCGCCGGCCAGGTGGGCATCGTCAGCGGCTGGGCGGCGGCCAACGTGGACTCGGTGAAGATTACGATCCACGGCCGCGGTGGCCACGGCGCCCGCCCCCACCAGGCCAACGACCCGGTGGTCACCGCCGCCCACCTGGTCACGGCGCTGCAGACCCTGGTCAGCCGCCGCGTCGATCCCCAGGCGGCCGCTGTCGTCACCGTGGGCGCACTCCACGCCGGCACCAAGAACAACGTGATCCCCGACAGCGCCGAGCTGCTCTTGACGGTGCGCTCCTACGCCGACGACACGCGCGCGACCCTGCTCGACGGCATCCGGCAGCTGGCCGGCGACATCTGTCGCAGCTTCCAGTGTCCGAAACCGCCCGAGGTGGAGGTCAGCAAGGAGTACACCCCCGCCGTCTACAACGACCCGGAGCTGTCGGCCACGGCCGCGGGCGTTTTTCGCCGCGTGCTGGGCGAGGATGCGGTCGCCGAGATCGCACCGACCATGGGCGGCGAGGACTTCGGCCGCTACGCCCGGCGCCTGAAGATCCCGGGGCTGCTCTTTCGCCTTGGCGCCATCGAACCCAAGTTGATGGCGCGCTCGAAGAAAAAGGGCGGTCCGCCGCTACCATCGCTGCACTCCAGCCGCTTTGCCCCCGACGCGCGTCGGGCGCTCGAGGCGGGCATCGTGGCGACCTCGAGCCTGGTGCTACAGCTGTTGCCGCCGGCCCAGGCCCAGTGAACGCGCGCTTCAGCGACTTTCGAGGTGCTTGCGCAGCTCCCCATAACCCTCGGCCTCGAGCTGCTCCAGCGGGATGAAGCGCAGGGCCGCGGAATTGATGCAGTAGCGCTTACCTGTAGGTTTCGGCCCGTCATCGAAGACATGGCCCAGGTGCGAGTCGGCGTGACCCGAGCGGACCTCGGTGCGCGTCATGCCGTGGCTGCCATCCCGGCGCAGCGACAGCTCGGCCTCGGGCAGCGGTCGCGTAAACGATGGCCAGCCGGTGCCCGAATCGAATTTGTCGGCCGAGCTGAAGAGGGGCTCGCCGGAGACCACGTCCACGTAGATGCCTGGGCCGTGCTTCTTCCAGGCGTCGCTCGAGAAGGGCTTTTCGGTGCCACCGCGCTGGGTCACTTCATAGGCGATGTCCGACAGGCGCCGGCGCAACTCGGCGTCCGACGGTTTCTGGTAGCCGGCCGCCCCAGCGCCGCAGGAAGGGGCCGCCGCGCCGTCGTCGAGGTTTTGGCTGGGATCGTCGCTGCCCCAGACGCGCTCGAGGAAGGGCGTGCGCCCCGAGCCGGCGCGGTAGCGCTTGTAGCGCCCGGGATTTTTCCGGTGGTAATCCTGGTGATAGCGCTCGGCGGGATAGAAGACCACGTAGTCTTCGATCGGCACCACGATCTTCGCCTTGAAGCGGCCGGAGGCGGCCAACTCGCGCTTGGCTTTTTCGGCCAGCTGGCGTTGCTTTTTGTCGTGCACGAAGATGGCGGGGCGGTACTGGCTGCCGCGGTCGGCGAACTGGCCGCCGCCGTCGGTGGGGTCGACGCTGCGGAAGTAGATCTGCAGCAGCCGGTCGTAGCCGACGCGCGCGGGCTCGTAGAGGACTTGCACCGCCTCGGCGTGACCGGTGCGGCCGCCGCTGACCTCCTCGTAGCTGGGCGAACTCTGGTTGCCGCCGGTGTAACCCGCCTGCACCACCAGCACTCCGTCGAGACCCTCGAAGGGCGTCTCCATGCACCAAAAGCAACCGCCGGCGAAGGTGGCCAGGGCCTGCCCCTTGCCGGGGTGGAGCGGCTCGGCCATGGCGCGCTCGTCTTGCCCCTGCTGGCCCGCGGCCGAATGGCAGGCCCAAAGCGACAGCAAAAGGCCCGCAAGCGGCGCGGGCAGAAACCGAGTCCATGGGCGGTACTGGGGCATGCCTGACTGTACTGCGAGCGCCGGAAAATGTTAGCTGGTCCGGAACCCGTCGCCGCGTCAGGCTGAGCGCGCCCCCCGTGCAACACCGCGTCGATCACCACCTTTCACCCGAGCAGGCACGTGCCGTGCTGCGCCGGGCCGTTGACGCCTACGTCGAGCGCTTCGCCGACTACGGGCCGAAAGTGCGCTGGCAGGGCGAGGATGGCGTCGAGGTCTCCTTCCGCGCCCGCGGGCTTGCGCTGCGCGGGCGCCTGGCGCTCGAGCCCGGCTGCATCGCCTTGGAACTCAAGGTGCCGCTGGCACTGCGCCCCCTGGCCGGCCGCGCCCGCGGCGTGCTCGAACGCGAGGTTCGGCACTGGATCACCGCGGCCGAACGCGACGAAATCTAGCTGCGGCGCTTTCCGAACCGATCGGTGACTAGATGTGCTCGACGGGAGTGCTGAGCCGATGATCGGGGTCGATACGATGGCAGATGCAAGGACGGCCTCCGCCGGAATACTCCGTGTATTTCAAGGGGACCGGACGCCGCAGCTGGCGCTGTAGCGGTCCCGAGAGCGGATCATGACTCCCGCCGAGCACATCTAGAGCGCCGATTTTTTTCCGTCACAAATCAAGAGCCGCGTCTCTACCTCTTTGTTCGGGAGACGCGACCTGCGCTTCGGGGACCACCCATCATCAAAAAAGCACCCTATCCCTACCCAGTGCCACCCTGAATGGCACTCCAAGGGGCGCGGCCAGAGGGGGAACTGGCCGCGCCCCGCCCTATTCGGCCCGGCGCCCGGGGCAATGGCTTCACAGCGCCGCTTCAGGCGACCCTCGGGGTGCGGGCGAATCCTTTCGCTGCAAGGGGCTCGTATTCAGGCCGGCGATCGCGGCCTTCGTCGCCGACCACCCGCCACTCGGGCGGGACTTGCGCGGGCGCAACGACGCATTAAGTTGCCGCCATGTTCTTCGCAGGCATCGATCCCCTGTTCATGCTCGTGTCGCTGGCCGGCATGGCCCTGAGCTTGGCGGCCAGCTTTCAGGTAAAAGCGACCTTCCGGAAGTACAGCCAGGTGCGCGGCAGCCGCGGCCTGACGGGCGCCGAGGCCGCCCGGCAGCTCCTGCGGGCCAAGGGCATTGGCGACGTGCGCGTGGAGCAGGTGGACGGCTTTTTGGCCGACCACTATGACCCCGGCGCAAAGACCCTCAGGCTGTCACCCCAGGTCTACCACGAGCGCTCCCTGGCCGCCCTGGGCGTCGCCGCCCACGAGGCCGGCCACGCCATCCAGCACGCCACCGGCTACGCACCGCTGAAATTCCGTTCGTTGGTGGTCAAGCCCGCCGCGCTGGGCTCGAACCTCGGCGTGATGATCGTGACGCTGGGCATCTTCACCCAGATGAGCGGTCTGGTCATGGTCGGCGTGGGGCTGTTTTCGGCCTTCGTGCTCTTCACGTTGGTCACGCTGCCGGTGGAGTTCAACGCCTCCAGCCGTGCCGTGGCGGTGCTGCAGCAACACGGCATCATCACGGCCCGGGAAGTCGGCCCCACCAAGAAGGTGCTCAACGCCGCCGCCATGACCTACGTGGCCGCGGCCATCGCCGCCATTATGCAGCTGCTCTACTTCCTGTGGCGCGCCGGTTTGATCGGCAACGCGCGCGAGGAGTAGCGCTCAGCTCGAAGCGCTCGAGTCGGGCGCGGCCTCGGCGGCCCGCACCACGCTCAGCAGCCCCAGGCCATAGCGGTCGGCCTTGGTCTGGCCGATGCCGTAGACGCCCAGCAACTGCTCGCGATCGCGCGGGCGCAAGAGGGCCAGATCGTGCAGGGTGCGGTCGGAGGCGACCACGAAGGGCGGCACGCCCTCGCGCTGGGCCACCTCCAGGCGGTGGGCGCGCAGGGCCTCGAAGAGCGCCTCGGCGCGGGCGTCCCGCTGCTGCGACAGCTCCCGCCTGGGACGGCTGGCCGCAGGCGCCGAAGACGACCGGGCGGTCGCGGCGCTCGGCTTGCGGCGCGGCGACGGCAGCAGCAGCCGCAGCGGGCGCTCGCCCCGCATCGCTTGCACCCCGGCCTCAGTCAGCAGCAGGACCGGCCGCTCGTCGGCCGAAAAGCTCACCCAACCGGCGGTAACACAGCGGCGCAGAAGCCGCACGATGCGCTCCTGGGGCCAATCCGAGAGCGCGCCGAAGGTGCGCGTCAGCTCCAGACGGCTGCGCGCCAGCCGCTCGTCGCTCTTGCCGGCCAACAGCGCCGCCGCCAGGTTCAGGCCGTAGCGCCCGTGCACCCGCGCCACCGCGCTCAGGGCCTTGCGCGCGATCAGGGTGACCTGCTCGGGATCGCTGACGGTGTCGTCGCCACCCTCGATCAGCTCGCGGCAAACATCGCACTTGCCGCAGCCGTCGAGGGTCTCGGCCTCGTCGCCGAAGTAGCGCAGGATGGCGTCGTGGCGGCAGCTGCCGCCCTCGATCCAGCGCATCAGCTCCAAGAAGAGCTGCCATTTGTGCTCCACCACCTCGGGCCGGGGCGCCGGCTCGTCCAGGAAGCCGCCCTCGATCAGCCGGCGCCTGAGCGGCATGTCCTGGGCGGTGGTCAGCAGCAGTCCCTCGGCCGGCTCACCGTCGCGGCCGGCGCGGCCCACTTCTTGATAATAGGCCTCCACCGAGCCGGGCGGCGCCAGGTGCAAAACGCCACGCACATCGGAGCGGTCGATGCCCATGCCGAAGGCGTTGGTGGCCACCACCACGTCCAGCTTGCCGCGGCTGAAGGCGCGCTGGGTGCGCTCGCGCTGGTCCGGGGAAAGCCCCGCGTGGTAGGCGCCCACGCGTCCGCCGCGCCCGGCCAGGCGCTCGGCCTCGGCCTCGGTGCGCTTGCGGGTGGGCGCGTAGATGATCACGGCGCCACGCCCCTGCGCCTCGGGAAAGCCGATGGCGCGCTCCAGCAGTCCATCGACCGCGGCGGCCGCCTCGCGCGCGCCGCTGACTTCGCGCGCCCCCAATGCCAGGTTGGGCCGCGCGAAGCCGCGCACGACCTGGGCGGTGTCGCCGGAAAGCCCCAGTCGGCTGAGGATCTCGTCGCGCACGATGGGCGTGGCGGTGGCGGTGCAGGCCAGGACGCGCGCCTTGGGCAGGGCGGCGAGCAGCTCGCCGATCTGCATGTACTCGGGGCGAAAGTCGTGACCCCACTCACTGATGCAATGGGCCTCGTCCACCACCAAAAGCGGCACCTGGAGCGCGCCCAGGATGCGCCGAAAACCCGGCAGACCCAGGCGTTCGGGCGCCACGTAGACCAGCTTGAAGTCGCCGCGGCCCAGGCCGGCAAGGCGCCGGCCGGCCTCGTCGGAGGGCAGCGTCGAGGCCAGGTAGGTCGCCGCCACGCCGCGCTCCGACAGCGCCTGCACCTGGTCGGCCATCAGCGAGATCAAAGGTGAGACCACCACCGTGGTTCCGGGTAGCACGCTGGCCGGCAGCTGGTAGCTCAGGCTCTTACCGTCGCCGGTGGGTGCCACCAGCAGCAGCTTGCGCTTTCTGAGCAGCGTCTCGATGGACTCGCGCTGGCCTGGTCGAAAGCTCTGGTAGCCGAGCGCGCAAAGCGCCGCGTCGAGATCGATTACGTCGTCCACGTTCCCATGTATCGGCCGCAGCCGGCGCCGGTTGCAAGCAAACGGGCCCCCGGCGGCAAAAAGCGCAAAAAAAACGGGGTGGGGCGAGTCAAAGCGGCCGGATCACCAGCGTGTGCTGGTTGAGGTTCGGGATCAAAAGCCGCCCGCGCTTGGCATCGAAGCCGATACCCGCCGGCGCCGCGATGCCACCGAGGACCGTCTCGAAGCCGGAGTCGGTCTGACGCAGCACGGCCTTGGCATCCCAGCTCGAGATGATCAGGCCGGCAGGTGTCTGCACGACGCCGTCGAGGCCGCCCTTGGGCAGCTTGGTGCGCGCTCCCTGGGAGCCGCCCTGCTCCACCCGAAACAGCTCGCCGGGCTTGTTGACCACCCACACGCCGCTGGCATCGGCGGCCAGACCATTGGGATTGCCCAGCTCCTTGCCGCGGGCCAGGGCCTCGGCCTTGTCGCCGGAGAGGCGGTAGACGGCGTCCTTGCCATTGGGCTCCACGTAGGGCCCCCACTGCTCGACGCCGGTGTCGCTGACGTAGAGCGTGCCATCGGGTGCGGCGCTGATACCGTTGAGGCTGGAAGCATCCTTGATCGCGATCGGCTTGCGCGGCTTGCCCGTCTTGCGGTCGAAGACGCGCACCACATCGATGTCGGTGACGTAAAGCGCGTCGCCGGAGAGCGCCATGCCCTTGGGCGCATGCAGCGTCACCCCATCGCGTCCGCCCTCGATCCACTTCAGCTCCTGCACCTCGCCGTCTGGCCCCAGGCGCGAAATGAAAGCCTTGCGGTCCTTCTCCAGCGCCTTGCCGATCACATTGCTGACCAAATAGACGTCGGCCTCCGGGTCGTGCAGCACCGACTCGGGCTTGTCGAAGCCGACGCCGCTGACCGTGATAGCCGGCTCGGTCGGTTTCGGCTCCGGGGGCGGCTCGGGCTTGGCCTCGGCGGGCGCCTCGCTGGGCGCCGAAGCCGCCGGTGCAGCCGCCTCCTGGCCGCAGCCCAGCAGCACCAGCAGCGCCGTCGCTCGAAACAAAAGCCCCATCACCTGTCGCATCCACTGTCGCATGGGGGTTTTGATACCAGCTTCAGCGGCGGCTGTGCGGCGTCGCGGTTACTTTTTCGGCGTCTGGGAGTCGCCGCTGGCGGCGCTGGCCATGCCCTCGGGCTGTACGGGGCGCAGCGCGGTGTCGAGCTGGTCGTGGGCCTCGGGCTCTCGCATGGTCAGCTCGCCCGGTGCGCCATCACCGGTTGGGGCCGTCTCGACCGGCGGCTGTTGCCCGGCGCAGGCGCCCAGCAAGAGCGCCGACAGCAGCCACATCCGGCCATGAAGGAGGCACTTTTTCGGCTGTATTTTCCGCATGGGCCGGAAGGTACGCCCAGAGTCCGGCAGATGGAAGGCAGGCGGCCGGCTCGAGGTCCGCGCGCGGGGCCGCCGTGCTGGGCTCGAGGTCGAGCTTGCTTGCCGGGCTCGCTCACAGGCTCGGATTGATCAGATACTTCTCGCCGGTGGCCTGCTTGCCGTAGACGGCGATGGCGTCGAGGGCGAGCGCACCCGCCAGCGAGACTTCCTTGGTGTAGTGGCTGCTAAAGGTGGTGGTGATCTCGGAGGCCACCCTCGCGCGCAAGCGCTCGGCGCCTTCGGCACCGAGCTTCTGCAACAGCGGCGTCAGCAACCACCCACCCACGCCCCAGGCCATGCCGTAGCTGCGCTTGAGCACGGTGGGCGAGCGATCGAGACCGCCGTAGATGTAGACCTGCTTGTGGACGCTGGAGCCGTAGCGGCTGTAGCCCTGGGCCTTGGCGTTTTGCGCCGCTTCCATGGCCGACAGGATCTGGCTGGCCAGCTCGCCGCCGCCGGTCGCGTCGAAGGCCAGCGTCGCATCGGTCTCGCCCAGGGCGGCGACCAGGTCTTGCCGAAAGCTGTCGGCGCTCGAGTCGACCACGTGGCTGGCGCCCAGGGCGCGCAGCAGCTCCGCCTGGGCCGGGCGGCGCACCACGTTCACCAGCGGCACGCCCTCGGACTGACACAACTTGACCAGCATCTGCCCGAGGTTCGAAGCGGCCGCCGTGTGCACCAGCGCCGAGTGGCCTTCGGCGCGCAGGGTCTCGAGCATGCCGAGGGCCGTCAGCGGATTGACGAAGCAGGAAGCGCCCTGACGCGGAGTTATGCCCTCGGGAAGCGCGAGGCAGCTGCCGACGTGGAGCTTTCGGTACTGGCTATACATGGCGCCGCCGATGACACCGACGGTCTTGCCCAAAAGCGACTGGGCCAGCTCCGAGCCGCCCGCGGCCACCACCACGCCGCCGCCCTCATTGCCCACGGCCATCGGCTTGCCGAGCCGCCCGGCCACGCTGGACAAAAGCCCCTTGGGCACGTCGGCGATCACCACCGGATCGTCGGCGCTGCCTTCGGCCCGTGCGGTGCCCAGGTCGGCGGGGCCGAAGAGCAGCCCCAGGTCCGAAGGATTGAGGGGCGAAGCCTCGATGCGCACGATCACCTCGTCGGGACCGGGATCGGAGACCTCTTCGGTGGTGAGGGCCAGCTTCAGGGTGGCATCCTCGTTGATGGTCGATTGCAGCTGGCGCGATGTGTAGCCCATGGTGTTGTCCGTGGCGGAACTCCTACGCGAAAGTCCGCGCCAGCAGCCGTATCTCATCTCGGCAAAAGACGCCAGGTTCAGGCCCGCCCCAGGCCAGGGAATCAAAGCCCACTTCGATGGCCCCCAGGGCTGCTCGAAGCGGTCGATACGGTGCTCGTTGCCACAGGCCCCCTCATGCGTGTCGCTCCAGCCTCCGCTGGGATTGCCGACCACAGCCACCCCGACCGTCGCCCGCATCGGTCGCGCCGGGGCCGCGGCCCGAGGCGATGGCGGCATCGCGGGTGCCAGTTCCACGGTCGGCGCCGCGGTGGCCACAAGCCGGCTCCGGGGGGCTGACGTCGTCAGCGGGCACCGGGCGGGCGCAGGCCGTCAGCGGAGCGCAGGTCTGCAGGGCGAGCCTGAACAGCAGGTGACCGAGCGCCTCTTCGACCGCTGCGACGAGTTCCAGCCCGCCGACGCGAAGCTGATTCGTATCGTGTTGCGTGAGCCCAGCGACTGAGGCCCAGCTCGAGCCTCAGGGCTCCTGCGCTTGGAGCACGACCCAGTCGCTCGATAGCTCGTCGAGTTCCACCAAACCGCTTTGGCGCCCCGGCTCGAGGCTGAACAAGACGCGGCGTGCGGGGTCGTAGTCGAAGTCCGCCACGGATGTCCCAAAGGGATACGAGGACGGGGGATTGAATGGAACGGGATCGGTCGCGAAAGCAGTGCGCGCCCCGTCGCGCAGGTCGATGGCAATGAAGGCAGCTTGACCCTGATCGCGAACCAATACTCGATTGCCGGCCGGGTCGAGCTGCATCGCGAGCGGAGCAACCAAGGCATCACCAGTGCCGGTGTCGCCGCCCGAGAGCACGCTGCGTACGCCGGTGTCCAGCGCGACCGATAGCACGCGGTCCCCGTCCAGCATGAACGCGCGATCGGGCATCGCCGGATCATGGCGCACTTGCAAGGGCGAGCCCCAGGCTTCGCCACCGCCCACGGGGCCACCCGAGAGATTGACGCGCTCGCCGGTTTGCAGGTCGATGCCCAGTAGCGCATCGAGGCCTACATCGAAGACCAGCGCGCGTCCAGCCGCAGCGTCCAGTGCTGCGCAACGAAAGGTCCCGGGTCCTGGTCCGGCCGTGCTGGCGCCCGAAATCAGAGCGCGTTCACCGGTCATCAAATCGACTGACACGAGCGTCGATTCCCCACTTCCGAAAAAGCCCATGGTGGTGATGAAACCCAAGCCGGCGGTCGGGTCGAGGAAGGTGCCCGTCGGCAGGCTACCCGACTTGGGACGGAAGCCGCTGCCCGGGATCTGGACAACCACTCCAGTGGCGACGTCAAAGTCGGTCACACCGTCGAACAAAAGGAAATCGAACCCCCGGTCACTGACCAGATTTTCCATTGTCAGCAAGCCTACAGCTGACGGTTGCCAGCCTGCGACCGTGGTGCGCGACCGTGCTGCGATCTCGAATGCGCGAACCTCAGCGGCAAAAGCCATCAGCAGACGTCGGTTGTCGTCGAGGACCATGCTCCAGCCCAGGTAGCGGAGCTGTCGCAACAGCCGACGCGAGCCATTGCGGGGATCCACCTCGATCACATCAGCGCCGTCGCGCACCAATATCCTATCGTCGCTTGCGTCATAGATGACATCGTAGGCATCGGAGAATGTGGGTCCGGGCGAACCGATGCTGCCACCGGAGATCACGCTTCGCTCTCCGCTCGTCCGATGGATCGCGATCACTTCATCGTCGTCGCCTACCACAACGTAGCGATCGCGCTTCGAATCGAAGGTGATATCGCAAAACTGGGCTGGAAGATGGCCGCTGCCACGGCCCGCACCCGAGAACAGTGTCCGGTTTCCGGTGCTGAGCTGCACCGCCAGGATCTCATCGCTCGCGATCACGAGCAGCTGATCGTTGTCGGTGTCGACGAAGTCGGCCAGGGCCCCGAGGGTGCCGAGCGAAGGTCCGGTGCCGACCTCCGGGCTGCTGCTCGACAGCAGCGTACGTGGGCTACCGTCGAGCGGAACCGCCACGATGCGACCCTGGTCCCGCACCAACAGGCGGTTGCCGGTGCCATGTACCACCAGGGAGCTGGGGCGAACCAGAGCCTGTCCGCTACCGGTGCTCGCGTCGGCAAGCACCGTGCGGTCACCGCTGGCGATGTCCACGCGCATGATCTCCGCGTCGAAGTCATCGGCGCCGTAGAGGTCGCCACCCCAGTAGTCGAGGGCAGCGCCGTAGAGTTCCGGACCATTGCCGAAGAGGGGCCCCGTCACAACCTCATGAGCATCGGGCAGGGTCAGCGGTAGCCGCAGCAAGGATGGGCCCTGCGCGATGTAGAGCACACTGCCGCTCGGATCGACGGAGCTAAAGCTGGCAGCATTATTGCGGTACGGGGGAGATTCGGGAGCGAGATCGAGCCCGGCCACCTGGCGTCGTACCAGCGTCGGCAGATCCAGCTCCAGGATCGCATCGCCATCCCGCAACAGCAGGCGATCGTTGGCCGCGTCGACCGTCATGTCGCGAATGTCTACAAGCGGGTGCCCCAGGTCGTCGTCGATCGCAGCGATGCGTGTGCGCGTGCCGTCCGCCAGGTCGATCTGGCGGACTGAAGCACCGGTCGCCGCGTAGACGCAACCGCGACCGGCATGAAGATCCAGGCGGAGGCCACCGCTGCTTGCAAGGGTCTCGCCGGCATCGGCTTCCGAAACGACGCTACGCACACCCGTGCTCGCATCGATCGCCAGCAGCTGGTCACTGCCGCTGTCGACGACCAACAGGCGCCCCATCCCGCTATCGTAGACAAGACCGTATGCCGACTGCAGCACCGGCCCACCGCCGGGCTGGGCTGGGGTCGTGGCGTCGGCCAATGGCGTCCGATCACCGCTGGCCAGATCCACGCGCAGCACGCGGTTGCCGCCGCCCGCGTTGTCATCGGCCCGGTCTAGCACAAAGGCGCGGCCATTGCCGATGTCGAGGGCGACCGACCCCACGGGGCCAAACGCGGGACCGCTGCCCCAGCCACCGCCCGAAAGCGGCGTCGTTGTGCCGTCGTCGAGATCGATCCAAAAAAGCGCGTAGCCACGGCCCTCCCCGAACAGAGAGGCGGCGTCGAAATCCACCATCAGCACGCGGTTGTTGGCCACGTCCAGCTCAGACGCCCGCAGGTCACTGAGCAGGTCAGCAGAGCGCTCGATGGTCACGCTCGGCCCCGCTGCGCTGGCCCCGCGTGCATCCTCGGCGATCGGCTGCAGCACATTGCTGCCGGTCGAAAGCGGGACCTCGGCCGACCAGCTGTCGCCATCGATGCTGGCCTCGACCCCACCGATGGTCACGCGCGCGATGGCGTCGCCGTCACCGTCGCTCACCGTACCCCGCACGTGCAGCGCACCGAGCGTGGTGAATCCCGCCCGCGGAAACGTGAGCGTGACCACCGGGTCGGCGTTGCTGCCGGCATCGCCCATGGGGGGATTGGCGCTGGCGTCGCCGGCGTCCTTGCCGCTGTTGGCCCCCTCGTCGAGGGCGCCGCCGCCATCGGACGCAGCCTGGGCATCGTCGCCGGCGTCCTTGCCGTCACCACCACCGGCCCCATCGCCCCCGGCACCGCTCTCGGCATCGCCCTGTCCGACAGCCACGTCATCCGATGCACTCCCGCCATCGGGCGGCAGGTCCGCGCGCAAATCCGTGCAGGCGCTGGCCACCCAGACCAACTGACAGCAAAGCAACGCGCGCATCGCGCGCACAACGCATTCCCAATCACCCATCGACCGCCTCATCCTCAACGATACCCCCGCAAGATCGCCCCTGCCCCTGCCACTGGCGCTGCCGAGTGATAGCACAGTCCTCACCTACAGCAACGGCGCCCGCAACCTTGCCATCGCCCGCGCGATGTCGGAGCATGTCGGGCCCATCGTGGGGCCCCGATGGCGACTTTGGCTAACAACCCATGCCGGGCAGGAGCGGCGTGAACGTTTTGATCGGATCTGGAAGCTTTTGGGTGGCAATGCAGGCCCACGCCCGCGCCCTGGTCGCGCTGCTGCTGGCCATCGGTTTGCTGCCGCTTTCGCAGACACTGGCGCAGGCACCTCAAGCGCAGCCCAACGATGCCAGCGCCAACAGCGAAGCCTACCAGCAGGCGGTGGACGAGTCCCTGAGAGAGCACCAGCTGGGCAACTACGCCGAAGCCTTCGCAGCGATGCGACGGGCCCATAAGCTCTCCCCCAGCGCCCGCACCCACCGCGGCTTGGCCTTCGCGGCCTTCGAGCTGCGCGACTACCCGCTCGCCATCCACCACATGCGCGCCGCGCTCGGCGATTGGCGCAAGCCGCTGACCCCCACCATGCGCGGCGAAATGGAAGCCGTGCTGGCCCGCGCGCTCGGCTACGTCGATCGGGTGTGGGTTACACTCGAGCCCTCGACCGCAACGCTCTTGCTCGACGGCCGGCCACCGCCGGCGCCCGACACGGAGGGCGCGCTGCTTTTGGCCATGGGCGAGCGAACCCTGTCGGCCCAGCTCAAGGGCTACCGGCCCGTCGAACGCTCGATCAAAGTGCTGGGCGGCGGCTCCCACGAGATGCAGCTGAAGCTCGAGCCGGTGGTCGCACCACAGGTCGCCGCGTCCGGCGCGACCGCCAGGGCCACAGCCCAGGACACCGGCGCCAATGCCCAGACCCTGTGGGGCATCGTGACGCTGGTCGCGGCGGGCACCTTCGCCGTCGGGGCCGGGATCGCCGTGGGGGTTCGGGAAGTCACGGCCAACAAGTACAACGATGCCGAATGCACGGCTGAAATGCCCAGCGACTACTGCCGCAGCAAAGAGGACACCGTCGAGACGGCCGAGACGCTGGCCATCGTGGGCGGCGTGACCGCTGCCGCGGTCGGGGTGACGGGGGCGGTGCTGCTTCTGACGGCCTCGGACGGAGGCGCCGAAGTGCGCGCCGCAATCGGGCCCGGCAGCGTCGCGCTCAGCGGTCGGTTTTGATCAGAAGTGTTTGCCGACAGCCAGCCCCCTGCGCACGGCGAAACCCACGACCAAGGGAGCCTCCAGGGTGTCGCCATCGACGATGCGCAAGAAATGGGTCTGGGCCTCGGTGATGCGGCTGGTGGCGCACACGCTGGCACCGTAGGCGTAGCGGTAGAGTTCATCGAGCACCACCTCGCCGTCGCCGTCGGCATCAGCGGCGCCGAGCAGTCGCAGGCGGGTGCGACCGTTTCGGATGCGGTTCAAGCAGGCCTGGGGTGACGGCGCTGTAAAGGTAGGTGCCGAGACGACTGCCGCCGAGAAAGAGGCGCGGTTTCTCGAATAGGCGCGCGAAGGCGTCGTGCACCACCACCTCGTCGGCGTCGGAGGCGTTGCCGAGCGTGCGCTGGGCTCGGCGAAACGCCGCCGGCGCGTGCCGTCAAAGACCGCCGCCGAACGCGAGGGCCCCCCGTGCAAGCCGCGCTGACTTCAGGCCCTGCCCGCGACCGGCCGCGGGCCGCGCTGACCGCGCTTGGGCGGGGGCTTGGGCTTGGGCTTGGGCTTGGGGGGGCGGCGTCCCGCAGGGGGCTTGCGCTGTGGTTTGCGTGCCTGTCGCTCGTCGCGGCGCTCCTCGCGGCGCTCATCGAAGCGGGCGCGCAGCGGCGTCACATCGAAGGGTTCACGCGAGAGCCTGGGCTGCGCCTGTTCCAGCAGCGTTGCCACCACCTGGGCCGCATCGCGCTGCTCGAGCAGGCGCTGGGCGTATTCCAGCTGCGCTGGCGGCGGTGACTGCGAGTCGAGGCGCTCGTGCAGCTCGCGGCGCAGCTCGCGGGCAGCGGCCCGACGGATCTGATGGGGCGTCGGAACCGGCCCCCACTTGGCCTCCACCTTGGCGCTCTCTAGCAACCACTGCACCCGACGCACGGCGCCCGGTGGCGAAAGCAGGATGCTGCGGCCGCTGCGGCCGGCCCGGCCGGTGCGCCCGCTGCGGTGGGTGAGACACTCGCCGTCCTCCGGCAGGTCGCCGTGGATCACCAGCGGCACGTCGGGCACGTCGATGCCGCGGGCGGCCACATCCGTAGCGACCAGCACGGCGATGGTGCCATTGCGAAAGGCGTTGAGCGTGCGGGTGCGCTGGGCCTGGGGCAGCTCGCCGCTGAGCGGAAGCGCCGCGAAGCCGTCGCTGGCGAGCATCTCGGCGACTTCGGATGCGTCCCGGCGCCGGCGTACGAACAGCAGGCAGCGGGCCTCGGGGCAGAGCAGGAGCGTGTTGACGATGGCGCCGTAGCGCTGGTCTGCGTGCACCACATGGACGATGTGCTCGATGTCCGGGTTGGCTTCGCCGGGCGTGGAGCCCTCGACTCGCAGCGCGTCGCGCTGGAAGCTGTCGGCGAGCCTGGCCACCTGCCGCGGGAAGGTGGCCGAGACCAGGTGCGCGCTGCGGCTCTCGGGCAGCGCCGCCACGATGGTGTCGAGCTCGTCGCGGAAGCCCAGGTCGAGCATCTGGTCGGCCTCGTCCAGGATCACGTGCCGCAGCCGGTGCAGGCACAGGGCACCGCTGCCCATGTGGTCGACCAGGCGGCCGGGCGTGCCGACCAGCACCATCGGATCGCGTGCCAGGTTGCGCCGCTCCTGCATCACCGAGGTGCCGCCGGTCACCGCCTGCACTTCGAGCCCGCGCACGTCGCGGTAGAGCCAGTCCAGCTCGTCGCGCACCTGGTTGGCAAGCTCCCGCGTGGGCGTGATCACCAGGGCGCGCGGACCGGGGCCGGCGCGGCCCCCAGGGGGGTCTACGAGGGGGTCTGCAGCGGGGGGACCAGGGGGATCTACAGGGGGGGCCGATGGGCCGCCGTCCGCTATCTTCATCAGGTCCTCTGCGAAGACGAGCCCCAGGGCGACGGTCTTGCCCGAGCCGGTGGTCGACGACACGCGAAGGTCGCGGCCGGCGCAGTCCTGCTCGAGCACCGCCTGCTGCACAGGGGTGAGCGCCTCGAAGCCGCGCCGGCGCAGCGCGTTGCAAATGCGGGTATCGATGCCCGCGAAGGGATCTGGTTGGGTCAGCTTGGCCCCGAATCAGCCGTGCAAAGCAGCGAACGAGAGACTTCGGCTCGCTGGGCGATCGGCAAGGGCAGGGGGCGTAGCGCGATCGGGTCGCCCGCGCAAGTCGGCGCGCCTTGGCTCATCCCGGCGGCCGCACGCCGCCCCTGGGCCCGCTCGCCGGCCGGAAAGGCCAGCTGCCCGGCACGGACCCGGGGTCCAGCGGCTGCCCGGGGCGCTTGCAATCGCTACGGACCATGACGATACTTAGTGGAGGGCGCGGGGTCGCGCGGACATTCGATGACCGAAGTTCTTGCGAATTCACTGCCGGAGGGCGCGCGCTGCGCCGCCCATCCCGAAACGTTGGCCGGCTCGCTTTGCGCCCGCTGCGGAAGCTACGCCTGCCAGGCCTGTAGCCACGAAGTGGCGGGGCAGAGCTTCTGCGGGGCCTGTGTCTCCACGCTGCCGGTGAAGTCCACGCCCGGCAGACGCCTGGGCGCGGCCATCATCGACAGCATCCTGGTCACGGTTCCGATGTACACGGCCGCAATGGCAGCGGTGCTGTCTGAAGAACTGGGTGGGCTCGAGGTGGTGTTGATGGTCGTGGGGGGCCTGACCACCGTAGCGGTGCTCGGCCTCAACCTCCGCGGCGTGCACACCCGGGGCCAGTCGATTGGCAAGCGCTTGATGAAGATGAAAGTCGTGCGCGCCGACGGCAGCCGCGCCAGCACCCCCCGCATCATCTTCGCGCGCAACGGCGTGCCGATGCTGATCGGCGTGGTGCCGATACTCGGCGGCTTTTTCGGCCTGGTCGACTCCCTGTGGATCTTCGGCAACGAAACCCGCTGCGTCCACGACCTGATCGCCGACACCATCGTGGTCGAGGCGCCCGAGGGCTGATTCGGGAGCGCGTCGGACGCGCCACCGGAACCAAAACGGTTCCGCGCGGAACCCGTTGGGTGCCGAGCAGGGGCCCCGGAGCGGCAGAAGTCGCCCGCTTGCCCCCGTCAAGCCCGGGCCGTCAGCCCCTCCGGCTCTGACTGGTTCGCGAGAAATCCCTGTAGTTACAAGAACATCGGCCGCCCAGGTGCAGCCTTCGGCAATCGCCCCGGGCACTCGGCGCGGAAACCGTCCCCAGCCGCGCGCCAACTGGCACGGCACTTGCTTTGCTACGGTTCCGTGGTGAACGAGAAGCGACGGCCATCGGCCGCCGACAACGGGAGCAGCTCCGACCGACCCCGGTCGAGCCGTGGTTGGCACGCGCGCACTTCCCTGTACGCGCGCAGCCTGGATGCCGCGCTCGCGGTCTTGACCGCGAGCGCGGTGCTCTGGGTACTGCTGGGCGCCTCCCCGGGTTCGGAAACGGTCCAGACGACCCATTTCTGGGTCCGCATCGTGATCGCAGCCCCGCTGATCTTCCTCGGCTACGCGCTGGTGGTTCGATCAGCAGCCCTGTTCAAGACTGAAAGGCAGGTGGGCGAAGCCGGGCGCCGCCTGCTCGAAGCGTCGCAACGGGAGCGCAATCTCAGCGCCCTGGGGCGCCTGCTCGGTGGCATCAGCCACGACTTCAACAATCTCTTGACCGTGATTCGCGGCTACGCCGACGTCCTTCGCCGACGCGCCAGCAACGAGCGCGACCAGGACGCCTGCTTGGCCATCGTCGACGCCAGCGACCAGGCTTCGGCGCTGATCCGCCAGGTTCTGAGCTTCGCTCAAACCCGCCCGGCCACGCCGACTCCGCTGGAAGTCAATGCGGCCATCCGGGACCTGGTGCGCATCGTCGACCCCCTGCTGGGGCGTGAAGTGCAACTGAGGCTCGAGCTGTCTGCAGAAGAGCAACTGGTCGAAATCGACCCCGTCCAGCTCGGACAAGTGCTGCTCAACCTGGCGGTCAATGCCCGCGACGCCATGCCATCGGGTGGGGTCGTCAGTATCTCCACCACAACGGTCAACGACGCCAAGCAACGCCCGTGGGTGCGGCTTTTGGTGCGCGACAATGGCGAGGGCATGGATGAAGAGACCCGCGCGCGGGTCTTCGAACCGTTTTTCACGACCAAGGCTCCGGGCGTGGGCACGGGGCTCGGCCTGGCGACGGTGCACGAGATCGTTGGCGACAGCGGGGGCACGATCCGGCTGCAGAGCGAGATGAAGCGCGGCACCGAATTCGAGATCGAGTGGCCCCTCTACCAGGGGGACGGCCGACCGACCGCTTCGACCGCGCCCTCCCTCAGCGGCGTCCCGACCGCGGCACCGCGCCGGGTGACGGCCCTGGTTGTCGAGCACGACCCGCTGCTGCGAAAACTGATCGTGGGTATCCTACGCGCCGAGGGGCACAGGGTCCTGTCGATCGGAGACGCAGCCACCGCACTGGACATCCTGGGGGTCGAGGCGCTGTCGCCGGGCCTGTTTGTGGCGTCCGAGGACAGCTGGACGACCGCCCTGGCACAGGCCCATCGCGGTCTGCGAGACGGTGCAGGGCTGGTCCTGCTCTCGAATGCCGCCCTCGACTGCAAACAAAACCCCGTACCCGAAGACACGGTTCATCTCGCCAAGCCCTTCTTGCCAGGCAAATTGCTCGAGTCCGTGGCCGGGGCATTGCGCGGCGCCAGACGAGCGGCCACGGAGGACTTTAATGGAGGCGGTGCGCATGGCGGCTGTCGCTGAAGCCAAGATGGCCGCGTCAGATCGCGGCCTTGAGCGAGGCGAAGTCGCCCGCTTCGGCCAGGGTCGTCGCCACGGTATGCAGCACACCCGACGAGAGTTGTCGCCCCCTGTTGCCCTCCTTTGCCAACATCAAGACGCCGACCACAATCAACTCTTCGTCAATGATGGCACTGAGCAAGACCGGCTGAAAAGTTGCGTCTTCTGCCTCGAACACCTCCGGCTCTTCGGGCTGCGTCAGGGTCGTACTTTCTTCGAGTTCCGGCTTCGCATAGAGCCGCACGAAGTCGACCATGCCCGCCGGCACACTGCAATTGGCCGCCAGCTGCCTCACGGAGTCGGAGTCCACGCGATACAGGACGCCATGGCGCAGTCCGGAGGCTTCGAGCAATAGCTTCAACGCCACCTGCGTACGCTCGTCGCTCCCGCCGCAGCCCACGAGCTTCGCGCGAATATTGGCGCGCTCGGCCTGGGCCTGCGCATTGCCGTTGAGGTGCTCCGCCTTCAGTCCATGCCGGCGAGCCTCATCGAGTAGGCGGTCATAACGCAGGTGCAAGCGCGAATGACCGCCGAACAAGAAATGCTGCGCGCACAGGGCCGCGTATTTTCCAAAGCCCTCGCCGTCATCGGCATAAAGCGCCACTCGTGCGCGAGTCTCGTAGGCACGACCCATGTGCAAGCCGCGTCCCCCGAGGTCTTCCCAGCGGGCGATTTCCTCGTCGGCGAGTTGGGTGGCCTGCGCATGCTCGGCGCGCAGAGCGTGCGCGATGGCGACGGGTTTGACCATCCAGCGCGCGATGCCCTCCCGATCACAATGCCGCAGCGCCTCATCGCCCTGCGCGATCACGTCCTCGAGCCGATCGAGCTCAAGCAGAAGCCACAACTTGCGCTCGCAGATCATGGGCCAGGTCGGATGGCGTCCCGGTAGCGCCAGCTCGAGCGCTTCATCGTAGTACTTGAGCGCGCTCTCCTGGTCACCACGGAGGTGGTCGTAGGAGGCCTCGGCAAAACGCAAAATGGGCCGCCAGGCCGGCGCTTGCTGGGCCATCTCGCGAACGCTCCCGAGGGTTTGCTTGATGCCCATCAGGTCTTCGGAGTAGGCGCCGAAAATGAGTTGGGGATGCACCTGACGCCGAGCCGTAAGTTCGGTCGGCGCCCGCTGGATCTCCAGCAACTCGGCCTGCCGCTCCCAGCCTTCAGCCGATTCGCTATCGCCGCGACTCATGTTGTAGAGGGCGCGAATATGACAGGCCAGCACGCGCCCGTGGGGTGAGGCGTCGAGATGGTCGGCGTGGATCAACGCCGACGGTGCACTCCACCCCGCGATCACCAAGCCCAACCCCGTGCGAGCCCAAAGCTCCAAGCCGGTATGTGCGGCCACATCGAGACCTGCGCGATCGGGTTGCGAGAGCCTTTCGAGGGCCCTGCGGTAGCACTCGCAGGAAGCATCGTAGCGAGCGGCGATCACATGACGGCTGGCTTCAAGCATCTGCTGGGCCACCCACAGACCGGGCGACAGGCCCGACAGCGGCTGAAGGCTTGGAACCATGTTGATGATCTCGTAGTCGAACCAACGCACCGAACTCTGGGCCGACGCGAGACAGACGCGCGTAAGCAGCCGCATGGCCTCGGCGGGAGCGACGAGACCCGCGTCATCGCCCTGGGCGTCGAAGCGAGCCTGCGCGGCGGCCAGTGACCTCTGCAGACGGTCGTCGCCCTCGAGCGTGCAGTAGTCGCTCAACCCGCAGTCATGTGCCAGTCGTTCTAGCAGCTTTGGCAGATGTGAACGGAGTAGTTCAGGTCCAGCATGCACCCCGAGATCCACGATCAAAAGCCGCAAGAATAACTTTTCTCGCTCGTCGTCGGTGACTTCGATCGCGGAGTCAAGTGTGCTGCGAACGACCGCGGAGGACCGTAGCGCCACAGCCAGCTCGGCCACCTCGAGCCCCCCCCTCGAGCTGCGTTCGGCCACCTCGAGTAAGCTCTCGACCGCTTTGCGTTCCTCACCCGCAGACATCCAGTGCACCGCGGCGCGCATCGGGTTCGCGCGCGTCCGCAGCACCTCGGCCAGACGCCTTTGCGCTCCGCGCCCGGCCTCACCGCCAGAGAGCAAGACGGCGCTATAGCCGTTGTGGGCCAGTCGATGGCTGCCGCCCTGCCTTGCGATGATGCGCACCCGGAGTAGCTCCTCGATGGCCGCGAAGAGCTCGGCATCACGCGCGTCGCACAGCCGCGAGCATTCAGCGAGGTCAAATGTGAGATCGGGGGCCAGCGAAAGCGCGTGCGCCAGATCGCGCGCCGGCGCCGACAACGCGCGAACCTGGGCGCTGGCGCGCTGCACCGCGCTGTCGGGCGTCATTTCTTCCAGCGTGTCGGGCAACACCCAGTGGCCCGCTTCATAGTGGACGAGCCCGGCGTCCACCAGCTGCTCGGTCAGTTCCATCAGCGTGCGCGGATTGCCCTTTGAAGCGCCGTGCAGCCGCGCCGACAGCAGCCGTACATGGGGCACCTCCCCGAAGATCGAAGTCAGCAGGCGCTCGCACTGCGGTCGAGACAATGGCTGCAACTGCAGTGGTCGCGCGCGACGGGTCAGGACCTCCCAGGCCATCGCATTGGTATGGGCTGCAGCCTCCTGGGCGGTGACGACAACCACGAGATTGTGCAGCTCGGCGCGGTCGGTCAAGGTGGCGATCAGGGCGGCGGAGGCCTCGTCGATGCCGTGGTAGTCGTCGACCAAGAGCACCAGCAGGCGATCGCGGTTGACCCGCAGAAGCCAGGCCAATAGCTCCGACTGCAGCTCGGCGCGCGCACCGGGCTCAGCCCGCGACCCAGGCGGATCGGGAGGGCTCGGCGCATCGGGCAGGGCGTCGCATAGCTGCCTTGCGAGCGCGAATACGGTGGAGAAGTCCGCGTCGCCGCCATTGCCCATGTCAGCACGCACGGCGATGCCCCCGGCCAACTGCGCTTCGAGCATGCAAGCATCCAGCATACGCGAGCGACCCAGTCCCGACGCGGCTTCGATGTAGAGTCCACCCCCGCGTCCCCGGCGCGCTCGCAGGAGCAACCTGCGTACGCGCAGCAGCTGCTGTTCGCGGGCGACCAGCCGCGGCGTCGTGAGGTAGGCGCGATAGACCGCCGGATCCTCTTGCGTCGGTAGACCGGCGATGGCCCCGAGCCGAACCATCACCTCGGCTGCACTGGTTGGACGCGAAGCGGGATCGAGCGCAAGCAGGGCCACCACCAGCTCGGCGAGCGCCTCGGGCATGTCGCGGGCCAGACGACGCGGATCCATCAGCGGGCTGCGCCAGCGGTCGCGTAGCTGCGCGACGCGGTTGGCCGGAAAAGCATGGCGACCGGTCAGCATCAAATACAAGAGCGCGCCGAAGGCGTAGAGGTCGGTACGCGCGTCCAGGGGCTGCCCATGAACCGCCTCGGGAGCCAAGTACGGCGGCGTGCCGACGGCTTCCTTCGCGACTCCGATGCTTCCCATGGAGCCGAAGTCGAGCAACTTGGCCTGTCCGTCTGCCGTGCGGCGAACATTGCGTGCACTGACATCACGGTGCAGCAGCTTGCGCGAGTGCAGCACCGCCAGTGAGGATGCGACCGGAATCAGCAGGCGACAGACCTCGCGCCAGTGCAGGGGAGCCAACTCGCGCAAGTCCTGCCCCGAAAGCAGCTCCATCGTGTAGTAGGGTCGACCGTCGATGTCGAAGCCGTAGTCGTAGACCTCGATGATCGACGGATGGGCCAGTTCCCGCAGCGTGTGGTACTCGCGCTCCAGAAGCGTGCGTGCGTGCACGAAGTTCTGGCCCTTACGCAGGCGCAGCAACTTGATCGCGACGGTGACGCCTTTGCCTTCATCGACTGCTTGGTGCACCGAGCCCAGGCCACCTTGCCCAATCGGTGCCTGCAAACGATAGCGCTGGGCGATCCGCTCGCCGGCAATGGCGGGACGAATGCTGGCGCCCGTGATGGGCTGGCCGGCCTGCGAGAGCGTGATCTCGTCGGAAATTGACTTGCTCTCATCCATCGTCACGGCTCAGTGGCGTTGTCACGGTGATGCCCCCCCCCGGCTCCCACCGATCCCACGCATTGCACGGATTGTGAGAACTCTAACTTCGAACATTGAGTTTATCAGACGTTTCTTGGCTATTGAACTCTCGCATGAAGTCCGCCCGGGAAATACTTCTCCACATTGCGAAAGCCTGTGGCGGATACTTGGCACTCGGCCCGATGGGCTCGGGCCTTTGGTGCCTCTTGTCGGGAAAGGTCGGATGCCGCCCGCAGCTCCAATGCGCGCTGGCGTGATATGCTCACTGCGCATAAGATCGAGCTTCTGCGGCCCTACCCTTCGTACGTTGCATCGTGAGTATCCGACAGCGCCTATCCTCGATTCCCCCGTCGACGACGGAAACCACCTACACCATCGGTGTCGAGAAGTACGTCCATCTTCCCTCTCACCGCATTCGCCTCGCCGTACAGCGTGGTCCCAGCGCGGGACTTGCCTGCGACGTCGAAGCACAGCGCGTGACGATCGGCACCGGTTCATCCAACGACCTTCGGCCCCGTGACCGGCGCGTCAGCCGCTGCCACTGCGAAGTGGTCGCCACCGATGCGGGCTACATTCTGAGGGACCTGGGCTCCAAGAACGGAACCTTTGTCAAGGGAATGCGCATCCTGGAGGTCATGCTCGACCCGGGCAGCGTGATCACCGTGGGGTCGACGGAGGTCGTCTTCGAGTCCTCCCTGGAGTGGGTGGCTGCGGTCCATTCCGGCAAGAAGGAGTTCGGTGAGCTGGTCGGCCGCTCGCCGGCCATGCGCCGCACCTTCGGCCTTCTTGAGAAGATCGCTCCCAGCAATCTCACCGTGTTGATCCAGGGCGAAACCGGTACGGGCAAGGAACTGGCCGCCCAGGCACTCCACCAACACAGCGAGCGTGCCAAGGGACCGTTCATCGTGATCGACTGCGCGGCGGTCGGGCCGCAGTTCATCGAGGACAAGCTCTTCGGTCACCAGCGCGGCGCCTTCACCGGTGCCAACGAGGCGCGCGCCGGGGCCTTCGAGGAGGCCGCCAAGGGCAGCGTATTTCTCGACGAAATCGGTGAGCTGCCCCTGGAGCTGCAGCCCAAGCTCCTGCGCGTGCTCGAGCGCCGCGAGGTCACGCGCATCGGCTCGAACAAATCCACGCCCGTCGACGTGCGCGTCATCGCCGCCACCCACCGCCGGCTCGAGGACATGGTCAACGACGGGCGCTTTCGGGAGGACCTCTACTATCGACTGGCGGAGGTGATCGCGCCTTTGCCTTCGCTCGCGCAACGCGAGGGTGACCTTCCGCTGCTGGTCCGCACGATCCTGGACCGCAGCGGCTTCCCGAAGATCGACGTGACCGAGGGCGCGCTTGCGCATCTGGCCAAGCACCCCTGGCCCGGCAACGTCCGCGAGCTGCGCAACGTCCTGTGCCGCGCGGCGACGCTGTGCCAGGGAGGCCAGATCGATGAAGCGCTGCTGTTGGAGCTGGAGGCCAATCGCAAGCAGGTCATGCGCCCCATCACCACCAACAGCCAGGCGCCCGGACTCGATCTGGTCGGTGCCACCATGGGCATCAAGGACGCCACCGAAGCCTACCGCGCCGCCTACGTGCAGCTGGTTCAGGAGCGCTTTGGTGACGACGTGGACGCCGCGGCGGAGCACGTCGGGGTGCATCCCAAGTCCCTGCAGCGCCTCTATCGCCAGTACCGCTAGTACCCCGCCACAGAGGTCTTGATGGGTTGGGGGGCTCGAGGCGGGGTCCGCTTCAAGGCGGACGACGAAGGAAGGGTAGGCCCCCTTTCGCGAAGGACAACGCCGCAGGTGGCCCCTTATCGGGCGTCCCAACCGGCCAGGACTTCCCTGGCGGGGGACTCGTGTTCCGACGGCGCTGGGGGCAGCGTGGCTTTGCGAGGGAGAGGGCGGGCGCAGCGCACCACCGCGGTGCCGCATGCGTTTAAGTGTGGCTTCAACGCTCCGTGACGGTGCGCTGCGCCCGCGAGACCCGCGAAGTTGCGGTGTCTGCAAACCGATCGGCGCTCTTGTGGATCGATCGATTTGCAGACACCACGGCTTCGCGAGAGAGGGCAGGCGCAGGGCACCGCCATGGTGCCGCTTGCGTCTCGGTGTGACCTCAACGCTCCAGGACGGTGCGCTGCGCCTGCCAAAACCTTGAAGGCCTGGTGTGTTCGAGCCGACAGGCGCGTGGGACTTCGATTTCGCGCCAGCTATCCTCCCCTCGGGTGGGTTCATGCAACATTCCGTAGGCTGTGCCACAGACCACGGTCGGTGCACAGCGTCGCTCGTACCTTTCCAAAAGAGATGTCATCGCCGGGATAGACGCGCGTGGGACGGGAGATCGAAATGCCGTTGACGCGGGTCAGGTTCCTGCTGCCGTGGTCGTGCAGGAGCACTTCATCGTTTTCGAGCACTTCAAAGGACGCGTGAAACTTCGAGACACTCGGATCTCGCAGCACGATGTCGTGGTTGCGCGTGCGACCCAGGGTGATCTTGCGCATGAAGGAGGTGCTGTTGGCGCGCTTTTCCACCTTCACGACGTACTGTGGCTCATTCTTCAGCGCCCGCAGCCGCTCGAACTCCGAGCCGACCGGAAACTTGGAGCCCATTCGGCTCCTGAGGTCGTCGGGCTCTGCAAAGCAGGTACGCAGCTCGTCGATGCTGTTGCGGTTGCGGTGTACCGGACCCCGTTGATCGCTCTGGACCAGACCCGCCAGCAGATCGGCGCGGTCAGCGACGGTCACCAGGAGAAAGAACGTGCGCGGGCGATCCTCGAGCAGGTATTCCGGCAGCTGCTTCAAGGGATGCAGGACTTTCGCCGGAAGCCAATGGGTTCGCATCTGTGTACCGAGCATCGTTCTCCTCGCCTAACTATCGCCGCCGTGGGCTGTGCCCAGACTTAGCTGCAAGGTGCGTGCCAGAAATCAGCAAGGCAAAATCCCGCAAAAAAAGGGTGCAGCACACAAACCGCAGGTGCACCGAGAACGCCCCCTGTTCCGTGCCGGGAACGGATCCGGTTCTCCAGTTCCAGCCCATCGCGCCGCCCCGAGAGCGTTCCCCCAGGGGAACGCGATCCGTTCCGGATCCGCCCCCGCCCCGCGCTAGCAGCGCTGGCCGCCGTCTATACCCCGAAGAAAAGGAGGCTGCCTTCACTTTCAGTCGCTGGCACGCGCCTTGCAGCCTCTTATATGGCAGGTGCAAGACCGATCACCAAAGGACATGGGGAGTTATCGCACATGACCCAGAGCACTGACCCGCGACGGACGGCCCCTTCGGAGGCCGATTTCAATGACAGCCCGACCTCGCGCAGATTGGCTGTGAAGGGCCCCCGTGACGTCGCCATGGCGCTGCGGCACGTGCGTGCGGTGTGCTCGAGCAGCGGCTTTCATCCCCTACGCCGATCGCTGGCGATCGTGGCCACCCATGAGCTCGCACACAATATCGTGCAGTACACCGGAGGTGGCGCCATCGAACTCGGAGTCAGCCCCGATCGCAGCAGCCTGCGCATCTTGGCCAAGGACTGCGGGCCGGGCATCGAACACGCCGAGGCCCTGCTTCATGCCAGTCTCAAGCCGAAGGCCAGCGGGCTCGGAGGTCTCGGCATCGTGCAGAACGTGGCTACCGTATTCGAGTTTCACTCCTCGCCCTCGGGCACCACGGTGGCGGTGACGATCAACATGGACCCGAAGGCCCGCGGCAAGGGCGAAGTTGGCCGAAGCGCACTGAAGCCCTGTCGCTAGATTCAAGCCGGGGGTCGAACCGAGGCCATGACGTTGGCGCCGTAGAGAAAGCGGCTAAGCTGCTCGGCGAGCTGTACGGAACTCGGTAGCTCCAGCGCGGGCTCCTGCAAGAGCAGCATGCCGTTGATCGCGAATTCGCCTTCGCTGTAATGGCCCAGCAGCAGCTGGCGGTAGCCGGCATGCTCGGTTCGGGGGTCGGGCTCCGCAGCGGTTCGGGTCTGCTCCCAGTGGGTCGCGTTCGCCTCGTCGAATTCCGCCTCCAGACTCAGGCCGGCCTGCTGCAGCACCTCCGCCGGCAGCGTTTCGGCGCCGACCTGGGCCCGCAGCACCGGTTCGCCGTCCACCAGGGTGATCAGATAGGCGGCCCGAGCCTTGCCGCACTCGGCCACCAGCTCCAGGCTCCGCACCAGGCATTCACTCGGATCGATACCGGAATCGAGGATCGACGTCAGCTGCGTCACCGTCGGATCGTGTTCGAACTCGAGCGTCGCGCGTCGCGTGCGCGTATCCTGGATCAGCGAAGCCCGGCGCGCCGCCCGCAAGAGCCGTTCGTACTTGGCGGCGAGCGCGGCGTTCTGGTGGGCCAAATAGATGGCTTCACATGGCTCCCGATGGCGCTCGAAGCGCTCGGCGTCGCGCAGGAAGATCGCGACACTGGCCGCGGTCTCGTGCACCAACCCTAGGTTGAGGCCACTCACGCCCTGGTCCTCGAAGCCCTCCAGGGTGGTATCGAGCAACTGAAAGGCGGTCTCGGTATCGTCCCGGCGCGCCGACATCAGCGCCACCGTCTGACGCAGGGCGGCCGCCAGGAAGTCGTATCCGCAATCCAGGGCCTGGGCCAGCTGCTCCCGCCCTTCTTCGAAGGCCTGATCGTGTTGCCGTAGCGAGGCCAGGGCCAAAAGGCGTGCGGCGGCGGTCGATGGCCACAGCTGGTGGCGCCCTGGTTGCATCTTCGTCAACGCTGCATCCAGGTGCGTCAGGGCCAACTCGGGATCTCCGCGCAGCCGCTCGTACTCGCCGCGAGCCCAGTGGAGAACCGGCTCCCAACTCGCCGTTGCCTTTGCCAGGCGCTCGATGCGGCCCAGTTCTTGGGCGGCGCGCGTGAGGTCGGCGCTGACCGCATGGGCCTGAAAACGCCAGATCAGGCCCATCGCCTCGTAGGAGTGGGGGCGGCGGTACTCCAGGCGCAGCCGCTCGCGCCCGCGCTCGATCTCGGCGGCCGATTCCACGTCGCCCTGCCACAGCGCTCCGAGCGAACGGATCAGCAAGGCGGTGCTCTCGTGTCCGGTGTGGGCATCCAGCGTATCGGCATACTGGCGCCACTTCTGCGTCCCCATGGTCGCCTCGATGATGCCGAGCAGGGCGGAGATGCCCGTGCGCATGCCGATCACATAGGTGCGGTCCAGCCCCACCTCTTCGGGCACCGCGATCGAGTCGAGCACCTCGCGATAGATGACACCCGCCTGCCGCTGCAGTCCGCGACGCCGCGCGTCAAAGCCATTGACCAGCCGGTTTACGACGCTCAGGGCCGGTGATAGCGGAGCGAAGGGCTCGATCGACGGGTAGCGCTCCCACTCGTCGAAGTCGAGACTCTGCGAAAGATTGCCGATCAGGGCGACCAGCGAGGTGGCGAACTGACGAAGTGCGGTGATGGGGTCGAATAGGCGCTCCGCCTCGGGGCGCCCCTCGTGGCGCTCGATGGCCTTGCCGAGCGCCTGTTGCAGGCGAGCACCCGCGTCGAGGCCGGGATCGAGCGCTTCGTAGAGATCGAGACCGCACTCCTCCGCCAGCGTGCGAGCCAGGGCCACACCATGGCCGTCGGAGTTCAACGGTGTTTGGCTGACGATACTGATGAAGCGATTTCGGATCTCGTAGAGCACCTTCTTGCGCCGCGGGTGCCCGCCGGCGCGCGCGAGCGTGCGGGTGTAGATCTGGGGCCAGTCGTCGGGGAGCCCGTCGAGAAAGCGCATCCAGCGTCCGACGTTGACGTTGGTGACAGCGCTGGTGCGCGCTGCGTGGTCGGCCAGCACGTCAACGGCCCGTAGCGGTTCGTCGGCCTCGAGCAGGTGCCGAGCAGCCCGGAGGCCGTCGCCACGCTGCTGGAACACCAGGGCCAAGCGAGCGTGGATTGTCGTGGCCTCGAGGGATTCGAGTTCGCCGAGCAGAGGCTTCCTCCACTCGGGGTCGGCGGTTCGATAGCCGGAGCCGACCGGCGCGAGCACGCCGACGGCGAGCAGCTCGGCTGCCGCATCGGGCGAGCCCGCCAGCTGCTCGCACTCCCGAAAGTCGAAGGCTTGGCCGTCGGTCAGGGCGATGGCCCGGGCCAGACGCAGCGCCCCGTCGCCCAGCGCCGCCACCGTCGCCCGTCGCGCCTCGGCCATGCTCGAAGGCGCACCCACATCGCTGAGCCGCTCGGGCAGCACAAAGCCGCCCTCGTGGTGTTGGATGGCGCCCTGGTCGAGCAGGTGCTGGGCCAGGAGCATGATGCGCCGGGGACTGCCCTTGGAGAGATCGTGCAGGTGGTGAACCAGCGTTTGCAGGTTCGGCACATCCCCGAAAATCGACGCCAGCAGCTCGTGGGAAGCCTGCGCTGTCAGTGGCGGCAGCGCGACCGCCACACTCGACGCATCCAGCAGCGCAAGCGCCGCGCACTCCATCTCGCGTTCGGCGTCGCGCGTCGCCAATAGGAGCAGGCGGCGGCGGCGACTTCTTTCGGCCACCAGCGCGATCAGGCTGCGGCTGTCGGCATCCAATTCTTCGATGTCGTCGACCGCCAGCACAAGGGGCTGCTCATCGGCCAGTCTCAGCACCCAGTCGCGCAGCGCCGGCAGCGTTCGCGCCTGAACGTCGCTCTCAGCCATCTCCCCGAGCGACTTCTCGGGTCGGTGCTGCGACAGCTGCGGAACCACCCGCGCCAGCGTTTCCCAGTCCGCCTCGGCCGCAGCAACCGCTGCTTCGGGACAGTCCACGAGAAGCTGGGCGGCAATGGCGCCCCCAGCGCCCCGGGCGCCGGCATCATCGGCCGTCACCCGCACCACCGTCAGTCCTTCGACGCGCGCCTGAAGCACGCTGGCATGGAGCAGCCGCGAGTGGCCACAGCCACTCGGACCCCGCACCACCATGGCACCGCCCAACCCTCCACGCTTCAAGCGCGAAAGGCGGCGTACGATACGTTCGAGCTCCGCGTCGCGCCCGACGAGTCTCGGTTCATGGAGGAAGGACTGCACCACCACCGGCGCGGCCTCGGTGCGCAGCCCCGCGATGGCCGCCAGACGCTGCGCAACCTCCGCAGCGCTGGTCGGACGCAGGTGCGGATCGAGCTGCAGAAGGTCCGTCACGAGGTTATCGAGCGCCTCGGGCACATCGCTGACGAAGGACGATGGTGGTGGTGGCGTCTGCTGCCACAGGGTTGCCAGTTGTCGAAAGCTCTTGGCTGCAAAGGGCGCATGACCGGTCAGCGTGTGATAAAGCAGGGCCCCGAGGGCGTAGAGGTCGGTGCGCGCGTCCAGGGGCTGCACGTTGACCACTTCTGGAGCGGCAACAGTCGGCGTGCACACCGCCGCCTTGGCGCTGCCCGTGGGCGCCATCGCGCCAAAGTCGATGAGCTTGGCCTTGCCGTCACTGGTGCAACGCACATTGCGCGGACTCAAATCGCGATAGACCATGCCGCGCGCGTGCACCAGCGACAGCGCGAAGCAAACATCGTGGGCGACGCTGCAGGCCCGGCGAAAGTCCAGGGGCGCGCGCTCGATCAGATCGCCGCCGTCGAGCAGCTCCATGGTGTAGAAGGGGCAGTCGTCATCCAGACCGTAGTCGATGACTTCCACGATGTACGGGTGGGTGAGCTGGGCGAGGGTCCTGTACTCCTGCTCGAACAGCTCGCGCACGCCACCGCGCTCACGGAAGCGCGAGCGCAGGCGTTTGAGCGCGACCTGTTTACCAGTGGCGCGGTCGGTAACCCGCGCGACCAACGCAACACCACCGCGCCCGACGATCTCCTCGAGCGCGTAGCGGTCGGCCACCAACGCGGGAAACTCGACGATGTCTTTCTCCGGTGCCGAGCCATCCATGCCTGCCTCTACGATCTACTTCCAAGTGTAGATTTATTAACAATTTCATTCAATCGAGACTTACCATGGAGTTTGCATTTAACTAGCGGCCGCAACGCGCCGAGTGTGGTGGCCTGGAGGCAGTGTCGATGTCCAGCTCACCCTCCCAAGCTCCTGCAGCAGCCAACTCCCCGCGCCCCGACAGCGCGCGCGCCCGTCACCTCAACGAAGCGCCCGCAGACGGAAAGCCGCGTCTGGAACCGACGCTACCGGGTCGTTTGCGCGCCTTCGCCCTCACCCGCGGCCACGAGCCGGCCCTGCGTCACAAGCGCCTGGGGCTGTGGGAGGAGATCACATGGGCCCAGTACTATCGCAATGTGAGCGCCGCCGCGCGTATGCTCGCCGAATGCGGTCTCGGTCCCGGTGATCACATCGCCATCCTCAGCGACAACCGACCCCAGTGGCTCTACGCCGACCTGGCCGCGCAAGCGCTGGGCGCTCGCAGCGTCGGCCTGTACGCCACCAGTCCCGCTTCCGATGTGGCCTACCTGCTCAACCACAGCGGCAGCAAAGTGCTGTTCTGCGAGGATCAGGAGCAGGTCGACAAATTCATGGCCGTCGCCGACCAGCTGCCGGCACTCGAAAAGGTCGTCGTCTTCGATCCGCGGGGCACCCGTGGCTACTCCGATGCCCGACTTTTGCACTACCGCGACTTCATGGCGCAGGGCGAAGCACTGCTCGACGGAGACGGCGCCTTCATGACCCGCTGCATCGCCGCGCTCGATCCCGATGCGCCAGCCATGGTGGTCTACACCTCCGGCACCACCGGTCACCCCAAGGGCGCCATGATCTCCAATCGCAACGCCTGCGAGATGATCGATGCCTTCACCGACTTGATCGAGTTCGAGGACCACGAACAGGGGCTGAGCTACCTGCCGCTGTGTCACGTGGCCGAAAAGATCTTCAGCGTCTTTTTGCCGCTCACCAAGGGCATGGTGGTGCACTTCGGCGAGTCGATCGAGACCGTGCAAGAAGACCTGCGCGAAGTCTCGCCCACGCTTTTTCTGGGCGTGCCGCGAATCTGGGAAAAGATTCACACGTCGGTGAACATCAAGCTTGAAAACGCCTCCTGGCTCAAGCGCGCGCTCGCCAAGTATTTCCTCGAAAAGGGCCACGAGATTCAAACGCGGCGCCGCGAACGACGGGCGACGGCCATCGACGGCGTGATGTGGTTTTTGGGCGACATGCTGATCTATCGCGCGCTGCAGGAGCGCCTGGGGCTGCGCCGCTGTCGGCTCGCAGCCACCGGTGCGGCGCCGATCGCACCGGAGATGCTCGAGTGGTTTCGCAGCTTCGGCGTTCTGGTGCACGAGGGCTACGGCATGACCGAGCTGTCGGGCGTCAGCCACATCAACCCGCCAGAGCAGGTGCGGCTGGGCACCGTGGGCCTGCCGATTCGCAGCATCGAAGAGCGCATCGCCGACGACGGTGAGATCCTGTTGCGCGGACCGTCGATCTTCGTGGGCTATCTGAACGACGAGGAGGCCACGCGCGCCACCATCGACAGCGACGGTTGGCTGCACACGGGTGACGTCGGAAAGCTCGAGGACGGCTACCTGACGATCACCGGTCGCAAAAAAGAGATCATCATCACCGCCGGGGGCAAGAACCTGTCTCCCGAGCGCATCGAAAACGCGCTCAAGGCCAGCTCCTACGTCAAGGAAGTGATCGCCATCGGTGACCGCCGCAAGTTCGTCGCTGCGCTGGTGCAGATCGAATACGACACCGTCGGCAACTGGGCGCAGGGCCAGGGCATTCAATACACGAGCTACCAGGACCTGGCCAGCAAGGACGAGGTGCAGGCGCTTTTGGCCAAGGAGATCGCCCGGTGCAATGACGTCCTGGCACGGGTCGAACAGGTTCGCAGCTTCCGCATTCTTCCGCGGCAGCTGCAGCAGGAAGAAGGCGAGCTGACACCGACGCAGAAGGTGCGTCGCAGCCACGTTCATGCACGCTACGCCGAGCTGATCGAGACCATGTACACCTCGGCCTGAATGTGCGCGCGGCTGCGGGCGGGAGGCCTCAGCCGCGGCTTCTGCCCCTTCAGTGGAAGACTTCCCACAGCAACATGGGATCGCAGACGAAGGTGGTCACCCGCCCGAAGATTAGGGGGGAACCGTGGGCCACCTCCACCAACGTCTTGGGCTCCAGGCGCTCGCCATTGAGCTTGGTTCCGTTGGTGCTACCGGCGTCGGCAACGCGTACGACGCCGTCGGCCAGGCACTCGAACCACGCGTGAAATTTGGACACGCTGGCGTGCCGCAGGACCACGTCGTTGTTGCGCGCCCGACCCACGACGATGCGGTCCATGGACATGGAGCGCTGCGATCGCTTGACCAGGGGCAGCACAAAGTGGCGATGCACCCGCAGACGGGTCGCCAGATCCGAAACCGTGAGCCCACCGGTGAGCAAGGGATCGCCCACCTGGGAGCCGCCGATAATCGTGTGAAAACTCATGCGATTGCTGGCGGTCGAGGCGTCCAGGGAGAAGGTCAGCCCTGCCTCAAGGTCGCCATCGCTCCCGGCCGAGAGATCGATACACAGTAGCGGGGCGTCGCCATAGCTTCCCATGAAGGATTCGGCGGGCCCGACGGCCTTGCGTACGATGTCGACTGGGGCAACTCGCTGTAACAGATCAGCGTGCCTCGTCATCCTCTAGCCATGATAGCAGGTCTTGGTATGGGACGGGTGTGCGGCTTCGAAAATTAGTGGCAGTGCGGTCTACACCCTGCCCCCTGGTGTGCAGCGAGCGCATTGGGTGGCTTCACCTCGCGAGCCGGGCAACCGCTATTGGTTTCCCGAGGCGGCCACCAGCTCGGCGGCGACAGCGCGCAAGAGTCGGGGGGTGAGCTCCGAAGAAGCCCCGATGTTACACGGCAGCATCAGGGCGCCGACGGGCGTCTCGGTGCCGCGCGCGACGTTGTAGAGAATGACGGGGAAGTAGCCCCCACGGTCGCTCGCCAGGACGCCCGAAGCTTCGGGGGCGATGAGACTGCGTGTCAGTGTCCGACTCAACTCCTGGTCGGACTCCAAAAAAGCCTCGAGAAAGTGCTCCATGCCCGAGGGCATATCGCCACGGCTGGCGAGCAGCTCCAGGCCCTCGGGCTGGATGCGGTAGACCGCGCCCTCGCTGACGCCGGCGCGCGCGAGCAGCAGCTCCAGGATCTTTGCGTTGCGTTCCCGTGCAGTTGCGCAGGCCGCGAGCATCTGCTCGAGCATGCGACCGTCGGCGCCGAAGCCCGAGGGGTCTGTGGGTCGGGTGCTGTCGCGCAGCCCCCGCTTGCGGGCCTCGTCGAGCAAGCGTTCGTACTTGGCGCGCAGTCCCGGATGGTTTCCGGTGAGGAAGTGTTCGGCGCACATCGAGGCGTAGTGCTCGAAGACCTCGCGCTCGCCCGCCAGCAACGCGACCCGCGCGCGCGTCTCGTAACCGCGCCCGATGTAGAGACCCGTGCCACCAATGGCCTCCCAGCGCACCACGTCGCGATCGGCGAGTTCGGCAGCCTCCTCGTGGTCTCCGAGGTTGGCGTAGGCGACCGCGAGGGGCTTGACGACATAGTCGGGAATCTCCTCGCGTTCCGATTGCTCGAGCGCCAGCTGCCCCTCTTCGATGACTTCGCTGAAGCGGCCCAGCTCGAGCAGAAGCTCAAGGCGCAGCTCCACGATCAGAGGCCAGGCCAGGTGGCGCCCCGGCGCGGCCAACATCAGCGCCGCATCGTAACGGCGCAAAGCTGCGTCGCGATCACCGCGCACGTGATCGTAGGCCGCCTCGGCAAAGCGCCGAATCGCGCGCCAGCTGGGAGCCCGCTCCGACAATTCTTCGATGCTCCCCAGGGCTTGCTTGATGCCAAGCAGATCCTCGGCGTAGACGCTGACCGCCAGGCGCGGAAAGAGGTGGCGCCGCGCCGACAGCTCGGTGGGCGCATGGCGAATTTCGAGCAGCTCTGCTCGGCGCTGCCAGTGTTCGGCAAGACCTGCGGCGCCGCGGCCCAGGTGGTACATGGAGCGCACCTGACTGGCCAGGATCTGTCCGGCCGGCACAGCATCGAGCTGGTCTGCAAGGGCCGGCACCTCTTTCAGACCATAGGTCGAGATGACCAGGGCCAGACCGGCCCGGGCGCCGATCTCGGCCCGGGCGCGGGCCGCTGCATCGAGGCCTGCGCCATCGGGCCGGGCCAGCCGCTCGAGCACCCTTGCGTAGCAGCTGCGGCATTGCTCCGCACGGCCCGCGATGATGTGACCGTAGGCGGAAACCAGCTGCTGGGTGACCCAGAGCCCCGGCGCGATCCCCGTCAGCGGCTCGAGACATGGCAATAGCTCCATGACCTCGTAGTCAAACCAGCGTACCGCACTCTGGGCCGCCGAAAGACATACCCGGGCGAGCAATCCGAGCGCCTGGGCCGGCGAGGCCAGAGCATTGCGCGCCGGGCTTTCATCATAGCGAAGCTGGGCTGCCGCGAATGCGCGCTGCAGGCGGTCGTCGCCCTCGAGGACATGGTAGTCGGCCAGACCGCAGTCGCGGCTGAGGCGCTCGAGCAGTGGCGGCAGGTGGCGCTTGAGCAGCTCTGGCCCCGCATGCACGCCCATCTCCACCACCAGCAGACGCAGCAGCATTCGTTGATCGGGATCGCCGGTGGCCTCGATGGCTTCGACCAGCGTTTCGCGATAGCCCTCGGACGCGCGCAAGAGCAGGCTCGCTTCCACTTCCGCTCCGCCGCTGCGCAGGCTCTGCTGGGCCACCGCGATCAGGTGTGCGATCGCCCGCACCGGTTCGTCGGCTGCCATCCAATGCACAGCCGCGCGCGAAAGCGCACCGCGCCCATCGAGCACCCGCGCCAAGCGGGCGTGGGCTGCGCGCTCGTCGGTGACGCCGCGGCGCAGCAGGTTACCATAGCCATCATGGGTCAGGCGCAAGGAACTCTCCATGCGCGTGACGATGCGTGCGTCGGCCAGTTCGTTCAGGGCGGCAAAGAGGAAATCTCCCTTGGCGCCGCTGAGCGCCGCACACTCGGCGTAGTCGAAGGTGAGGTCGGGCGCCAGAGCCAGGACCCGAGCCAGTGTGCGCGCTGCCGGCGATAGCGCGCCGATGCGGGTCCTGCCGTGATCGAGCACGCTCGCGGGCGTCAGTTCCTCGAGCGTGTCGGGAAGCTGCCAGTGGCCGGCCTCGTAGTGCACCACGCCGGTGCGCACCAGCTGTTCGGCCAGCTCCATCAGCGCGCGCGGATTGCCCTCCGAAGCGTCGTGCAGGCGCGCCGAAAGCAGGCGCGCGTGGGGCACATCGCCGAAGATCGAAGTCAGCAGTTGCTCACTCTGGGCGTGGGTCAGGGGCTCGAGTACAACCCGGGTGGCGCCACGGGAGAGCACCTCCCAGGCCATGGGGGCTGCATGGGCCGCATCGGACGGCGCGGTCACGGCCACCACCAGTCGCTGCTGCTGGGCGTCGTCGGCGAGGGTGGCCAAAAGTGCCGCCGAGGCTTCATCGATGGCGTGGTAATCATCGACCAGCAGCATCAGCGGCTGCTCAGCGCTGGCCGCGACAAAGACAGAGCGCAACTTGGCCTGCAGCTCGGGGCGCGGCAAAGCGGCTAAATCTATCCACTCGCCGGAACGGAACTGCTCCTCGGGCAGCGCCTCCCGTAGCTGCCCGACCAGTGTGCGAGCGCAGGCGAACTCTCCACCGCCTCCATCGTTCATGCGGGCGCGCAGGGCGATGGTATCGGCGAGCTGGGCCTCGATGACGCAGGCGTCGAGCAGCCGCGTGCGCCCCATGCCCGACGGCGCCTCGATGCACAGGCCGCCGCCGCGACCGTGGCGCGCCCGCGCCAGCAGCTCGCGCACATGTGAAAGCGCCTCTTCGCGGGCCACGAGCTTGGGGGTAGCCAGATAGGCGCGCAAGACCGCCGGGTCTTCTTGCAGCGGCAGGCCTGCGATGCCGCTCAGCCGGGCCATCACCTCGGCGGCGGTATTGGGCCTGCCACCCGGATCGAGCGAGAGCAGCGCCATCACCATATTGCTCAACGCTTCGGGCACGTCGGTGTCGAGCTGGTGTGGGGTCTCGGGCACTTCGAGCCAACACTCCGACAGGTTGGCGACGGTGCGCGCCGGATAGGCATGACTGCCGGTCAACATCACGTAGAGCAGCGCACCGAAGGAATAGAGATCGCTGCGGGCGTCGCGCGGCTGCCCTTGCGCCGCTTCCGGTGCCAGGTAGGGTGGCGTGCCGGTACGGTCCAGGGCGACGCCCATGGGCCCCATGGCACCGAAATCGAAGAGCTTGGCGCAGCCATCGGCCGTGCAGCGCACGTTGCGCGCGCTGACGTCGCCGTGCACCAGACCGCGCGAGTGCAGCACCGCCAACGATGAGGCCACCGGCATCGCCAGCTCGCAGACCTCGCGCCAGGGCAGCGGTGCCAGCTCCCGCAGATCCTGCCCCGACAACAGCTCCATGGTGTAGTAGGGCCGCTGCTCGTCGTCGAGGCCGTAGTCGTAGACTTCGATGATGGAGGGGTGGGCGAGCTGGCGCAGGGTGTGGTACTCGCGCTCGAAAGAAGGACGCGCCTGCTCGAGCAGCTTTGTGCTGACGTGCAGGACTTTGAGCGCCACGACGGCGCCCGTGCGCTCGTCTCGAGCACGGTAGACGGTGCCCAGGCCGCCATAACCGATGGTCTCGAGCACCCGGTAGCGGGGCGATACCGGCACGACATCCGGAGCATCGGAGCGCACCGCCACACTGGTGGGGGACTGAGCGGATGCCCCATGGGCTGAGTCGTCGTGGTCGCCCAACGACGAATGGGGATTGTCGGACTTCAACTGCGGTGGCTCCGGATCGCGGGCTCGGCGGCCGCCGGCTAGATGTGCTCGGCGGGAGTCATGATCCGCTCTCGGGACCGCTACGGCGCCAGCTGCGGCGTCCGGCCCCCTTGAAATACACGGAGTATTCCGGCGCAGGCCGTCCTTGCATCTGGCATCGTATCGACCCCGATCATCGGCTCAGCACTCCCGCCGAGCACATCTAGGGTGTCACCAGGCTATCAGGTTTTTGACGGACTGCGGTAGCGGCGGCCTCGGCGGCGTGCTCGCGTGCACGACGGTGTGAGGCATGGTACGCGATGCCAAACGCGGGCGGCCGCGTCATGCTGTCACTGTGCCAGCGCCACCAGGGTCGACGATGCGGCGCCTCAGGCACAGACCACGGTGCCGTACAGGTCGCCCGCTTCCACCATGTAGCGGCTGAGTCCGCGAACCGCGGCCGGCACCGACGGCGGCGGCTGACCCTGATCGGTGAGCAGCACGGCCAGGCCGCTGACGATGAAGTTCTTCGCGTCGTAGTGGCTGAGCAAAACCGGATGACCGTCCATGCCCATCGAGGTATTCCAGGTTCCGGTCGACACCGAGGGTTCCTCGTCCCCCGCCATGGTCAGTGAAGCGTCGGCCACCTCTTCCTGCAAATAACGCCGGCTTCGCTCCTCCACGTCCGGTGGCGGCGGTTCGGAGACGGTTTGCGCCGCCAGCACGGGCTCGCCTTCGATGATGGTGTAGAGGTAGGCGCCCTTGGCACCGACCGCATCGACCAGCAGCTCGAGCCCGCGTTGAAGCCGATCGGCGCGCCCCTTGCAATGTTGCAGCACTGACTCGAGCAGTGAAGCCGAGAGCTTGCCCTCATCCGCCTCCTCGCTCACCCGGCCCTCGTGCGCGTCGTGTTTGCGGGAGCGTCGCGTCAGCCGGTGATACTTCGCAAGCAGCGCGGGGTTGGCCGCCGCGGTGAAGTACTCGCCGCAGATTTCGCTGTGCTCGGCGTGGGCCGCTTCATCGCCGAGGATGAATGCGACCTCGGCGGCGGCTTCGTGCGCCAAGCCCATGAAGAGGCCGCGCGTGCCCAGCGCCTGGAAGCTTTCCAGGGCCGCCCGGGCGTGGGCATGGGCCATTTCGGCATTACCCACGGCGGCGTAGGCCCGCGCCAGCGGCATGCGAATGAAGTTTGCGACGTAGCCCAGGCCCTGCTCCGCGGCGACTTTCAAGTAGCGCTCGCCGTCTGCGCAGACCTCGTCCTCGCGCTTGAGGTGACACATCACGCGCAGGCGCGCACCTGCGACGAAGGGCCAAGCTTGATGCTTGCCTGCGGGCATGCCCGCAAGCGACTGGTCCAGGGCCGTCAGCGCAGCGCCGTAGTCGCCGCGAATGCGGTCGTACTCGCCCCGGGCCCAGCGCGCGATGGGCGTCCAGGTGTGCATGCGACCGGCCGCGCGCTCGATGGCCTCCAGGTTGTGGCGCGCCCGGGTCAAATCGTCGGAAGCCGCGTGGGCGACCATGGTCCAAAAGAGCATCACGGTATCGCTGCTCTGTCGCACCGAATGGGTCTGCTCCAGACGCCACAGCTCGCGTTCGCGGGTGAGTCGATCGGCGGCTGCCACATCGCCCAAAAAGAGCCTGGACAGCATCCGGATCGCCATCGCGCTACCCTGGTAGAGCACACCGCCCCGTTCGGCCGCCTGCGCCTGGGCCTCGGCGTCTTCGAGGCCGAGAGCCGCCTCCATCACGCCGATGATCGCCGGTAGCGCGCCGCGGATCGCATCGACGAAGGTCGCGCCGAGGCTTTCGGAATCCTGGTCGTCCAGGCGCGCCAGGGTGTGGCGATAGGTCTCACAGGCGCGCTCGAAGTGCGCCGTCGCGCGCGCCTCGAAGCCCTCGGCAAGTAGGCAGGTCGCATCGAGGGCGGGCGAAAGCTGGCGCACCGGCGCAAGCGACGGCATCTGGGCCCACTGCTCCACGTCCAGGTTGCGCGAAAACTCGCCGATCGCGGAAATCGTCGTCCGGGCCAGCTGCGCAAGCGCATCGCCCGGGGCGAAGACGCGCTCGTCTTCGGGAGTCTCCTGGTAGCGCTTGGCCGCCAGCTGCAGTGCCGTCCGCAGACGCTCGGCCGCCGGCAGCGAGGGATCGAGTTCGGCCAGGATATCCAAGCCGGCGTCGCGGGCGATGGCCTTGGCCATCTGCGCCTGCAGGCCGTCGTTGCACCTGTCGAATTGTGAATAGGCCCCGCCCAGACGGTTGGTGATGGCGTGGATCTCCTTGGCCGAGCGCCCCTGTTGACGGGCCAGTTCGAGGCCCCGGTCATAGAGCTCCTTCCAGTCGACCGGAAGCGAGCGCAGGTAGTCGAAGTAGCGATCCTGGCTTCCGGAGGTATCTTCGTAGGAGCTGACGCTGTGCTCGACGATGCAGTCGACGCCTTCCCTGTCGCGGCCGGTCGCAAAGCAGTGACGGGCGGCGCGCAGGCCGTCGCCGCGCGCCTGAAAGAGCGCGGCCAGGCGAACGTGAACCTGGGAGTGCACCTTCTCGCGCAGGGCGGGTATCCAGGTCGATGACCGCAGGGAAAAGCCATCGCCGGTGGCCACCGCAATCGAGGTAACCAGCAGTTTGCTTAGACTTCCGTAGAGTCGCTGCGGGTCGCGGTGGGCCGTGAGCATCAGACATTCGTCGTGGGAAAAGTGCTGGTTGGGGCAAAAGGCAAAGGCCTGCGCCAGGGCACGGGTGTCGCCGTCGAGTTCTGCGACCGCCGAGACCAGAGCCTGCGTCACGCTGCCGGGCAGATCCTCTTCGGTGAGATTTTCGGGGAGCACGAAGACCCCGTCCTCGTGGCGAACGACGCCGTGGGCCAGCAGATGTTGCGAAAGGCGCATGATGTCGCGCGGGTTTCCCGCCGCCAGCTGTTGCACGCGGAAAACCAGGGCCGTGAGGTTGGGAACATCGCCGAAGATCGACGCCAGCAGCTCCTTGGCCTGCGCGTCGTTCAGCGGCTTGAGCTGCACGACTTTGCAGGCCTGCTGCAAGAGGTGCGTGGTCTCGTCGAGATTGTCCTGGTCGGTGGTGGTGGCGACGACGATCAGGGGTGACTTGCGCGCGTGGTGGGTCAGCAGCGTCAACAGCGCCTTGGAGTCCGGATCGCAGCTCTCGATGTTGTCGATGGCCAAAACGATCGGGACCTGTTCGGCCAACGTCGACACCAGGCGGCGCAGGGCCGCTCCAAACTGCCCCTCGTCTTCGAGGTCGGCCGCAAGCGGCGTGTCCTGGGGGACCAGGCGCCCGACCAGGCGTGGAAATAGGGATCGATAGATCGGTGCGTCGGCCGCAGCCACGGCACGAACTTCATCCCAAAGCTGCTCGAGCAGCTGGTCGACGATCACCTCGATTGCGCCATAGCGCGTGGTGGCGGTCTCGGACCCGCTGACGCGCGCCGCCGCCAGACCGTGAACGCGCGCGCTGAGCACACAGGCATCGAGAAATCGCGTGCGCCCCAGACCCGAGGCAGCCCGAATCAGCAGACCGTCGCCGCGCCGGCGGCGCCTCAGCCGCTTGAGCATATCATCGACGACGGCGCGCTCCTCGGCGCGCCCGACCAGCGTCGGCGTCGTCAAATAGGAGCGGGAAACCAGGACATGTTCATCGACCTCGAGCTTTGCGATGGCCCTGAGGCGCTCGGCAACCTCGGCGGCGCTGGTCGGGCGCGCCTGGGCGTCGAGCTGCAGGAGGTCTTCGATCAGCGCATCGAGTTCCTCGGGAAGGTCTTCGACCACAGCCGAAGGCGGCGAAAGCCGCGTCGTCCAGAGTGCCGGAAGCTGCCGAAAGTTGCGCGCAGGATAGGGGCTGTGGCCGACCAGGGTGGCGTAGAGGCTACTGCCGAGGGCGTAGAGATCGGTGCGCGCGTCGAGCGCTTGGTTGTAGACGACTTCGGGCGCTGCGACGGCGGGCGTGCACACCGCCGCCTGCACCTGTCCCATGGGCGCCATGGCGCCGAAGTCCAGTAGCTTGGCCTTGCCGTCGGTCGTGCAGCGCACGTTGCGCGAGCTCAGATCGCGATAGACCATGTGCCGCGAGTGCACCAGCGACAGCGCGGAGCAGACATCGAACGCGATGGCGCAAGCCTCGCGCCACGGCAAGGGCGTGCGATCGTGCAGATCACCGCCGTCGAGCAACTCCATGGTGTAATAGGGCCTGTCGCCGTCGAAGCCATACTCGTAGGCCTCGACAATGCGTGGATGGGATAGCTCGGCGAGGGTGCGGAACTCGCGCTCGAAGAGTTCCTTGCAGCGCTCGATGTGCGCGGCGCTGTCGCCCCGTGGCGACAGCCGCTTGAGGGCCACGCGACGATCGCGCGCGCAGTCGTGGGCGGCGTAGACCTTCGCCATGCCGCCGGCGCCGATCTCCTCGAGCAGGATGTAACGTCCGTCACAGCGCTCGGGCCCGGGCCTGATCGAACTCTGCTCTTGCGCCGATTCCTCAGTCATGCCTTCGCCACCGGATCATGGGCCGCTCGCACAGCTCACTCAGCGAGTACTCGACACGCGGTGACCTGTCCGGATGCCGCGACCTGCCGTGGCCCTGCACCCTCGCCATCGCAACTTCCACAGGGCGATGACCCGAGTGAGCCTCCCATCATCTGCGATCGCCCATGGAAATCCAATAGGAAACGAAGCGTAGACTTGACTGTCAGCTTCTTCATCCCCGAACCGACGGCCGCGCCGCGGCGGACTGGGTGCGCGAGCCTCTGGTATTGCCGACATTCGCAGACCTGTGGGTGAAGCGGCGACCGGCCTGCACATGCCGCAAGGTGTCGAGGGAGAGCAGGTGCAGCGGGCCGCTACGGTGCCGCAACCGCAGCCTCGCCAGTTCACGACGCCGTGGGGGCGCGCCGCTGCCGCCGGAGCCGCGGCGTTGTGGAAGAATCAGGCCGACGTCAGCCGCGGGGCGGTGCCCGGCTTGAAAGTACCGCAACTTGTCGAGAGAGAGCAGATGCAGCGGGCCGCTACGTTGCCGCAATCGTAGCCTGGCCTCATCAAAACGCCGAAGCGTCGCGCTGTTGCCGCCGAAACCTCCGAGCTGCGGTGCTTTCAGGCCGGGCACCGCTTCACGCTTGGCCTTCGACCTTCGATCCGAAACGATCATGGCGACGATGCCAACGCCGGGAAGGCTCGCACGGTGCCATTTCGCTGTTTCACTTGCGCGTGTCATGTTCATTGCCCCTATCCGATTAGCGTCGCGTGCGGGTGGCAGACAGCGGTTGCGCGCTGGTAAACGTCACGCCTCGGTAGCAGATGCCGCTGATGCGGGCGTGGGGCGAGGCCGACTCCGGATCGTTGTCGCTCCTGACGTCGCTCGCGGCGCCCTGCTCCAGGTCGATCATGAGCCGAACGACGGTTCCATCGGGCGTGCTGCGCATGTCGAACATGTGGGCCAGGCGCTGCAGGATGCCCAGACCGCTCAAGCCCTGGGGACCGCGGGTGCGGGTCTGTTGCAGCAGGGCCTGCACGTCGACGATGCCGGGGCCTTCGTCGTGAGCTGTGATCCGCAGCCGGCGGCGGTCGCCGCCCAGCGTCAGCTCCATCGCCCCGCCCTTGCTGTGCTGCACGATGTTTTCCGCCAGCTGATGCACCGCGACGATCGCCACCGAGCGGCGAATCTGCGGCAGCCCCGCTCGAAGACACATCGCGCGCATGTGACTCACCGCCGTGATCACGTCCCGTGAATCAGTGACCGAAAGTCTGCGAAAGATGGCACCGGTGTAGGGGCGCGCTGCGGCTCGATTTTCGAAGGCATTCATTTCCGACCTCACCTGACTCGGCGTTTGTTCGGCGCCTGTCCCGCGCCCTGCCGTCTTGTCACGGAGATAGAGCAAGATGCATGCCATGGAGGCCATTGGGCAAAACCCCACAGAATTGCGGTAACCCCAGTCAACGCGGCGGCGCCAAAGCCGGAGACGACGGAACCGGAACCGTTCTGTGTGCTGATCGGGAACCGATTCGGTTCCGCGGCGCGGCCTTGGTACCACGCGGCGCGGCCTTGGTACCACGCGGCGCTCACGCAGGTAGGCCTGCGCCGACAGCGGCGCAGTGGATGCGCCCCAGTTGCGCCCCAATTGCGTGTCAGTTACGGGTCAGTTTGCGGTACTTCAGACGCTTGGGAACGTCGGCATCGCTGCCCAGGCGGCGCTTGCGGTCGGCCTCGTAGTCCTGGTAGCTGCCCTCCATGAAGACCACCTGGCTGTCGCCTTCAAAGGCCATGATGTGGGTGGCGATGCGGTCGAGGAACCAGCGGTCGTGGCTGATCACGATCACGCAGCCCGCGTAGTTCAGCAGGGCGTCCTCCAGCGAGCGCAGGGTTTCGACGTCGATATCGTTGGTGGGTTCGTCGAGCAGCAGCACATTGCCGCCGCGCTTGACCAACTTGGCCAGATGTACGCGGTTGCGCTCACCCCCCGATAGCTTGCCCACCTTCTTCTGCTGATCGCTGCCGCGGAAGTTGAACCAGGAGACATAGGCCCGAGAGTTGACCTCCTGTTTGCCGAGGTCGATGGTCTCTCGCCCCTCGCTGATCTCTTCCCACACGGTTTTGTCTTCGGCGAGCGAGTCGCGGCTCTGGTCCACGTAGGCCAGCTGTACGGTTTCGCCCACACGCATCGAGCCCGAGTCGGGCTGCTCCTGGCCCACGATCATGCGAAAGAGCGTGGTCTTGCCGGCGCCGTTGGGCCCGACCACGCCGACGATGGCGCCCTTGGGGACCTTGAAGCTCAGATCATCGACCAGCACCTTGTCGCCGAAGGCCTTGGTCACGTGGTCGGCCTCGATCACCAGGTCGCCCAGGCGCTCGCTGGCCGGAATGAAGATCTCGTTGGGGTCGCGCTTCCTCTTGCCCTGCTCATTGACCAGTTGCTCATAGGCGTTGAGGCGGGCGCGGCCCTTGGCCTGACGCGCCTTCTGTGCCGAGCGCACCCACTCGAGCTCACCCTTGAGCTTGCGCTGCCGGGCGCTCTCCTGCTTTTCCTCCTGGGCCAGGCGCTCCTGCTTGTTGTCGAGCCAGGCGCTGTAGTTGCCCTTGAAGGGAATGGCGCGACCGCGGTCGAGCTCCAGGATCCACTCGGCCACGTTGTCGAGGAAGTAGCGGTCGTGGGTGATGCAGACGATACAGCCCGGGTACTCGGCCAGGTGGTGCTCGAGCCAGGAGACCGACTCGGCGTCGAGGTGGTTGGTGGGTTCGTCGAGCAGAAGCAGGTCGGGGCGGCGCAGCAGGATCTGGCATAGCGCCACCCGCCGCCGCTCGCCGCCCGAGAGCGTGTCGACGATGGTGTCGGGTGGGGCCAGGCGCAGCGCGTCCATGGCCAGCTCCAGCTGGTGGTCCAGGTTCCAGGCGTCGGCGGCCTCGATCTGATCCTGCACCTTGCCCTGCTCTTCGATGACGCGATTCATCTCGTCGTCATCCATGGGCTCGCCGAGCTTCATCGACAGCTCTTCGAAGCGCGTCAGCAGATCGCGCTGTTCGCTGACCGCCTCTTCCACGCACTCCTTGACGGTCTTGCCCGCGGTCAACACCGGCTCCTGGGCCAGATAACCGATGGTAGTCCCCGGCTTGGCCCAGGCTTCGCCGGCGAAATTGGTGTCCTCACCGGCCATGATGCGAAGCAGCGTGCTCTTGCCGGTACCGTTTTCGCCGATCACCCCGATCTTCGCCCCCGGCAAGAACGACAGGTAGACATCCTCGAGCACCTTGCGGTCCGGCGGGTGGACCTTGGTCATGCCCTGAAGGGTGAAAATGTAGTCAGCCATGGGCGACCTTTTCGCACGGCCGCCGGGCCCGCGCCAGTGCCAACCCGGCATCGTTGTGGAGATTGACAGCCCGCGCGTGGCCAGCCGATCATAGCGTCATGCCATCGAATGTCTTTCGGAGCGCCCGGCCGCGGGCCGGCCTGCTCATCGCACTTGTTTTCGCGCTGCTTTCGGCGGTCGGCTGCGGCGGCTCGCTCGACGTCATCCGCATCAATTCCTCGGAGAAAAAGCCCAACAACGTATGGGTCTTCTTCACCGTCGAAAACGACGAGGAACCGGTCGGCGGGCTCGAAGCCGAGAGCTTCAAGATCTACGAGGACGGCCAGTTGGTCAGCCCCTTCGAGAGCAAGCAGGTCATCCTCAACCCCGACGTGGCAGCGGTGATGTACACCATGCTGCTACTGGACATGAGCGGCAGCGTCACCGAGTCGGGTGAGGTCGACTCCCTGGCCGATGCCGCGCAGATGTTCAGCGAGCGTGTGGGCCAGTCCCAGAAGGTCGGAGTCTACGCCTTCGACGGCTCCGAGGACATCACGCCCATCGTCCAGTTCACCGAGGCCCAGGGCTCGGTCGAAGGCGGCATCGAGCGGCTGCGCAGCTACAAGGCCAAAGACCCCTCCACCAATCTGCACGGCGCCGTGGTCAAGGGCCTCGAGGAGCTACGCGAGGCGCTGGCCAAGGACAAGCGCCCGCTGAAGTTTGGCACCCTGGTGGTCTTCTCCGACGGCACCGACCGCGCCGCGCGCGTGACGCGCGAAGAGATGCTCGAGGTGCTCGACAAGCCCGAGTACGAGCACTACGACCTCTTCGCCGTTGGCGTGGGCGCCGAGATGAACGAAAGCGATCTGGGCGACGTGGGCCGCGAAGGGACCGAGATGGCGACCGACCGCGGCAAGGTGCAGGAGTCCTTCGACCGCGTGGCCGAACGCATCGAGGCCCACATGAAGCGCTTCTACCTCTTGAGCTACTGCACACCAGCGCGCAACGGCCGCCATGTGGTGCGCATCGAGGCCAACGACCCCGAAGAGCGCAGCGGTTCCCTCGAGTACGAATTCGACGCCAACAAGTTCGGCCCACCCCCCGAGTGCAACCCGGACCGTCCGCCGGACTTCGACCTCGACAACGTCGACCTGCCCCAGGAAAACCCGGAAGAAGGCGTTACCGAGTAGATCGGTGACAGGGCCGCGAAGCCATTGCTTCGCGAGCCCCTACGGCCCCTTCAGGCCGCTCACCGCTCCGGATGCCGGATTGGCATAGACACTGATGATGGGCACGCCGTCGTAGCTCAGCACCTTCAGCGGCTGACTGCTGCCGAAGCTGGTCCAGATCTGGTAGTCGACTTCGGCGAAGTGGTGCTCATGGTGCACCAGGGCCAGGTCGGCCCGCGCCAGGTCAGCGGTGGGCACGATGTTGTCGGGCAATAGACCATCGTGGGCTAGCTGGCGAAAGGCCGCGTGGGTCATGTCGCAAACATAGACGCGACCGCCCTGGGGCAAGGTCTCATACAGAAAGGGCGCCAAGCTGCCGGTGGTGAAGCCCCAAAACTGTCGGTTCATGCCGCGATCGGCCGAACCGGGCACGAAGCCAGCGGCGAAGCCGTAGTGGGAGAGGCCGAAGGGATGGGAGTGGGCGGTCTCCACGGCCGCCGGCAACAGCAACCAGCTGCCGATCAGGGCCGGCAGCGCCCGGCGCCATCGGGCGCTGCGCTCGCCCAGCCAGGCGCCCACGACCTCGAGCAGCCGATCGAAGCCCAGGCCCGCCAAGATCGCCAAGAAGGGGTAGGCGGTAAACCAATGCTTGGTGCCGCCGAAGATCGGAGTCGAAGGCAGCGAGATCAGGACCAGCGGGGCCAATAGAAGCCCCAGGAGCAGCACCGCCGGCTGCTTCGGATCGTGGTCCGCTGCGGGATCGCGCAGGGCGGCCAGGCGCCCGCGGATGACCAAGGTCAGCCCCACGGCGGCGAGCAGCAACGTGGTCACCGGCACCGTGTACAGCGTCATCACCCACGGAAACGAGATGGGAAAAGGCGGCCAGAAGTGATTTTCGCCAAAGTAAGCGATGTTGTAGTAGTCGTGGTGCAGGTGAAAGGCGGCGTAGGCGTTGAGGCGGGACAGCGTGTCGTGCCACATCCAGGGCCAGCTTCCGACGAGCATCGGCGGGCCGAGCAGCACCATCGCGATCAGCCAGTCGGGGCGTGCACCCAGGCGCGGCACGGCGCCGGTGCCCACATGGCGCGCGCGGCGGCGATCGAGAGCGACGGCGATGGCGAAGTGGATGGCGAAGATGCCCGGCAGGATCCAGCTATTGTGCTTGGTGCTGAGCGCGAGCCCAAAGCACAGCCCCGTCAGCACGCTCCAGCGCAGCGAGTTCAGAGCACGCAAGTAGCAATAACCCACAGCTGTCACCGCCAGCGTGATCGGCAGATCGAAGGCATCGAGGTGGGCGTGGTAGAAGACCCGCGGCATGAGCGCCATGCAAAGCGCCGCAAAGAGACCCACGCGACGCCCGTAAAGGCGCGCACCGAAGATGTGCACGAGCCACAGCAAAAGCCCCGCGCTGAGCATGCCCACAAAGCGGAAGGGCAGCGAGTGACGGGTGAAGAGCGACAGCTCGCGATCGGCCAAATAGGCAAAGGCAAAGAGCGTCTTGACCAGCGCCGGATGCTCGTGGTTGACGCGATAGTGGTGATCGATCACCGGCTGCGTCAGCGCCGCGCCCGGGTCGGCGAAGAGCCGCTCGAACCAGCCGGCGTAGGACTCGGCGGCATGCACATACATGCTCTCGTCGCGCGCCAGGCCCAGGTCCGAGGCCGTCAGAAGCAGGAGCGCCACGTAGAGCACACACAGGAGCGCACCGATCGCGTGGTCGCGGCGCTCGACCGCGGGCGGCGGTAGCGTCATGGGCCGCGCTCCTCACCGCGGCGGATCGAGGCCGCCCAACAGAAGGTGCGCCGCTGCTGCTGCCTGGAGTGCACCTCGAAGGACAGCGCCCCGCGGCGACCGCCGGTCTCGACCATCATGCGCTTCCAGCCGTCGCCATCGCGGTGCTTCAGGGTCGCCAGGGGCTGACCGTCGAGGGCCACGCGCAGCTCCACGTCGGCGCCCTGGCCCATGCGCTCGTCCTCGTAGTAGAGCCCGCCGTAGAGCGCCAGGCGCTCGCCCAACTCCTGGGCCGGATACTGTACGCGCAGGGGCGCGCCCGGCAGCGGCCGGTGGTGGACGCAGTGGCGCGGCGATAGCTCCAGATCCTCGAGCACCACCGGGCCGACCCAGGCCTGCTCGCGCTGCTTCGGACACTGAAAGCGCCGCTGGGGTGGCACCACCGCACGCCCCAGACCCCCGCCGCGGGCCGCGGGGTGCTGAGCCTGGCGACAGTCCTGCGGCCCGCCCGCCTGCAGCTGCTCCACCTTCGCGCTCCACAGCTCAGCCACCAGGTCGGTCTGCACGGTCGATGGCCCCAGCGACCAGCGCTCCAGGGTTACGCCGCCAAAGCGGCGGCTCAACTCCGGGGCCGTCGCCGGGGCACCCGCCGGTCGGGCGCCCCGGATCGACAGCGACCACATGCGCTCGTAGGCCGCGTCATCGCTGCGCCCGGCCATGGCCAGGTCGATGGCGTCGCCGAGCACGAGGCGCAGCCGCGGATCGGTCCAGTCCGGCGCCGACGTGATCAAATCCCGGGGCTTCAGCTCGGCGCGCAGGCTCCTGGCCGCCGCCTCGAAGTCGCTGTCGCTGGCCACCCGCGCGCGCGTGACGGCGTGGCTCGTCACCTCGACGCCGGCAAAAACCAGTAGCGCGAGCCAGGGCAACTTCGAGGCCAAACCACTCATGGCGCCGGAGGGTAGCCGCGGGCGATCGCCGCGCAAAGGGCTGCGACCACCGAGCCCGCGTGCGCTCTATCCGTACATCCGGATGGACGGATAGATACAGCCCTGCTCGCCCTCGCGCCGTACCCGATCGACCCGGGCGCCGAGCCCCGCGCCACCGTTCACCACTGCTTGCCGATGCCGCCGCGGCCGCCGAAGAATCCCACCGGCCAGTTGCGGCCGCCGATCATGGCCTTGTCCACGTCCTCGCGCGTCGCGATGCCCTCGTTCACGATCTTCATCGCCTCGCGGAAGGCCGCCCCAAACACCCGGTTGAAAATGAAGCCGCGGGTGCCGGGGGTATCCTTCACCATCGCCACGGTGCGGCCGATCTTCTCCTGCACGGAAACGATGCAGTCGATGGTCTGCTGCGAGGTCTCGGGCGTGTAGATCACCTCGCAGATGTCCATGACCACGACGGGATTGGAGTAGTGGGTGCCGATGAACCGGGTCCTGCGCTGCGCGCTGACCGCCTCGGCGATCTCGGCGATCACGATGCCCGAGGTATTGGACGTGAAGATCGCTTCGTCCTTGACGAGGGCGTCCAGCTCGGCAAAGACCTCGCGTTTGAGCTCGAGCTTCTCGGGAATCGCTTCGATCAGCAGATCGACCTCGCGCAAGTCGGCGACCTCGGTCGTGTAGTGGCAGCGCTCGATGGCCGCGAGCCCCGCATCAAAACCCACCTTGCCGCGCTCCACCGCCCGCTTGATGCCCCACTTGCCGTCCAGGAGGTCCGAGCGGGTCGCCTCCACGCGTTCGTGGGAGACATCGCGAATGGTCACCTCGAAGCCCGCCAGCGCATGCAGCTGAGCGATACCCGCGCCCATCACACCGCCGCCCAAGATGCCCACATGTTTGATGTTGCCTAGCGTCATCGTGCCGTCCTCACGCGCGTTGGTGTCGCCCGTGAGTACCCCCGAGCGAGGCGGGATGCAAACGGGGCTTCAGCTCGGGGTCATCAGCCAGCGACGGGCCTTGGCTTCGGCCTCTTCGCGAAACACGCGAACCCGCATCCCGAAGTGAAGCTCGGCGTAGGCCGCCCACATGCGGGCCAGTCCGTACATCAACAGTCCGTTGACGAGCAACGCACAGCGCCCCTCGCCCAAGCTTTCGGCGAAGTCTCGCATCGCTCGGGCCAGCTGCTTGACCTCAAGGCCACCCAGATGCGCATGGTCGGTCTCGCGGTAGTCGGCCAGCACGTGCTGACCCGGACGCCAGGCCGGGTGCTCGACGATGGCGTGGGTGACCGCGGTGACGTCGACGAGCGCAACCGGACCGCTGGCGACCACGCGCAGGGCGCCGTTCTCTTCGTCGAGCGTCAAGCTCCAGTCCATGTCGCGGAGACTACGCGCTTGGTTTCTCCTTGTCGCCGATCCGAGCGCGCCCACACCGCCACGTGATCGCACGCGCAGTAGGCCGTCTCTGCCCACCTACGCTTCCTCGATCGTCTGCAGCCACTGCAACGCGACTACGGGGTCGTCAAACACAGCGACCTCCAGGCCCCGCTCGCGATAGCTGTCGACGAATTGCTGAACGTTGAGTTGGGCGACGGCGCGCTCGGGCTTCACCACGGCCCAGTGCGTCCAGCCGATGGCGCGGGTGCGCGGGAACCACTCGTTGATGGCCCACTCGGCGTCTTCTGGTGTCAACGGACCGTTACGACGATCGTCGGACAGCCATGCCGTGCATCCATGCCTCGCCATCGCGTCGGTGCCAGCACCGAGCGCCGCGCGGAATGGTTCACTGTGGCAGTAGCCGTGGATCTCGTGGTGGATGAGCTTTCGCTCCGGGTCGCACCACACGGTGATCAGGTCGTCTTGATGTATACAAATTCGAGACACGCTTGATCCTGTTGACGTCTGGTTGTTTGAGCGACGGCGTTTGGCAGGAAATTCGAGCTTGGCCGGTTGGGCCAGCACAAGTGGCAGCACGCGGGGTTCGGTGACCTTTCGGGTTGTACTGAAAGGACGGCGCCCTTTCGCAAGCCGCGGAGAACCGACGCTGCGTGCGAACGAGAGAGCTGCCGGCGGAAAAGCGCCGAACGCGAGACGGAAACTATGGCACGGCCGGCGCGGCATCGGCCAGGTGAGTTTTGTGCGACAGACGCCGACCGGGGAGCCTCAACCACACTCGGAGCGGCCGGGGGCGGCGCCGCTGAGCAGCTCGTCGACGGTGGCGACGATCACGCCTTCGGAGACGTTGCCGTAGAGCATGGCGCGGCCGTCGTCGAAGACGTAGGTGGGCGAACCCTGGATGCCCAGGGCTTCGCGCCGCTGGTGATCCTCCCACAGGGCAGCCATGGCGCGACCGTCGTCGAGCGCGCGGGCCACGGCGTCCTTGTCGATGCCCTGCTCATCGGCAACCGCCAGTTGTGTCTCCCGCTCTACCACATTGCGACCGTCGACGAAGAAGGCCGCGCGCAGGGCCCGCTGGTAGCGTTCGCAGCAGCCGGCCGGTGCTGCGCCCTCGTGCTCCAACAACCAGGCGGCCTTGATCGCCGCACCCGGCGACCACGAGCTGCCATCGCATACGCTGCGCCAACCGTCGCCGCTGACCTCGGGATGACCGAAGCGCGCGGCAATCTCGGCGGTCTTGGCGACGCGACCCTCGACGCCGTCCTGGGCCCAGGGGCCCTGCTCGAAGCGCCAGCGCAGCGAGCCGAAAACGGGGACCACGTGATAGGAAACCTGCAACGCCTCACCGTGGCGCGCGAGCAGGCGGTCGAGCTTGTCCTGGGCCACGAAGGCCCAGATGCACAGGGGGTCTGACCAATAGCTAAAGGCGATGTGCGCGCGCCGCTCGGTGACCATCTCGACCCACTCCCTCGCGCCGGGCTAGCGGCTGCGGAAAAGCTGCAAATCTACGCTCAAGGACAGGGCTCTGCGAAAATGCGCTCGAGCTCGGCGCGCATTGCGTCGGCATCGGCTGGCCCGATCAGCGTCGTGCCAGCAGCGTTGGCGATGTCCTGAAGAACCAGAATCCCATTGGCGCCGGGCAGCCCGATGACCCAGGTCTCGATGCCGTCGGCCAACCAGGCGGCGGCGCGGTTGGGCTCGGTGTCGGTCGGCACGCCGGTGAGCGTCGCGTCGGAAAAGCAGTTGGGCTCGCCGTCGGTGATAACCACCACCGTTGTCGGGCCCGACAGCGAACTCTCCGCCGGTCCCACGTCGGCGCGATCGAAAGCCTCCTGCAGCGGGGTACCGAGTCCCGCCCGCATCACAACCGCCTCGGCATGGACCGTCCAGGCAGCGACGAAATCGGCGCCGGACTGAACGTCGATTTGATCGGCAAGCGGAGCCAGCGCGCCACCGGCCGACAATGGAGAGCCCGCGATGCCGAACTCGGTGGGAAAGAAGAGGGCCGCAGCGGTGAGACGCCCCGCATGGGCCGTAACGACCGTTGCCTCCACGCAGCTCATTTCGATTCAACGGTAGGCCAAGCCATTTCGAAGCGCAACTCGCAGCGGCAGCTGTGAAACGCAAGCCCCCGATGCGCACGGCGCGCCTGCGAAGCGCTCCCGGCGCGGCTTTCCCGTCGCCCCTGGCGCTGCTACGGTTCGAGCGTGCGCTTGCGATCCCGCCAATCGGCGCTGACCGGGCTACTGCTGCTGCTCATGGCACCGGCCTGCGCCACCACCCAAGCCTGGGAGCGCGAGCTTTTGGCCAAGCCGAGCATGGCGCTCGATGGCGCCGCCGGACGTCAGGCCCTCGAGCAACACCTGCTGAGCACGCGCGAGGGCGCCGTCGGCGGCTTCGGTGGCGGCGGGGGTGGCTGCGGCTGCAATTGATGCCCATCAAAGCGTGGGCTCCTTGCGCGCGTACGTGAAGCTCCACGGTTATCAGTGAACAGGCCCATCGCATCCGCCGCAGCGTGCCTGTGCCTGGCTTGGCTGCTGCCGTCGCCAGCGACCGTGCGCGCCGATGACGACGGCCGCTGGCTCTTGGGCGCCGACAGCTTTTTCTACAGCGATAGCGACAACGTGCTGGTGTGGACGTCGCAGGCCCTGGCCAAGCGGCAGCTGGACCGCGACGGCAGTGAAGTGTCGGCGCGCGCCGTGGTCGACGTGGTCAGCGCCGCCTCGGTCGATGTGGTCTCCCACGCCACCACGGGCTTCGACGAGGTCCGCCTCGAGGGCAACCTCGCCGCGGCCCTGCGCTTCGGCGAGCTGCTGCCGGCCTTGCACTACCGGGTCTCACGCGAGCCCGATTACGAATCCCATGGCTTCGGCGGAGGACTGTCGGCGCGCCTGGGTAGCGCCGACAGCGTGGGCAGCGTCGACTACACCGTGACGCTGGATACGGTTGGACGCACCGACACGCCGCGGGCGCTCTTCTCCGAGCACCTGCAGTCCCACGCCGCCGAAGTCGGCCTCAGCCAAAACCTGGACCAGCGCACCGTGCTGCGCGGCGCCTACACCATGACGCTGCAGCAGGGCTACCTGGAAAAGCCCTACCGCTTCGTGCCCATCTTCGCGCGCGCCGATGTGCTGCAGGCGCAGAGCGACGGCGTCGAGCTCGGCCTGCATTCCTTCGAGCGCTACTACTCGGTGGGTCGCCCCGCCGAGTCGGTGCCCGACAGCCGCCTGCGGCACGCCCTGGGCCTGAGACTACTGCGCTACCTCGACAGCATCGATGGCTCCCTGCGCCTGGACTATCGCTTCTACATCGATGACTGGCTGTTACAGGCCCATACGCTGGAGGCGGCGCTGCAACAACCCCTGGGCGAAGACCTCGAGCTCGCGGTCTTCGTCCGCGGCTACGGCCAGAGCGGCGCGTCTTTTTGGGAGCGGGTCTATGTGGTCGACGACGCCGAGACCCTGCCGCGCCATCGCACCCTCGACCGCAAGCTCTCGCCCTACGGTTCACTGACCACCGGTGCGCGCATGGAGCTGCGGCTCGGCCCCCTGGACGGCTACCTGGATCTGCGCGCCATGGCCACGCACTTTTTCGACTATCTCTTGCTGAGCGATCGCATCGCCCTAATTTCTCAACTCGGAGTTTCCTGGACGCCATGACGCGCTCGCCACCAACGGCCATGGCCCGCGCGCTTTGCTGCGCCGCCCTCGGTTTGCTGCTTGCAGGCTGCATCGGTCAGAGCCCCGAGCAGCGCGCCGAGGCCGATCTGGGGCCCGAGCAGCCCGGCGTCGGAACCGGCCCCAATCACCGCCCGGGTCAACCCTGCCTCACCTGCCACGGCCCCGAGCACACGCCCGGCGAGGAGGTCTTCGTGCTCGCAGGCACGGTCTACCGGCGCGCCAGCGACACAAGGGGCCTCGAAGGTGCCGAGGTGGAGTTCGAGGATGCCGAGGGCCGCAGCTTCACGGCGCGCACCAACCGCGCGGGCAACTTCTTCGTGCGCGTGGAGCAAGGACGGGCGGAGCCACGCCAACGCAACAACGGAGAGTTGCAGCTGCCCTGGCCGCCGCGCTTTCCCCTGCGCGTGCGCGTGCATGGCGATGGCACGCAGCAGACCATGCGCGGTTTGATCTGGCGCGAGGGCAGCTGCGCCGTCTGCCACGGGGGACAGCCGGGGGCCGCCTCCAACGGGCGCATCTACCTGGAAGCCCACATGCCCGCAGACGCCGGAGGGGGACAGACGCCATGAGCCGTCATCGGCTACCTCTGCTTTCGTTGCTGGCCTGCGCCCTGCTCGGCTGCGTCGAGTCAAAGTACGAGTCGCTCGCCCCCCTCGACGCCCCCCTCGACGCCGACCACTACGCCAGCCACGTCCAACCCTACGTCGCGCTCGCCTGCGCCAGCCTCGACTGCCACGGCGACGGCGGCCGCCCGCTGCGGCTCTATTCCGAGCTGGGCCTGCGCCTGCACCACGGCCTACGGCCGCGCGCCCAGGGCGACACGGTCGAGGCCGAACCCCTGGTGGCCGAAGAGCTGCGCAGAAACGTCGCGGCCTTCCGCAGCCTCGAGCCCGCGCACCACGCCGGCGACGAACGCCTGGTCCTGAGCAAGCCCCTTTCGCGCAAAGCTGGCGGCGCCGCCCACGTCGGCGGCGACCTCTTCGCCACCAGCGACGCCCCGGGCCACCGCTGCCTGCAGGGCTGGCTCAGCGCTGAGTCGGCAGGGCCGGACGCCTGTGCCGAGGCACTCGAAGGGCTTGGAGCGCTTGCACCGGGCGCCGCATCCGACGCCGGGCCGTGAGCGCGCCGGCGTCGGATGAACCGCGGCCCTACTCGGGACGCGCCTCGCGAATGCGGCGCTTTTTGCGGCTGCTGGGTACTTTGGTATCGGCTTGGGTATCGGCTTGGGGCTGGGGCGCCGCAGCCGCTCGGGCTTCAGCCTTGGCCTTGACCTGCTTGGCGATCACCGCATCGCACCACCGGTGCAGCAGCGTGCGTTCACCAGTGGTCAAGTCGCGAGTGACGGGCATGTAGCGGAAACGCTCGAACTCCGAGCGGCTGGTCAGGCGCTTGAGCAGCGGCGCGTAGGCCTCGCATTGCTGCCGGTCGTTGAGCCGCAGCCAGTTGTCCATGCAGGGGGCGAGCGCATTCCAGTTGCGCAGCACCTGGGCGAAGACGTTTTCCCAGGTGGGCGGCAGCTTGGCGACTTCGTCATCGGTGGGCATGGTGCGCACCGAGAAGTAGGCGCTCTGGGTGGGGTCCAGCTGCGCGGGCACCTCCGGGGGCGAGTCGTCCTGCCAGGGCAGGAGCATTTGATCCCACTCGCCCTTTTGCACGCCCTTGAGCTCCACCGAGGCCTTGCCGCGAGCGTCGGTGCTGACCACGACCGGCCCCAGTGCGGGCCCGCCGACCTCGGCGACCGTGAGCTTGACCGGCACCGCCGGTGGCTTTCCCCGGTCCAGAACGTGCAAGGCCACCGAGTGGAGGTCGCCGGCCTCGAGGTAGACATTGGGCGTGTCGGCACAGGCATGGAAGCGCCGCTCGCTCAGCACGGGCGTGCCGCCTGCGCTGACCTCGAGGTCGGCGCTGAGCGCCGCGGCTTTCTGCGCCGCGTCCAGGGGCAGACATACCAACCCGGAGTTTTTCTCGTAGGCCGCGCGCGCGTAGTCCTCGTAGCGGATGCTACCCAGCTGCACCGGCGGGCAGGCCCGGGCCGTGACCGTCAGGGTGCCCAGGTCGGCCTTTTCCACGTCGAAGCCGGTCTCCGAGATGCTGTTGCTCAGGTCGAGCACCAGCGAGTCGCCATCGACGGCGGCGTAGGCCGAACTCACGAGCGGATGATCTCCACCCACGAGAAAGCGATCGCCGGGCACGTGCGCGGGCTCGCCCTCGCACCACAGTCCCACCACCCCGACCACCAGGCTGCGGGCCGGATTCGGATGGAAACCACCGGCCGCGATGCGATCGGCCAGGGTCCGCTCCCGGGCGTCGGTGGCTGCCGGACTGTCGAAATAGGTGGTGCGATAGGCGTTGAAACGCACGGTCAAACCCAGCACCTCATCCTTTTGCAGCGCCTTGGAAAAGGCCTCGATGATCTTCGAGCCCCGGGCCGCAAGCCGCAGGTCGGCTTTGGCGAACGAGGTCTGCCAGTTCACCGAGGCCACGCCGGCGATCACCTGGTAGCCCGTGTTGCGGCCAAAGTTGATGTTGCGGGCGGTGTAGCGGTAGCCGGCCGGCGCCAGGATTTGGCTGCCTCCCTCGATGCCCAGGCTGAGCCGATCGAAGAAGAGCTGGGAGGTGACGGCGGTCAGCGGATTGAGGTCCACCAGCATCCCCGTTTGGATCACCGGTTGGCCGACCAGGGCGTCGGCTTCGCTCACGCCCTCACCCCGGTCCACGCCGGTCACCGTGGTCTCGAAGAAGGTCGAGCGGTGGGTGCCGTGGGGATTCCAGTTGCCCTCACCATTGTCGACGGCGAGCCGGGCGGCCTCGCGATACTGGGCGACGGTGCGACCGGCGAAGTTCGGCCGGCTCGTGTCCAGGTCGTAGAGCTGGGTGAGGTTATTGGTGACGATGGGATCCCAGGAGATCTTGCCGCGAAAATAGATGCGAGGAACTTGAAGCACGGTCATGACGGGTCTCCTCAGGCCAGCTCACTGCGAAAACGAAAGGCAGGCCCGACCGCCTTGTCGAGCCCTTCGACGGGATGGGAAAAAGCCGCAATCGACGCCATTCGCAGCTCGAACATGAAACGCACGGAGTTGCCCAGGCGGCCGGGTTCACCGTCGATGGCCCGCTGTAGATTGACCAGCATGCGGGTGAAGGCCTGGTCGCAGTCATCTTGCAGTTGAATCGCGGCGGCATCGTTCACCAGCGCCGCTTCGTGGGAGGCCGGATCGGCCACGGCCGGAAAGACCGCCTCCCAGTCCACCCCCAGCGGCTCGCCCCAGGCATAGCCCTGCTCGTTGTCGGCCTTCGCCAGCACCTGGTTTCGCTCGATCTCGGAGAAGCGATAGAAGTGCGCCAGGTCGCCCTCGAAGTCGACCGGGCTTTGGGAACTGCCTTCGCCCTGGGAGACGATCCTTGTGATCGCGCGGTGGGCGTCTTCGTAACAGGTGACGGCGAAGAGCTCGCCCATGAAAAACGCCTGGTCGCCCAGCTGATTGCGCGGGCGCGCCGAAAACGCTTCCTTGGGTAGCCTGGATAGGCCCTGATCGACGGCCTGGTAGAACTCGCCGATGGTTTGAAACTCGGGCACCACCGCTGCGGCGGCCTTGGCCTTGATCACCAGCGGGTCTTCCGGTTCCTCGATGCGCATGGCCTGGGCCATCGCCGCCTTGGAAAACGGCAGCATCGAAACCTCGAAGAGCTTTCCGTCCTCGCTGCCGATGTCGTAGGGCAGCGGGCCGGGGTAGCTGGGCACGCTCTTTTGATCGGCGATCAGCGGCCGGCCGCCGATGGCGTTGAGCATATTGCAGGCCAGGCACATGTGGATCATCTCCTCATGCACGATGTCCTTGATGCGCTCGACGGCCGCCTGGTTTTGTCCCGGCGGAATCGAGTAGAGCGCATATAGATAGGGTGGCAGCGTCGCAAACTCGAGTTCGACAGCCTGCTGCAAACGCTCCCGCAGCTCGACCACAGTCGACGCAGGCCTTGCCTTGATGCGAATCATCGGTCCTCCACGGCTACCAAGCGCCACGGGCTCCCGCCGTGCGCCAAGGGTGCGGAGGCTAGCACGGGCCATCGAGCCCGCGCGCGACCTGAATTGGCCAGTTACTAAGGGCTCGCGAAAGAATAACTTCCCCCTTTGGTGCGTGACGGCGGAGTGCGATCGGGACGGCGCCCGGAGAAGAATCCGCAGTCGTACCAGAGGTACATCGAGGAATTCTTCGAGGACGCACGGCCCGAGCGTGCCCGCCGGTGCGTGCCAAAGGGGGAAGTTATTCTTTCGCGAGCCCTAACTCAGGAAGCGTCGCCGGGACGATTTTCCAAAACCACGATGGCGTGGCCGGGGCAGGTGGGCTCGCCGTTCTGGTTGACGACGTTGGTCTCCAGGTAGACCAGGTGCTCTCCGTCCACGGTCTTCTTCTCGGTGACCTTGCCCGTGACCGTCAGCACATCGCCCTTCTGGTTGATGGCCCGGTACTGGCAGCCGACCTCGCGGATCTCGGCTTCATCCCCGATCCAGTCGCGCAGGGCGTTGACCAGGTAGGCGTAGCGGAGGTTACCCATGCCGAAGGCGCCCTGCTCGTTTTTGGCGCGCCTTCCCGCCTCGTCGTCCATGTGGAAGGGCACAAACTCGTCGTTGACGGCAGCGTAGCGATTCCAGTTCATCAGGCCGGTGGTGCGGGACCAGGCCGGCATCTCGGTGCCGACCTCGACGTCTTCGAAATATACGTGAACAGCCATCGCTCACTCCTGCGCGCTTTTAATAGCGGATACCGGTCGAGATACGGCGACGCACCAGCGCGCCGTCCTGGTTGGTCCACTCGGTCTCGGTGAAGGTGTAGAGCGTCAAGCCAAGGCGACCCTGTCGTTGCTCCCAGCGCAAAAGGCGCGAGCGGGAGCTGATCACATCGCCCGGCCGCATCGGCGCGCCGTAGGTATCGGTCTGGCCACCGTTCATGCCGGTGGTGCGCCGGGGGGGTCTACCGGAAGGCTTGTCGGAGGGTTTGGCGTCGGCACCACGCTTGGCCGCGGCGGCCTTCATGGCCGCGCGCATGGCGGCGGCGTTCGGACCGCTGCGCCGCACGGGCCAGGCGAAGGGGTTGAAGTCCGATGGCGCGATGATGGAGCCGTGCTTGGTCGTGGCCGCGTACTCGGCGTCCCAATAGATGGGCGGCGGCGGTTCCGGCCAATAGGTGGCGATGGCCCACTTGCGAATGTCCGACTCCGCAATCGGCGGCGAAGTGCGCGTATTGCCCCAGACGCCCTTGCGCTCGTGCATGTCGGCAGTGACCAGGGCTTCGGTTTCGGACGCTGTTTCAGTCACCGCGTTGCACACCCTTTCCGAGCGCGGCTCGCCCCGCCGCGATCGCTGTGGGGCGCATTGTTGCCACGATCAAAGGCCGCTGAAAAGCCCTCTTTGAAGGATATTCAAGCTCCGGCTTTTCTGCTATCCCGCCCGTGCCAACCAAAGGGGTTCGACCATGGGTGTGCTCGAAGGAAAAGTCGCAATCGTAACCGGTTCAGGACGCGGAATCGGCCGCGAGATCGCGCTGATGTTCGCGCGCGAAGGGGCCAAGGTGGTCGTCAACGACCTGGGCGCCGAGGTCGACGGTGAAGGCGCAGCCCAGAACATCGCCGACGAAGTGGCCGCCGAGATCAAGGGCGCCGGCGGCGAGGCTGTCGCCAGCTACGATTCGGTGGCGACCGTCGAGGGAGGCGAGGCCATCTTCAAGACCGCCGTCGACACCTTCGGTGGGCTCGACATCCTGGTCAACAACGCCGGCATCCTGCGCGACCGCACCATCTTCAAGATGACCGAGGCCGAGTGGGACGCGGTCATCGCGGTGCACCTCAAGGGCCACTACTGCTGCACCGTACCCTTCGCCCGCTACATCAAGGAAACCAATCGCCGCGGCTGCCGCATCATCAACTTCTCCTCGGGCTCGGGCCTACGCGGCAACTTCGGGCAATCCAACTACGGCGCGGCCAAGGCGGGCGTGGCGGGCTTCAGCCGCGTGCTCGCGCTGGAACTGAAGAAGTTTGGCTGCACGGTGAATGTCATTTCCCCGGCCGCGGCCACACGCATGACGATCCCGCTCGCCGAAGCCCGCGGCCGCACCGTCGACCCCAGCGACATCGCGCGCGGTCCCCAACAGATCGCGCCCGCGGTCACCTGGCTCGCCTCCGAAAAGGCCCAGGAAGTCACCGGTCAAATCTTCGGCGTCGCCCGCGGCAACATCAGCATCCTGCAGCAGCCGGTGGCCATCAAGACCTACCACAGCAAGACCCTTTGGACTCTCGATGAGCTCGACCGCGCCATGCCCAACCTGGTGCAGGCCAAGCGCGAGCACGACGCGGCCGTCAAGGAGCACAGCGGGCCGCGGCCGCTGGAGGATTGAGGGGCGCATTGTTTGGCGGAGTGGCGCGTGAGTCGCGGGTGGCGGCGGCTTTTGCCGAAGTGGGTCGTCGTATGCGAAGGCGGTGAACTGGCCGCGGGGCTGCTGTGCCATAAGGGAACCGCCCCCGGGATCGGAGGGTCGCGGGGGCGTTCGCTGGTCGTGCCGGGGCTGACGCGGAGGCGGCTTGCTGCGGTTCAGATGCCTAGCCGCTGGCCGGTGTCGATATTCTGCACGAAGGTGGTGATGGTGAAGGGCCAATAGTTGCCGGCGTCGTCCTCGCAGCGCAAGTAGGTGTCATTGTCCTCATCGCAGGCGTTTTGGCTGCTGCTGAGGGTTCCATAGGCGCATGCCTCGTGGGACTTGTTGTAGGGGCACTCCTCGCCGTTATCCTCGTAGCCCTGGCAGAAGCGCGGCACGTAGTTGCCCTGAGTCTCGCCCGTGTTCGAGGCGTAGGTTTGGTCGCCCCAGCAGTAGTGGGCGCCGCCCTGCTGCTCCCGGGGAACCTCCGGGTCGTCAGAGGCGAAGAAGAGATTGCCGAAGAAGCCAGCCTCCTCGTCCCAGTCCTGGGGGCCGCCGGTGCCGAGGACGTTCTGGTCGCCAGCTATGCCGGTGCCGTGGGAAGCCATGGCGATCTCGACGTGGTCGCCGGTGCCGTTGGTGAAGGCCATCAGGCAGGCGGAGATCTTCATCTGGCAAATGTTGTCGCAATCCTCGGTATCCCAGTGCGGAGCCAGGCCCAGCTCACCGTCGAAGGTCACGGTCGACCCGACGTAGTCCTTGACGGAAACGCTCTGGCCGGCGTCCAGCGCGCAGCGCACCACGTATTTGGCGGTTTCGATACCATCATCGCTGGAGAGCATGCCGGTGGCGCTGCTAAACAGGCCGTCGGGCTCCGTGACCTCAGCACCATTGATGGATTTCAGACCATTGATGGTCTTCAGGCCATTGATGGCTTTCAGACCATTGATGGTCTTGAGACCATTGACGCTCGACAGACCATTGATGGCCTTCAAGCCGTTGATGGCCTTCAGGCCGTTGATGGCCTTCAAGCCGTTGATGGCCTTCAGACCATTGATGGCCTTCAAGCCGTTGATCGAATTGACATAGTCCTGTCTGGCGACCTGCAGCTCGTCTGACTCAAAGCTGTCCACCGAAGCAGCACAACCGCTCACCGCCAGCATCAGCGCCGCAAGCGCCGGCCACACAGCCCTGGTTCCCATTCCCTGTATCATGTCGTCTCCCTCCTCGGGCGCCGAAGCTCGGCCCCCGAACGCGTCGCCTTGTTTCGACGCTCGGCAACACAAAGAGCAACCTTCGTGCCAGGCCCGGGCGAGGACACATTCTTGCGCCGATATGCGTCTTTCGCCCCCGGTCCTGCCAGCTGCGGGGCCGTTGTTGTCTGAAAGGCAACACCCCCATGTTTCACTGGAGGCAACAGGGGATGTTGTCTGATAGGCAACACATGGCTGTTTCATTGGAGGCAACATCGGCGCGGCCCTGGCCGGCCCGCAGCAAGACGCTCAACCATCAGCTAAAGCGAGAGCGTTGCTGAGCTACGGCCCCGGAGACGGCAGCCTCGAAAGCCGGCGCAAACACCCGCCGGTCGCGCGCTTGCGCGAAAGCCTCCCAGTTGGTGAAATATCAAAGTTCGCCAGTATCACCGGCACAGAATCCAGAATCGCACAGCCACGCACATGCGATCGATCCGCCCGAGCTCTCGCTTCACCCGGCAAGCCTCCCCGAGGTCAGCTCCAGGGTCGCGACGTGTTCCAGGACCGGTCGCCTGGGCGATGTTCACAGGGGGCGGTGGCATATGGTGAGCCGGCCCATCCTGGGCGACCGCTTCGAGCTGCTCGAGCAGCTGGGCAGGGGCTCCTACGGCTCGGTCTACCGGGCCATCGACCTGGCCGATGACATCCCGATCGCGCTCAAACTCCTACATGGTCAGGCGCGCAGGCATGTGGCCCGCTTCAAGCGCGAGTTTCGCGAGCTGCAGGACCTGCAACACCGAAATATCGTGCAGCAGCGGGAGCTTCTGCGGATCGGGGACCAGTGGATGCTCTGTATGGAGTTGGTCACGGGCCACGACTTTCTTTCCTATCTGGGCGATCTCTCGTGCGGTGCACCGGGGCGGCAGACCAGCAAGGCCGCCGACTCGCGCGCCCCGGCCCGCGCGCCTGAGGCTCCGCAGCTCGATGCCACGGAGCCCCCCAAGGGCGGGCCGCCACAGTTCACCGAGGCGGGCCTGGAGCGCCTGCGCGACTGCGTGCTTCAGCTGGCACTGGCACTGCAGGTTTTGCACGGGGCCGGGCGGGTGCACCGCGACCTCAAGCCCCAGAACGTACGCGTCACCGCCGCAGGCCGCGTGGTCGTGCTCGACTTCGGCCTGGTCGTGGGTGCGACCGAGTCCTCCCGCAGTACGAAACCGGCCTACATCGGGACGCCGGCCTTCATGGCACCGGAGCTGGGGCAAGGGGGCGTCGCCGAGCCGCCGGCCGACATGTACGCCCTGGGGCTGATGATCCACGAGGCCCTGACCGGAACGATACCGGGCGGAAGCAATTCCCTGAACATCCTGCGCGAACGGCAGCGGCTTGCCCATGCGTCGCCGCGCGGAATTGTCGCTGCGGTTCCAGACGACCTCGAAACCCTCTGCGTCGGCCTCACGCAGCTGCAGCCGGGCGACCGTTTGACGGCCGATGCGGTGGTCGCGTCCCTGGCGGGACCGAGGGCCGCGGCCCCCCCATCGCCGTGGTCGCCATCACCATCACCGCCGCCGCGCGCTCGGCAAGGGCTCACCCCAGGTGGTGCTCCCGGGCGCTGGCCGGGCGCTGTGCTCGGACGCACCCGAGAGCTGGAGGCGTTGCAGCGCGCAGCCGATGGGGTGCGCAAGGGGCATTTTTCCTGCTTGCTCGTGAGCGGGCCTTCGGGCATCGGCAAGACGTCGTTCATGCAGCTGTGTTGTCAGCGTTTCGCCGAGCTCCATCCCGATGCGGTGATCCTGTCGGGGCGCTGTCGCCACAACGAGAGCATCCCCCTGCGCGCCTTCGACGGCGTATTGGATAGGCTGTCGCGACATCTGCGCGGGCTAAGGACCTCGGAGCGGCGCTCACTGGTATCGTCGAGGGACTGGGCCATGTTGAACCTGCTGCCCGCGCTGCAGGGCATGGACGAGGTCGATCCCGACGCGACAGACCCCGTCGACAGCCCATCGACCGGAGTTGAAGAGGCCTTCGACGCATTCACGGGGCTGCTCGAGGCCGTGGCGGACGAAGCGCCGCTGCTCGTCGCCATCGACGACTTCCACTGGGCCGATGCCGAGAGCCTGAAGTTGCTGGAAGCCATTGTGCGCGGGCCCGCGAGTCCTGCGATGTTGCTGCTGCTGACCAGCGACCGTACAGACTCGATCCAGGCGGCGGTGGCGCACGGGCTCGAGTCACTGTGCGCCCACCGCGATGCCGTGCAGCTCGAGCTGGGCGCCCTGGCTGCGACCGAAGCCGCCGCCCTGGCCCTGCAGCTGCAGCGTTCGGCCAATACCGAGCAGGCGGCGCAGATCGCGCGCGCCGCAGCCTGTCACCCCATGTGGGTCGACGCCCTTGCGCGGGCAGCCTTACCCGGGCAGCCCTTGCCGTCGATCGCCAGCGTCACGACCGCCGCCCTGGAAGAACTCGACGCCGGTGCGCGCACCCTGGTGGAGCTGTGTTGCAGCGCGGCCCAACCGCTGGACAAGCGGGTCCTGCAGCAGGCCAGCGGCCTCGGTCCCGAAGCCTTCGCCGGACACCTCTTTGCCCTCTGCGGCATGCGTTGGCTGCGGCTGCGCAATAACTCACCGCTCGAGCCAAGCGTCGAACCCTATCTGCCGGAGCTCGCACAGAGCGTCGTCGGGCAGCTATCCGACAGCCGACGGGAAAAGCTCAGCGAGGACCTGGCCGCGGCCGATCGATAGAGCTTGTGCCAGCCGCGGTGCATTCACCACCGCCGACGGTGTAAACTTTCAACTGTGGATCCGGGGACACTGTTCGCAGGTCGCTACCGCGTCCTTCGGCACATCGAAAGCGGAGGTGAGGGCGACCTCTACCAGTGTCAGGATCTGGAGCGAGCTACGACGGTGGCGCTCAAACTGGCGGTGGACGCCGAGCACGATGTATCGAGGGAGGGCCCGCTCTTGGCGCGCTGTCGCGGCACCCACCTGGTCGAGTACGTCGCCCACGGCATCTCGGGCGAAGGCCAGCCCTTTTTGGCGCTCGAGTGGATCGGCGGTCCGGACCTGGAAGCGCGCCTGCGTCAGGCTCCGCTCTCGGTGCAGGATACGGTGGCGGTGGGCAAGTGCGTGGCCGCGGCGCTCATGACCCTACATGGGGCTGGCATCACCCACCGTGATGTCAAACCCGGCAATATCCTTTTGCCGGGCGGGGACTGCACCCGGGCCAAGCTGGGCGATCTTGGAATGGCATGCCTGGCCGGTGCCGAAAGGACAGACCCCGCCTGCCCCCAGGCAAAGGCCGCCCTGGGCACCCCGCACTACACGGCTCCCGAGCAGGCCCGGGTGGTGCTCTCGCCCGGGGACGGCGACGCTTCCGAGGGCCGACAACCTGCGGTTGATCTCTACGCCCTGGGGGCGACGCTCTTCGCATGTCTCAGCGGCCACCCCCCGCACCAGGCAGCCCACGTCATGGGCGTGCTCGCCAAGCTGATGCTCGAAGCACCGCCGCCGCTTGCGGACCTGCGCGGCGATGTACCGGCGGAACTCGACGCTTTGATCGCATCGCTACTGGCGAAGCAACCGGCGCAGCGGCCCCCGTCGGCTGCCGCCGTGATGCAGGCCCTACAGACCCTCTCGCTGCAAGCCAGGCCCACGGCAGCGGTAGACCAAAAGCGCGTTCCACGGGAGCGAAGGCTCCTGACGATGCTGCTGTGGGAGCAAGGCGCCGAGGACAGGCAAGCCGTTGACGCCATGGTGACTCGCCACGGTGGCGCGCTACATCGCCTGGGCACGGGAACCCGGGCCGCCTGTTTCGGCGGCGGCGACGCCGGCTCTGCCGCCGTGCTGCGCGCGGCGCACTGTGCCAATCACCTGGCCGACCTGCTGCCCGATTGTGGGCCTGTGCTCGCGACGGGATATGGAGAGCTGTCCGATGCCTCGCTGGCCGGTGATGTCATCGATCGCGCCATCGACATGCACCTGGGGCGAACCAAAGACGATGGCGCCGTACTCGTCGATGACGCGACCGCGGGCATGGTGGTCGGTCGCTTCGCATGCGAGCCCCGGGGGCCGAAGCTGTTAGCCCTCGCGCGTTCGACCGTGCTCGAAGCCGCGAGCGCAGCGCCGCCAAGCGCCCTCAGGAGGTGCTTTGGCAGAAACCGCGAGTTGAGTTCGATCGCAGAGCAGTTCGAAGCCTGCCGTTCGCGGATGCGGCCGCGCATCACGCTCGTGGCCGGTGCCCCCGGCCTGGGCAAGTCGCTGCTTTGCGACCACGCCCTCGACCAGATCCAGCGCGCACAGGCGCCGGTTTGCGTGCTGACCGCACGGGGACAGGTCGATCGAGCGGATGCCCGTTTTGCGCTGCTCTCGCAGTGGCTCAGCTGTGCCATGGAGCTGAGCCTCGACAGGGATGAAGCGCAGCGACGCTCCCAAATCGTGCACTGGTTCGACGAACACTTCGCGAGCTTCGAGCCCGCCAAGCGGACGCAGTTGGCGGTCTTTGTGGGTGAGATCCTCGGTACACCGTTTCCCGACGAGGCACTGCCCATCCTGAAGGACGTCCGCCTCGAGCCCCAGGCGATGTTCGGGCAGATGCGCGACGCATTCGAGCAGACCATCGCGCACCTCGGCCGCGACCGTCCAATCGTGCTCGCGCTCCATGACCTTCAATGGGCCGATGCGCCGAGTCTCCGCTTCCTCGACAGCGCGCTACGCAACGTCACCGAGCAGGCGATCTTCGTGCTCGCCAACGCGCGCCCCGAGGGCCTTGAAGCCCTGCCCGAGGCCTGGACCGGGCCCATGCTGCAGCGCCTCGATCTGCGACCCCTGTCGCGACGCGCCTGCCGCCAGCTGGTCGCAGACGCTGCTCCCGAGCGGCTCGATGAGCGCCAAGTCGAGCAAGTGATCGAGCAGAGCGCCGGAACCCCCCTCTATGTCCTCGAGTACCTGCGCTTTTTGCAGCAGGGCGGCGAGACAAACGCCGTGCCCGGTTCGGTGCTGGCCCTGGTGGGAGCGCGCCTTTCGCAGCGCAGCACAGGTGAACGCCAGCTGCTGCGTGTCGCCAGCGTGCTGGGAGATCGCTTCTGGGTCGGAGCGCTGGCCGAGATCCTCGGCTGGCCTGCCATCGAGGTGCAGATGACGCTGGAGCCGCTGGCCGATGCCGAGCTGATCGAGCGCCGTGGCGGCTCCCGCTTCGAGGGCGAAGTCGAGTACGACTTCGCGCACGCGTTGGTCCGAGAGGCCTCTCAGGCCACCCTGCAGGCGTCGGACTCGCCCGCGCTGCACCTGGGGGCGGCCCGCTGGCTAAGGGCCCACGGTGAGCCCGATGCCTCGGTCCTGGCCGAACATTTTCGGTTGGGCGATCTCAACGCGGAAGCCAGCATCTGGTACGGGCGGGCTGCCGAACAAGCACTGCTGGCAAACGACCTGGAGGGCGTGCTGCGCCATGCCGACAGTGCGCTGGGCTGTGGCGCCGACGGTGCCTACGCCGGACGCATGGCGAGCCTCAAGGGCGAGGCTTGCAACTGGAAGGGCGAACACGAGCGCGCCTTCGGCTGCGTCGAGCAGGCCATGAGCCTGCTGCGACCCGGCAGCGACCATTGGGCCGAGGCTCTGCGTCACCGCGTCTGGGCATCGACCTTCACCGACCGCGGGTCTGACGTGCTGCAGCAGTGCGAGCTGCTGCTGCTCCATGCCGGGAGGACACCCTCAGAAAGCATCGTCGTCGCCGCGGCGCACTCGGTCGCCCCTTTGAATGTCGTGGCTCCAGACGAAGTAGGCCGACTGCGCAATGCCGTGGAGGGGTGGGCGCCCAGGCACGCGGAGAGCCACGCGGTGCAGGCCGCGACACACTTCATGGCCGGAGTGATGGAGCCGCATCCCGAGATCGGGATGGTGGCCATGCAGCGCGCCGCCGCCCACAGCCTGGTCATGGGCAACTACAATGTGCTGAGCTTCTGTGAGTTCAATCTCTTTTCCTTTCTACTCGCACTCGGACGGTACAAGGAAGCTCTCTGCAGCTGGGAGGCCGCTCGCTTGCGCGCGCGCAAAGCGGGCAGCAACGTGGACCGTCTCTGCCCTTCGGACGTCGCCATCGCCAGCTGGCGCAGCGGAAAAGAGGTCGAGCTGGAAGAGGTCGAGCAAGAGATCATCTCGAGCGAGGCCTCAGGGTGGGAGCGCCAATATCACATGGTGTGCCTCGCCCAGCTCGCCCTCGAGCAGGGGGACTACGAGACGACCCTTCGGCTGTGCGCCGAAAGCCGTGCCGAGCCCGGAGACTCGACGCCGACCGAGTCCACGGTCACAGGGCTTTCGGGCCTTCCCGCAGTGGCCCTGGCCTTCGAAGCGCGCGCGCTGCTGGCGCAGGGCCAGCTGCAGCCGGCCCTGGCCGCGGCAGAGCGAGCCTTTGCCAATCGTGACGCCTGTGTCCACGCGGACCTTACGGCATTTGTGCCCTGCCTGCGCCTGGCCTACGCGATGGCGCTGCGGGCCGCCGGGCAGCACCGGCAGGCCCTCGAACGGCTCGGCGAGGCCCGCGATGCACTGCTCGAGTACGCCGCCTCGTTTTCGAATCCCGAATTTCGACAAAGCTATCTCCACGCCATCCCCGACCACCACCTGACGCTCCAGCTCTTCGACGAGTGGTCCAAGGCGCCGCTCTAACCCGGTTCGTCCATGAAGGCGCATGGGCCCGCGCGGGCTGCAGGCGACCGTCGCACGACGGCGAAGCTCGCGGGGCGAGCCATCGCCCGCCAGGTCAGCGATCTTTGGTCAGCGCCGCAACCACCGTGTCGTCGAGGTGCACGTCGCGCTGGGGGAAGGGAATGCCGATGCCGGCGGCATCCAGAGCGTACTTGGAGTCGCGGATGATGCGTTGCCACACGTCCCAGTAGTCTTCCGTTTTGCACCAACCGCGCAGCTGCCAGTCGACCGATGAAGCACCGAGCGCCGCCAGAAAGACCTGGGGCTCAGGTTCGGCCAGCACCCCTTCGACCGCCGACAGACATCGCTCGAGCACCTCGCGGGTGCGGTCGAGATCCGCGTCGTAGGCCGTACCCACCGACACGTCCACGCGGCGTTCCGGGTGATGGGAGAGATTTTCGATCTTGGCTCCAAAGATGGAGCTATTGGGCATGGTGATGCGTCGGTTGTCGGGGGCGGTTATGTCACAGGTAAACAGCTCGATTTCCTGCACCGTACCAACGGTGCCGCCCACCACGACGACGTCTCCCACCTTGAAGGGACGAAAGACCAGCAGCATCACACCGGCGGCGAAATTGCTGAGCGTGCCCTGGAAGGCCAGGCCGATGGCGAGGCCACCGGCTGCGATGACGGCGGCGAAGCTGGTCGTCTGAATGCCAAAGACGCCCAGGCATCCGAGCACGGCGGCAACCAGGATCGCATAGCGGGCCAGGTTGCTGAAAAAACGCGAGAGGGTGGCGTCGAAGCCGGTCCGCTCGAAGGAGCGCAGCATCGCACCGCGGACCCAGCCGGCCATGATCCAAGCGACGCAAATCGCCAGCAGCACGCCCAGAAGCTTCAGTCCCCAGGCCGCCGCGGCGCCCGTGACCACCTCGAGTAGCTCGTCCGTATTCATCATGGCCTCCCTTCATGCTGCATCCTGGAGCCTCCGTCACGCCCCGGGCCGCCTGCGTCAATAGGATTGCTTGGCCATAACGGCAGCAATCCCAACCGGTGAAGGGCCTCAGCCCGCGCAGGGCAGCTTCGCCATCACCAGCGTGGTGGTGGCGTCGGGGTTGGCGTCGATCCAGCCCAGGTAGATGTAGCCGTCGTAGCCAACCTCGATGGCGACCCGGGCGCCCTGGGAACTGGCGCCGCTGACCGCGCTGGCGCCGGTGGGACGCCCGTCGCGGTCGACGAAGAAGGTGCGAATCTCTTCTGCGGGGATTTGGCCGCCGGGCAGCGCGCGGTAGGCCAATACCCAGTTACGTAGCAATTTGGCGACCGAGACGTCGATGCCCCGCTCGGGTACGCCCACGGTGACCTTGGCCGGAGCCATGCCCCCGACACCGAGCCCGCCGACGATCTTGGCGGCCTGGCCGTCGGGTCCCAGCTCCTGGAACATGATCTCGCGCGTGTCGTTGGCCTGGTAGGTGTAGACCACCGCCCCACCGCTGTGATCGGCGCCCAGCTCGACCGAGGCCTGGCTGCCGGCCTGGTCGGTGAGCACCCAGGGCTCGCCCACGGCGGCGGCGGTCTCCCGATCGAGCACCTGCAGCACGGCCGAGACGCTAGCTCCCTCTTTTTGAATGTAGGCCAGGGCCATTCGCGATGGACCCACCTGCGACAACGACAGCCCCTGGTAGTCGCGCATGGCCGGCTCCTCGATCACCACTTCGGCGGCCAGCGGCGTACCGTCGGCAGCGAGCGCCCGGGCCTTTAGGGTGCTCATGCCGCCGGCAAGTACGTCCTTCTCCACCCAGGCGACCATGGCCGAGTCGACCTGCGCCTGGCCGATGCTGTTGTCGGCCGGCAGATGAAAATTAGCCAGGGCGATGGAGGGCTTGTTGCTGACGTTGTCGGTGATCGCGTTACCGCCCTCGCCGCGGCTGGGTTCACCGTCGAAGGCCTCGACGAAGAGGTTGGGTGGGCCGCTGCGATCGTCGACCGTGGCCACCAGCCAGTGTTCCCAACTGTGAGTGACGGCGGCGCGCTCGATGTTGGCGCAGGGGTCGAGCACCGGCAGCTCCTCGGGCGCGCCCTGGTCGCCGCCGCGGGCCTGGGCCATGTAGACCGAGTCGAAGCAGTCGACGCTATCGGTCAGGTAGACCAGCCCGAAGACCCCGCCGACCTGGTCGACCGCCATCGACACCGGCTCGAGCGGCGCCTGGCTGGTCAGCTCGAAAACCTTGCCCTGCTCGACCATGCAGGCCTGGGGTGGGCGCTCACCCGCATCCACCTCGACGATGACGGAACCGTCGGCCCGCTTCTGCATCCAGGGCTCGCGAGCGGCGGCGTCCATCATGCCCGCATCGCTCTGCGGGGGCGCTGGCGGGCCGCCGCCGCTGTCGTCGCCGCAGCCCGAAACGCAAAGCAACGAGCCCATCAAAGAACCGATCCGGCCGATTCGCCCAAAGATCATGGCAAGCACTCCAACACGCCGAAAAAGACCCACGATCAGGGTGGCACAGGGCCCCCGGCGTTTCAATCGAGACGCAATTTTGTAGTACAAGGTAGGGCATGGCGAACCTCGACCGCGCCCTATTGGAAATCGAACGCGTCACCGGCGATTGCGCCGTCTTGCGCGACCCGGAGCTGCTCGCGAGCTACGCGGGCGACGAGAGCGAAGCCGCGCCGGTGATGCCCGAGGCGGTGGTGCGCGCCCGGGGCAGCGCCGACGTGGCCGCGGTGCTGCGCGCCGCCAGTCGCCACCAGATCCCGGTCACCCCGCGGGCCGGCGGCACCGGGCGCACCGGCGGCGCGGTGCCGCTCGAGGGCGGCATCGTTTTGGCCTTTGAACAATGCCACGAGATCAAGGGCATCGAACGCGGCGAGCTGATCGCGGTGGTGCAGCCCGGGGTGATCACCGGTCAGCTGCACCAGGCGGCCGAAGCCGAAGGGCTCTTCTATCCGCCAGACCCCAACTCCTTGTCAACTTGCGCCATCGGCGGCAACGTGGCCGAAAACGCCGGCGGCCCACGCACCCTGCGTTACGGCCCCACCCGCGACTACGTGCTGGGCATGGAGGCGGTGACCGCCGACGGGCAGGTGCTGCAGCTCGGAAAACGCACGGTCAAGGGCGTAACCGGCTACGATCTGACATCGCTGATCGTGGGCAGCGAGGGCACGCTGGCGGTGATCACGGAGGTCACGCTGAAGCTCATCCCCAAGCCCCAGGCGGTGGTCACGCTGCTGGCCCTCTTGCCCGACCTGCCCACCGCGGGCGCCGCGGTGGGCGCGGTGCTGGCGCAGGGGCTTTTGCCGCGCTGCCTGGAGCTCTTGGACGAAGCGACGCTGGCCATCGTGCGACCGGAGGTGGGCCTGCCGCTCGACGCTGCGGCGCGCGCGCTCCTGCTGATCGAACTCGACGGCGACGAGGCGGCCCTCGAGGGTCAGCTCGAACGCTGCGGCAATGCGCTCGTGGAGGCCGGCGCCCTGGAGGTGTTGGTGGCCCGCCACGGCGGCGAGCGCGATCGGCTGTGGGCGGCGCGGCGCGAGCTATCGCGGGCGTTGCGCAAGGTGGCCAACTACAAACTCGCCGAAGACGTGGTGGTGCCGCGCCCCCGCATCCCGGAGCTGATCGACCGCTGCCGCCGCATCTCCGAGCAAAACGCCGTGGCGATGCCGAGCTACGGCCACGCCGGCGACGGCAACATCCACGTCAACGTGCTGTGGGACGATCCGGCGCAGCGCCCCCAGGTGGACGCGGCCATCGAGGCGCTCTTTCGGGAGACCATCGCCCTAGGCGGCACCCTCAGCGGCGAACACGGCATCGGCATCCTGAAGGCGCCTTTTTTGCCGCTCGAGCAAGCGCCGGAGCTGATTGCGCTTCAACAGCGAGTCAAAAACCTCTTCGACCCCCAGGGCATTCTCAATCCCGGCAAAATCTTCCCCGGCGGCCAGCCCAAGACCCATGGGGCCTGTTGACGTTCGGCGAGCTGCCTACGGCGAGCTGCGCCGGAACCTCACTCCAAGCCCCACCGCGAGCGACAGCCAGCCCCACCCCGAGGGCCCCTGGCGACGGCTCGATCCCGCGACCGCGCATCCGTAGGTGACGAATTTCTGCGTCGCGACTTGCTCGCATACCACGACGGCGTCTTCCTGATCCCCGTCGCATAGCGCGGCCGCGTCCTGGGGCGCGTACAACGCGCACAGACCTTCGACGTCGTCTCGTTCCAACGTGCGCAGACTTGTACTGCGGAGATCGGTACTCGGGCCCATGGTCGCCCCGGAAACATCGGAGTGCTCCAATCCCAACAGGTGGCCGATCTCATGGGTCAAGGTCGACTGCAGATCGGTTCTGACCTGCTCATCACCCACAGTGAAGGTGTTTTCCTCGGCGTTGAGCGCGATGTCGGCGTCGAAGATCTCGCCAGTGCTGCGGTCGGAGGTCACGGTCGTCAAGGCCACCTGGCCCTCACCGGGTTCGGGCCGGCCGTGGGTCACGACGCTGACGCTGTTGATATTGCGCAGGGCGTTACGACTGAAACCCTGGGTCGTGCATTCGGCATGACCGGCGAGCTGCGCTTCGACGCCGGGAAGCGCAGCCTGCGGCCCGCAGGCCACATCGTTTCAGCTCGCGAGCGCGGCGGCGTCGGTGAATTGCTCCCTCGTGATTCCAGGCAGCGGCTCAGCCGACGTGGGTAGCCACAGTTCCGTGCAGGAACGGGCCCAGTGCAGGATCTCGCCCTCGATCGGACAGCCATGCTCGTCTTCGCCGCAGCTTTCGTGCTTCGAATCGCAGGTCGTCGAGAAACAATAGGCGCGTGCCGAGGTGCACCACCAGGACGACAGCAGCAGGGTGGCGGCGAGCAGGGCCGCCACGACAGGCCGGATCGCGGTCATTTCGGATGACGCCTCCTGCCCGAAATCCTCGGCAGCGCCGCGATGAAGCCCCGCGCCTCGGCGAGCGTCATGCCGCCGAGGCCCCACTGTCCCGCAGCTGCCTGCTGTCCGAGAGGCCGCGGTTGCGAATGTCTTCGCAACCGGGCTTCGCCGTCGGCATCGTAGGACAGTCGATAGTGTCCCCCGGCCATGCCGGTTACGTAGTGCAGCGCGTCGGCAGCCCGCGGTCCGCTCTCACCAAATCGCGTCAGCATCAAGAGACCAGGCTCACCGAGCCTGAGCTGCGCCTCCTGGGCCACCCACTGCGCGATGTCATCGACCACACCTCCCAGCGTGGGCGCTTTGCAAGGCTGGATGCGACCCGCACTCCCGCCGCCCGCCGTGAGCCCCTACCGCCGTCGCAGAGCAAATGCCTGAAACGGGCTGCGCCGAAAGTCCTCCGGCAGCACCCGTGCGGTCAACGCTTCGACCGCGAACTGCCGCCCCAGCGCTTCGTCGAGCACAAAGCCGCGCGCGTGGGTCGAAAAGAGCAACACGCCATCCTTGGTCAAGAGCGCCATCGCCCGCTGCACCAGTCGCTTCTGGTCGCGGCCCAGCTCGAAGTCGCTTTCCATGCGGTGGGAGCGCGAGTAGCTGGGGGGATTCAGGTAGACCAGGCCGTAGCGCCCGCGCTCGCGCTCGAGAAAGTCCAGGCAGTCGGCTTGCACGAAGCTGTGGTTTTTGGTGTCGATGCCATTGAGCTCGTAGTTACGGCGCCCCCAGCGCAGGTAGGGGCCCGAGAGGTCGACGTTGGTGGTGGCGCTGCCGGCCTTGGCGCAGTAGAGGCCGGCGCTGCAGGTGTAGGCGAAGAGGTTGAGCACGGGCCGGCCCGCGCATAGCTCGCCGGCGCGGGCGCGCAGCAGCCGCTGCTCGCCGAAGAGGCCGCTGTCGAGGTGACTGCCCAGGTTGACCCAGAAGCGATGCTCGCCTTCGCGCACTTCAAAGAGTGCCTCGGACTCGGGGCGGCGTTCGTATTGCTTGCCCTGCAGCTGCCGTCGCCGCACCTTGACCACCACCGCCTCCCGCGGCAGCTCCAGCACTTCACCCACCACCTTGAGCGCCAGCGCCAGCCTTCGCATGGCCGTCTCGGGTTTCACCGAGCGCGGGGCGGCGTATTCCTGGACCACGGCGCGGCGCCCGGCGGGCGTTTCGTAGACGTCCACCGCCAGATTGAACTCGCCGATGTCGGCGTCGTAGACGCGGTAGCTGCCCAGCTGCCTGCGCCGGGCGATGCGCCCGAAGTGCCGCGCGTTTTTGCGCAGGCGGTTTTCGAAGGGCCGGGCCTCGGGCGGGATCGCCGCCGCGGGCCGTTCGGCACCCGCCTCGCGCGCGTGGATCGGCAGCGACAGCAGCCGACACTCGATGGGGCCGTTCCACAGCGGGATGCGCGCTTCGGGCTTGAGGCCCATCAGCTTGGCGAGCGCGGGGCTGCCGGTCAGCACGTGCGCCCGATAGCCGCCGAAGTGTTCGCGCAGCACTTGACCCAGAGTTTCGTAGAGCGGAACCAGTTCGCCCTCGCTGCCCAGACGCTCGCCATAGGGCGGGTTGGTGACGACCAGGCCGGGGCCACAGCCGGCCGGCGGCCGCGCCGCTGAAAGCGCTGCCTTGCGCAGCTCGATGTGCTTGCCGAAGCCCACGGCGCTGGCGCCCTTGCGGGCCGCCCCGAGCGCCTGCTCGCTCTGATCGAAGCCCAAAAGCGGCGGCAGCTTCGACCGCCCCGCCGCAGCGCGCTGCTCGGCCTCGGCCATCAGACCGTCCCATAACTTGGAGTCATGTCCGCGCCAGCCGACCATGCCGTGGTGATGCCGGCGCAGACCCGGGGCCACGTCGGCGGCGATCAGGGCCGCCTCGATGAGCAGCGTGGCGCTGCCGCAGAGGGGATCCACCAGCGGCGCGCCCTGGGCCGAGCGCTCGGGCCATCCGGCCAGCAGCAGCACCGCCGCCGCCAGGTTCTCCTTCAACGGCGCCTCCAGACCGGCGCTTCCCGCGGCGCTGCGGTAGCCCCTGCGCTGCAGTCCATGGCCACCCAGGTCCAGGCTCACGCTCGTCTCCTCGGCTCCCACGTGCACGCGCACGCGCACATCGGGCGCCTCGCGATCGACGTTGGGGCGCTGGCCGGTCGCCTCGCGCAGCGCGTCGCAGATGGCGTCCTTGGTCTTCTGCGCCAAAAAACGCGTGTGGCCGCTGACCCCCGAGGCCGTCACGCAGTCGACCGCGAGCGTTCCCGAGCTCTCCAGATGCTGGCGCCAGTCGATGCCGCGCACGCCGGCGTAGAGCTGCTCGGCGTCGCCGCTTTCAAAGCGCCCCAGCCCCAGCAGCAGGCGGCTGGCCACGCGCGACCACAGGCAGGCGCGGTAGCCCAGCTCGAGCGGCCCCGAGAACGTGACCAGCCCGCGCTGCACGGCCACCTCGGACGCCCCCAGCTGCTGCAGCTCGCCCTGCACGAGCGGCTCCAGCCCGCGGGCCACGGTCGCGGTGAACTCGAGCTCGGTCACCGGCCGGCCCTCGCCGCCCGTGCGCGCGCAGCGATCTCGGCAACCGTCGCGGCAGCGCCATCACAGGACATCGGAGCCATATAGCCCATCGGCGCCCCGCGCGCTCTGAGCATTGGGCGAAAGCGAAGACCGCAGACGGTTGCGCCGGCGTCCTGCGCGGCTGCGACCAACGCGAATATCTTTTCGCGTCCCATATGACAGATTGGACAAAGCGGTGCGCGCGCACGGGCCTGGCGAATCGGGGACACCGTTGAAAACACTGGCATTTCTTCCCATCGGCAGGCTCCCTGCTGCTGTGCGCGTGCCGGCTCTGGCGAAGCGAGGACCGTGAAAAACGTGCCAGTCACATTGGTCGCGACTTGTGCTTGACACGTTCTTCTCGTTCTTCGCGGCCGAGCGTGGGCGTGAAGGGTTCGCCCATGCCTTCGACGGAGCCTTCCGCCGTGCTGTAGGGCGGCGGAATCGTGGGGGTTTGGGGCCTCAACGATATAGGCAGCCTGGCATGCGGTGCCGATATGGCTGGAACTGGGAGTGCCTAACACTACTGTGTCAGGGTACCGGACCGGGGTCGAAGATGGGATCGGTCAAGACGCGCTTGCCCGCCAGCTCGATCACGCTGGTGGAGTGACCGAGCCAGGTGACGCGCAGGGGACCGGCAGGCTGGGAGAGGCGCGCGACGGTGTCGCCACTGACGGGAAAGCTCCGGTCGGTTTCGGCGTGCTCGCTCATCTCGGGCCACGCCGTCATCATCTCCCAGTGATTGTTCCACAGGGGCTGACGATTGACGAAGACGCCCTCGCGGTGATTGGGGGAAGCCTCCATGCGGAGCAGGCGCGGGGCCTGGGGCGCCTTGCCCATGGCCTGCCAGGTGATGGCCAGAACCAGCGCGATCAAAAGACCGAGCCCTCTCACCAACGCAGCGAGGCCCCGGCGTAGCCAGCCCCGACGGCCCACGCTCACTGCACGCGGCGGCGGCTCGCGTCGCGGACCTCGGGCGCGCGATAGACTTTGTGGATCAGGCGCCGATTTGCTTCGTCGCCATAGCCAGCTTCCACGTCGAGGCGCCCGAGGCCGCGCTGGTCGAGATCGGCCGAGAGGATCGACAGCGCCTGCGGCAGCGTCAGGTCATCGCTCCTGTCGCGGAAGACCCGCAGGGCGGCCCCGTCCTTGAAAGCGTAGGCCTTCCACAGCACCGACAGGCGCACGGCCTCCTCGCTGAAGCTCTGCCGACTGTCGCCATCGACCAGGCTCCAGGCGCCGTCTTCATGATGCAATTTGGCCGCGCGCGAGATGGCTCCGGGCGCCACGTGATCGCTGTCGCGACCGACGCCGCCGACCCTGTGGAACATGTATTCGTTGTCGGCGACCACCGCTTGATTCCAGAGCGGAGCGCTGAGCGTGAAGCGCGGCTCGTCGGGGCCGTCGGGCCAGTAGTCGAAGTCGCCACCGGGGCCGCGGTAGAACCAGCTGAGCGCCGAGGCGATGGGAATCGCCCAGGGGTGAAACAGGCCCGAGTAGCCCATGGCCACCAGCAGATCGAAGGGGAAACGCTCGGCGCCGCGGAAGTGCGGCAGGTCCAGGTGGGGCACGCCGCCGGCCATCGGCGTGTTCAAGTTGTTCATCAGCGAGCTGGGAATGACCACCTCGGCGCCGAAGCTCTCGCGGGCCGCCTGGATGAAGCGCGGGTTATTGAAGATGAAGTCTGCCCGTGGGTCGGCGAGCTTTTCGCCATAGGCCCAGAAGACGCGAAACCAGGGTACGTCGGTGCCGGACTCCCGCGAGCGATGGACGGCCGCCGCCAGCCGGTAGGGCGCGGAGTCTCGAACCAGCGTGAGCACCCGCTCCGGCTCTTTGAAGGCCGACTCGAGGAAGACCGGCTTGGCCAGCATGACCTCCGGACGTAGCGTGTTTGCGGGCGTGGGTGCGGGTGCGTCTGCGGCCATGGTGGCTTCCCTGGGCCTCGCGGCGGCGGCCGGGGTGGACGCGACGGTGGAGGCCGCTGCAGGGCACACCATGGGGCGCGGGGTTGTCAAGCGGGGGCGGGGCGCCGAGCCGTAGTAGCATCCTTCCCTGCCGACCGAAGGAGCCTCGCCATGGACTACCAGCAGATCCGCTATGACATCAGCGACCGCGTGTTGACCCTGACGCTGCATCGTCCCGATCGCCTAAACGCCTTCACCCCGCGCATGTTCGCCGAGCTGATGGGCGCCTTCAACCGCGCCGACGCAGACGATGGCGTGCGCGCGGTGGTCGTCACCGGTGCCGGCCGCGCGTTTTGCGCGGGCGCCGACCTCGAGGCGGGCGCAGACACCTGGAGTGGCGGGGGCGAAGTGCACACCGCCTACCAGGACCAACCCGAAGGCGACCTCGACGGTCAGCTCACCCGGCGCATCTTCGACAGCCACAAGCCGGTCATCGCCGGTAGCTTCTCAAAAAGTCGTGGCAGGGGGCGAATATCACCGCGTGTCGGCCGCGCTTTCGCTGAGCGGTCCGCCCGTACGGTGGCGGCGGAGACCATGAGAGTCGAAGGCTCGTCCGGCGAGACCCCGGCGGCCTTGGCAGCTGTTGCGTAGCAATCCCGGTGCCGGGCTCAGGCGGAGCCTGCGCGCGCTTGGATGAGTTCAGGGAGCGC
>JAOUOP010000020.1 GCA_029880325.1 Myxococcales bacterium | reverse complement strand
CCAGGGCGATCAGTGCGCCGGTCTCGAGGGTCAGTCCACTCACAAGCCGCCGGAATCCGGCCCGGCATCAAGCGCGCGCTCAGCCGCCTCCAGGGCAGAGTCCGGCAGGCCCTCCCCTTCTGTTGCCGACTTCACGATCTCGCTCCAAGCCGCATCTTGTCGAATTCTACGCTCTGCCGTTTCCCGCCCCAGACGGGCCGCCTCCGTGAGAATGGCCGAAAGGCTGAGGCCCTCGCGCTCAGCGCGCTCCCGGGCCCACTCCAGGACGTCGCGCCCGATGGCCACGCTCACCTTCTCAACTGAGACCGACACCGGTAGGAAGATCGTAGGAACTCGATGCCGCATCGAGTTGGTCAGTGGTGATTGCCCTCTGTCGAAAGGCGATGCTCTCGCCTGCGAGTGGCACCCAGCCCGGCGATGGAATGGCAGCCCCGAAAACGTCCTGGCAGCTTTGTCGGCGGCACCCCGAAACGCTAGCCCAGCTGCAAAGGGCTGGGGAGCGACAAAAATGCCGCCCCTGGAGCGCCGAGCGGATCGGCACCGCAGCAGCACCCTGGACCCGGTCGCCGCTCTACGCCAGCACTTCCAACACCCGGTTGTCTTCGAGGTTTTGTCCGAGATCGGTGAACACGCGATCGAGGTAGTTCATGCCACGCTTGCGGGCCGCCTCCTCGAGGATGCTCACATCGCTGGTGGCACACGCGAAGATCATGATGAAGAGCGAGAACAACATGCTCTTGCGACAGTCGTATTCGAGCTGTTTGGCGTCGTAGTTCACACCGCGCTCGGAAAGCCCCCGACGGTAGCGCGCGAGCAGCTCCGCGCGGTGCTCGCGCAGCGCGTCCGGTCGCAGTCCGTAGATCAGGATGCGCGCGAGGTCATTGGTGGGCGCGCTGGAAGCCACGCTCTGCCAATCGAAGACAGCGAAGCGACCGCCGGCTTCGGTGGGGAAGAAGAACTGCTTGGGGTGGTAGTCGTTGTGCGTCAGCGTGAAGGGCCACTCTGGCTGCCAGGTGGTGAGAGACGCCCAGTTTTCTTCCAGCTTGCGCGCGGCGTCGCGAATGTAGCCCGTGAAGTGCTCGGCAAAGCGTTGCTCGACCACCGGCAAGGTCCCTTTGATCACCGCGCCGAGCATGGTGACGTTGTAGTCGGCATCGTCGTGCTGCACGAGCCACGGAAACTCGACTAACTTGGGGCTATTCCACCAGCGGGCATGCATGCCGGCCAGGGCGTCCACCGCTGTCCGCGTATCCTCCAGACTGCCGAGCCAGAAGTCCCCCTCGCGGCAGGCACTCATGTCCTCGAGCAACAGCAGGAAGTCACCACTGTCGTCGTCAATGCCGGCAAAATAGCAATGGGGAACCGAAATGCCCGCCTCGTCGCCGATGTCCTGATAGAAGCGGACCTCCCGCTGGTAGAGCCCCATGGCATGCATCTGCTGGCGGATCTGCTCGAAGGGTGGCGGCACTTTGGCCACCAGGGACAGCGGCGCCTGACCCCGCTCGCCTTCGTAGCGCAGAGTCAACTTGGCCACCTCGCCGGTCTGCCCCTGCTCTCCCACCGGCTCGGAGGAAAGCTCCACCACGGCGCCGTGTTCGGGCAAGGCCCCGGCGGCGTGCAACGCCTCGGTCAACCATTCAACGCCGATGGCATCGATCGTCTTCGGAAAGTCCCCTGGCATGACCCCGTTTTACGCCGCCCCGGGCTCACCGGGCAAGCGGCCCCAGCGACGATCGGCTCGCACTCGCTCGGACAACGCCGCCCGGTACTCGCGCACGGCGCGGGTCATCGCCCGGTACTCGCGCACGGCGCGGGTCATCGGATGGACGTCGACGAAGGACGCCAGCTGCACCAGGTCCAGGGCCGGCAATAGCTCGCTCGCTTGCACCTCCACGTAGCGCTCGCCGCGCAGCACGAAAACCGCGATCACACCCGCCTTCCACACCCACAGTTCGCGCACTGCGAGCTTGCGATGGACCTCGAGCCTATCGATTCCACCCGAGGTCCAGATCGCCTCGATGGCCAGATCCGGGCGCTCGGCGTCGGGCGCATCCCCGAGCACGTACCACTCATCGGGTTCGACGCCGCGCTCGACCGCCGGATCCTGGAGCAACCAGGAACCGACAGGGGAGATATCGATCCCCCGATGCACGCAATAGGCCTCGAGTAAACGGCCGAGCATGCTCTTGATCGACTCGTGACGCCTCGATGGGCTGATCAGCTCGAGACTCCCTCCAGGTAGGTCATGCGCTGCACCGGTCGCTCGCCGCGACTCACCAGCAGCCTCAGGAAGTCGGCTCAGCTGAGCCCATGCAGCACCACGATATGGTCGTGGCTCGCGCGATCGGGCGGCCCCGGCGCTGACTCGAGGATGACCGCCGGCTCGGCCAGGTCCCCTGCGTAGCCCAAGCTGCGTGGAGCGTCAGCCGCGGACCGGGCGACGCTCAGCGCAGGCCGCGGATCCTACCCTCGGTGTCGAAGCCAATGCCGTGGGCCGCCGGATGGCGCGGCAAGCCGGGCATGCGCACGGTGTTGCCGGTGAAGACCACCACAAAGCCCGCCCCGGCGCTCACTTGGGCGTCGCCAACCTGCAGTCGAAATCCGCGCGGCACGCCGCGCAGGCGCGGATCGTCGCTGATTGAAAGCTGGGTCTTGGCCACGCAGATCGGCAGCTCGCCGAAGCCCAGGCGCTCGATGCGCTCGAGGGCGCGCTCGGCCCCGGGGGCGTAGTCGACGCCGTCGGCGCCGTAGACCTCACTCGCCACCCGTTCGATTTTCGTGCGCAAGCAATCGCCAAGCCCGTAAAGGTAACGCGGCTCGCTTTCTCGATGCCCTTCGCATACCCCGATCACCGCCTGCGCCAACGCCACCCCGCCCTCGCCGCCGCGCCCGTGGGCCTGGCACAGCACCGCAGTCACACCGCGCTCGGCACAGGCGGCGGCAATGGCGTCATGCTCGGCCGCCGAGTCGCCGGCCCGCTCGTTGATGGCGACCACCGCCGGCACACCGAAGCGGGCGACGATGTCGAGGTGGGCGCGCAGGTTGTCGAGGCCACGGCGCAGGGCCGGCAGGTCGGGCTCGGACAGGCGCCTGAGGTCGGCGTCACCGTGACGCCGCAGGCTCGGACAGCTGGCCACCACCACCGCCGCCGAGGGCCACAGGCCGGCCTGGCGGCACTTGATGTGCATGAACTTTTCGGCGCCCAGGTCAGCACCGAAGCCAGCCTCGGAGACCACGTAGTCCGCGCGCCCCAACGCCAGGCGTGTGGCGACGACTGAGCTACAACCGTGGGCGATGTTGGCGAAGGGCCCGGCGTGCACCAGGGCCGGGGTGTGCTCCAGGGTCTGTACCAGGTTGGGCCACAGCGCCCGCTCGAGCAGCACGGCCATGGCGCCATCGGCCTCGAAGTCGACGCTGCGCAGCACCCGCCCCTCGTGATCGTAGCCCACCACCATGGCCGCGAGCCGCCGCTTCAGGTCTGGCAAGTTCCGCGCCAGCGCCAGCACCGCCATCACTTCACTGGCGGCCGTGATCAGGAACTCGGCGCGGTGCGCGAAGCCGTCGGCGGGTGCGCCCAGTCCTATCTCACAGTTGCGCAGCTGGCGATCGCAGACATCGAGGGCGCGTGGCCAGTGAATTTCGGGCATGCGATCGGTACCGCGGTGCTCGAAGTGCAGGCGGTTGTCGATCAACGCCGACAGCAGGTTATGGGCACTGGTGACGGCGTGGAGGTCGCCGGTGAAGTGCAGGTTGATCTCCTCCATGGGCAAGAGCTGGGCGCGACCGCCACCGGTGGCGCCGCCCTTGAGCCCGAAGACCGGTCCCAGCGACGGTTCGCGCAGGCAGACGGCGTGGCTGACCCCGACCTTGCCCAGGCCCTGCCCCAGACCGATGGCGGTGACGGTCTTGCCGGTGCCAGCCCGGGTCGGCGTGGTCGAGGTGACCAAGATCAGTTTGCCCCGTCGCTCGGCGGGCGGCAGCGCGCCCAGACGCAGCTTGGCCTTGTCGCGGCCGTAGCACTCGAGCATCTCGGGGCCCAGGCCCAGCTGCTCGGCGATGGCTTCGATGGGCCGCGGGGTCACCGCGCGCGCAAGCTCCAGATCCCCGGCTTCCACTCCAGAGGCGTCGTCGTGCATCGCGCTATCTTATGGAAAGAGGTGCTCGCCGCGCCAGCCGTCTTCGCTGCCGATGAAGCGCGTGCGCTCGTGCAGGCGAAAGCCGCGCTGCTCCCAGAACTCGATGCTCTGGGGCCTCAATCGAAACCCCGACCAAAACTCGGGACGCGGCACTTCGCCCACGGCGTAGCGGGCCGCAAAGCGCGCCACCCGGGCTTCGAGTTCGAAGCGCCCCTCGAGCGGCTGTGACTGCTTCGAGGCCCAGGCGCCGATGCGGCTTTTGCGCGGCCGGCTCGCGAAATAGGCGTCGGCCTCGGCAGCGTCCACCTGGCGCACCCGGCCCTGCACCCGTACCTGGCGCTCCAGCGGCATCCAGTGAAAGCACAGGGCGGCCTGGGGGTTTTCGCGCAGCTCCCGTGCCTTTTGACTGCCGAGGTTGGTGTAGAAGACGAAACCCTCGGCGTCGAAGCCCTTGAGCAGCATCATGCGGGCCGAAGGCATACCCGAAGCGTCGGCGGTGGCCACGGTCATGGCCGCGGGCTCGGACAGGCCGCAGTGCTGGGCCCGCTCGTACCACTGGGCGAAGATCGCGAAGGGGTCCTGATTCAAGTCCATCGCATCAATGGCGGTAGCTCAAAAACGCGCCAGCGCCGTCATTCCAGGGGGCCAGCCCCAGCTGCACCGACTCGTCGGTGATCACGTGCAGGTGCGGAATCATGATGCCCAGGGCCCCGCCGATCACGGCGCCCACGATCACGTCCGAGGGAAAGTGGGAGCGGTTGAGCACCCGCTGCACCCCCACAAAGCCCGTCAGCACACTGCCGACGCCCACCACCAACCACGGCTCGAGACCGTCGGGGTTGCGCTCGAAGGCCATGTAGGCCGCGGTGCCCACCAGACCGGCGGTGACCGAAGTATGGGCCGAGTAGAACGACAACTCTCGGTTGGTATCGTCGAGATCGAGATCTTCGCCTGCCGCTTCGGCGTTGCGCTGTTGGATGTAGACGATGGGTCGCGGCCGGCGCACGGTGAGCTTGACGATATTGGCCGCCGACCAGTTGAAGAGGCCCGACTGCAGGTACATCAGAAACTCGGTCCAACCCTCGCTCGGGCCGTCGCGGTAGCCCGAGCGCACGGTGTCGGCCACGGCGTAGCCGATGGTCAGCACCACCCCCATGTCGCTGAACAACGAGGCGCCCTCCCTGGCCTCGTCGGCCTCGGCCACCCAGCGGTCGAGCACCAGGATGTTTTCAGTGCCGGCCGGCGGTTGGGCCTGCAGCTCGCCGCTGCGAATCGTGGCCTCCGAGCCCAGGCCCACCACCAACGCCACGCTGGTGAGCACCGTGTCGGAGACCGGGTCGAGCTGGTAGCGCAGGCGCGTTCGGCCCTCTGGCGCGGCGTCGCCCTGGACTGGCCCGTCGGCGGCCCGAACCGACTCGGTGGGCGTAGCGGACTGAGCCAGCCTGGGTCCGCCCAGCGAACCCGGTGTCGGAACGCTCCCGCTCCCAGGAGTCGCTGCAGCCGCCTCGGCAGCCTGTTGGGCCCTGGACGGCGCCGGAGCGAGCGCCGCCAGCAGCAGCGCAAAACAGAGCGTGCGGTTCAGTGCTGATCGGAACGCTGCCATGGGTACCTGCCGTTGGCCGCGGAGTCGAAAACACGAGTCTCCACTCCACGGCGACCGAGCCGAAGCGCCATGCGTGGCTCTTCGTGGTCTCGTGGCTCTAGGTACGCACCCGGCACCCGCGAGGCAAGCGGCCTCGCGCGTTTCGAGACGGCGCGGGCTTCTCAGAGCGCGTCGGCAGCCAGCGCCTCTTCTTCGCTCGGGGCGCGCGCCTCGGGGATGCGCGAAACCGTGGCCGTGATGCCGCCGGATAGCTCTTCGATGTCGGAGGGCGGCACACTGCCCACGGTACCGACCATGCGCGCCACCAGCTCCACCCGCGAGTGCACGCCGAGCTTGGAGTAGATGCGCTTGAGGTAGGTATGCACGGTGGCCACCGTCAGCTGGGTCTGCTCCGCGATCTGGCGCGTGGAGGCACCGGAGACGAGCAGGGCGACCACTTCTTTTTCGCGCTTGGTCAGTGGCGTGCGATCGAGGCGGCTCTGGATCTCCTGCCCACGCTTGCGCACGTCGGCCGCCGGGCGGTTCATGCGGCTGCTGTAGCTCAGGCCACGGGCCAGGGCGCGCGCACCCCAGCGCGCCAGTCGCAGATCGGCCACGTCCAGCTTTTCCGAGCCATCGGCCAGGTAGAGATGGATCGTGCCCAAGACCTGACGGCCGTGGCGCAGCGGCAGTGACACGGCGCGTGCATCGACCGGCGGCGGCGGCGTGCTGTCCAGGTTGCGGCGTTCGCCCTGCTCCAGCTCCACCCGGTAGGCCGTGGCGTTGGCCAGGTCCGCCACCAGCTGGGCGGCGCGTGCCGGGTAGGTACGAATCGGGTCCAAGTGGGTTAGACCCTCGGCAATCTGCAAAAATTCGGACGGGACCACGGCTGTACCTTCTGTTTGAGACTGCGATTGGGCCGTCGACAGGGCCCGAACCAGGGACGCTACGTACCTCGGCTGGTGTCACAGCGGTGCGGGATGCCACATCTCCATGCGCACAAACCGTACACCGTTGTTCCGAGACTGGATGGTAATCCCAGGTATGTCAACCACCCCTATCCCCCCGATTTTCACACATCCCCTTTTTTCGGATGAATTCCGGCCATTATGGCACTTCTATCTAGCCCGAAGTTGGGCTGTGACGCGAGTCGCGCAGTCACCGGCGCTGCCAGAGTGCGACCCCTCCCCAAGCCGGGCCACGCTTGCACAGCGCGCTGATCTCGGCTACCCCATGCACCCTCGACAAGCTCGCTAGGCTTTGAAATTACAAGGGAATTTTGAAATGCATCGAGTCGTCATCATCGGTTCTGGGCCGGCCGGTCACACGGCCGCGATCTACGCGGCGCGGGCGAACCTCTCCCCGGTCTGCATCGAAGGCTTGGTCACCGGCGGTGTCGCCGGCGGTCAGCTCATGATCACGACGGAGGTGGAGAACTACCCCGGCTTCCCCGAGTCGGTGGAGGGACCGGCGCTGATGGAGCGCTTCAAGGCCCAGGCCGCCCGCTTCGGCACCGAGTTCATCAGTGCCGACGTGGAGCGCGTGGACTTCTCGCAACGCCCTTTCCGCCTCCACACCGATGGTGCGAGCTTTGAAGCCGAGAGTGTGATCATCGCCACCGGTGCCAAGGCGCGCTGGTTGGAGCTGGAAAGCGAGCAAAAACTCCAGAACCGCGGTGTCAGCGCCTGCGCCACCTGCGACGGCTTTTTCTTTCGCAACCAGGACGTGGCATTGGTGGGCGGCGGCGACACCGCCATGGAAGAAGCCCTCTACCTGGCGGGCCTGTGCAAGAGCGTCACCGTGATCCACCGGCGCAGGGAGCTTCGGGCCAGCAAGGTCATGGCCGACCGCGCGCTGGCCCATCCGAAGATCCGCTTCGAGTGGGACTCCAAGGTGGTCGAGGTCAAGGACGTGGAAAAGGGGGAGGTCACGGCCGTCAGCATCGAGAACGTGCACTCGGGCGAGCGCAAGGACCTGCCGGTACAGGGTCTCTTCATCGCCATCGGGCACACCCCCAACACCGAGATCTTCAAGGGCCAACTCGAACTCGACGGCCAGGGCTACATCGTCACCAGGCCCGGCACCACGCAGACCAGCGTCGAGGGCGTCTTCGCCGCCGGCGACGTGCAGGACAGCGTCTACCGCCAGGCGGTGACGGCGGCGGGCACCGGCTGCATGGCAGCGATCGAGGCCGAGCGCTGGCTCGCGGCCCAGGAAAGCGCGGGCTGAGGGCTCGGTTCAGACGCGCGGCCGACACGCGCGGCCGACACGCGCGGCCGACACGCGCGGCCGGGCGCCAGCACCGACTCCCACCTACACCGGGATGGCCCGATGCGTGGCTTTGCGCGCGGCGGCCCCCGTTTTTGATAGACTTGCAGCCTGGAGTGGAGCGGCGTCCGTGGAACAAGTGCATCAAGCGCTGTCGTCGATGAATCTCTTCTCGGGTCTGACCGATGAAGGGCTCGAGCGCATCCGCGCCATCGCTGGCGAGGAGCTGCACGCAGCCGGCGATTTCGTCTTCCGTGAGGGCGAGATGGGCGACAAGCTCTATTTGATCCTCGACGGCAAAGTCCGCATCTCGCGCAATCTCTCGGGCATGGGCGAAGAAGCGCTGGCGGTGCTGGGCGCTGGCGAAGCCTTCGGCGAGATGTCGCTGATCGACGACACCCCGCGCAGCGCCGACGCCCGCGTGCACGAGGCGGCCCGCTTGCTCGTGATCACGCGCGAAGCCTTCGAAGACCTGCTCTTCATCCACAAGGATCTGGCCTACGAGATCCTCTGGAACTGCATCAAGACCCTGTCGCTGCGCCTGCGCGAGGCCAACGACAAGATGGCTTTCATGTCCGTCACCGGAAAATTCTAGCCCAATATCGTTAGGGGGCCACTTTCCGAGCAAGCACTCGCGCCGCGGGGCAGAACCGGCCGGCAGCCGGGTAATTGCTGCCGATTCGAGAACATTTCCTGGGCCTCGTCTGAAATTTCGAGCCGACGCGCACAGATCGGCACACCAGGGGCATTAAGAGACATGCGGAACAGCGAAGCGCCCGGGGCGCTTCGTGTTTGGTGGGACTCGAGCGCCGGGATGCATCCGGTGCAGGATTCGTACGCGGTTATCCAGGAGACATCACGTCATGCAACGATCATCGATTATTTTCTGCGCTTCCCTGCTCGCCTTCGCCGGTTGTGCCCCCCAGGGCGAGACCCGTGGCGAGGGCATCGAGGTGGCCACCAGCAGCGCCGCGCTCACCGTCGACGAGTGCGACGCGCAGCTCAACAGCTGCCTGGCCGGCCCCCTGGCTTGGTTGTTCGCGCCCGCCTGTTATGCCCAGCATGCCACCTGCCTGGTGACCGCCTCGCTGCCCGAGCCGGTCAGCGACGCCGTGACCGCCGCCGAGGCCTGCGCCAACGAGGCAGCCGCCTGCGCCGATGGCGCCAACGCCCTGGAACTGGTGACCTGCGGTGTCGAAGAAGCCGAGTGCCTGGCCGCCGTGCTCGACGTCCAGATCGACGTCGATGCCACCCTCGAAGGCGCCGGTGAGTGCGCCGCCGACGCCGCCGGCTGCATCACCAGCGCCGCGAGTGCCGAGGATCTGGCCAGCTGTGGCATCGACCTGACCGCCTGCATCGAAGAACAGGCCGCCGCGGTCGTCGACGGCATCATCCCCGACGCCGTGACCGAGACCATCGACAGCGTGGTCACCTGCGCCGAAGAGCTGGACGCCTGCGTGGTAGCGGCTGCCGATCCGGCCGAGCTGGTCGCCTGCGGCGAACTCAACGCCCAATGCGTGGCCGCCACCCTCGATGTGACGCTGCCGGACGTGCCGGCCGAAGACCTCGCCACCTGCGCCACCGAAGCCACCGAGTGCACGCTCGCGGCCGAGTCGCTGGCCGATGTCGGGGCCTGCGCCGACGAGCTACTCGTTTGCGCCGAAGCCGCCGCCGAGCCGCTGCTGAACCCGATCTGCGTGTTTTTCCCCTTCCTCTGTCTGTAATGACCCAAAGTCGTATCATCGCGGCCCTGCGGCCGCTCGTCACCGCCGCCCTGCTGCTGCTCGTCGCCTGCCAAGACCAGGCCGGCGGCGGCGAGCAGGGCGGCGGCGGTGCGTCGGCCGACAACTCGTCGGCAAGTGCGAGCCCCGGCGCCGAGGGTGACGGGGCCGCGGGCGGTGGCTCGCAGGCCCAGGACGGCGCGACCGCAACCGACGCGGGCATGGCGGCCGCCGAGCAGGCGGCCGACGGCAGCGGCAGCAATGCGGGCGACGGGGGTGCTTCCGACAACGCCGACAGCACCGGCACCGACGCCGGCACGGGCACGGGCACGGGCAGCGACGCCAGCACGAACACCGAAGGCAGCGACGCCGGCAGCGGCGGTGGCAGCGACGCTGGCAGCAACAGCACGAACCTTCAGACCTCCCTGGGACCCTGCTGTGAGACCCACGCCAGTCCCGGCTGCCAGGACGAGAGCACCGCCGCCTGCGTCTGCGCGGCGATTCCCGAGTGCTGCACCATCGCCTGGGACGAGGCCTGCGCGCTGATGGTCGTCCAAAAGCACTGCGAGCCGGGCGTGCGCGACTGCATCTGCGGTTCCGGAGAGGGCCAGTGGCAGCTGCAGGACCAATGCTGCATGGGTAGCTGGTCGGCGCTGTGCCAGTCCACCGCCGTCAACAAGTGCGGCGCCGTGGACGGCTGCTTCTGAGACAAAACTCCGAGTCAGTACGCGTCGAGCTGCGCGAGCACGTCCGCCAGGTTTTCACGCCAGGGTCGACTCGGCCCGATCAAACCCTCGGTTTGCGACAGATCGAGCACGCTGTAGGCTGGCCGCGGCGCCGGCCGCGGCATCTCGGCGCTGCTGCAGGGCTCGACCTTGCAGTCGAGGCCCAGGCCCGCGATCACGGCCGAGGCCAGCTGATACCAGCTGCACTGCCCGCCGTCGGTGGCGTGGAAGATGCCGCGGGCGCCGCGCTCGACCAGGGCGAGCGAGCGTTCCACCAGGTACTGGGCGCTGGTGGGGCGGCCGTGCTGATCGTCGACGACCTTCAGCCGCTCGCGCTCGGCGCCGAGCCGTGCCATGGTGCGCACGAAGTTCTGCCCCCAGGGCGCGTAGAGCCAGCTGGTGCGCACGAGCAAAAAGTCAGCGGGTCCGTCGCGCAGGGCCTGCTCGCCCAGGGCCTTGCCGCGGCCGTAGGCGTTGAGGGGCGCAAGGGCATCGTCGACCCGGTAGGGGCGTGTGCCATCGCCGGAAAAAACGTAGTCGGTGCCGAAGCTCAGCAGCAGCGCGCCCCGGCGCGCGCAGCAGCTCGAAAGCTCGGCCAGAGCCTGGCCGTTGATGCGCGTGGCCGTGGCCTCGTCGCGCTCGGCGCCGTCCACGTCGGTGTAGGCGGCGCAGTTGACCACCAGTTGTACGCCCTCGGCCACGTGGGTTTCGACGTTTTCCGGCGCTGCGAGTTCGAGTTCGGGCCGGTCGAGCGCCAGCACGCGCTGTCCGCGGGCCGTGAGGGCGGCAACGAAGGCGCGGCCGAGCATGCCGCCGCCGCCGAGCACGAGCGTGTGCCGATCAGCCATGGCGCGGCAGGCGAGCGGGGTCGATGTCCGAAAGCAGCGGGGCGCTGCGGTCGCGCTCGGAGAGCAGGGGTGAAGTCACGGGCCAATCGATGCCGATCGTCGGGTCATCCCAGCGCACGCCGAGCTCGCTCTGGGGGTCGTAGTAGGCGCTACACTTGTAGCTCAGGACGGCCCGCTCGCTGAGCACGCAGAAGCCGTGGGCAAAGCCTCCTGGAATGAAGAGCTGACGGTGGTTTTCGCCACTGAGCGTCGCCGTCGTGTACTTGCGAAAGTGGGGCGAGTCGGGGCGCACGTCCACCGCCACGTCGAACACCTCGCCCTCGAGCACCTGCACCAGCTTGGCCTGGCCCCTGGGATGCTGCAGGTGCAGGCCGCGCAGGGTGTCGCGCGCCGAGACCGAGACGTTGTCCTGGACGAAAGCCACATCGATACCGGCCTCGGCGTAGCGCTCGAGCACGTAGGACTCGAAGAAGGCGCCGCGGGCGTCGGCGAAAACGCGCGGCTCTACCGTCAGAACGCCGGGTAGCGTGGTCGGCTCCACTCTCATGAGTGCTCCCCGGCGATCAACTCGGGAAGCGCCGCGAGGTACTGCCCATAGGCGGTCTTGGCCAGCGGCTGGGCCAGGGCCCTGAGCCGGGTGGCGTCGATCCAGCCAGCGCGGTAGGCGATTTCCTCCGGACAGCAGACCTGAAGCCCCTGTCGCGCCTGCAACGTGTGCACGAAGGCCGCCGCCTGCATCAGGGCGTCGGGCGTGCCGGTGTCGAGCCAGGCGATTCCGCGACCCATCAGCTCGACACCGAGCTGGCCGTCCTGCATGTAAAGGCGGTTGAGGTCGGTGATCTCCAGCTCACCGCGAGCCGAGGGGCTGAGCGAACGGGCGCGCGCCACCACCGACGCGTCGTAGAAGTAGAGCCCCGTCACGGCGAAGTTCGACTTGGGCTTGCTCGGCTTTTCCTCAATCGAGACGGGCTTGCCCTGGGCATCCATCTCGAGCACACCGAAGGCCCCGGGGTTGACGACACGGTAGCCGAAGACGCTGGCGCCGGAGCCACGCGCCGCCGCCCGCTGCAGACGCTCTTGCAGCCCGTGCCCGTAGAAGATGTTGTCGCCCAAGACCAGCGCCGTGCCCTGGCCGTCGATGAAGCGCTCACCGATCAGAAAGGCCTGGGCGAGCCCGCCGGGCTCCGGCTGCACCGCGTATTGCAGATCGAGACCCCAACTTTGGCCATCGCCGAGCAATTCGCGAAACAGGGCCTGATCCGACGGAGTGGTGATGATCAGAATGCGCCGAAGACCCGCCAGCATCAGCGTGCTCAGCGGATAATAGATCATGGGCTTGTCGTAGATCGGCAGCAGCTGCTTGCTGAAGCCCCGCGTCAGGGGATGCAGCCGGGTGCCCGAACCGCCCGCCAAAATGATACCCCGATCGATCATGCCTCCCCTCCGTCCTCGGTGTGATCGACCTGCCCCGCGTGTCCCGCATGGCGCTTGCCGTAGTGCTCCTCCACCCAGTGCCGGTAGTCGCCACTCTTGATGCGTTCGATCCAGGCCGGGTTGTCCAGGTACCAGCGCACGGTCTTCTGGAGGCCGCTCTCGAAGGTCTCGGCAGGAACAAAGCCGCACTCGGCTGCGAGCTTGCTCGCGTCCATGGCGTAGCGCTGATCGTGGCCGGGACGGTCCTGCACGAAGGTGATCAACGCCTCGAGCTGCGCCACCGATGCACCGGTCTGCTCGGCAACGACCTGGCAGATACGCTGGACGACCTCGAGGTTCGTCAACTCGCAGTTTCCACCGATGTTGTAGGTCTCGCCCACCTTGCCGCGCTCGATGACGGCCCAGATCGCCTCGCAGTGATCCTCGACGTAGAGCCAGTCGCGGACGTTGTCGCCCTTGCCGTAGATCGGCAGCGGCTTATTTTCCAACGCATTGAGGATCATCAGCGGGATGAGCTTCTCCGGAAATTGGTAAGGGCCGTAGTTATTCGAGCAGTTGGTGATTTTGACGGGCAGACCATAGGTCCTGCCGTAGGCCCGCACCAGGTGGTCGGAGGCGGCCTTGGATGCCGAATAGGGGCTCGAGGGATCGTAGGCGGTCTGCTCGGTGAAACGCCCCTCGGGGCCGAGCGAGCCGAAGACCTCGTCGGTGCTGACGTGGTGAAAGAGGCCGTCGGCTTCGGGACCTTGCCGGCGAAAGGCCTCGAGCAGATTGAAGGTGCCGACGATGTTGCTACGCACGAACTCGCCCGGCCCCTGGATGGAGCGATCGACGTGGCTTTCGGCGGCGAAGTGCACGATGCGATCGGGACGGTGGCGCGCCATCAGCACATCCACGGCCTCGGCCTCCCCCAGGTCAACCTGTTCGAACGTGTAGTTGTTGCACTCGGCGAGCGGCTCGAGACTCGAGAGGTTGGCCGCGTAGCTCAAGCGGTCGGCATTGATGAAGTGCTGCTCGGGATGCCGGGGCACCGAGAGCAGCAGAAAGTTGGCGCCGATGAAGCCGGCGCCGCCGGTTACGAGGGTCTTCACCATGGCCGACGATAGCATTCCCCACGCCGGATCAAAGCCACCCCCATCGACCCATCCTCACCCACCCCAAACACTTCTCGTTTGAGACGCGTGGATCCGAACTGGTACGATCGGGGTCTGACCACGGAGTTGGAATGTCGAAAAACACCTGCTTGCGTCTGCGCTTGATTCGTTCCTTTGGGCCCCTGTTGCTTTCGACCCTGCTGCTGCTCTGCTTCACCGAAGCAGCGCAGGCCCGGGGCGGCGGCGGCGGAAACAAGATCGACGGCGTGCGCCCTGAAGTCCACCTCGACCTGGGCGTCTTCCACGGCGGCTTCGGTGTGGGCTTCCGCATCGACATCCCGATCGTCCCCGACGGCCTCATCGACGGCACCGACGACGAGCTGGCGCTGAGCCCGGGCCTGGACCTCTTCTTCTGGGACTACTCCCGCAGGAACTACTGCTACATCAACAACCGAGGCAATCGCGTCTGCGTCGACGGCCGCTACAACGACGGGGTGGGCTTCTGGATCCCGGTGCCGGTGCAGTGGAACTTCTACTTGAACGAACATTGGTCGATCTTCCCCGAGCTCGGCCTGGGGCTGATCTGGGATGAGTACTACGGCGACCGTGATGGCCGAATGCGGCTAAGGCCCATGCTCAGCTTCGGCGCCCGCTACCACTTCAACAACCGCAACGCACTGTTGATGCGCTTGAGTTGGCCGATGGGATTTCAGATCGGCATCACCTTCTGACCGAGGAGAGCGAACATGACCCCATTGCGTCCAATGCGCCGACAACTCCTGCTCGCCGCCGGCCTGAGCCTGCTCTCCGGCTGCTTCGGCAAGTTCGCCGCCACCAACGCCCTCTACGACTGGAATAAGGGCGTCAGCAGCAACAAGTGGCTGCGCTGGCTGGTCTTCCTGGTGCTGATCGTGCTTCCGGTCTATTCGATCTTCATTTTCGTCGACGCCATCGTGCTCAACACCATCGAGTTCTGGACCGGCAGTAACCCCCTGGGCGGCGGTCACGCCTCCATCGACGACCACCACACCCTGCACAGCAGCCGCACCGACGACCCCGACGTGATCCGCCACGAGCTGCGCAAGGACGGCAAGCTGGTGCGCGTGCTGCATGTGCGCCGCGTGGGCGAGCACGGCATGGAGCTGCTCGATGAGGATATGAAGCCCCTGGCCAGCGCCCGCAGCCGCGGCAAGGACACGGTGGAAGTGGTCGACGCCGACGGCCGGCGCCAGTCCCACCTCGACAGCCAGCAGCTCGATCGCCTGGCCCTGGCCCTCGAGGCGGGCCTCGGCCCCTGCCAGGCCATGCTCGAGAGCGGCGCCGCCGCCGACGACCCGCGCCTGGCCCAGCTGCGCCGCTAGCGCGCTCTGGTTCGGGAGTGGGCACTGGCCCCGTTTCCATCGCAGCAAAACCACATCGGGGCCCCGCCCGAGCCCACTGCGCATTATCTAACGCATTCGCCCCATAGGCCGGCTGATGTACACTGCCGGCCGTGGCCAATGGGGTGCCGAAGGATCCGCGCATCGGCAGTGTCGTAAACGGCCGCTACGAGATCCTTCGCCACATCGCCGAGGGCGCCATGGGGGCGGTGTACGAGGGGGTACGCGTGCACATCGAGCGCCCGGTGGCGGTGAAATTCCTGCACCGGGCCTACCTGCGCAATGAGGACTCGCGCCGGCGCTTCGAGCGCGAGGCGATCGCGATGAGCAAGCTCTCGCACCCCAACTGCGTGTCGGTGCTCGACTTCGGCTTCGAAGAGGGCGTCTACATCGTGATGGATCTGGTGCGCGGCGCGACCCTGCGCGAGCTGATCGATCGCGATGAGCTGACGCCCGAGCGCTCGGTGCGCATCATGGCCCAGATGCTTTCGGGCCTGGGCCACGCCCACGAGCAGCAGCTGGTCCACCGCGACGTCAAGCCCGCCAACGTGATGGTGCAGAGCGACGCCGCCGGCAACGACTACGTGCGAGTGCTGGACTTCGGGCTGGTCAAACTCAACGACCCCGACGCCGATCCGCTCACCGAGGAGGGCATCGTCGCCGGCACCACCGTCTATATGTCCCCCGAACACGCCTTCGGCAGCGGCATCGACGCGCGCAGCGATCTCTACTCGGCCGCCGTGGTCTTCTTCGAGATGCTCACCGGCAAGCCCCCCTTCGACGCCGAGACCGCCGCGGGCCTTCTGCTGATGCACCGCGACAAGACTCCTCCGCGCCTGCTCGAGCGCTGCGAGGGCGAAAACCCGCCCAGCCGCGCCCTGGAGCACGTGCTCGACCAGGCCCTGGCCAAGGCCAAGGAAGATCGCTTTCAGAGCGCCGCCGAGTTCATCGAGGCGCTGGCGACGGTGCCCGAGGCCGGCGGTTCGGCCAGCGATCTGACACGGGTGTCGCTACAGTCGATGGCACCGCAGGCCGCCCCGAAGACACCCGGCGCCGCGCTCGCCCGGCTGCTTCGGGGCGCCCTCGGGAGCGTCGGCATCCGCACCCGCGCCGGGCGCCGACGGGCGCTTTTCACCGCCGCCGTGGCCGGCATCGGCCTGCCGCTGCTGCTGGCGGTGGCGCCCAGGTGGGGGGCTGGCGACGCCGCCGCCGACGGCGTGGCCGCGCCCCGAGCCGCCGCGCCCAGCCTGCCACCGGCGGCAGCCGCCGCCCCCGACGCCGGCCCGGGGCCCCTGGCCAAGGGCGCCGCCAAGCTGGCCCCCGCCGATCCGGCCGGCGCGGCACAGGCCGAGCTGCTGCTGATGCGTGGCGAGCTGGAGGTGGCCCGCCGGCTGCTTCTGCGCCTGCTCGAGACCGACCCCCAAAACCCCGAGTTACATTACCTGCTGGGCACCAGCTACTTCGAGTCGCGGCGCTGGGACGACGGCATCGCCAGCTACGCGGCGGCGCTGCACTTCGACCCCGAGTACCGCTCGCGGGCGCTCCTGAGCCGCAATGTGGTGCGGGGGCTGCGCAGCGGTCGCACCCACGACGCCGCGCGCGCCCTGATCGTCGACGCCCTGCGCGACGACGCCCTACCCCACCTGCGCCACGAATACGAGCACGCCTACGACAACGGTCTGCGCCGGCGCCTGGCGGCACTGCTCACCGAACTCGGCGCCGACGCCGCCATCACCGCCAACATGCCCCCGGCCGCGGCGGCCCACCCCAGCGCGCCGAAGGCCCACCCCAGAACCGACGCCGCCATCGCCGACGCGGCTTCCGACAGGCCGGCGGCGACAGATCAAGCGGCGCCCTGACGTCGCGACACGCTCGGCGGGCTCAGGGATGAAGCGCGCGCGGTGCCGGCGGCGCGCCCGAGGCACCCGCTTGCATCGTGTCGATCAACTCCTGGGCCATGGCGAACTCATAGAAGTTGACCATGTGGGTGTCCAGGACGCGCTGGAACATGGTCCGCGCCCCGCCCAGATCGCCCTTTCCCAGACGCCGTGCGCCCTCGTAGAAGTGGGCCTCGGTGCGCTCGCCAACGGTCTCCGCCGCCTTCAGCAGCGACTCGTAGCTGGCCCTGCCGGATGCGAATTGGGCCAGCATGGCAGGCCAATCGTCGCCGTCTGCGAGGTCCTCGAAGACGTGATCGACGTCGCTCTCGGTGGCCTGACCCTTGCGCCCAGCGATGGTGCGCAACCACAGGGCAAAATAGACCTTCCACTCGGGCTCCAGGCTCAGCTGATTGAGCGCGTGGCGGAAGACGCGATGGGCGAACTCGCTGTTGGGCTCGGTGACCACCAGGTAGGCCAGGATGGTGGCGTAGGTGTCGCGCACCTGGGGCACCAGCGTCATGGCCTTTTCGAAGGCCACGATGGCGTCGCGCTCGCGCCCCAGCCGGCCCAGGAGCACCCCGCGCCGCAGGTGGGCCAAACCCAGGCGCCGGTCGGATAGGTTCTGGATGCGCCCGTCCCACAGCGCCAGCGCCTTTTGATAGTGCTTGCGCGCGCCGGCCGCGTCGCCGCCGGCCCGCAACGAACCGGCCAGCCGTTCGTGGATCTCGGCGCGCCGGGCGCCGCGCCCCTCGCCCTCGTCGCGCTTGCCCTCGGTCGAAAGCCCCAGCGCGCGCTTGTAGGCCGCCGCGGCGTCATCGTGGCGCCCCAGCCGCTCGAGCAACATGCCCAACTCCATCAGCGCACCGACCGTCTCGCGAGCTTTGAGGCTGGCGCGCAGCCGCCCCTCGGCCTGCTCGGCATTGCCCACGTTCATCTCGGCCATGCCGATGGCCAGATACAGCTCCTCGGGCTTGACCGGCGGCGCGTCGTCGGGCCAGCGCTCCATGCGCTCGGCCAACAGCTCCGAAGCGCGCGCGGCCAAAAGCTGCGTCTGCTCGGAGTCGCTGCCGAAGACGTCCTGCTCGATCATGCGGCTGAGCACTTCGAGCACCTCGTCGTAGAGCACGCGATCGTCGGGCACCAGGCGAATCGCCTCGGCATACCAGGCCAGGGCATCGCCGGCCTCGTGTTCGCTGGCCGCCACGCGCGCCAGGCACTGGCTGAAGCGTGCATCGCCGCGCTGGCGCCTGAGCCCGTAGATGCACAAGCCCCGCGCCACATCGGGACGCCCGCCATCGCGGAAGGCCGCGGCCAGCTCGATCAGCACCGCCGTGCCCTCGGGGCCGTCGTCGCGCGCCATCTGCAGGTACTCGAGCAGCCGCTCCTCGCTGCCGCCGGCCGACCCCATGGCCTCAACGCGGGCGGCGGCCGAGGCCACGTCCCCATGGCGCAGGTAAATCGCCGCCACGTTCATCGCCGTCTGCTGCAGACCGTGGAAGACCGCGGCGCTCGGGGGCACGCGGCGCTGCTCGGGCGAACGGAAGACCTGAAAGAGCGCGTCACGGCGGTCGACGTGCAGGCGCGCCAGCGTGTCGAGCACCCCCGGAGTCGGCGTCAGCCGGGCGTGTTCCTCCCAGGCCTCGACCAGCCCCTCGAAGCGATCGAGGGGCGCGCTCTGGGCGGAGCGGGCATCGAAGCCCCAGCGCTTGATGCGGCGGTAGAGTTGGGCGTGCTCGCCTCGATCGGGCTCGAGCCGCGAAAGCAGAAAGAGCCCAGAGAGCACGCGCGCTTCGTCGCCGCGGGGCGAACCCTTGTCGACCAGCACACGCGCCAACGTTCCCAGACCCGCCGGCAGTTCTTCTTCGGCCAGCTCGCGGGGACTGTAGAGGCCGGTGATCGAACCAATGAGGTCCACGGCCACCTCGAAGTCGTCTTCACCCGCCGCCTCGCCGCGCTGGTTGAGCAGATAGGCGCTAAGGCGCTTGCGCAGGGCCGTGCGGTTTGGATCGCCCACAGACAGATGCAGATAGGCCCGCAGCACCTCGTCGTAGGTGGCGTCGGTGATCACCCCCGGCAGCGGAGGCGGCGGCGCGGTGGGCTTGCGAACGGCCGCGGCGCCGCAGCCGAGGGCAGCCCAGGTCGCGATCAATGCGGTCAGCAGGCGGAGCATCATGGAGGCCAGGACAGGCGCGGCCGGGTGGCAGACTGTAATCCTAGAGCGCCGAACGTTTTGAAACCACAGTAATTTCGCGAGGGAGAGTGGGGGCCGGCTGCCGCTGGGCTGCCGAAATCACAGCCGAACTCCCTCGAGGCGCCCCTGCGCTGCGCCGGGCCCGCCAAAACCACGAAGTTGCAGGGGTTTCAAATCACGCGGCACGCCGGCAGGCGCCGGGAGCGAGCGAGAAGCTCGGGGCGGTCCCGACCCACGGCCGTGCAAAAGCGCGTTACACTGCCGTCCCCATATTGCCCCCCCCCCCCGCGCCCAGCGGCGCCAGCCGAGAGGTCCCGATGCCCGACAAAGCAGCCAAGATGGGCCTGTGCCTCTCAGGCGGTGGTGTGACCGGCGCCATGTACCAGGTGGGATGCCTGGCGGCGCTGGAGGATCGGGTCGAGGGCCTGTCGGCGGGCGACTTCGACGTTTTCGTGGGCACCGCCTCGGGCGCCACCGTGGCCATGGCCCTGGCCGGCGGGCTGCCGGTGCAGCGCATGTATCGAGCCCTGCTCGACCCGGCCGACGACTTCTTTCCCCTGTCGCGCAACCACCTGCTGCGCATCGATCTGGGGGAACTGCTGCGGGTCTTCGGCTCGGCAATTTCGGCGGCCCGGCTGGCGGTCTCCACCGCGGCCACCAGCCCCCTGGACATCAAGGTCTGGGATCAACTCGAGCGCTTCGTCGACTCGCTGCCGGCGGGCATCTTCAGCCTTGAGTCCTACGAGCGCTTCCTGGAGGAGTTCATGCAGCGGCGCGGGCTGCCGTCGAGCTTTGCCGAGCTGCCGAAGGCGCTCTACGTGGTCGCCCACGATCTGGACGCCGGGCGGCGGGCGGTCTTCGGCGAGGGTGAGCTGCGCGAGGTACCGGTGGCGCGCGCGGTGACCGCCGCCAGCGCCCTGCCCATCCTCTACGCCCCGGTGGAAATCGGCGGTCGCGACTACGTCGACGGCGGCATGGGCGATGCCGCCCACATCGACGTGGCCGAAGCCCAGGGCTGCCGCCTGATCCTGGTCATCAACCCGATGGTGCCGGTGCACGCCGGCAGCGCCGGCCGCGACGTCCCCACGGGCCACGGGCGCAAGAGCCGGGTGCGCGACAAGGGCGCCATCTGGGTCTACAACCAGGCCATGCGCATCCGCATGGAGGCGCGTTTTTCGCTGGGGCTGGAACACTTCTGCACCGAGCACCCCGAGACCGTGGTGACCGTGATCGAGCCGCGCCAGGTCGACGCCACGCTCTTCATGTACTCACCCATGAACTTCGCCGCGCGCCGGGCCATCCTGCAGGACGCCTACACCTCCACCATCCGGCGCCTCGAAGACCCGGACTCGCCCCTCAGGCACAACCTCGAAAAGCATGGTTTCGCCATCCGCGGCTGATTTTCGTGCCTGATTGTGGGGGACTGGAGCCGCTGAATCGGAGCCGATCCTGGCACGATCAGTCCTGTGCGCTGGTCCTTGCACGCGGCTACCCTGTATTATTCGTGGGTGAAAGTAATGCGGGGTATGACATGGACGAGCAGCGCAACAAGCCAGCCGAAGATGGAGAGTCCAGGGAGTCGAGGCTTGCCAAGGGGGCCGAAGGCCGCGAGCGGGATGCCACGCCTTCGGTTCCAATTCTGATCCCCAAGGTCTACGCCGAGGCCCACCGCCGCGACAGCGAGGCCCCGCCCGCCCAAGCAACGCCCGAGCGCGATACCGGTAGCAGCACCGCGCCCACCGAGATCGCAGCGCCGGCCAGCAGCCCGCGGTCGGGCTCGCGCTGGATGCCCACGCTGGCGCTGGTCAGCGCGCTGGCCGGAGCGGGGCTGGCGCTGCAACTGCAGCAGCAGTCCGAGGACCCGCGGCCCAAGGCTGCCGTGGCCGCGCGCGATGAGCCGAGCGCGCAGCCGGCCGCAACGCCTCCCCAGCCGTTGCCCGAGCCGTTGCCCGTAGCGACCCCGGCAGCGCCGGGTGAGACCGCCGTGGCCGCAGCGCCTGCCGAGCCTCCGGCCGCCCCGGCGGCGGCCGCTCCGAGCGAGGCGGCGCAACCGGCCGCCGGCGAGCCCGAGACGCCAGGGCCCGCGGTCGCCACGACATCGGCGATGGCCCAGAACAAGCCCCGCGCACGCAGCGCCAGGCGCGGCGCCAGGCCGGCGACAGCAAAGACCAAGAAGCCCGCTCAGCTCGCCGAAGAGCCCAGCCGCGCCGACATCGTGGCGGCCATGCGCAAGGTGCAGGCCGAGCTGCAGGCCTGCGGCGGCGAACGTCGGGGTGTGGCCGAGCTGCAGCTACAGCTCGACAACAGCGGCCGCGTGCGCCACGCCAACGTGGGCGGCGACTTCGCCGGCACCAAAGAGGGCTCGTGCATGGCCCGGGCCGCCCGCAAGGCCCGCACCAACCCCTTCAAACGCGAAAGCTACTCGGTGCTCTTTCCGGTCTCGATCTGAGCGCCATCGGGTGTACAAGAGCCGGCGATGCCCAAGAAACGCCGACGCGACCGAAACGCTCGCCCCGAGCAGTGCCCCTGCAGCAGCGCAAAGCCCTATGCCGGGTGTTGTCAGCCCCTGCACACGGGCGAGCGGGCCCCCGCCGACGCCGTCGAGTTGATGCGTTCACGCTTCAGCGCCGTGTCCCTCGGCCTGGGCGACTACCTTTGGTCAACACTGCACTCGCAGCACGAAGCCCGTGCCAACGGCCAGGAGGCCTACCAACAGGCCATGGAGCGCGGCCGCTCGGGCGTGCGCTACAAAAAGCTGCACATCCTCGACCAGCGCCCCGCCGACACCGACGGCATCGCCCAGGTGCTCTTCCACGCGGAGATCACGCGCCTCAGGCGCGACCACTCGGTGGTCGAGCTGTCGAGCTTCGTCGAAGAAGAGGGTCGACTGCGCTACATCACCGGCGTCATGCGCCGGGCGGCAGCGCTCGGCCATGGGCTCGATGAGCTGACCATCGAGCACTGGGACTGCGGCCACGGGCATCACGATCACTGAGGGCACACCGACCCGTCCGGCCCCTGAAACTACGGCTTCGACTGCAGCCAATCCACCAGCAGGTCCAGGGCCCGCGCCGGATCGCGCCAGCGCAGATGGGCGCCGCGCCGCTGGTGCACGAGGCTCGACAGGGCTTCGGTGGACGGCGTGAAACTGGCCTCATGCAGAGCACCGAGTATCTCGAGCGGCTTCAGCTCGCCCAGCCGATCGCTGTCCGAGCGTTCGAGCACCACCACCGCCGCCTTGGCCGGATCGGAAGGTGAGGCCGGCACGCGCCCGGCGGGCACGGCCCGCAGTGGAATCACGAGCTGGGCGCCCGCGGGCGTCCGCAGGCGATAGCTGTCCACATCGGCCCCCACGACCCAGGGCGGCAGCGGCCCACCCGCCTCCACTGCCGACAGCTGGATCGCTCGCGGCACGCCCCACAGCCTGGCGCCATCGCATACCGTCAGCTCGTCGCTGAAGTAGTCAGCACCGGACTCGACCGCGTGCCAGGCAAACGTGCTCTTGCCCGCACCCGACGGCCCACACAGAACCACGCCGCGATCCCCGATGACGACCGCCGCCGCATGCAAGAGCGCCCGCCCGCAGTGCCACTGCGCCATGGCACGGTAGATCCCGCAGTCGAGCAACGCCATCGGGCCTTCTTCACGAGGGCACGAAGCCAGCTCGCTTCCCGCTACGCTGAGTGTCAGCAAAGCGTCGCTGCCGCCGAGTTCGAACCGGACTCGCCGCTGGCTCGGCATCAGAGGTCGCATGGCGTGCGACCACACCGCCGGCAAGGCCTGGTCGACCAAGCCGCGATCGACCACCACCTCGATGCAAACGTCCGAGACGTACATCGTGTACCGGCTGTGCCCGGGTGGGTCACCGTAGCTCGATAACACCATCACCTTCGAGTCCCGCGATGAAGCTGTGCACATCGACCTCGACCCGTTGCCGATCGGCACCCAGCGTCTCGCTGACGAAGGTGGCGATGTCACAGACCCTGCGGGTTCCGTCGATCAACAGCCACACGGCAGCGCCGATCTCGTTGAGCTGCAACAGGCGTCCGGCTTCCCGATCGTAGATCACCAGCTCACCGGTTTCCGGAACCTCATGGGTGAATGCAGCTCGCTTCACAGGAATCGCCGACATCATGATGTTCGCACTCCCTCGGCGGTCGAAAGCACCGCGCTACGCACCCGACATTCCCAACAGGTGAGCCGTTCTTCGCTGTCGGCGAAGCCACCGACGAGCGTGTCCAGGTCGATCGACAGGGCCGAGGCCTGCTCCAGGATCTGCCGCAGCGACCGCTCGTGGACGTTGCCCAGCGGCCGGTCACGCGCGAGGATGCACGGGTAGACCACGCCGTCGTGAGCGACGCAGGCGCGGCCGTTTCTCGCGGTGGCGTGGCCCGCCTGGGCACCGGCGCGCTGGGCCGTTCTGTGACCACCGAGACGATCGTGGTGCGGCGCATCCTTGGGGCGGATCGTCATCAGACCGCGTCCCACGCTGCGCTGTACGTCGACCCCGATCGCCGACGGTTCGATCCCAAGCGAGTGCAATAACTCGAGCGTTCCATCGAGATCGTCACGATTGCGATCCATCAGGATGACGCTGACCCTTACCGGCTTGCCGCTATCGAGCGCGGCCCCGATCGCCTGCAGCGTGCGACGGTGACTGCCAGCGGTCGCGGTGATGGCGTCGTGGTGAGCCGGAAGGTGCGAGTAGAATGAGAAGGCGAAGCTGATGGGCATCGGGTGCAACCGCCGCAGCAGTGACGGTGTCAGGGCCAACCCGTTGGTGTAGATCTCCGTGACCTCGATCCCGAGTTCGGCGCAGAGTTCGGCCGCCAAAACCAGGGAGCGGCTCAACAGGGGGTCGCCTCCGGTCAGTTGCACCATGGGAAAACCGAGCAGCGCGGCATCCCGAAGCGTCGCCTCCAGCGTCGGCCAGTCGAGCTCGACATCGCGGTCGGGACCGGCTTCGGCGTAGCAGTGGCTGCAGCGCTCGTTGCACCGGGAGGTGAGTTCGACAAAGAGCTGGCGGTAGCCACCGCCGCGCAACAACCGAGCCCGATCGAGTGGCTCGAAAACGGCGTGCTCCAACGCTTGGGCCAGTGCGCCCAGCGTCGGCTCGAGCGCTGCCATGGCGCCCAGGGCCGTGGGGCGTCGGCCCGCGCGCAGCGCCGCAGCCACCTCGCCGTGCAACGACACCCGGGCACCGGAAACGGCGTCCACCAACGCAAGTCCGTCGTCGCTGGCCGCGGCGAACCAGGCCGGAGGACAGAAGAGGGTCTCGGTCGCGCCAGTGTGCCGGCTTTCTTCGTTGGCACTGCGTCGAGCGCAGGGTGTGGGCAGGGGGCTCGGCATCAATACATGGGACCGCAGTTGTCGGGACCGCAAACGCCACCGAAGGGGTCGCAGATGTGACCGGGACCGCAGGGCGCGCTCGAGGGATTGCAGCCGCCGGGGCCGCAGAGTGCAGGGCCGCAGGAGGCCGTCTGGGCGTGCGCTTGTTTTACGACGACAGCGCTGATCACGGCGGGCGCCGAGTAGATCGCGATCCGCAACAACCTGCGACGCGCCAGGTCGATCGTGGGTGGCTCCTCCTCGCTCACCGCACCGCCAGACTTCCGCGCGTCGTCTCTGCTGCAGTCGACGGCAGCCCCGCCAACTGTAACTGCCAGTCTAGCCAGCGTCCGAGGAAGGCGATCGCGTCCCGACTGCGGTCCACAAGGGCACCCTTGAGCAGCAGCAGCGTCAGCCGCGCAGGCGGTGGTCGCCCGAGCGTCTCCAGCGCGAAGCGCTCGACCACGCGATCGAGGAAGGCGCGGCGAGCGGGGCTGAGCGCGATGCACTCGAGCACATCGGCAGCGCTCCGGTGGCCGAGTCGGTCAAGGGCACGCATGGAGCAATACACGGCGCTAAGCGCACGGCATTGATGGGCGCGCGACAGCAGCCGCGCCCTGTCGGCGCCCGCCAGAAGCAAGCTCGACTCCACATAGGAATGCGCCGGCAAGCAATACCCTTTGACTAACTGGTTGATGCAGTGCACCAGCAGCGCATCGGTGGCTTCGAATGCGAGCAGACCCGGGGCCAGCGGCGATGGCACGGCACGCTCGAAGAAGGCCCCGTGATGCGGGCGCATGCGTCCCTCCTGCAGCAGTCCCCAGTGCAGGTCCACAGCGACCCCATCCCGCACGAACTTGCATTCATGGGAGCTGGGGCATTCGGGATCGGCCACGAAGCCAGCCTCACTCAGGGCCCTGGCCGCCGCTTTGCGCGTCCAGGGCCGCACCAAAAGGTCAGCGTCGGCCATGGGCCGGGCACCGACGTCGGCGTACAACCGATGCAGGTAGTCCTGCCCTTTGTATGCGATGGCATCGATTCCAGCTGCCCGCAACGCCGATGCCGCCTGCTCGACCGCCGCGAGGATGGGGAGATTTGTGGCCAACGTCCGGCCGTGGGCGCTCCGCTCGGCGGCGCTCGGCAAGCGGCCGGCACGCCGCGACAGCGTGCAGCTCCATCCGAGCAGCCCAACCGCTTCGCTCAGGGTCTCGGAGGCGGGACTCCGACCTGCGACCATGAGCCGAAGGTAATCGCGCAGCAAAAACCGATCTGCCGGGCGCGCCTCAACCTCGGCGAACAATCTCATACGACCTGTAATTTTACCATCTGACGGCACAGAGGCCAATGAATTGACACCGGCGTACGATCGATTCGGATGCAGATCGGTGGCTGACCACATTCACCCACAGGCAATATGGACCGCTCAAGATCCAACCTAGCCATCCGTATCGCCGATCATGCGAAGCGAAGCGCTTGTCCTGTCGCGGCCCCTGGTCGGATCGACGCTCGTATTGTCCCTACTGTTCGCCTGCGACCGAGCGGAGCAGACGGCCGCCTCGACGATCGGCGGTGGTACTCCACCGGGTGAGGCAGGGTCCCCCGCCGCACCAGAGCCCGACAGCGACCTGCCCACAGAGCCGACCCCGGCGAAGTCGCAACCGCCGATGGCGTTGCGAGCGATCGGCCCGCTGCAGGGTCTACCGACGGGCGCTTCAACAGCGGGTGATGGGTCATCCGATGCCGGCGGTGAAGAAGCCGACCCGGTCGAGACGATGGACACGCCGCCAGAGCAGCCAGCGCCTTCACCGCCGCCAGAGCCGGGCTTCGAAGACGACGCACCGCTCGCCGAATCGGCCGTGCCGCCGCTGCCCGTGCTGGCCGTCGATGCCTGCGACCACGACCTTCACGAAGACGCGAGCTGGCTGACCCACGAGTCCGAGCACTTTCGCTTCAAGTACTTCCCCGGGACCGCGGCCGAGCGGGATCTGGAGACGATCGAGTCGAGCCGCGAAGCTGCCTACGAGCAAATTCACCAGGAGTTGGGGCTGCAGGACGAACCCAGCGTGACAGTGCACCTGTCGCCGTCCCGCAGCGCCGCGAGTTTCCATGGCGTGGGCGTGGGCGTCTCCTATCCGAGTCAGGGTCGCTACGACGTGATCTACACGGGCGTGGAAGGGAGCTTCGAGCGGGTCCGCTACGGCCACGAATTGACCCATGTGCTGGCAGCGGCTCTACCACGAGACGACAGCTATCCACTTCCATTTCTCAACGAGGGGTTGGCCGAGCTTCTCGATCAATCCGGCCGCGACCATCACCTCGAATACGCGCAGAAGCTGGCGGCCAACGTGGAAACGCGCACGCGGATGGTGGAGCTCGAGAAGACGGACGTGTGGGGCTCGAACTACGGCAGGGCCGGATCGCTATTGCGCCTACTTCGGGATCGCCACGGCATGTCCGCGGTGGTTCGGCTACTGGCCGTAACCTCGGTGGGCTGGCGCTCCGGATGCTACTTCCATGCCGAACTGGGCTGCATCAGCGACGAGCACCAGCTGCGAAACCTACTCGACCACGGCTTGCGCCAGGTGCTCGAGCTGGACTGGGAGCAGCTGCAGGACCAATGGCGGCAGCCGGTGGAGGCAGCGCTCGCAGGGGTCACGCAAGTGAGCGCACGGGACCGCGACGCCATCGCCGGCATCCTGCGTGTGATGGACGCGGCCATCGGCAGCGACGACGCCCCGCTCTACCGTAGCACCATGGAGGGCTTCTACTGCAACTGGCTCGACGATCGGGGTCGCATGGAGCTGGCCGCCCGCGCCGTGCGGGCCTACGGACACACCGAGACCCGGTTGGTGGCTGCCTATCCGATCGGCATCAAGAACTTCGAGACCGCGTACGCCATCGCCAGCAGAAGCGACGCCAACGGGGCGCTGTCGATGCTCGGCTTGCACCTCGAGCGCCTGGAAGTGGGCTGGCGCGTCACCTGGGGCCCCGATTGGTACTGAGGCCCCCTGCATTTCGCAATGCTCGGGACCGGCCATCGCAGGTGCTCGCCGCTGCGCCGAACCGCAGCGCGACGCCTGATTTCACAGCTCCAAGGTGGCGATCGGTGCGGTGGCCTTCGCCCCCCGCTGGAGCGCGGCGGCGTTCTTGCTATGCTCCCGGGCACTACCGATGCTGCGTCGATCCGTTTCCTATCGCATGGCGAAGTCGGGCCTTTTGGCCTTCCAGGCCCACCGCCGTTATCAACCCCTGCGCGCCCGCGCCCGCACCGACGCGCCGCCCTCCGAGGACGAGTGGAACGGCGCCCACGAGGCCACGGCCCGCGACATCCATGACCTCACCGTCGAGCTCGAGGGCGTCTACATCAAGCTCTGCCAGGTTATCGGCTCCCGCGGTGACATCTTCCCCGAGCCCTATACGCGTATCCTCGGGCGCTTCCTGGACAAGGTCCCGCCGCGCCCCTTCTCCCAGATCAAGACCGCCGTCGAAGCCGAGCTCGGCAAGCCCTTGTCCGCAGTCTTCCAGCACGTCGACGAAAAAGCCCTGGCCGCCGCCTCGCTGGCCCAGGTTCACCGCGGCCGCCTGCTCGACGGCACCGAGGTGGTGCTCAAGGTGCAGTACCCGGAGGTGGCGAAGCTGGTGCGCGCCGACCTGCGCGCGGTTCGCATCGCTTCCGACCGCTTCATCCCCAGGAGCAACGTCTTCGACCCGCAAAACCTGATCGACGAAGGCAGTCACTTTCTTGACTTGGAGTTGGACTTCACACGCGAGGCCGACTCCACCGAGCGCGTGCGGCGCCAGTTCGAGGGTGATGCCCGCATCCGCGTGCCGCGCGTTCACCGCGAGTGGAGCAGCCGGCGCCTGCTCGTGCTCGAGTACCTGGAGGGCATTCCGCTGACCGAGGTCGAGCGCCTGCGGAAGAGCGGCGCCGATCTGCGCGCGATCGCCGAGAACATCGGCGACCTCTTCGCGAAGATGATCTTCGAGCACGGCTTCTTCCACGGCGACCCGCACCCGGGCAACGTGCTGATCCTGCCCGGTGACGTGGTGGGCCTGCTCGACTTCGGCCTGGCCAAGGAGCTGCCGGAGGGCTTCGCCGCCTCCATGGCCGACCTGGTCGCCAAGAGCAGCGTGGGCGACGACGAGGGCGCGTTGCTTGCGGCCCGCGATCTCGGCTTCAACCTCGACGAGGTCACGCCGGAGCTGCTGGACCAAATCGTGGAGCAGGTCTTCGGCGAGCCGCGCGAGCCGCCACGCCCCGGTCGACCGCGCCCACCACGGGCCGAGCGTCGCGCACGCCGGCGCGAGCGCCGCGAGCAGCTGGAAACGCTGGCGGAGGGCGGCGAGCCCATCCGCATGCCCCATCACTTCACGCTGGTGGCCCGCGCCATCATGTTGCTCGACGGCCTCTCCCACCAGCTCACTCCCGGTGAATCGGTGGTTCAGGACCGCCTTCAGGATGCCCTCGCGCCCTACACGCGCCGGGCCCTGCGCGACTACCGTGAGCGCTTTCGGGCCGATGGCATCGATCCCTACGCAGCCTTCCGCACCCTACGCCGCCGCTCGCCGGTGCTGCGCCCGCGCCGCGGCAGCGGGCCGATCGGCGGAGCGCCCTGGGTCATCACCGGTCACGCAGCGGCCGACCAGGTGCTGCGCGACACCCGCTTCTCCTCGGCCGACGGCGCAGGCCGAAGGCGCCAGACGGTGGGCGACGCCGAAAACCAAAACCTGCTCGGTACCACCATGCTCAACGTGGACCCGCCCGAGCACACGCGCCTACGCGGCATCGTCAGCAAGGCCTTCACCCCGCGGCGTATCGCGGAGCTGCGTCTCCGCATCGAGGGCACGGTCGAAGAGCTGCTCGGCGGCGTGCGCCCGGGGCAGCATTTCGATCTCGTCGACACCCTCGCCGGGCCCTTGCCGGCCATCGTGATCGCCGAGCTGCTCGGGGTGCCCACCGAGGACCACGCCCGCTTCCGCGGCTGGGCCAACAGCCTGCTCGGCGCCACCGATCCCTCTCAGGTGCGCACAGACGGACCGGGGCGCGAGCTGCTGCTCTACCTCGAAGACATCATCGCCCAGCGCCGGCGCGAGCCCGCCGACGACCTGATCAGCGCCATGATCGGCGCCCAGGTGGAGAGCCAGCGCCTCAGCGACGCCGAAATCCGCTCGACCGCGCTGCTGTTGCTGATCGCCGGCTTCGTCACCACCACCAACCTCGTGGGCAACGGTGTGCTCGCGCTCTTGCAGAACCCCGAGCAGCTCGAGCGCCTGCGGCCCGAGCGCTCGCTGGTGCCCTCGGCGGTGGAAGAGATGCTGCGCTACGACAGCCCCGTGCAGCTGGTCTTCCGCACGGCGTCGGAGCCCCTCGATGTACAGGGCCACGAGATCCCCAAGGGCTCCGGCGTGGTCGTCATGCTCGGCGCGGCCAACCGCGACCCCGAGGCCTTCAAGGACCCCGAAGTCTTCGACGTCGGCCGCGACGACAGGACGCATCTCGGCTTCGGCTGGGGAATCCACCACTGCCTGGGAGCCCCCCTGGCGCGCCTCGAGGCCCAGATCGCGTTTGAGGTGCTGCTCGAACGCTTTGGTCACTGGAAGCTAGGCGACGGGGGCTTCAGGCGCCAGCCAAGCCCCGTCCTGCGCGGTCTTTCGCATCTGGAGCTGGTTGTGTAGCGAAGAGCGGCACCGTGCTCAAAGCGAATCCACCAGCGCCTTGGTGGCGGGGATGGCGTTGACCATCTCCTCGAGACCCTTGGCGTTGCCCTCGCGCTTCATGGCGATGGCCGCCTGCTTGACCAGGCCCTCGAAGGAAAAGGGCACCTCGGCGTGCTCGCCCTCGGTCCACAGGCTGCGCTTTGCCATCAGCGCACCAAAGTCGCCGCCGTAGATGTGCAGGGCACTGCTGGTCTGCTCGAGCGGATTTTCGATGTGGTGGATGGCGTCGGCCGGCAGCTCCATCACCTCGCCAGCGACCACGCCAAGCTCTTCGCGCACGCGCAGGCCCTCGTCGCTCTGCGCGTAGACCGTGCTGCGTTCCTCGCCCTCGAGCTGAGCGATGCAGGCGAAGACCGTGTGGTTGTGGATGCCGCTGCGGAAGCGCCCCGGTACGCGCGCGTAGAGCATGGTCAGCTCGGGCGATTGGTGCACGATCATCTCGCCCACGCTGGCGCCGGCGGGAATCGCGGCCTCGAGGACCGCGATGATGTCGGCCCTGTCGTGCTGGCCCAGGCTCTGCTCCAGGTACTGCCTGGCGGCATCGCAGGCATTGGGAGCCCCGGCCATGGCCTGCTTGCACTCGGCGGCGAAACGGTCGATCGAAAAAGTGCTCATGAGGGTTGTCCTTTCAGGTTTCTGCCGGGGCCTCGGGGCCCCCGCCGTGTCGAACTGGAACCACCCTAACCCGTCCATTTTAGCAATGGTATCCAGCAAACTAGCAATATAATATTGCAAGGTCGCACAGGTCTCTGGCACGGTCGGCCGGTGGCCGAGGACAACGCGCTGGAGTGGAACGACCTGATGGTGATCCTGGCGATCGGGCGCGCACGCAGCCTGTCGGGCGCGGCGCGGCTGCTCGGCCAAAACCACAGCACGGTCTTCCGCCGCATCAATGCCATCGAGGAGCGCACCGGCGTGCGCTTCTTCGAGCGGCTGCCCAAGGGCTACTTCTTGACCGACGCGGGCGAGACCGCGCTGGCCTGTGCCGAGCGCATCGAGAGCGAGGTGCATGCCCTGGGCCGCGAGGTCCTGGGCCAGGACATGCGTCTGCAGGGCAAGGTGCGGCTGACGGCGCCCGAGGGCGTGGCGGCTTTCATCGCGCCCAGGCTGCTGGCCCAATTCCGCGCCTTGCATCCCGAGGTCAGGGTCGAGCTCGATGGCGGCGCCCTCGCCGCCGACCTCACGCGGCGCGAGGCCGACATCGCCATCCGCGCCACGGGCAAGCCGCCCGACGCCAGCCTGGGCCGCAAGGTCTGCCCCTTTCGCTTCGCGGTCTACGCCACCGAGCGCTACCTGGCAGAGCACCCGGGCCTGCCCCTGTGCGAACACCAGTGGTGCTTGCTGCACGGCATCACCGACTGGCTTACGCCATGGGTCTGGAAGAAGGTGGAACAGGCCCACAGCCGCATCGTGTTCAGCGGCGGTTTTTCGATCACGGTGATCGAAGCCACCTGCCAGGACATGGGACTGACGCTGCAGCCTTGCTATCTGGGCGACGCCGAGCCGCGGCTCGTGCGCGCCACCGAACCGGTCGAAACGCTCACCCTGAATCTCTGGCTTCTGACCCACCCCGACCTGCGCCACACCGCTCGCGTCAAGGCGCTGATGGACTTCCTCCACGCGGCCTTCACCAAAGAGCGCACGCTCTACGAGGGCGGCCGCGCGCGCGCGGGCTGGAAGCCGCCGATCGCGCTGTCGGGCTGAACACCCGCAGCCCGCTACTGTCCGTCGCCGTGGTCTACGCCCCCTGCGCCCACGTCCCCGCTGAGGTCGTGACCGGCGTGACCCGCCTGGCTCGGGTCGCTGTGGTCGGTTTGGGCCAGGCCGGCGTAGAAGAGCACGCGGGTGCCCGGCTCGCCCACGATGCGCAGGGGCCACCCGCTCGGCTCGGGCGGGTGGAGGCCGTACTCGACCAGCGCCGGTTCGCCACAGACTTCAACATCCCCGCCAAACTCGAGTGCGGGCTCGTCCAGGCTCTCCAGGGTCGCGCTGGCGCTTGTGTAGAGCAGCCAGTCGAAGTGGGGAGCGTCGATATGGACCATGACGTAACCCTCGCCGCTCTGGGGCAGCAGCACCTGATAGGGCGAAACCGACCACAGCCCCGAAGCGTTTTCCGGTGCGGCCGCGGCGCCGATGCGCGTGGCCGCCTCGAAGTCCTGGCTGCAGCTGGTCTGGCGCAGGGCCGCGACCTGGGGCGAGTCGAAATCGACCTGCTCTCCGACCTGCGAAGCGCGCGCGGCGCAGGCCGACAGCAGCAGGATGAGCGCTGTCGGCCCGAGCCATGAGCTACGGATTGCCATCGCAGATGCAAGCCTTTTTTGGCCCCAATTGGCCTCTTCTGGCCAAATTAGCCAGCAGCCGCCGCAGCCCGACGCCAGCGCCCGACCAAGCTAGCCTGGTTTGGCCATTGCCTCGCGCAGCTCGTAGACCCCGCGAAAAGTGTCGATGGGGTTGAAGGGTGCGTCGAAGGGCTCGCCGCGGAACTCCCGATAGGCGCGTTCGACGCTGAAGACGATGCGCTCGGGTTCGGTCCAGTCGGCGTAGGGCCCCAGGTCGATGCGCTTGGCGGCCTCCACGGCGCTGCGCTCGGCGTCGAAGTGGCTGCGCGCCTCGCTGCGCACGTACTGCAGGTACTCCTTCATCTCGCGCGGCCCCTCGTTGCCACACAGGGGGCCGTGTCCCGGCACCACGATGTCGCAGTCGAGCTCCATGATGCGATCGAGGGCGGTGACCCACTGCTCAAAGGTGCCCTCCCAGCCGATGGGCGTGCAGCGGCGAAAGAGAATGTCGCCGGTGAAGACGATGCGCTGCTCGGGCAGGTGCACGATGACGTCACCGACGGTATGGGCCGGGCCCACGTAGAGCACCTCGATGGGAAACTCACAGCTATCGAGCTGAAGCCGCTCCTTGACCAGCGTGGTGGGGGGCCGTAGCTCGATGCCCTCGAAGTCCCAGGGCGAAAGCTGGCGCGCGAAGTCCTCGAGCACGGGGTCGCCGGAAGCGCCCAGACCCTTGAGCATCTGCATGCGCGCCGGGTCGTCGTTCTTCAGGGCCTCGGCGCAACCCTCGTGGCCGATGATCTCGGCGCCCTCGAAGAGTTGGTTGCCATAGCAGTGGTCGCCGTTGTGGTGGGTGTTGACCAGCTGCCCGGGCTCCCGATTCCAGACGCCGCGGTAGAGTTCGATCATGGCCCGCGTATGCGGTAGATCCCAAAACGTATCGACCACCAGGCCCTTGCCACGCGCGATCAAACCCGAATTGCTATAGCCCAGGCCCTTGTCCTCTTGCAGACAGGCGTGCACGTCGGGCGCCAATTGCTGAAGCTCCATCTCTGCCATGCCCCCACGCTACCACGGCTCGCCTTTGCTGTACGCCCATCGCGGCGTGCATCACCATGAGCCCGAGAACACGCTGGGGGCTTTTGCCGCGGCCATCGAGCTCGGCGCCGACGGCGTGGAGCTGGACGTGCGGCGCTGCCGCAGCGGCGAGGTGGTGGTCTTCCACGACCCGGATCTGTTGCGCATGGCCCAGGATCCGGGTGAGCGCGGGCGGATCGTGGCCGACAGCGATTATAACCAGCTGCGCGACGTGCAGCTCGCGGGCGCCCAGCGCATCCCCCTGCTCGACGAGGTCCTGGACCTGCTGCTGGACGCGGGCCTGCGGATCAACGTGGAGGTCAAGAGCGACCTGCCCGATCGCCAGGACCTGATCGCAGCGACGGCCCGCGTGCTCGGCGGCCGCGCCGCAGCCGAGCGACAGCAGCTGCTGGTCTCCTGCTTCAGCCGCTCCATGCTCGAAGCGCTGGCCGCGACGCTGCCCGACATCACCATGGCCTGGCTGGTGGCCAAACCGCCCTACGCGCCGCCGGCCGCCGCCGGTGCCTTGCATCCGGGCGTGCGCGCGCTCGATGTGACCGCACTCCAAGCCGTGCGCGCCGCGGGCCTCGCGGTCAACGTCTGGACCGTCAACGACCCCGAGCGAGCACTCGAGCTGGCCGCCCTGGGGGTCGACGGCCTCATCACCGACGAACTCGCAGCCCTACAGCGCGCGCTTCAGATGCGCTCGACTTCGTAGACGCCGTCCACGCGCGCCAGCTCCCGCATCAGCGAGCGCAGCTTGCCCACTTCGGGCACCTGAAACTGGAAGGTATTGACGGAGCGGCCCTGCACCGAGGCGCGGCAAGTGGCTTCATTGATGTTGACGCCGGCGTCGTTGAAGGCCCGCGACAACAGCGCCAGGATGCCGGGGCGGTCGGCGGTAACGATGCGCAGGGTCGCCGGGAGCTGAATGCTGGCGTCGCGCTTCCAGTTGCAGTCGATGCGGCGCTCGGGCTCCAGCGACAGCGCCCGCTCGCAGCCCTTGCGATGGACCGTGACGCCGCGCCCGCGCGTAATGAAACCGCTGATGGGCTCACCCGGCAGCGGGCTGCAGCACTTGGCAAAACGCACCAGCACCTCGTCGACGCCACCGATCATGACCGCGCCGCGCTGACCGGTGACGCGCGAAACGGTCTTTTCGATCAGGCTCGGGCGCAGCTCCTTTTCCTTGCCCTTGTCGTCGGCCGGCGCGATCGCTTCGACCGCATCCTCGGGCTGCACCTGGCCGTAGCCCAGCTGGTAGAGCAGCTCGGTGTCGCTGGCGAGGTTGAGCTTCTTGGCGGCGCGCACGATGTCGCCGCGCTTGCTGGCCTTTTGGTAGGAGAGCTGGCGCTGGCGCAGCTCGCGCTCCAAGAGCTCGCGCCCCAACTGCACGCTGCGCTTGCGCTCTTCGCCGCGAATGTAGGAACGGATGCGGGTGCGGGCCCGGGCGCTGACCACGAAGTCGAGCCAGTCCTTGTTGGGCCGCTGGCGATCGGAGGTGAGGATCTCGACCGTGTCGCCATTGTGGAGCTTGTAGCGCAGGGGCACGATGGAGCCGTTGACGCGCGCACCGGTGCAGTGCTCGCCGACCTCGGAGTGCACCGCGTAGGCGAAGTCGACCGGCGTCGCCCCGCGCGGAAAGACGCGCACGTCGCCCCTGGGCGTAAAGACGTAGACCTCGTCGGCAAAGAGATCCACGCGCACGCCGTCGATGAACTCCTCGGGGTCGTCGACCTCCTTCTGGTACTCCATCAACTCGCGCAGCCAGCGGAAACGGCTCTTGTCCTCCTCGTCCAGCAGCGCGCCGTCCTTGTAATTCCAGTGCGCGGCGATGCCCATGTCGGCCGTGCGGTGCATGTCCACGGTGCGGATCTGGATCTCGACGCGGCGATGCTCGGGACCGATCACCGTGGTGTGCAGCGACTGGTACATGTTGCTCTTGGGCAGCGCGATGTAGTCCTTGAAGCGGCCCGGCACCGGCGTAAACTGGGAGTGAGTAATACCCAGGGCGCCGTAGCAGTCGGCCAGCTCGGGCACCACCACGCGAAAGGCCATCAGGTCGTGGATGCGCTCGAAGTCGCACTGCTGCTCGCGCATCTTGCGGTAGATCGAGAAGGGATGCTTGACGCGCCCGGTCACCGAGTCGACGGAGATGCCCGCCTCGCCGAGCAAGTCCGTCAGCTGCGCGACCACGTTGCCGATGTAGCGGTCGGCGTCGCGGTTGGCGCGCTCGAGCTTGCCCGAGACGTGGGCATAGGCTTCCGGGTAGATGTACTTGAAGGCCAGGTCCTCCAGCTCGTCCTTGAGCCACTGGATGCCGAGGCGACCCGACAGCGGCGCGTAGATGTCGAGCGTCTCGCGGCTGATGCGCTCCTGGGAGTCGACGCTCATGTAGTGGAGCGTGCGCATGTTATCCAGGCGGTCGGCCAGCTTGACCAAGAGCACGCGGATGTCGCGCGACATGGCCAGCAGCATCTTGCGGAAACTCTCGGCCTGGCGATCCTCGCGGGTGCCAAAGCTGAGCTTACCCAATTTGGTGACACCCTCGACCAGGAAGGCGATCTCGTCGCCGAACTCGGCGGCCAGCTGCTCCTGGGTGACCTCGGTATCCTCGACCACGTCATGCAGCAGCGCCGCGCACACGCTGGCGGTGTCCAGGTGCATCTCGGCGATCACCTCGGCCACACTGACCGGATGCACGAAGTAGGGATCGCCGGACTTGCGCAGCTGGCCCTGGTGCATACGGGCCGCGTACACATAGGCCCGATTGATGAGCTCGGTGTCCGCGTGCTCGTGGTAGGTGCGGATCTTGTCCAGTATCTCGGTCAGTGGGACCATGAAATCAGCACGGAAAATTCGCTCAGGAGTGCAACTTAACACCGCTTTTGGTGTGCCACAAACCCAAGTCTCTGCCCTTTTGGTGGCAAAGTCACCCGCAGATCCACACATTGCCATACAATCAGGGATGCCGCCGACAGGTCAACAATTGGGACCCAACTGGGCCGCTCCAAGAGCCAGGGGAGTCACGGGGGCGGCGGGAGCGGCGCAGCCACCCCGAATTGGCCTGCGGGACGCACTGCGATGACAGCTACACAGAACGGCGGGGGCGGCCGGGCCCTGTTGGGGTGGTTGCGCGGGCGCCGCGCAATGCTGGCGCGGCTGACCCTTCTATTGCTCGCGATCGCGGTCGGCTCGGAGCTGTGGCCCAGCGTGCCGCGGCAGACCGAGCTGCTCCTGCAGCTGGGCCCTTTGGCCCCCCGGGTGCGCGAGCTGCGCCTGGCCTACCTGCGCGACGGCGATGAGCTGCACGGCCTGACCCTGCATTATCCCGAAAACACCGGCGCCCCGCCCACCGTGCGCCACGAGGTCGAGCTGAGTAGCGGCAGCGTGCAGCTGCTGTGCGAGCTGCGCCTGCGCGACGGCAGCACGCGACGGCTGGAGCGCCAATTCGAAGTGCCCGCCGCCGGCACCGTGACGCTGCAGCCCTAAGTACGGGTAGCCCCCGCTTTACCCGACACCGGCGCTTCCGTATTCTCCCGCGCCCAGATGGCCGAAATCGGGCGAAATATCCGGGCCCGGGTGGCCGCGCTGCGCTGGCGACCGCTTTGGCTTTCGGCCGCCGCCGGGGGCGCTTGCTTCCTTTTGATGGCGCGCGAGGGTCAGCTGCCGCGCGGCGTGCTGTGGGGAGGGCTGTGCCTGGCGCTGGCCGTGGTGGCCCTGCTGCGCGCCCTGGGCCTATTGCAGGCCGACGCCGAAGCCCGCCCTCTCACCGATACGGCCCTGGGCCGAAAGCCCGGCGAGCTGCCCTGGCTGAGCCCGCTGCCGGCCATGGCCGCGGCGCTGCTGCTGACCCTGGGCGCGGCCCTCATCGGCGGCGGCGTCGCGCTGCCCTGGGCCATCGTCGTCGCCCTCGGGCTGCTGGTACCGGCGGCGCTGCGACGACCGGGGCTGCAGGTCTTTGTGATCGGCTCGGCCCTCTACCTGCCGCTGCTGGGCGGCTTCGGGCTGTGGGACCCCTGGGAGACCCACTACGGCGAAGTGGCCCGCGAAATCCTGGCCCGCGACGACTGGATCAGCCTGTGGTGGGCCCAGGACCGCTGGTTTTGGTCCAAGCCGATCTTCATTTTCTGGAGCGAGGCACTTTTGTGGAGCGCCAGCGGCGTCGGCTTCATGCCCGACAGCCACTTCCAGCACAGCGAGTGGGTGCTGCGCCTGCCCATCTACCTGATCGCCATCAGCGCTCTTTTGGCTGTTTATTTCACCGTCAGCCGACGCTTCGACAGCCGCGCTGGCCGGCTTTCGGCCCTGGTGCTGTCGACCACGCCCTACTTCGCCTTCCTCTCGCACCAGGCGATCACCGACATGCCCTTCGTCGGGCAGATGACGATCGCGGTGATGCTCTTTCTGGCCGCCGTCCACAGCGATCCCGAGGCCACCGCCCCGCGCCTGCGCGTCGGGCCCTTCACGGTCTCGCTGCAGGAGCTGGTGATCGGGCTTTTTCTGATGCTGACGCTGCCCCAGGTGCTCTACCTGGCCAGCCGCAACGTCACCTTCATGGACGGCCTGTTCGCCTGGCATCGCGACGAATTTCTCTCCGGCTCCGGCCACAACCCGGAGGTGCCGGGCAACTCCGCGGCCCGCGCCCAGCAACCCTTCGCGCGCTCGCTGTGGGCCCAGCCGCTCAGCCAGGCCCTGTTTTGGGGCCTCTGTATCGCCGCGGCGGTGCGTCTTGTGCTGCGCGAGCGGCGCACCCAGGCGCTGCTGATGTTCCTCTTCTACATTTTCTGCGCGCTCGCCTTCATGGCCAAGGGCATCCCCGGCTTCGCGCTGCCGGGGCTGGTGGCGCTTTTGTATCTGCTGTCGACCACGCGCTGGTCGGAGCTGCTCGAGGGGCGCTTTCGCATCGCGCCCGGCGCGCTCTTGCTCAGCTGTGTGGGCCTGCCGTGGTTTGTCGCCATGTACATGCGCCACGGGCCTCGCTTCACCGACCGGCTGCTGATCCACGACCACATCAATCGCCTGACCAAGGGCGTGCACGGCGACACCGGCGACATCGGCTACTTCATCGAGCAGCTCGGCTACGGCACCTTCCCCTGGTTTGCGCTATTGCCGCTGGGCTTCGCCGCCTTCGCGCAGATGCGGGCCCATGAAGCTCGCGGCGACAGGCGTGCGGTGGAGCAGCGCGAGTTTGTGACCGTGCTGTGCCTGTGGTTTGCCGCCGCCTTTACGCTCTTCAGCGCCATGACCACCAAGTTTCACCACTACATCTTCCCGGCCGTGCCGCCGGCGGCGATCGTGGTGGGTATCAGCCTCGACCGGCTCCTGGGCCACCCCGCAGGCGAGGGCAAGCTCGGCAAGCGCGCCGCCCTGGGACTGATGCTCGCGCTTGTGGCACCGCTGCCGCTCTTGTTGGGCGTGGCGGGGCTTCGGGGCGACGTGCGGGGCGTCTTGCCGCCCGACCTGGGCATGGCCGAGCGCGCGGTCTGGGCGCTGCAGCACCCCTGGCCCACGCCCCTGTGCGCGCTGCTGATCGCCCTGGGCGTGCTTTCGCTGGGCGCCGCCGCATGGCTGCAGCTCGGGTCGCTTCGCCGTGACGACGAGCCTTCGTCGACAACGGCGGGCGTCGGCGCGGCGCTGCTTGCGGGCGCGCTGCTGGCCGCCTTCGTCGGCCGCGATTTGGCCTGGACCACCGCCGAGCGGCCGGCCGGCGCCGAACGCCTGATCCAGCTGTTCATCTACAACTACGAGCGCCCCTTCCCCGACTACCTCGACTACCGCCCCATCTTCGGCGGCTTCGCCATCGTGGCCTCGGCCCTGCTGGTACTCGCGGCCGTGCGCGCCCTCAGACCGCTGATGCTGCGCGCCTACCTGGGCCTGGCGCTGCTGTTCACCGTCTTCTACCTCGACGTCTACATGCTCGACCTGACACCCCACTGGGGCCAGCGCGGTCTCATCGACCGCTACTACGGCGAACGCAAGGGACCCGAGCAGCCGCTGGTCGCCTGGCAGATGAACTGGAAGGGTGAAAACTTCTACAGTGGCAACCGCGTGGCGGTCTTCGTCAACCTCAACAACACCGAGGTGACCAAGTGGATGGACGAGCGCGAGGGCTCCACCGCCTATTTCCTGCTCGAACACAAACGCCTGGGACGCTTCCGTAAACTCGCAGACAAGCGCGACGTGGAGCCGGTGACCAGCGAGCGCGACAACAACAAGTTCGTGCTGGTGCGCGTGGCGCTGTAGAACCGGCCGCGCGAGCCCTCAGTGCACCTCGCGCGGCTGGCTCTCGGGTACGCGCAGGCGCTTGATACGCTCGAAGTTCTTGGCGTCGATGCGGCTGCCGCGCTCGGGGATCGCCAACATGCCATCGACCCACTCGGGCACGAAGACGATGGCGTGGCCCTCACCGTTGTAGCCCAGCTGCAAGAGCGCCTCCTGCTCGAAGCGGCGGCACTTCTTGTCGCAGCAGTCGAAGGCCTCGACCACGCGGTAAAAGCCCTCGGGCGGCAGCGGCTCCAGGTAACGCACGTCCTCGGGGCTCGGCAGCAGCGTGCCCCGCGGCGACAGCTGCATGCGGTTGGCCTTCCAACTCTCGGGCAGATACAGCCCCGGCCCCGGATCGCCGTGGTTATGGAAGTAGACCAGGCGCCCTTCGGGGATCGAGGCGATGGCGGCGGTGGTTCGGTAGAGACCGCAGGGGGGCAGACTCATGGTGTTTTTCTCGGTGTTTTCGCGAGGTTATCCACTAGTGATTGCGCTGAACGCTGGAAACTGGACACGTTTTCAGTTTTGGCCCAGGCTCGGAGCATGACACAAGATCGCATGGCTCCACGCATCCTGCACGCCCTGTTCTGCCTCAGTCGGGACACGGGCCATATCAGTGCCACCACGCTGGCAGCAGCGGCCTCCGTGACTCCCACCGAGGCGGCCCGCTTGCTGGTCGAGCTCGAACGCAAGGGCCTGGTCGACGCCAGCCGCGCACGCCTGACGATGGCGGGCCTGGTGGCGGCGGCGCGGGCGAGCAGCGGAAGCGGCGGCCCCAGGGTGGATCTGGAGGCCGCACAGCGGGCGGCGCCGTCGGCGAAGCTACCCCTGGCCGCCGGCCCCAGCAGCCCAGCGCCGCCCAGCCACCCCACGCACATCGAGCCCGACCCCGGCGGCGGCGACTCGGAGCGGCCACAGGCGCCGGAAGCGAACGAGCGCGAACAGCCCGCCGTCTGAAGTCCCACCGGGCCAAGCCCATGGGCTACCATTGTGGGCTCATGCAAACGCAGCCAGCCCTCGGCTCGATCCAAACCACATCGATGCGGCTTCTGGCAGCCCTTTCGCTGCTGTTGTCTGCCACACAAGCACAGGCCCAAAGGCACATCCCGGCGCTGCAGCGCGACGTGCCCGTCACCACCTTGCCCGAACTCGAAGACGAGGAGGGCGGCGAGGAAAGCTCGGGGGAGAGCAATGGCGCCGACGCCGACTTACAACCCGCGCCGACGCAGGACCGGGAGGCCAGCGACGACGCCGAGGGGAGCGAAGACGCGGTCGATTTGGCGGAAGTGCACGCCCTGAGCGGTTCACTGCTCTTCGGCTACGGTATGAACCTGGCCGACGACTCGGTCTTCGTCCGCGTGCCGACCACGGCGCGGGACTTCGAGCCCTTCGGCATCGGCCTGGGAATCACTGGGGGTTATCAATTTGGTCCCTGGGTGGTCGGCGGGCGCGCCCAGTATTACTTTGGCGACAGCGTCAGCTACACGGGCGGCGGCAGCGCCGGTATCTTTTGGTTGATGCTGGCGATGGAGGGGGCCTACATCCTGCACCAGGATCGCGTCTGGCAGTTTCGACTGTCCCTGGATCTGGGCCTTGCGATGCAGTTCTGGAGCGACAGCGATCCGGCGAGCACCAACGTCGACGACGGCTCGGCCCAGGACTTCTATCTGGCGCCCGGCGCACGTCTGACCTACGCGCTGACACCCGAATTCTTCGTGGGTGGCGACGCGACCGTACCCGTGATCTTCAACGGCGAAGGGGAAATCTCCGCGCTTGCCATCATGCTGGTCGCCGGCAAGTACTTCTGAGGGCTGCCGAAGCGCGACAAAATAGCTTTCCCCTCGGCTGCGTAACGGCGGAAGTGATGTTGGCGCGGCCCTGATCACACGGGCGTACCCTTTCCTTCACGGTGCGCTTGCAGTACAAACTGGCGCCATCGTCCAGCGGGAGCATTCGATGGCAAAGTACCTCTGTTCCATTTTGGTAACCCTCTTGCTCGCGCTCTGTGCCGCGGCGCCAGTCCTCGCCCAGGACGACGAGGAGAGTTCAGAGGGCGGCGAAGGCGACGCGCCGGCCGATGGCGACTACGAACAGGACGACGGTTCCTGGGAACGCCCGCCGCCGGACGAGGAAAAGCCCAAGCCCGCGGCCAAACAAGAGGCCCCGGTCGCCGAGGGCGCGGGCGACGGACTGCCCTGGGATGCGGCTCTGCTGTTGGGCTACAGCTTCAAGACCGACCGCATCAGCACCGAGAGCGTCCACCCCTACGGGCTGGGAGCGGCCCTGCGCGGCGGTTACAGCTGGAACTTCGACCTCTACACCGGCCTCTATTACTTCTACTACCTGGGCACCAGCCACGACGACGGGGAAGCCGCGGGCATTCCCCCCGTAATCCGCAAGACCTCGGCCAACTACATGCTGATGGGCTCGGAGTTCGGCTACAACCTGTGGGCGAGCGACAGCATCATCATCCGACCGACCCTGATGCTGGGTGCGGCCGTCGGCATGGTCAGCAAGCAGTCGCCGGGCGAACCGGAAGTCCGCACAGTGCCCGTCTACTTCACCCTGGGACCCGGCTTGACCCTGCTGTTCACCTCGGGCGCCTGGGAGTTCGGCGGCGATCTGCGCAGCACCATCATCCCCGGCGACGGCGACTCGACCTTCGGTGTCTTCGGCACCGTCGGCTACCGCTTCGACGGCTACCGCTTCGACTGACAAGCCTCGAGGGCGCCGCAGTCCAGGGAGCGCAGCGGAATGTCCAGCTCCCACAGCCTTCCGATGCCCGCGCGGTAGCGCGCGGTGGCAGCCCCCAGCGCCTCGAGTTGCTCGACCATGTGGGCGAGTTCGAACAGTTCCTCGCGACGCTGTCGCCACGACAGGCCCAGCGAAGCGAGCGCTGGGCGGGCCGCGAGTTCAGCCAGCCGCAAAGCCCCAACCGCAGGCCGCCGAGGGGCGTCGAGCGCGCCTGCAATGGCCGCAGCCCGCTGCTGATAATGCAGCGCCGCACGCAAAAGACGCCGGTGCAGCGGCCCCAGCGCCCGCGCCTCGGCCACCACGAACTGCGAAGCCCGCCAGGCCCGGTGCGCCAGAACCCGCTGGGGAGCCGGCTCGCGCCGCCGTAGCTCGACCGCAAAGCCGTACATGATCACACACCAGGTCAGAGCGTTGACGGCGAGCAGCGCGTGGAACATGGCCTGATGGATCGACAACGACGGCCCCAGAAAGTTCTGGAGTCCGTCGTCGTCAGTCGACCGCGGCCAGCTACCGCCGGCCTGTGCCAGCCGAACGCCTCAGAGAACCGGGCCCCAGCAGATGTTGGTGGCGCCGATGAGGCTGGCGATGCCCGGAATGTCCAGGGCCCCCGCCGGATAGTAGGAGACGTAATTGTAGCACATCTCCGCACCCGTCGACTCGCCGAAACCGACGTTGGCGCCGGTGTCGTTGAAGTAGCTGCAGGTCGTGATCAGGGTCTCGCCTGGCTCCACCACCACGCGCTGGGGCAGCGTGTAGCCCACCTGGTAGTCGAAGCTGAAGGGCTTGTCGAAGATGGTCTCGACCGTGCCGTCCAGGCGCCTGAGCTCGGTCTTCATATTGGTGCCGATGAGGTGCATGTGCGGCGTGAAGCCCAGCAGCGTCACCTTGCCCTCGGACTCGTTTTTGCATTCGGTGGTGAAGTTCTGCTCGCCCGGACCCATGCCGCCCAGGGAGATGCCGGCCACCGAGATGCCACCCAGCGACTCGGTGCCGAGGAAGGTCACCCCTGCGATGTTGTCGCGGTCGCTCTCGGGCACCACGCAAATCGTCAGCTCGCTGCCGTCGTCCTGGGTCTCGCCCGTGAGGTTGTACATGTGCCACTGGATCATCACCAGCGGTGAATCGGGCAGCTCACCCCCGAGATCCTCGGGAAACTCCTGACCGCAGCCACCCACGGCCCAGCCGCCGATCAGGGTCGAACCGGTGCCGAGCGTCGAGCCGGCCACGTTCATCGCCACGTCGCCCGGCTGCCTGCTGCTGTTGTTGTTGGTGAAGATCAAGTAGTGATGGAGCACCTCGAGCCTGTCGAACTGGTGGCCAAATCGCGTCATCACGTCGTCGTTTTCCCAGGGCGTCGCGTAGTAGATCTCGTGATAGGACTCGCCCGGGGGGACAGGGAACTTCGTGGTGTCGTCGACACCGCTTTGACCGTGCGTCAAGAAGTTGAAACAGCGCTCACCGTCGCGCGCGACGATGGGGTCTTCAGCGCCGGGGCGACCGCACTCGTCGTCCTTGTCGCGCACGATATCGCCCGAGCCGGTGGCGCTTGCGGTGGCCAGGTCTGCGATGCAGCTGGCATCGTCTTCGGTGCCAGCGGGGGCTCCGGCGGCCAGCCACTCGTCGAGCACCTTGAAGTCGGCCTCGGCCAGGGTCGCGCCCTGGGGCATCGAGCCGTCGCCGATGCGGATCTTGGCCACCTCGTAGACCTTGGTCTCCGCCTCGAGCCCCTCTTTGTCGGCATAGAATGGCGAGGCCTGGTGCCAGTCATCGTGGGTGAGCAGGGGGATCGCGCCGCCGACCATCTGTGCACTGTGGCAACCCTGGCAGTCGTTGATCACCACCTCGGCCACGCCACACGGAATCGCGTCGACAGCGCTCGAGGCGCCGCCGCCTCCCGCGCCGTCGCCCTCATCGGTGACCGAGGCCGAAGCGCCCGCGCCATCGCCCTGCTTCGAGTCCGACTCTCCGGAACAGGCCGCGCCGGCCCAGGCCAGCGCGAGCAAGGCGATCGGCATGGCGCGCAAATCGATTGAATGACCCAACATTATCAACTCCTATCAACCCAACCACCGCGGCACTCACAGGCCGCGGAACTCATACCGAACTGGCCACCGGTGAGCGCTTTGGCTCGGACATCGCGTCCTCGGATGGCAGCCCGTTCGCCTGCCGGAAATCTACGCGGCCCGCCCGGAGCTGGCCTTGACCTGGCGCAACCGGGACCCGGCATTTGGCAGCGTTTTGCACACTCAAGGGCCTGCGACAGCAATCGCCAAGTGGGTGGCGGAAATCGCGACTGGAGGCGATTTTCGCCGTGGGCTCGTCCTGGCGGTCGATCGGTTACACTGCGCCCATGGGCGCCCAGTGGAAGCAAAAGCATCGGGTGGCAGCTGCCGATCAGCGGGGCCGCCTTTTCGGCAAGCTCGCCAAGGAAGTCATGATGGCCGCGCGCGGCGGCGCCGACCCCGCGCTGAACGCGGCCCTACGCCTGGCCATCGACACCGCCAAGAAGCACTCGCTGCCCCGCGACACCCTCGAACGCGCGATCAAGAAGGGGGCTGGTCTGCTCGACGGCCCGCTGAATCTCGAGCTGGTCACCTACGAGGGCTTCGCGCCCCATCAGGTGCCCGTGATCGTGGAGTGCCTGACCGACAACAAAAACCGCACCGCCTCGAGCATGCGCGTGCTCTTCCGCAAGGGTCAGCAGGGGGCCAGCGGGTCGGTCTCCTGGGACTTCGACCGCCGCGGCGTCATCGAGGCGCAGCCGCCCGCGCAGGGAGAAGACCCGGAGGAAGCCGCCATCGAGGCCGGCGCCGACGACGTGCGCCCCGCCGACGACGGCGCCCAGGCATTTCTGACCGCCCCCGACCAGCTCGACGCCGTGGGCCGGGCGCTGTCGGAGCGGGGTTGGAACATCGAGTCCTCGGCGCTGGCGTGGCTCGCCAAGAACCCGGTGACCCTGGAGGCCGGGGCACGCGAAGAAGTGGAAGCCTGGCTCGAGAACATGGACGCCGACGACGACGTGCAGAACATCTACGTGGCGCTGGCGTAGTGCGCCCGAATGTGGGCCATGAACCTCGGCAGGTTTTCCTGGGTGTCCTTGCGAATGCGCTGCACGTGGGGGCGGGCCTCCATGCGCGCCAGGTAGTCCGACAGCCCGTCGAGCTTCGCCAGCGGATCGTCGCCGAAGGCCCCCTTCATCATGAAGGAGGTGATTGGAATGTGCAGGGTGGCGGCCAGATCCACCGCGCGCAGGCTCTCGCCGGTCAGAAATTGCTCGAAACGCCCGAGCTGCTGCAGTGCGGCCGCCCCCTTTTCCACGTCCTTTCGGGTCTCGGCCTTGATCACCTCGGGCGCCTGGCGACCGCTGAGCACGTAGGGTAGGACCCGCCGCGACGCCAGCTCCAGATAGAACTCGATCACCTGGTAGAGTTCATCGTGCTTGGCCCGCGCGTAGGCCCCGGTAGGAAAGAGCGCCGGCTCGGGGTGGGCGACTTCCAGGTACTGCAAAATGCAGCGCGACTCGCTGATCGGCCCTTCCGGCGTTTTCAAACACGGCACCTTGCCCAGAGGGCTGAGCTCCAGGTAGTCGGGCCGGTAGCTGGGCCCGGCGCCGGTGTAGACCTCGACTTCCTCGAAAGGCACGCCCTTTTCGAGCAGCGCCAGTTTCACCAGGCTGTAGTAGTTGCTCGCCGAAAATCCAAGCAGTTGCAGCATCGTCGGTCCTTGGTTACGCGGCGACGGTACCCGGCCATGGCGTCGGCGTCGAGTGAGGCCGAGCGTGCGCTGCTGCCATGCGGGAAGCGAGCCAAAGAGAACCCCCGATCGGCGGTTCTCTTTGGCTCGAACTATGGCAGGCTCGCCCCGATGTTCGGTGCCACTACCATGCTACGCACGCTTTGCGGCTGGGCTACATTGGTCTCGTTGCTCGTCCTCGCGGCCGGTGGCTGCCAGCGCTACGGCGGCCTCAAGCGTCTCGTTCATCTCCGCGCCCAAGCCGAGTTCCAGTGCGGCGAAGCGGAAACCAGCGTCGAAACCGTCACCAACAACACCTATCGGGCGCACGGATGTGGCAAGAGCGAGTTCTACCAGTGCCATCGCTGGGATCGGAAGTGCGCAAACCTGACGGGCCTCGCCCGCGACCGCGCGCGCATCGAATTTTCTTGCCCAGGTGACCAGATCACCGTGATCGAACTGTCCACATTCATCTTCCAGGTCCGGGGCTGCGGGCAAAAGGCCAACTACAAATGCGCAATGCGGGGCGGAGTCGCTAACTGTACGACCGAACTCGGAGGCAGCCCGTAGGACGCCCGGTGCTCACCCCCGCGCGCGCCAAAAGCGACTGGCCGGGTGATCGACCGCCGCCTCGCGAAACGCCAGTGGCGCCACGCCGAACCAGCGGCGAAAGGCGCGGTTGAAGGCGGGCGGGTTGGCGAAGCCCAACGCGTGGGCGATCTCGGCGACGCTCATCTGCGACTGGCGCAGGGCGCGGCGGGCGTGGTCGCGGCGCAGGGTGTCGAGCAGGGCGCTGTAGGTGGTGCCGTGACTTCGCAGGCGCGTGCGCAGGGCGCTGGGGCTCAGGTGCAGGCGCTCGGCCACCTGCTCGAGACCTGCGCCTTGCGCCAGGGTTCGCTCGATGTGTTCGCGCACCTGGGCTGGAAAGGCGCTATGGATCGAGAGGGCGGCCAGCTCGCTGTCGGCCTGTCGCGTGAGCAGCGAGTGCAGCGTGGGATCGGCGTCCTTCATCGGGTGCTCGAGCATGGAGACCGGGAAGACCAGCGCGTTGTATTCGCAACCGAAGCGCACCGGCGCCATGAAGATCTGGGAAAAGATCGAAGCGTGCGGCGGTGCCGGATGGGCGAGACAGACTTCGAGCAAGGGCTCGGCGCCCTCGAGCTGAAGGTGCAGGACGCTCATGGTGAAGTTGCTGGCCAGGCCGAACTCGTGGATCGAGTCCGGCGCCTGCAGGCCCGGGCGAATCCGAAAGCGAGCCTCGGCGCGGTTGCCCTCGATGGCCAGCGTGTGTTCGGCGTCGATCAACAGCGGGTAGTAGCGGCCCAGGCAGGCGATGGACTCGCCCAGCGTGCTGCAGCTGGCGCACAGGTACTCAAGTAACTCGTAGTCGCCTGGCTGCAGCTTCTGGCCGGCGAGCAGGGGGGCTGCGGGATCGCCGAGCAGATCGATGAAGTCCAGCTGCAGCTCGATGACCAGGTCGTGGGGCAGTCGCAGGCGGTGATCGGCCGCCAGCATCTCGCCGCTCAGGCCCCAGCGCTGCAGGACCTGCTCACCGCGCTCCAGAGCGCGCAAGGACAGCTCGGGGCCGCGGTCTTCCAGCGCGCGCAGAAACGGGGTGATCGCCGTCAGCGACACCGTCGAGCCGGTGAAGTGCCGACTGCCCGATTGCGCCTCGGTCATGTGATCTCTTGGCTCCTGGGTCATCATGGCCGCAAGCTCGCCTCCGCTCGCCCGCGATGCCGGCAATCTTACCCCGTGGGCGAGGGCCGGGGCAGACTTCTCTCACCCGCGGCGAGCCGCCGGGCGCCGACCCATGCGAGCGTGGTGCTGCACCCCGCGTCCGGCCACCGCCGCGGAGCCCGAAGTGCCCATTTCAGACGGGAAGAATGCGAACCCCGGGGAACAGGTTCAGCTACCACGGTAGTGTTGGCAACAGGAGCGCGCCAGACCTCGCCGCCAGCGCAGCTCACCCCATGCGCCGGCGCACTTCCCGCTCGAGCCCGTAGAGGTGCGTGTCATCGGCGCCGATGTCACGCATGGCCTCGGCGAGCCGTAGTACGTACTCGATATTAGGACCGCTCGGCCCCTGCGCCCCCAGCACCTGGGCGGCGATGGCTTCGAGCGGGGCCGGGCCCAGGTAGTTTTCGTTGTCTTCGGTGGCGATGTAGGTCAGGGCCGGCTGCAACGCGGGCGCCCGCCCGACGTCGGCCACCGGATCGAGCCGCAGGCGAAGCTCCACCCGCTCGTAGCCGCCGACTTCGCGCGCGTCGAGGCGGTCGATCACCTGATGCCAGATCTGGGCCGAAACGCAAAAGGCCCGCCCCCAGCAGCGCTCTTGCGGGTCGGGCAAAAGCGTCACCACGCGCCCGGGCGCGCCGGGCACGCCCCGATGGTCGACCGAGCCCTGATAGAAGCGCCGCGCCCAACCGTGCACCAGCGCCGGGCGCGCTTCCAGATAGGGGAAGTCCGGTCGCCATACCAGCGAACCGTAACCGAAGATCCAACGCCTGCGTTCGTCTTCACTCATGGTCAAAGCTTGGACTCGGTCGGCGCCTCCGTCGGCCTCACGCGCGCTACCGCGTCCCCCTTTCGCTGGCCAAAATCTCTGCGGGCGCTACCCGCGAACGCGAAGACCCCGGCAGCAGAAGCAGCGACGTCAGCGCCCACAGGGCCGCACCCACGCCACCGAAGAGGTAGATCGCATCGATGCCGTGGCGATCGAAGATCGCGCCGCACAGGGTGCTCGAGGCAATGCCGCCGAGGTTGGCGCCGGTCATGGTCAAGCCCGCCTGGGCCGTCGAGCGCAGGGCAGGCGGCATGGTGGCGTCGATGTGCAGCGAAGCGCCGACGATGAGACCCGCGACGGTGAATGCATGGAGCAGCTGCACCGGTGCGGCAAAGGCTAGCGACGGCGAAAGGGCACAGACCACCCAGCGCAGGCCTCCGGCGAAGGTGGCGATGGCGACCATGGCGCGGGCGCCGATACGCTCGAAGAGATTGCCCGAGTAGATCATCAGCGGCACCTCGAGGCTGAGCATCAGGATCCACAGGTAGCTCAGGTGCTCCATGCTGCCACCGCGCTCGCGCACGTAGACCGGAAAGAAGAACATCGGCCCATGCAAGAAGAGGTAGCTGCCGAAGACGAAGACCAACACCTTGCGATAGCCCCGATGGCGCAGCAGCGCACCCAGGTCACCGCGCGAGGCGCGCAGCGATAGACTGGCATGGCCCGGTAGTCGCGCCGCCATGCGCGAGGCGACAATCAGAAGCAGCGCACCCAGCAGGAAGATCAGGTGCAGCCCCGGCCGCGAAGGTCCACCGGCCTCCGCTCGCAGCCCCAGGGCGGCCTCCACCGCGCCCAGCAGGGGCGGACAGCCCACCACCGCCACCAGAAAGCCCAGCGTGCCCCAGACGCGCACGCGCCCGAAAGCCAGCGGCCCCTGATCGCTGAGCGCTCCGAGCGTCACGCTCATCGCGATCGGCACCAGCGGCGTCGAAAAGACCGCCAAGAGCACCGTGGCCACCGCCACGCTGGCGAAGTCGTGGGGCAGCGCCAGCCCGGCATAACCAAAAGCGGCGCACAGGGCCAAGATCGAAAGCGTGCGCGTGCGCGAGCCGCTGCGATCGGCCAGCTGCCCCCAAAGCGGCTGCGCGATGCTTCCGACCAGGGGTGGAATCGCCATCACCAGACCCAGCTCTTGCCCTCCGAGGCCGATGTTTTCGCGCAGATAGAGCGTGAAGTAGGGAAAGAAGACGCCGAGCGCGCCGGTGGCGAAGAGCCAGTAGAGGGAGAGCCGGAGGCGCATGGGAAAGCTTCGGGCGGGCGGGGAAGTGGGCGATCATGACACGGAGTGGCGGCGGGCGCCGCAGCCGGGTGAGGTTCTCCGGGCGAGCGCTGTGGTGAGGCGTGGGGGGCGAGGCTAGACTGCCCCCATGCCCCCCACACCCCCCATGCTTCTGTCGCCCCTACTCTCCCTGGTGCTCCTCGCCAGCGCCTGCAGCGGCGACGGCGATTCCTCCAATACGACCGCGGGCGATTCAACAGCTCCTGCAACCGGCGAGCCGGCTGACAGCGCAGCGGGCGGCAGCGGAGGCGACGGAAGCGGAGGCCAAGCCGCCACCATGGACGGCGCAGCGGGCGCCGCAGCTACCGACGGTGCCGCAGGGGCAGCCGGCGACCCCAGCGCCGACCTGCTCGACCTCTTCGGCATCCAAATGGGCTGCGACTTCGTCGGCTCCCCCTTCGGCCACGCGGGCACCGCGACCATCCGTGGCACCGGCACCCTGCCCGACGGCCTCGACCGGGGCTACCAGCTCAACCTGATGATCGGGGCCGACGGCCTGCAATCTGGCGTATTGGGAGAAAACCTCTTCGACATCGTCTCGGTCTGCGAAACGCCCACCTTTGGCTACGAGATCACCATGGTCGATGCGGGCCAGTGGTCGCTCTACGTCGAGGTCCTCGATCCCAACCAGCCCGACGACAACCTGGCCACCGTCTACGAAGCCGAGGGCGACACCACCATCACCGTGGCCGACGGGGAAACGGTGGAGCAGGACGTGAGCTTTACGGGGCCGTAGCGGAGCTGGGGTCGAATCCGGATGCTTCATGAAGGTACGTGGCGAGGACGCCCGGCACGCCCGGCCCCGAAGGAGCAGCAGCCGATCGCAGGCCAGCCCCCCGAAAGCTCCCGCGACAGTGCTTGTTCGCACGCCCCGCCGCTGCCAAACTGCAATCGTGCTGGCGGCCTATCAAGAAGCGTTGGTCGCGCTTTCCACCGACGCGGCGCTGCGGCGACGCTTCAAGGCCGATCCGAAGGCAGCCCTGGCCGACTACGAGTTGTCACCTTCGGAGCGCGCGATGCTCGCGGGCCTGGAACCAGCCCGCCTGGAGCACTACGCGCAGGGCCTGATCGAAAAGCGCTGGCGAAACCTCGCGCGGGTCTGGCCCTGTAGCCTGCAGGTGGCGCGAAACCTCGAGCGGCGCTACCGGCGTCTCGTCGATCGTGAACCACCACAGGCCATGGACACTCCGCTGCCACCGGGACCGGCCGAGGCCCTGCGCGTGCTGCCACGGCTGCGCCACGCGCTTGAGCGCGACGCGGGCTCCGCACCCTACGCGGCCGAACTCCTCTGCTTCGAGACTTTCGGCGGCAGCGATATCGGAAGCAGCAGCGGCGACAGCGGCGGCGGCTTCTTCCCGAGCTTCTTCGGCGGCGACAGCGGGGGCGACAGCGGCAGCAGCAGCTGCGGCAGCAGCTGTGGTGGAAGTTCTTGCGGCAGCAGCTGCGGCGGCGGTTGCGGCGGCGGTTGCGGCTCCTGAGGCCCCCGCGCAGAAGCCATGATTTATAGCACCATGCTGTAAATCCGAGCCGAGTGCACCGGCGCGCCCGGGCGCGCGGCACTTTTCCCCGCAATTGCCACAGCCCGACCTTGGCACCCCTCTTGCTCTCTTTGGGGGGGAACTCATTCCGAAGCCGGAGGGTCGCCATGGGGCGCTTGATCGATTGGTGGTTTATTCTTGTCATCGCGCAGCTGATAAGCTGCAAGAGCGTGGACGCGGGCCTGGGGCGGGGCGCCCAGCAGGCGCTGCACGTGGTCAGCTTTGACTACGGCGCTTCGGACGCGCCTGAAGCGGACGACGGGGCTGCAACGCAAAACCCGATCCGCATCGGTTTCGATGCGCCCGTGGTCGAAGCAGAGGCCGTGGGCGCCTGGCTTGCGCAGGCGCCGCTTTCGATCGAGCCGGCCCTGCACTTTCGAGCCCGCTATCGCGACCGCCAGACACTCGAGGTCGAGCCGCTTTCGCCGCTGCGGGCGGCCACCCGCTACACGCTTTCGCTGAAGGCGCCCCTCCACGCGCGCCTCGATCGCACTGAGCCCCTGAGTTTCGTGCACCGGCCGCTCAGCATCGAGCGCGTCGCCGGCCTGGACAGTGAATGGACTGCCAGTCAACCCGAGCTGTGGCTGGAGGCCAGCGACGCCGTCAGGGCCGCCGACGTGCTGGAGCACTGCTCGCTGCACTCCGATGACGGAAAGCATGGGGTGAAGCTCGAGACCCCCGAGCCCGAGCGCGTGGCCAGTCGCATCGAGCTGGCCACCGCCGAGGCCTTGAAGCAGGGCGAGGGATATCTCTTCGAATGCCAGGGGCTGCCGGCCGACGGCGGCAACGAACCCCTGGCCACCCCCTTCGCCATGCTCTTTTCCGTGCGGCCCGATGCCGGCGTCACGCTGGCCATCCCCTCGGGCAGCGGCAAGGTGACGCCGGATGAACTGCGGCTCGAGTTGACTTTCGCCACACCGGTCTCGCTCGATGAGCTGAAGGAAAAGGTCACGATCAAACCCGAGGTCAAGGGCTTCGAGCAGGCCTGGGTGGCGCGCGGACCGCGCCGCTTCAGCGCCGAGATCGATCTGGCAGCCACCACCCGCTACCAGCTGCGGGTCGACGGCGAACTGCGCGACCGCTTCGGCCAGCGCCTCGGCCGCGACTTCGTGCAGCGCTTCGAGACCACCGACGCCAAGCCGCGGGTCCAGGTGCAGACCGGCATCTACGCCATCGAGGCCCGCGGCGAGCCCTACCCCCTGTGGTCGCGCAATGTCGGCCGCGTCTCGCTGGCCTGCGCCGCCGTGCCGGCCTCGAAGATCACCTCGGTGTTGGCGGCCGGCATCAGCTACGGCCCCTACCACTACCGGGACGAGGACGAGCCCCTGGACTTTCAAGGTCTGGGGCTGCGCCTGGTCGAGCGCGAGGTGAAGCTCTCGGACGTCAAGAACAAGTGGACGCTGACGCACCTGGATCTGCCCGAGCTGTGCCGCAGCAGCAACAAGAGTAAGGCCAGGGGCGGGCTCTACCTGGCGGAGCTGCGCGCTCCCGAGGTCCAAGGCGACGACTCCCGCTACTACCGGCGCCAGCCCTACCGCCTTTTGGGCAACGTCACAGATCTGGGCGTGCTGATGAAGGCCGGTCCCGCTTCGGGTCTGGTCTGGGTGACCCGCTTATCCGACGGTCAACCGGTCGCCGGCGCGCAGGTGGTGCTCTACGGCGAGGGCAAACGCCTTTGGAGCGGTACAAGCGATGCCTCGGGCCTTGTGCACACGCCCGGCACGACCGAGCTGCTATCGCGCAGCAAGCCCCGCACGCGCGAGGATGCCCTGGGCGCCTACGGACAGCGACTTCTGGCTGTGGTCGAAAAAGACGACGACCGCGCCATCGTCGATGGGCGCTGGTATGACGGGCTGCAGGCCTGGAACTTTGGCGTGCACAGCGATCGCAGTCCCGGCCTCACGCGCATCCGCGGCCTGATCCAGAGCGATCGCGGCATCTACCGACCCGGCGAAACCGTGCACTTCAAGGGACTTTTGCGCGAGGTGGCGGTGGCCGAGCCGCCACGGCTGCCGCGCGCGCGCCGGGTGGCGGTGACGGTGGACGATCCGCGCGGCGAGCGCATCTACGACAGGAAGCTCAAGCTCAGCGCCTTCGGCGGCTTCCACTTCGACCTGGCCCTGCCCGAGGCCGCCGACCTCGGCGACTACACGGTGCGCGCCGAACTCGGCGGCCAGAGCTTCCGCGAAAACTTCAGCGTCGAAGAGTTCCGCGCCGTGGGCTTCGAGATCACCGAGCCCAAGGGAGCCAAGCGCGATCCCATGACTTTGGGTGAAGCCATGAAGTTCGACTTCGAGGTACGCTACCTCTTCGGCGCGCCGGTCAAAAACGCCGAAGTTCACTGGGAGGTGCAGCGCAGGCCTCACCGTGCACGCTTTGCCGGCTACGACCGCTTCGATTTCGACGAGGCCGCCACCGACGACGACTTCTACGACTTCTACGACGCCTACGAAGGCGATACCCACTACGTCACCGAAGACACGGCCCGCACCGACGAGAACGGCCGCGTTCACATCGAGCTGCGCGATCGGGCCGAGTCGCTCGATGGCCCCCAGGACTACCTGCTGCGACTGCGGGTCCAGGACGCCAGCGGGCAGAGCGTGAGCAAGCGCATCGTCGCCACCGCCCACCGAAGCTTTCGCTACCTGGGCCTGCGCCACGGCCGCTGGGCCTACCGGGCCGGAAGCGATGTGAACCTGGAGCTGGTCTCCCTCGACCGCGACGGGCAACCCATGGCGGGCAGCGCAACGCTGAGCCTGACCAAGCGCAGCTGGAAGTGCGACTACGAGGGCCGCTATCGCGTCTACAGCAGCTGCAAGCGCGAGCACAAGACGCTCTGGACGCGCGCGCTGACGCTGACCACCGGCACCCGGGCCGAGCACCTACGCGTCGAGGAGACCGGCGAGTACGTGGTGACCCTCGAGGCCAACGACGGCCGCGGCACGCGCGTGGCGGCCTCGAGCCCGCTGTGGATCTACGGCAGCGGCGCCGGCGCCTGGGCCGACTACGGCTCCGAGCGCATCTCGGTGATTGCCGACCGCGATCGCTATCAACCCGGACAACAGGCCAAGCTCCTGCCGCGAGCCGACACCGCCGGCGCCAGCGTGCTGGTCACGCTCGAGCGCGCCGGCATTGTCGAAGCCTTCGTGGTGCAGCCCGGGAGTTCCGGGGAGGCCATCGATGTGGCGCTGTCGAGCGAGCACGCGCCCAACGTCTATGCCTCTGTGGCCGTGGTGCAAGGCCGTCGTGGCCAGGGCGACCGCTACCGGCCGAGCATGAAGCTCGGCGTGGTCGAGCTGACCGTCAGCGCCGAGCAGCAGCGGCTTCAGGTGGAGATCGCGACCGACAAGCCGAGCTACGAGCCCGGCGAGCGCGTGATGGGTACGGTGCGCGTGCGCGACGGGCACAGGCCTGTGCGCGCCGAGCTGAGCCTGTCGGCCGCCGATCAGGGCGTGCTGGCCCTGATCAACTACCAGACACCCGACCCCATGGCCGCTTTTTACGCGCCCTTTGGCCTCGGCATCGACAACAGCACCAACTGGACGCGCGTGGCGCGCCTCGATGCCCCGGACGGCGCCGACGGCGGCGAAGAGGAGGGCGGCGATGGACCGGGAGGCGAGAGCCCCCGCGTGCGCTCGCGCTTTTTGGCCTCGGCCCTGTGGCTGCCGGCGCTGACCACCGACGCCCGCGGTGAGGCCCGCTTCGCGTTCGTTGCACCCGACAACCTCACCACCTTTCGCCTGATGGCGGTGGCCGCCGACCGCGGCGCTCGCTTCGGCAGCGGTGACCACCGCATCGTTGTGAGCAAGGCGCTTGTGGCCAAGCCCGTGTTACCGCGTTTTGCGCGCAGCGGCGATCGCATGTGGGTGGGCGCCGTGATCCACAATCGCAGCGGCGCGGCGGGCGAAGCCCTGGTCACGCTCGAGACCCAGGGCCTTTGGGCCAAGGATGGAGAGCAGCGCGTGGCGCTCGAGGCCGGCGAGAGCAAGGCCGCGCTCTTCGCCGTCAGCGCGGGCAAGCGCTCGGAGGCGCGGGTCTTGCTTTCGGTGCAGCTGGGCGAACATCACGACGCCTTTGAGAAGCGCCTGCCCATCGAGCGCCCGCTGCACAGCGAATGGTCGACCCTCCATGCAGGGACGCTACAGGGCGCAAAGAGCTTCGATCTCAGCTGGCCCGAGCAGGTACTGCCCGAGGAAAGCCGCCTGGAGCTACGCGTGGACCAAACCGGGTTGGCGTCGCTGGAGCCGAGCCTGCGCTATCTGATCCGCTACCCCTACGGCTGCCTGGAGCAGACCCTCTCAGGCGTGATTCCGCTGGTGAAGGTCGAAGACCTGGCGCGCAGCATGAAACTCGCCGAACTACGCGACGGTAAGCTCGAGCGCTTCATCGAGCAGGGCGTGGCCAAGGTGCTGCGCCACCAACACGACGACGGCCACTTCAGCCTGTGGCCCGGCGGCACCGAACGCCCCCACCTGACGGCCTACGCCATGATGGGCCTGACCGAGGCCCAGCGCGCCGGCGTGAAGGTCGAGGCCCGCGCGCTCGAAAAGGGCCTCGATGCCCTGCGCGACTGGGCCAACGGCGCCGAGCGGTCGCTTTCACCCGGAGGTGAAATCGCCACCATGGCCATGGCGGCCCACGTTCTGGCCGTCCACGATCGGGTCGACCAGGGCCTGCTGGCGCGCCTCTTCGAAGCGCGCTCGGCGCTGCCCGTCTACGGCAAGGCATTTTTGTTGCGGGCGCTGACGCGCAGCGGTGCCAAGAGCACCCAGCGCGATGGGCTGCTGGCCGAGCTGGCAAACGCCCTCGAAGGGGGCGACCAGGGCTTCGGCGGCTGGCCGTCGGAAGGTCGGGCGCGCTACATGAGCAGCAATACCCGCGACCGCGCCATCGCGCTTTCGGCGCTGATCGAGGCGGCACCTGGCCACCCGCGCATTCGACCCCTGGTCGAGGAGTTGCTTTCGGCGCGCGGACGGAGTGGCCGCTTCGGCAATACCCAGGAAAACCTCTACGCCCTGATCGCCCTGGCCGACTACGCCCGCAGCCTCGAGGGGCAAGTGGCCACGGTGGCGGTCACGCTGGACGGCAAGCGCCTGCTCGAAAAGCGCATCGAGGGTCCGGCCGTGCTGCGCCTGAGTCGCCCACTGACCAAACTCGGCGGCGGCCGGCTGGGACTCGACAGCAGCCAGCCGGTGCAGCTGAGCCTGAGACAGCACTTCGTTCGCGAGGTCAAGGCGCCCGAGCCCCAGGCCGACGTGCTGCATGTGGAGCGCGAATACCTGGACCCCGAAAGCGGAACAGCCCTTGAGCGGGTCACCCGCGGCCAGCTGGTCAAGGTACGACTACGCGTCAAGTCCAGCGAGAGCGTCTACTACCTGGCCCTCAGCGACGCGCTGCCGGCGGGCTTCGAGGCGGTCAACGGCAAGCTCGCGACGGAGGGCGGTCAGCGACAGCGGGACTACGACCACGCATACGACGATGGCTACGGCATTTGGGATCACCACGCCCTGCGCGATGATGCCGTCTGGGCCTTCTCCGATCGGCTGCCGGCCGGAACCCACGTCTACGAATACCTGATGCGCGCGTCGGTGGCCGGACAGTTCACGGCGGCGCCAGCGCGGGCCGAGGCCATGTACGAGCCGGGGCTTTTCGCCTCCACCGCGGCCATGAAACTCCAGGTGAAGCCATGAAGCGCGCACTGAAGGTCCTGGGCCGCAGCCTGGCACCGCTCTTTTGCCTCGGCTTCACGCTGCTTTTGGCCTCGAGCTTTCTGCCCTACCCGCTCGAATCGCTGTACCCCGAGGGCGGCGAACCCTTGATCATCGAGGACCGCAACGGCCGGGTGCTGCGGCGACTGCCGGCCGGCGGAAGAGGAGGAGCGCGCGAGGGCCGCAGCGCCTGGGTACCCCTCGAGCGCATCAGCTCCCACGCGATTCTGACGCTCCTGGCCAGCGAAGACCAGCGCTTCTTCGAACACGAAGGCATCGACCCCTACAGCGTGCTGCGCGCGCTGGTGCTCAACCTGCGGGCCGGGGGCATCGAATATGGCGCCTCCACCTTGACCATGCAACTGATGCGCATGGTGCACTCGCCGGGCAAACCGCGCACCCTGACGAACAAGCTGCGCGAGATGCACCTGGCGCTGCGGGTCGAGCGCGTGCTCAGCAAGCGCGAAATTCTCGAGCAATACCTCAACCGCGCCTATTACGGCCACGGCGCCCACGGCATCGACGCCGCCGCCCGCCGCTACTTCGGCAAGCCCGCCGCGTCGCTCTCGCTTGGCGAGGCAAGCTTGCTGACCGTGCTGCCGCGCAACCCCAGCTACTACGATCCCACGCGCCACCGCGGGCGCGCCCTGCGCCGACGCCAGCACCTGCTGTCGCTGCTGGTCGAGCAGGGCAAGCTCGAGGCCGCAGCAGCGCAGCGCGCGACGGCCGAGCCACTTGAATTCGCGCGGGCGGATTCGAGCTTCGAGGCCGGACACTTCGTCGACTGGCTGCTGCAGGAGCTACCGGAAGAGCTGCGCGCGCGCGGCGGCGTGGTGCGAAGCACGCTGGATCTCGAACTCAACCGCGCTCTCGAGCGCCGCGTGCGCGAGCACGTGGATGCGCTCAGGGCCCGCGGCGCCGAGCAGGCCGGGGCCGTGGTGCTCGACAGTCAAAGTGGGCAAGTGTTGGCCATGGTGGGCTCGGCCGGCTTCGATCTCCCTGGCGGACAGCTCAACATCGTCACCCGCAGGCGCCATCCGGGCTCGGCGCTCAAGCCCTTCGTCTACGCCACCGCCATCGAACGCGGCGAAAGCCCCGCCAGCATCGCCTTCGACGCCTTCGACGTTGCCTCGGCCTATCGCGTGCGCGAGCTGCCACCGCGCGAGCACGGTCCCTCGCGCTACCGCCAGGCCCTGGCCGGCAGCTACAACCTAGCCGCCGTGCAGGTGCTGGAAAAGGTGGGCATCGGCGCGGTGATGGACACCCTGCGGCGGGCGGGCGTCGGCAGCCTGGAGGGTGACATCGACGACTACGGCCCGCGCCTGGCCCTGGGCTCGGCCAAGGTGCGCCTGCTCGACTTGGCTGCGAGTTATGGCTTTCTGGTGCGCGACGGCATGGCCACCCACGCCCAGGGATTGCTTCGCTTCACGCCTCCCGGGGAGGCACCGCTGCTTTCGCCCGCGCCGCCCGAGCAGCGCGTGGTCAGCGCCCAGGCCGCCTGGCTCACCCTCGACATGCTGGCCGACCCCGAAGCGCGGCGGAAGGTCTTTGGCACCGAGCTGGCCGCCGACCTTCCCTATCCCGTCGCGGTCAAGACCGGCACCGCGCGGGGCTTTGCCGACACCGTGGCCATCTTCGCCACCACTGAGCTCACGGCCGCGGCCTGGACCGGTCGCTTCGACGGCCAGCCCACCCGCGGCCTGTCGGGCATGGAAGCGGCCGCCCCCCTGGCCCGGACCGCCCTGCTCCTGGCCAGCGCGGGTCGACCGCTGCAGCTACCGGAGGCGCCCGAAGGCCTGGTCGCCGCCGCCGTATGTCCGCTGTCGGGCAAGCGCCCGGCGGCCGGTTGCCCACACCAAAAGCGCGAACTCTTCATCGAAGGCAGCGTGCCCCAGGCGCCCTGCGACTGGCATCGACGCCAGGCCAGCGGCGCAGTGCACGTGCGCTACCCGCCCGAACTCGCAGGCTGGGCAGCGCGCCACGGCAAGCGCCAGCGCGCCGGCGGCTGAGGCGCGCGCTTCAACGAATGGCGAGCGACAGCAGCGCCGAGTGACGCCCATGGTGGCCACGTCCCGAAACACCGGGGCGACCCAGACGGAGCGAAGACCATGGCCAGAGCCGCCGCTGGCGCGGGAGCAGGTGCCGGCGAAGAAGTGTTTCGCAAGGGAGAGCGTGGCGGCGAGGCGCGAGCGTCTGCAGGCGCAAGGCATCCAGGGTCGCGATCTCGTCGACCTCGGGCACGCCCGGTTCGTCGGCGCCATCGATCCGGAAGGCAAGGTCATCCAGTTCACGACGCGCTGACGCCGCCGGTCGCATCCCCTACGACAAGCGTCTCAGTTGCAGCCGCAGCCACCACCGCTGGCGCCTTCGGCGCCCGAGGATCCCTCGCGGTAGGCGTTGGCGTGTTGCTCACCGGCGCGCATGTCCTCGTTGCCTTCGAGTTCCATGTCGCGCCGGGCCAGGGTCTCGCGCTCGTAGGGCGCCACGGTGGCGCAGCCTCCGAGCACGGCGCAGGCCACGAGCGCCGCAGCAACCAGCCCTGCGCGGGTCGACGAGATTCGCTTGTGTGAAGACTTCATGGTTGCGCCGGGACCGGCAGAGGGCCGGGCTGGGGGGTCGGCTGGGGAGTGGCGCCGGCCGTGGGTACGCCGGCGCTGGTCAACACCCAATTCAATAGCACGAGATAGCTCGGGTCGGCGTCGAATTGGTAGACGTCGCGCCCCAGACTGTCGATGCCCTGGTGCCCCGCACCGCCGGCCTGGACCGAAAGCGGCTTGACCAGCAGCAGACTGGCCTGGGGGTTGACCGGGTCGATCATGGAGCGCGCCCGCTGGTAGCTGTGGTCCAACTCGGCCATGCCCGGCGGATCGAGTGAACGCAGGTCCGGCGAGTAGCGGGCGCGGCCGGGTCCGAAGACCTGGAAGAAGCGCTCGCGCGAGGCGTGGCACTGGTCGAAACCACAGTCGCGCAGGAGCACGGGGTAAACCTCGGCCTCGAATTGCGCCCGATCGGGCTGGGCGATGAGCAGCGCGCCATCGTCTTCGGCGCAGCCGGCCAGCAGCAGCAGCGCCCAAAAGAGCATCAAACGCAGACGACTCATAGCGCCCTCCCCACGCCCAGCATCAAGAAGCTCTCGCTGTCCTCGGCCGACGCACCGATGCGGGTGTCGTAGCTCGCCCACACCATGCGGTAGCTGGCGTGAAAATCGATGGGGTCCAGTACACCCACCGCGAGGCCGGCCTCGAAGCCGTAACCCAGGCCGCCGGACTGCACGCCGCGCTGCTCGAGTCCTTCGCCCACGCTGGCCAGCCATTGGGCCTCGGGGCGCAGCTGCACGCGTAGGGCGCGACCGGCCAGGGGAATGTTCAAGCCGAGGCGCACGAGGGGACCGGAGACGCTGAAGGCCGGCGTGAGCGTGTCGTGGGACTCGGGACGCAGGTTGCGCACGCCGTAGCCAAGCGCGAATTCGAGGCGGAATTCACCGTCGTCATCGAAGGCGATGCGCGGTACGAGCGCCGCCTCGAAGCGATGGGCGCGGATCACGTAGTCGTAGCTTCCGCCGCCGATGTGCAGCTCCTTGACGTCGTGTCCGATGGAGGTCTGGTAGGCGAACTCCGGGCCGAAGGAAAAACCGGCGCGGGCGCCGAAGGCGAAACGCGCCCGCACGCCGCCCGCCAGAAAGGAGCCGGTGTCGGCGGAGTCGCGACCGGCTGCGGTCGGCCAGCTGATCGCGCGGCTGCCCATGCCGAGCTCCGCGGCCAGCTCGCCGAACGCCTCACTCTCGCCGGAAGCCGCATCCCCTTCGCCGCCTGCTTCAGCATCCATCGAGCCCATGTCGGATGCGCTTTCACCACCGGTGAAACCCGACGGGCCGCCCCCGCCCATGACCATCTGCAGTTTCTGGCCGACCAGGGCCTGCAGCTGCTGCTGCCCCTGGGCGCCGATGTAGCCACCTTCGAGCGGGATGGCCTCCACACCGAGACCCGCCCCTGTGGCACCATGGCGAAAATCGATCCACAGCTGCTGGCCATCGGTGCTGACGGGTGCCAGCGCCATGGTGACACCCAGGGGCGGCACCAGCTGCTGCATCGCCATGTCGCCGGTGGGGTCGAGGCCCCGGTTCATGCTTTCGGCGTAGTAGCCCGGGTCGGGCACGACCGCGACGCCACCGAGCATCCGCTCGATGGCCGCCGCATCACCCTCCGCCGCCGGGTCGACGCGGATCACGCAGACCGTCGCGCCCTGGGCGCTGACTCCGGGAGCCACGAGCCACAGCGAAAGCAGCACGAAACCCGCGACGAGGGCCGCACGTGCCAGGGCGTTCGGATCGGCGCAGCGCATCGTCATAGGGTCAACGAGAGGGCCAGGTTGAACTCCACCCCGCTGATGCGTTCGCGCAGGGGGAAGTCGGGATAGAAGTAGAGGAGCGGCGAGACCGAGGCGCTGGTTACCAGCTTGCGCTCGTCGGGAAATGGGATGGCGTGTTCGAGCTCCAGCACCAGGCGATGGCCGGTCAGCGGCGACAGCTCCTTGTCGCGCGTCAGGTAGGGCAGCTCGATCTCGTAGAAGCTCCGATAATGGTCGGCGGCGCCCTGGGTGTAGAAGCGATAGCGCGCGCCCAGCATGGTGCGCTCACTCAGCATGTAGCCCATGTCTGCGGTGACGGTGTGGGACGTGATGCCCCAGTCGTCCAGGTAGAAGCGATAGGTCAGTCCGGCCGAAAGCGCTTCGCCCAGCGAGCGCCGCACGCGCGCGCTCATGGCGTGGCGCTGTCTCAGGGTCGGGTTGTGCTCGGGGGGACACAGGCTCGCCAGCTGCGTCTGGAATACGCCGGCCGCTGCCGGGTCCAGCGGGATGCCCGTCGCAGGGTCGACTGCGACGTCCATCGCAGCGTTCTTGGACATCTTTTCCGTGCAGTTGGCGCCGCCGATGGGAACGAAGCGGTAGGGACTGCTCTGATAGCCACCGATGCGGCTGTACTCGTAGATGCCCTGGGCCACCGTGTCGACATCCAGAACCTGGGTGAAGGCGAGGCGAGAGCCGAAGGTGCTGGCGGAGCGATCGAAGTTGGGATCGCCGGCGCGACCGACGCTATCGCTGCTGCCGGAGATGCCGACGGCGATGGTGGAGTTATTGTCCGCGAAGTCGTAGCCGAAACCTCCCGAACCGCCGTGGGACACGTAGTCGGGCTCGCGCGAGTAGCGATAGGCGGCGGTGACGGTGATATCGCTAAACTCGTGGTCAACCGAAAGATCGACCTCGTCGCGCTGCTCGGTCACCGGATAGGGCGAAGCCGAGGAGATGATATCGATGGAGGCGCTGGTCCAGACGTCGACGGCGTAGACCATGTTCAGGTGGGTGGCTTCGGTGACCCCGGTGCGCAGACGCAGGCGCGGTGCGACCACCAGGGTGCGATCGCTATCCCGTCGCACGTAGGTGGCCACCGCCGCCTGATCCTCGGCGATCCCCGGGCGCGGCATCAGCAGCACGCAGACAGCCAAAAGTAGCCCACCGAGCGCGCGGCCGTGCAAGGAGTTCACACGCGGGCGGGCGGCTCGAGAGCTTCGATTTTCTCGCGCGGTCTTGGGGTAGCGAGGCATGGCAAGGCAAACGCGGGCCTGTGGTGCTCGAGCGCCGCCGCTCGCAGCAATGGCGGTGCACAACGCTCGAAGGCCTTGTCAGGGGTGCGGGCAGGCTAGGGGCGGGTGCTCCAGAACGTGGTGGTAGCGCAGGGCGCGTCGGGCGGAACTCGAAGCCACGGCGGCGGTGCAGCGCAATGCTCCATACCGCAAGCTGGCGGTTATTGCATCGCCTCGGGTGATTCAGGGCTGGTAGTCGAGGTTGAATCCGGTGAACGCGGCCGAGGTCTGCCCGCTGAGATTCACGGCGCCCGGACCCTTGTCGAAGGCGACCTCGCCGACGGCCGAGCCCGTCTCGTTGTCGGTCATCTCGACCATGACCTTGTAGGAGCCGTCGGGAACCACCGCGCCGTCGTTGCCGACCATGTCCCAGGTCAGGCTATGCATCTGGTGGGAGGTCAGCGTCGCGCGACTGACGGCGTCGAGTTCGTCGTCGGTGGCGCCGAAGCCGAAGAAGGACGACCAGCCGCCCGAAGCCGCATTCCACTTGCTCAGGTGATTGGCGCGCACACCGGCCCAGCGCTCCAGCGTCTTGACGAAGGAGCCGCTGCCGGTGGCGACCCAGACGGCGCCGATGTTGCGCGGCGCGTAGCGACCGCGGAGGTCGACGGTGGTGAAAGAAATCGTGAGCGTGCCGCCGGACGCCGGTGCCGACGCCGGCGCGGCGGCGGACGGGTCGATCGTGGCGGACGGGTCGGTCGCGGCAGCCGCGCCCGCGGCACCGGTGGCGGCCGGGTCGGTCGTGGCGTCGGCGGGGGCACCCGCGGCACCCGAGGCCGCCGGATCGCTGCCCATGGCTGCTGCTGCCGGATCGCTGCCCATGGCCGCTGCCGGGTCGTTGCCTGCCGGAGCGGGTGCCGCGCCAGCTGCCGTGGTGGGCGCCCCGGGTGCGACGCCGTTGGCCGCGGCCGCGTTCGGTCCGGCGGCCGAGGGCTGATAGGCGCTGCTGTCGATGGGAAGCCCGGGCGTGGCCATCACCTCTCCCAAAGCGGGCTCGCCTTCGGCGGCAACGCAGGCGGCTGCAAGCAGGGCGAGCGACACCAGCAACGCAGCATGGACCGCCTGGGACTTCACTGACTTCGAACGCTCTCGAATCATCGCCGATCGGTTCTGCATCGCACCGCTCCTTTCGCGATCCCGCTGCGTCGGGCTCGCAGCATCAACACGAGCACGCAGGAAACTATCAATCCGTAGCCGATGGCAGACGCGCCGCGGCCACCGGGCGCCGCGTTCACGCTGCAGCTCCCCTCCAGCAACTCTCGCGTCGCCTGGGAGTTTTGTGTTCCGGCGACCGGAAGGTGAACCAAGGTGACGCCATCGCCGGTGGCCGCGGCATCCTCGTTGGACACGACCAGACCCGCGCTCAGCCAGGCCGTGCCGGTGAAGACCTGGGGGGCGGTCCATTGAAAGCGCACGACCCGGGCGCCGCAGTCGATCAGACTGACGAGCTGACGACCGTCCTCGGTCTGGTGCAGCTCGGTGGCGGGGAAGCCACCGAAATCCGGCCCGCACAGCTCATCGAGCTGCATCGCGGTGGGAGCCTTGAGCGACAGCTCGCCGACCGGCTGGGAGAACTCGTCGGTCAGTTCCACCACCATCGCCACGTGTTCCACTTCGAATGGCCAGCTGATGGTCACCTCGTAGGAGCTGCCGGGTATGGCCCGCCCCGAGGGCAGGCCCGACACGCTGAGGTCGGCTGCTTCGCCGCCCTCGTGACAGACGTCGCAGCCGTAGCCATCGGCGGGCGATCCCGTGAACCAACGCCCGCCACCGCCACCCACCTCCGGCTCCAACAGATAGCTCGAGGGGCTCGAAAAGGCCTGGGCGGTGCCCGCAGCAAAGGGCAGCGCCAATAGGGCGCTCGCGGCCAGAGCCAACGTGGAACGAACGCTGAGGGGCAGGGATTTCACTCGATGGGCCAGGACGAGGGTTGAACGAGGTTCCGCAGGCCGGCGGCACACCGCGCGGGTGGCACGCCAGGAGCCGGCCTCGATACCCTTGGACGAGACGGCACCCAGCGTTCGTTCAAGCACTGTACCTTTTTTTCACTGCCGTGTGGGTGAATGCAAGGTGGGGTGGCATCGATAATTGCGCTGGCGCAGGGATGACTAGACAAAAGAGCAGGTTTTCCGCGCACGGTAGAGCCGAAAAACCCGGAACCGACTGACACATCGCGCCAGACCGCAGACCCCGCGTACGCAATTGGGGAGTGCTTGCGATAGGCTTAAGCCCTTGATGCTGGCTTTTGCATCTCCCCAGCTGAAGGCCCGGCGACGAGCGGTCTCGACCCGCGGGCAGCACCGTGGACCGATGGCACCGGGCAACGCCGGGCGGCGCCCGCGAGCGTTTGCGGCGCGGGAGGCGGCGGGGTGAACTTCGTCGACCGAACCGGCACCGTGGTCGCGGGCAAGTGGACGCTGGAGCGGCTGCTCGGCGCTGGCGGCATGGCCGCGGTCTACGTGGGCGTGCACCGCATCGGACGGCGCGACGCGATCAAGGTGCTGCATCCGGAGATCGCACGCTCGCCCGAGCTGCGCGCGCGCTTCGACCAGGAAGCCCGCGCGACCAATCGCTTCGTGCATCCGGGCGTGGTGGAGATCCGGGATATCGACGTCACCGAGGACGACTGCCCCTTTTTGGTCATGGAGTTGCTCGAAGGTGAATCCCTGGCCGGCCGCTGCGATCGGCTGGGACCGCCGAAGCCGCCGGAACTGCTGCACATGGTCGACGAGCTGCTCGATGTGCTGTCCGCCGCCCACGCCGAGGGCATCGTCCACCGCGACATCAAGCCCGACAACCTCTTCTGCCTTCCGGATGGACGCATCAAGGTGCTCGACTTCGGCGTGGCGCGCGTGCGCGACGTGGCCCAGAGCGTGCAAACCCGAACCGGCATGATGCTCGGCACCATCACCTACATGGCGCCCGAGCAGATCAACGCGCGCGACGTGGACGCACGCGCCGACCTCTTCGCGGTGGGCGCGACCATGTTTCGACTGCTGGCCAATCGGCGCATCCACGAGGCGGAGTCGGAAGGGGCGCTCTTGGTGAAGATGGCGACCGAGCCGGCCCCGGAGCTTTCCAGCGTGGCGCCCGGGCTGTCGCCCGAGCTGTGCGCGGTGGTCGATCGCGCCCTGCGTTTCGACCGCGAAGCGCGCTACGCCAGCGCCCGGGCCATGCAACAGGACGTGCGCGCGCTGGGCCGCGGAGAGCCGCCGGCCATCGCCCTGGCAGGTGGCGGCGGCGCGAAAACCCGCGCCCTGCACGGCGACGAAGCCGCCACCCGCATCTTCGAGGCCGCCCGCGCACCAGCCTTCGCGGCGGCGCACGCGGGAGCGACCGGGGCGGTGCCGCGCCCGAACGCGCTGGACTCGCCGCTGCGCGCCCTGGGCACGAAGGTGACGCGCCTGGCCACGGAGTTCACGCGCTGGACGGTGACCTCGACGGGCGAAAAACGCCTGCGCCGGGCGGCGCTGATCTTGCCGCTGCTGGGCGCGCTGGTGCTGTGGTCGATCTTCCGTTTGCTCACCGACGTCGAGACTCCTCGGGATGCTCGAGCGCAGATGAACGCCGAGGGCGAGCCGGCGGCAGTCGAAGCCGAGACCGATACCACGGCGGCCACGGCGGCGGTGGCCGCGCCCGAGGCAGAGGCACCTGCGCCGCTCGCCGACGAGGACAGCCCTGAAGCGCCGCCGCCTGCGGCGCCCGACGACCCGGCCGCGACATCGGGCAGTTGCATCGAAAGGGGCGACTGCGACGAGCTATGCCGCGGCAAATGCAAACTGCACTGCGACGATGAGGACGGCTGCAGCGTCGGCATGGCCCACGACAGCAAGGTCCACTGCCGCGGCCATGGCCCCTGCGAAGTCGCCTGCGTCGGCGAGTGCAAGGTCAAGTGCGACGGGGGCTGCCTCGTGCACTGCGCTCCCGGTTACGACTGCAAGATCGAACGCTGCCGCCTGGGCGCCCAGCGCTGCGCGCCCGGCGTGCTGGCCTGCGGAGTGGACTGTCCGTGAAGAAAGGCGGCAGCTTTCGCGAACCGCGCCACGTCGGCCCTCGGCCCTCGCCTCCTGAAGCCAACAACAAGCGGCCGCACCGGCCTTCCCGCAGCGAGCGCAAACGCAGACGCCTAAGGCGCTGGGCGTGGCGCGCGCTGGCCGCCGGCTCGCTGCTGCTGGGCCTGGGCCTGTTCACCTTCGCCGGCGCCATGCTCTACTACGGCGCCGAGCTTCCCGACACCTCCGAGCTGGACAACTACAACCCGCCCCAGGTTACGCGCATCCTGGCCCGCGATGGCAGCTTGCTCGCCGAAGTTTTCATCGAGCGGCGCACGCTGGTGCCCATCGAGACGGTACCCGAGGCCATGAAGCGCGCGGTGCTGGCGGCCGAAGACGCCCACTTCTACGAGCACGAGGGCCTGAACTACCTGGGAATCCTGCGCGCCCTGATCGTCAACCTGCGCGCCGGCCGCACCAGGCAGGGCGGCAGCACCATCACCCAACAGGTGGTGAAAAACGTGCTGCTGACCCCGGAGCGAACCTTCGCCCGCAAAATCCGGGAGTTGATTCTCGCCCGCCGCATCGAGCAAGAGCTGAGCAAGGATCAGATCCTGGGCCTCTACTTGAATCGCATCTATTTTGGCCACGGCCGCTACGGCATCGAGGAAGCGGCGCGCTACTACTTCGGCAAGACGGTCTCCGAGCTAGAGCTGGCCGAGGCGGCCTTGCTCGCTGGCATTGTCAAAGGCCCCAGCATCTACTCACCGCGAGTGAACGCCGAGCGCGCCCTGCAACGCAGGACCTACGTGCTGAGCCAGATGGGCAAAAACGCTTTCGCGCCCGCGGCCGAGGTCGATGCGGCGACAAAATCAGCCCTCGCCCTTGCGCCGCTTCCCGAGGCGCCGGCCTCGATCGCGCCGGAGATGCTTTCGGAGGTGCAGCGCCGCCTGGAAGACCTGCTGGGACCGGGAGCCAAGCACGGCGGCTTCAGCGTGACCACGACGCTCGATCCGGCCCTGCAGCGCATGGCCCGCGAGGCCGTGCGAAGCAATCTCGACGCCTATGTGGCGCGCCACCGCCCGGCTGCGCGGGTGGCACGGCCGCGGCGGCGCACGGCCCGCGGTGCCCGCGCGGCCGCGGCATTCGAGGGCAAGCCCGTGGCGGGCCGGCGCGGCTACAACGCAGTGGTCCGTGCCGTCGACGACGCCAATGGCACGCTGACGCTGCAGGTGGGCAGCTTCGAGGGCACGCTGAAACTCGACGGCGAAACCCGCGACAACCCCGAAGGCCTTCCTCCCAGCCGCTTTGCCAAAATCGGTCAGATCCTGCGGGTGCGCCTCGAGGACGATGGCTCGGGTAGCCCGCGGCTGCGCCTGGCGCTATCTCCCGAGTCCGCGCTGGTCGCACTGGACGCCCGCAGCGCCGAAGTCCTGGCGATGGTCGGTGGCTATGAGGTGCAACGCGGGGGTTTCAACCGAGCGTTATCGGCCCGCAGGCAACCGGCCTCGGCCTTCAAACCGATCGTCTACAGCCACGCCATCCACTCGCGGCGCTTTTCGGCTGCGAGCCTGCTCGAAACCGACCCCAACGCCATCGCCGCGCGCTATCGACCGCGCGACCACGGACCCGGCCGCGGCACTCCCCTGCGGCTGCGCGAGGCCCTGGCCCAGAGCCTGAACGTGCCGGCGGTCTGGACGCTGGAGCAGCTCGGTCCAGGTCGCGTGGTCGAATGGGCCCGCGCCCTCGGCATCCGCTCCAAGCTGGGCGCCGATCTCTCGCTTGCGCTCGGCGCCTATGAGGTCACCGCCCTGGAGCTACTCGCCGCCTACACCACCTTCGCCGCCGGCGGCGTCTACCGCGAACCGAGGTTGATCCGTCGCATCGTGCGCTCGGATGGTCGCGAGCTGGAGCCGGGCCGGGCCCGTACCGAACGTGAAGTCCTGGACCCGGCCAGCGCCTTCATCGTCACCAGCCTGCTGCGCTCGGTGGTCACGTCGGGCACGGCCCGACAGGCGCGCGCCCTGCCCTTCGATGTCGTGGGCAAGACGGGCACCTCCAACGCCGCCAAGGACGCCTGGTTCGTCGGCTACTCGCCGCGCATCGCCTGCGTCGTGTGGACCGGCTTCGACGACGCCGCCCCCCTGGGCAAGGGCGAAACCGGTGCCAGCGCCGCGCTGCCGGCCTTCATCGACTTCATGAAGCGCGCCCATGGGGGCCAGCCGGCCGGCAGCTTCGAGCCGCCGCGCAAGGGACTGCTTCGCCTGTCCATCGACGCCAGCAGCGGCGGCCTTGCCAGCCCGGCGCGACGCTCACTGCAGGAGTTTTTCCTGGCGGGCACCGAACCGACGGCACCGGCGCCAGCGCCGGGCGACCAACAGGAGGCGCCACAGCCCCCGCGCCACGCCGTTGGCCTGCGCTGACAGCGCGCGCTCAGAAGCTACCGCGCTGCAGCCCGCAGACGCCCTGCTCGCAGGAGAGTTCCCACGGAGCACAGCCGATGGAGGTGCAGGCGGTCGAGGCGCCGCAGCGCTCGGAGTGGCGCTCCATGACGTCGGCCGCGTGCTCCTTGTGGACCGCCACCGCCGTGCCGCCGTTGCACGCATCACAGCAGCCGAGCTCGAGCACCTCACACTCGGAGACGTCGCCGCAGGCGGTGTACTGGGCATCGAGCGGCATCGGAGGCGGATATTCGCTGGGCGCCGCGTCGTCGCCGCCGCCGCAGGCGAAAAGCAGCATCGATAGTAGGGTCATCGTTGTTTTGCGCATCGCTTCTCCTGGTCGGCTTGAAGGACTTTCAAGCACAGTGGTCCCGTGGCCCTGCCGCCCCGTCGCCGCCTGCAAAGTAGGCACGGCCGCGGCCAGTGCCCACTTTGCGCACGCTCTCTGCTACAAGTCTACGATGGCGATGACGCCGCGACTCCTGCGTCCGCGGGCCCAAAGAGCGCTGGCGCTGGGCGCATGCCTTCTGACGGCGGCCTGCGCTTCGCAGCCGGCCCCCGCCGTGCGCGCCGAGCCTGCCAGGGCCCCGGCCCCCAAGGCCAAGCGCCATGGGCCCGAGGTGGTGCGCTGGCTCGCGGGCGAGTCGGTGGTGGTGCTGCACGTGGAGCTGGCCCAGGCGCGCGACCTGATCCCGGCCCGATCGATCCTCGGTGAACTCTTCGGCGCCCAGCGGGCCCAGCAGGCCCTGGGTCAGATCCAGGCGCTGCACGTGGGCGCTGCGCTGACCGCCGGCGATCCCCAATACACGATCGTGGTCGAAGGCGAGCCACCGCTTGCGCCCGAAGCGCAAAAAGAACGCCGCGCCGGGCGCGAGGCCTGGGTTTTCGGTGACGAAATCTGGGCCCGCGTCGGCGATCGACTCTGGGTCGGCTGCCTGCGCCACGACTGCAGCCGCGCGCTGATCGCGCCCGCGCAACGCGACCCCTCCCAGCGCGCACCGGAGTGGGCGCTGCCAGCCAAGCGCAAGGGCAAGCGCGCCGCGCTGGAGCTGAGCGCCGGCATCCCACGGGCCGAAGCCGGCGAGGAAGTGCGCGCCTATCTGCACGAAAAATTGCCCGGTGTGCTCGAGGCCCTCGAGGGCGGGCGCCTCTCGATGACGCGCGACTCGAGCGGCGAACGCGAGACCGTCGTGCTCAGCCTCGTGGCCCGCTTCGATCTCGAAGGCGTGGCGCATCACGCTGCCCTATTGCTGCGCATGTTGGCGGCCGGCGCGGCTGAAAGCCTGGCGCAAAAGCAGGTGCCCGGCGACGCCGACGCCTTGCACGGCATGAACACCGACCTCGACGGCAGCGCGCTGCGCGCCGAGCTACGGCTGTCGCCCGAGCAGGCGCGCGTGCTCGCCGCCGTGCTATGGGCGGCCTATCAAGCTTCGACCAGCGCACCTGCAGGCCCGGCAGATACCGATACGGCTGACGATGACGCCAGCTACGCGCCCCCCCCAGAGCCCCCCCCGCCCGAGCTTCGAGACCAGCGTGTGCAGGCCGCGCGCCGTGAACCCTCGCTCGGCCCCCTGCTCGACGCCGTCATCGCCGTGGCCGGCGACGATCTCGAGGTCGACGCCGGCAGCGCGGGCGAGGCCTGGCTCAGGGTGCGCGTGGAAAAGGCCCAGGCCCAGGCGCTGACGGCGCGCCTGGTCGAAGCGCTTTCGCCCCTCGGCGCGACCGCGCTCCGAATCACTCGAGGTTATGGAGGCAAACCAGCCGAACTCGGTGTCTTTGCCCGGCCCGACGTTTTGCAGGCGCTTGTGGTGCTCGGCACCGGGGGCAAACGGGGAACGGCCTTGCGCGAAACGCTTGCGCGCTGGCAGCAGCAACACGGGCTCTCGATCCTGCTGGCCGACCGCGACTACCTCTCGCTCGAGCTGGAGCGCAGCCCTGGCGATCCCGAAGCCACCGTGGGCGAGTTCCTGAAGCTGTGCCCCAGTGCGTCACAGGCGAGCCAGCTGGCCCAGCTGCGCCAGCATCGAGTGCTGGACTGCTTCTTTCGCTGAACCACCGTGTCAGGGTGCCAGCGCACAGCCCTCGGGCAGCGGCGGCAACCTGCCCTCGGCCGCGGGTAGCAGCAGGCTGCCGGCTTCGGCGCCCGGCGACGGCGGGCAAGCCACCGCCTGCACGCGCTCGGCATTCACGCCATGGCGGTCGAAGTACTCGCGAACCGCCGCGGCGCGCCGCTGGGCTAACTCGGAGTCGGTCTCGTGCACTTCGACGCGCACGTTGACCTCGGGGTTGACGCGCAGCGTGGCGGCGACCTCGTCGAGCAGCTCCTGCCCGCGCCGCCTGAGCGTGGCCTCTCCCTGCTCGAAGCGAACGCGCCGCTTGAGTTCGATGCGACCCGCATCGAGCTGGAGCCGATGGCGCTTGGGACAGCCCATCAAGATTTCATCGCCCGGACTGCGGGGACAGCCGTCGTTGTTACCGCTGAGGCCGTCGCCGTCGGGGTCACGCGTCTTGCGTGGCGCTGGCTTTGCCAGGGCGGTGGGCGCGGCGCTGGGCTTTTCCGTGGCCGCCGGCGCACCGGGTTTGTCGGCCGCCCGTGGCTCCTTTTCCGCCTCCACAGCGCCGACCTTGCGACAGTTGAAGTTCGATGGATAGCCACTTTGGGGCAAGGGTCGAACGAGACGGATCAGGATGCGACGGTTTTCGAAGCGCCGCCACCCGGCCTCGGGCGAGACCGCTCGGCTCATGCCACAGCCGTAGGCCTCGAGCTGGGATGGGTCGACGCCTCGAGCGACCAGAAAGTCGTGGACCGCGCGCGCCTGGCGCAGCGACAACTCATAGTTTTCTTCGGCATCGCCAGACTCGAAGGTATGGGCCTCGGCACGCACCCACAGCTCACGCGTAGCCATCAGCGCCTGCGCCAGCTCCCCGAGGGCCGCCTCGTTTTGCGGACCCAGGCGGCCGCTCGTCGAGTCATAGCTCAAGGGACCCGAAACCAGCCGCACACCCTTTCGCGCTTCATCGATACGCAGGTGCTCGGGGCAGCCATCGGGCGCCTTGGCATGGAGCCAGGGGCACGCGTCGGAGTCCGTCATGACGCCATCGCCGTCGAAGTCGTCGGGGGGATTGCCCGGCTCTGTGGCGGCGACAACCGGTTCCGCAGGCTCGGGCTCGGGCTCGGGCTCGGGCAAGGATTCAACGGGCTGCGGCTGGCTCTCGACCCGGGGCGCGACCGGCCTCGCGTCACCGACGGCCGCCGCCCCACACGCCGAAAGCAGCAGCAGCAGCAGGAACGTGCCACCGATGCGCATGGTGCCCGGAGGCTAGTCCCGATGGGCCGCGACCGAAACCCAAAAGATTGTGGACCTCGCGCGAGCGGTGCCTTGCGCCCGCCGATGGGCGACCGGGCGCCGAGATGAAGCGGCGGACTCATCCCAGCATTGGGGCGTAGGGGGCTTGCGACCAAGCGGGGCCGGCTGCCATCTGCCTTCGCGGACGAGCCTTGCGCGGTACGGATTCAGGGGGCGGCGGCGTGCGGGTCGAGCAATCCGGAAGCGCTGTCATCGGTCGCGATACAGTCGTCCGCGACTTTGTGCAGGGAGTCTTCGCGCGCAGTGGCAGCGTTCAAGCGCACGGGGTCATCAGCGAGAGCGACTCTTCAGGCGGCTTCTCGGCCTCGCTCAACGGTGTGATCGCTTCAGACAATGCGATCGCGCGTGGAAACGCCGGTCGGGGCTTCCTTAGGGCTGACTCCGGTGGTGCCATCCACGCGCTCAACGGCGCGACGGAAGATGGTAACGGCGGGCACAACCTCGCCACACCCCCTTCTCCGTCGTAAGCATCGGCGGACTATTGACCCAAGGGAAGCGGAGCGTCAAGACCGGCGGAAGGGCGGAAGCGTTCCCTGCTGAAGGCGCCCAGAAGCCGCCTCCGAGGACTCGCAGCTCAACGCCGCAAGCCCCTCGGCGAACTCGCAAACGGTGAGCCGACCTGTCCCAGTCAAACTCACCGCGCGATTGGCAACCCCACCAGCTCACCGGCATCTTGAAGCGTTGCTCCCCCCCAGGCGGACGCGGGCGCGCGCGCCCGGCACCAGCCCAGCGATGCCCCGCCCGCTCGCTACTGACCGCAGGGCGGGCCGGCAGTGATGTCGGTGTAGATCATGCTCGAGGTGATGCACTGCTGGGTGAACGATGAGATCACGCCGCAGACGCCTTCGGCCGTGCAGCAGCCCGGCAGGGTCATGGTCTCGGCACCGGCGTCGTTGTCCGCGGCGCCCATGCCGAAGCCGCTGAAGGCGGGGGCTTCGTAGCCGGGGCAGTTGGGGTCGGGCTGGGCCGGGATCTGGCACTCGCCGACCATGCCCTCGACGGCGCTCATGGTGCCGCAGGTGTCGTTTTGACAGCAGGGCACGGTGCAGGTGAACTGGGCCAGCCCGCCCGGCGCCGGGCATTCGGTTCCGCCGCAGTTGGCGGTGGTCGGGACGTTGGGGTCGCAGGTCGGCTGGAGCATGTCGATGAGCGCCTGCACGCCGCCGTCGGGCAGCACGGAGGTCGTCGTCGTGGTCGTCCCCGTGGCCGTCGAACCCGGATTGGCCGTTTGTGAAAGCGCATCGCTGCCCGTCCCGGCGCTGCCTTCGGCGTCACCACCACCGTCGTCACCGCAGCCGGCCAGCTGCGCGATCCACGCGATCGCCAAAACCGACAACAGTGTCCGCAATCCCAATTTGTACATAGTCGTGTCTCCTCGGCACCAGCTACCCATACTGCCGGTGACCTGTGGCGGGCGAACCTACAGGGGTGTCAGTGTGCGGAAAAGACTCCGAGCCTGGGGTCCCCTCCTTTGGGTATCGATGCGGGCAGCGCCGGTCGCTACCTTCCTGGGAGAGCTGCAGTGGAAGGCTTGCGGCGGGCATGGAGGGCCGCAAGCACCGAGGCGTGTTCGGCGCGCGTGAAGGAAAAGCGCATCAGGGCCGCCACGCTGATGAAGGCGAAGAGGGCCACCGCCGGGGCGTAGACCACCCCCAGGTGCACGATGGTCTGGGGATCGACGTCGGCGGCGCTCTTGATTTCGGAACCGCGGGGCCAGCGGATCAGGTCCAGCCCCACGCCTCCGATCAAGCCGCCAAGGCCGCTCGAGCCCTTGGCCGAAAAGGAGATCGCTCCGAAGAAGACGCCCTCCTGGCGGCGGCCGGTCTGCAGCTCGTGCTGGTCGATGACATCGGCCATCATCGAGCCGAAGCTGACCATGGCCTGTACCACGCCGATGCCCTGCAGCAGGCCGAATCCGAGCAAGGTCCCAAAGAGCGGCGGCGTGCCATTGGCCGGGAAGAGATCGAGCAGGCGCAGCAAGGGTGGCGCCACGGTGCAGAAGCCGAACCAGCCGGTGCCGAAGACCAATGCGGTCTTCTTTTCGACGCGGCGGTGCAGGTAGCGGGTCAAGGGCGCGCCCAGGATCATGCCCAGGGGAAAGGAGCCCAGGACAATCGATAGCTCTTTTTGGGGCAGCTCCCAAAAGAACGCCAACAGGAACATGTTGAGGTTCTGGGAGGTGCCGACCATCACGTAGATCATCAGCACGCCGACGAAGAGCCACAGGAAGTTTTGGTTGCGCAGGGCCGACAGCGTTTCCTCGAAGGCGCGGCGAAAAGCGAAGCGCTCGACGGCCTGGGGCGGCGGCGGCAGGTGCGGGATCTCGCCATGGGTGCCCAGGGCCGACAGCAGGATGGTGACGCTGATGAGCACGGCGCCGAGCACGGCGAAGGGACCGTAGTTTTCAGCGATCAGCTTGCCGTCGGAGCCGTCGGCGGCAGCCGGGAAGAAGCGCGCCACCATCACGACGACCGCGAGCATGCCGATGAAGCCGAAGGCCGTGCGATGGGCCACCACGGCCGAGCGCTCTTCGTAGTCCTCGGTGAGCTCGGCGCCGAGCGCGATGTGCGGCACGTGGTAGAGGGTCATGGCACCGCGGGTGAGCACCGCCATCACTGTCAGCCAAAGCGCCAGCGACAGCTGCGACAGCCCCGCCGGCGGCACGAAGAGCAGGTAGAAACACAGCGATAGCGGCAGCGCCGAGGCGTACATGAAGGGATGGCGCCGGCCCCAGCGCGAGCGAAAGCCGTCGGAGACGAAGCCGGCGATGGGGTCGGTGACGGCGTCGAAGGCCTGGGCGATGAAGAGCGCACCCCCGGCCCAGCTGCCGGGCACACCCAGCACCTGCACGTAGTAGAAGAGCAACAGCAGGTTGAAGGCGTTGTTCTTGATGCCCTCGGCGACCTGGCCGATGCCATAGCTCAGCTTGCTGGTCAGCCTGAGCTTGCGGCCCGGCGGGGAGGCGTGTGGGGTCGCGGCCATCGACGACAGACTAGCGGATGCCGACAGCGTTATGGCGAGTTATCGCACCGCCCTCAGGACTCATCGTCAGTGCCGCCGCCAGCGCCGCCACTGCGACGCGAAACGAAGTTCCACAGCGCCCCGCCCGCGGCTGCCACCCCGCTACCCATGCCTACCAGCGTGGAGATCAGGGGATCGGCGCTGTTGCTCAGGCCTTCCTGATACTGCGACGCGGTGGCGACCACGTCCTGGAGCCAGGTGTCGGCTTCGTCTTCGCCGCGGCGTCCGTAGTCGCCGTCGAGGATCGTCTGGTACTTTCCCGACTGCACCCAGGCCTGTAGCTCCGCCACGCGCAGCACCGGCAGCGGGTGGCTGCGGTTGAGCAGCAACGCCACCTTGATGGCGCCGTCGAGCAGGTCACCGCCGGCACGAAACTCCTCGGACTGGCGCAGAAAACCCTCGACGCGCGTGTGCTCACACAGGGCGCCGCCGGCCAGCTTCATGTCGACCCGGTAGCTCACCTGCGGATCCTGCGAGACCAGGAGCCCGGCGCGGTCGGCGCTGAGCTCGGCCTTGCGGCTCCATTCGAGCAGAGACAGCACGATGCCCGTGGCCGCGACGGCGCCGCCGGGGATGCCCAGCGACAGCTGCCACAGGCGCAGCATCAGCATCAGCACCGTGGTGTAGAGCGCGTGGCCCGACAGGATATGACCGAGCTCGTGGCCGAGCACGCACTGCAGCTCGCGCTCGTCCATCAGCTCCACGAGGGCCGAGGTCACCACCACGAAGGGGCGATCGACACCGATCGACCAGGCGTTGACCTCCGAACTCTGGGTGATGAAGAGTTCCGGCCGCTGCTCGATGTCGAGGATGGCGCAGGCCTCGTCGAAGAGGGCGCCGATTTCCGGGAATTGCTGCTCGTCGACGCGTACGGCCGAGCCCAGGTGCAGAAGCCTGAGCCGCCGCTCGCCGATGGCCGCCAGAAATTTGCGGATCACCCAGTCGAGACCCACCACCTTCTGCAGCGCACGGGAGGCGGTGCGGTCCAGGGGGTGCTCGAACGCGTGGGCACTGATCTGGGGAAAGCGTCGCCGGGCAGAAGCCTCTGCCTCCACACTCGTGCTCGCTTCGGCCACCGGAAGATCGTTCACCGCCGCCAGTGTCGCACGTCGGGCGCAGCCTTGCACCCCGGCTCGATGCCGTGAAACGCAGGTCCTCAGGGCGTGCGAATGAAGGGCACCAGCAGGGAGCTGGGTTGCTCACCACCCAGGTGCAACAGGTGTTTGCCCTGGTTACAGCTGTCCTTGTGGTGAAGCATGGCGTTTGCATAGATGTCGGCGCCGCCAACGACCAGACGCAGGCTCTCGCCGGCTTCGAAGAACGTACTCGAGGGAAGGATCTCGATCTCGACGGGCACGATCTGGCCGGCTTCTATCAGCTCCACGGTCTCGTGACTGAGCACGGGCTGAAAGGGACGGGAGCGATCCCCATCCAACCCACGGTGAGAGACCCGCAGCCAGCCCATGGAGACGGGACCCGCTGGGTCGTTTTCGCGCGCCTCGAAGCAGACTTCCCGGCCGTCGGCGTCGAGCTTTTGGATGGCGACAAAGAGGTCCATGTCATCACCCTCGTCGGTGGAGACCCACAGCTTGAGGCGCATGTACCCGGTGATCTCGCAGGAGCTGTCGAAGCGCAGGTCGAAGTGCAGGTTTTCGCGGCCCCGGGCATCATAACTTACAGTGATCTGCTCGGCAGCCCGCTCTTCGCTCAGGCTGCTGCCTTCGCCCAGGTAGAGCTCGCGGTAGTCGGTGTCGGGTAGGGGCCAGTCGGCCACTTCGCGCACGGCGTAGGTGTCGACCGTCTTGCGCACCTCGAGGCGCACCCGCGGCCGCTCCTTCATGCCATTGTCCTCGCCCTTGAGGAAGCAATCGAGGAATTGGCGCTGGTAGGCCAGGGCCGCTTCTTCATAGTAGACGGTCCACTTGCCGCGACCGTGGGTGTAGAGCCACTTGTGCTCCGAACGAATGCGCTCGTAGGCATCGAAGGCGCCCTTGGTATGCAGCCCCTGGTCGGAGAAGCTGCCGCAGATCAGCGCCGGCACCCGAATCGCAGAGAGATCGGCCACGTTGATGCGCAGGTCGCCGATGGCAGGCGTTCGGCTCGGCCCCTTCTGCTGCTCGGCCTTTTCGCCAGTCATGGCCCGCGACCAGCCGCGGAAAAACGCGGTCTCGGGCACGCCACCGTGGAACATGATGTTGCGGTAGGCGTCGGAAGCCCCCTCCCACGGCACGATCGCGGCCAGGTGCGGCGGGTTCTGCGCGGCGGCATACCACTGGCAGATCGCCAAATAGGAAACGCCGTGCAGCGCCACCTTGCCGTTACTCCAGGGTTGAGTTCCAGCCCACTCGATGATCTCACCGTAGTCGCTGATTTCGCGACGGCTGAAGAGCCCGCGCTTGCCCTCGGACTTGAAGCAGCCCCTGAGGTCGACGTGCACGACGGCGTAGCCATTTTCCACCCAATAGGCCGGGTCGGGGGCCTCGAAGGGTGTGGCCTCGGAGACGCGGTAGCGCCCCATGCCCAGACCCGACTTCTGGCGTTGCTTCAGCGTCGCCTCGCGCGTCTCGGCGGGATTGGCATCCTTGCCGTAGGGGGTGAGCGCCACGATCACCGGCAGCGGTGGGTGGGCGCCCTCGGGGCGGAAGAGGTTGGCCGAGAGGCGAATGCCGTCAGGCATGGTCAGCGCCAGGTCGCGTTCGACCCGGATGCCGGGCGGCAGCGGGAAGACTTCGATCTCGTTTTCGGGCTCGCGGATGCTCGGTGCAGTGGACATGGCGCTACCTCGGTTGTTGTCGCTCGGGATGGGGGCCGTCGGCGGACTCACCGGGCAGATGCAGCCCCGCGGGCGTGGGACACCGGCTCCCTTCCGGAGCCATGCTGTAAACGTTTACGGCGGGCAGCGCAAGCGGGGTGCCGACAGCAGGGCACGCTTTCAGTGACCTGGGGCTGGGCCCGTCGTCGCGCCGGCCACAAACGACCCGATCTCGACCCCGATGCGATTTGCGGGGCGAACCCCGGCGAGCCAGCCCAGCATGGCCGCCCCGGCGGCGCGCCCCAGCCGCTGCGGATCGATGTGCAAGACCGACAGCTCACGCTGGGCCGGCATGCCAGTGTCGGCGATCGGCCCCAGGGCGACCACGCTCAAGTCGCGCGGCACCCTGAGGCCCCGGGCCTGGCAGGCCGTGAGCAAAGCCTGGGTCTGGGGCCCGGGCACCACCACCGCAGTGGGCCGCTCGGGGCTTCCGAGCAGCGCCGCAAGCAGCCCCTCCATGCCACCGACCTCGGGGATCGCGAAGCACTCGACCTCGATCGCCTGGGCCGAAAGCGCGCACCCCACGGGCGAAAGCTGGGCGGTCCGCGCGCTATCGGCGACGAGCGCGACCCGGCGGTGCCCCAACTGCCCCAGCTGCATCGAAAGGGCCGCGGCCGCCTCGCCGGTCGTCGGCGCCACCAACGGCAGCTGCGCGAAGGCCCCCGAGCCCGTCAGCGCCGCGACCACCGGAATGCCCGCGCTGCGGCAGCGCTCAAGGGTCGCACTCTGGCCCCGCGCCTGGACGCAGCAGAGCGCATCCACGCGCCGCTCCAGCAGCCGATGCATCAGCAGCTCGAAGCGCCGGGCATCGCCGCGGGCGCTGGAGACCAGCAGCGAGTAGCCCGCGTCCTCGATGGCCTCGCCCAGGGAATCCAGCAGATCGATGCCCAGGGTGCTACGCAGGTCGAAGAAAATCAGCCCCATGGTGTGGCTGCGATCGCTGCGCAGGGCCCTGGCGGCCCGATTGGCCACGTAACCCACCTCCTGGGCCGCCCGCTCCACGCGCTCGCGACTGGCCGGCGACACGGGCAGGCCGTTGAGCGCGCGCGAAACGGTGGCGATCGACACGCCGGCCCGGGCCGCCACGTCATGCAGGGTCGCCTTCATCTCGGGAGCGCGCGGCGGCATGGGAAAAGACTTCGTGCGGCGGGGGCTGTGCCGCGAGCGGGAGTGTAAACGTTTACTGTGCGCAGTGCACGCGGGCGCCGGCAATAGACCGTGGCGGCCGCTCTACGGGCTTTTCGCCAGCTCGATTTGGGCGCGGTCGGGGCGTGGGCAACAGCCGGGCGCCGGCTCGGCCCCCACGGCAGCTGCCCGATAGCAACCCCAGGGCCGAACCCCAAAACTCGAACGCGAAATTCACGCGCTGTAGGCCAGATCCAGCCTGTCACGCCATTGACGGGAGTTCCGTCGACAGCATAATATTCTGGTGTGGAAAGGATTCCTGGGGCACCGGACTTCTCCGGCAAGCGGGTGGCGGGGCGCTACCTCTGCGAGAGGCTCATCGGTCGCGGCGGCATGGCCGTGGTCTACGCAGCCCACGACTCGGTGAGCGATTCGAGGGTGGCCCTGAAGCTGCTCATCACCGAGGACAAGGGCGCCGAGCAGGCCCGGCGCAGCCGCGAGCTTTTCTACCGCGAGTACCACGCCCTCAGTCACTTCGATCATCCGCGCATCGTGGCGGTGCGCGACTTCGGTCTCGACCACGAGCGGCCCTATTACGCCATGGAGCTGCTGGATGGCGGTGATCTGCTCGAGCTGTCGCCGCTGCCGTGGGCCCAGGCCTGTGCCATCGCCTACGATGTGTGCTCGGCGCTGTCGCTCTTGCACTCGCGCCATGCGGTCTACCGCGACCTGAGCGCGCGCAACATTCGCTGCACCAGCGACGGCAAGGCCAAGCTGATCGACTTCGGCGCCCTGATCCCCATGGGACACGCCCAGGCCGACGCCGTCTGCACTCCGGCGGTGGCCGCCCCCGAAGTGGTCTACGGCCAGCCGGTGGACGGTCGCGCCGACCTCTACGCACTGGGGGTGACGCTGTATGCGACGCTGGTCGGCTTCGTCCCCTATCCGGCCCGCTCCTTTCGGCAGCTGCCAGCCCTGTGGCGCAACTCCCCGGCGCCGCCCTCGTCGCTGGTCGCGTCGATCCCCCCCGCCCTCGACGCCCTGGTGATGGATCTCTTGCAGCTCGATCCACGGGCGCGCCCCGCCAGCGTGGTCGAGGTGGCCCAGCGCCTGAGCGCCATCGCCAAGCTGCAACGGGACGAACGGCTGCTGGTTTCGCGCGCCCATCTGACCATGCCCACCCTGGTCGCTCGCGAGGCGCAGCTCGGCCAGGTGATCTCGGGAATCGAACGCGCTTCTGAAGAGCGGCGCGGAAGCGCGCTGCTGATCCGTGGTGCGGCGGGTGTGGGGCGCTCGCGACTGCTGGAAGCGAGCGCGCTCGAGGCCCAGCTCAGGGGCTTCACCGTCCTGCGCGTGGCCGGACAGGAATTGCTGCCCGACACCGACGCCCTGTCGCGCTCGCTCTTGCAGCAGCTGCTGGTCCAGCGCCGGGAGGGGTTCGAGCGGGCCGCGGCCCCCGATGGACAGGTGTTGGCAAGGCTGCTGCCGGAGCTGGCCCCGGTCCTGATGCTATCCCCACAGGCAGACCAAGAGGCCGGCGTCGAGCTGCGCGTCAAGGCGGCCGTGCGACGTCTGCTGCTGCGTCTGAGTGAAAGCACGCCGCTGTTGATCGCGGCCGACGACATCGACGCCCTGGATGCCGACTCGCGCGCGCTGCTTTCGCTGTTGGCCCACGACACCGCGCGCATGCCGCTTTTGCTGCTGACCACACTCGACGCTGCGCGCGCCCTGGACGACACCACCGAGCCGCTGGCGGCGGCGAGCACCGAGCTGCACCTGTCGCGCTTGACTCGCGAGCAAACCCACGAGCTATTCGAATCGGTCTTTGGCGAGGTCCCGAACCTCGGGCGCCTGGTGCTGCACTTCGACGAGGTCGCCGAAGGCAACCCTCGGGATCTGATGCGCCTGGCCCAGCACCTGATCGATCGCGACGCGATTCGACGGATCGACGGCGCCTTCGTGCTGCCCGAGGACTTCAACGCGGCGGGATTGCCAGGCTCGATGGCGCAGGCCTTGACCCTGAGTGTAGCGGGTCTGGACGCCGACGCGGGGGCGTTGGCACAGACCCTGGCCCTGTGCCCCGACCAGCACTTCGACGTGCGCGAGTGCCAGGCCCTGTCCGAGCATGGAGATCTGGGACGCGTCTACCGCAGCCTCGACCGCCTGGTGTCAGCGTCGATCGTGGCCCGTCGCGCCGAGTTCTATGGGCTCGAGTCCGAGCTGTGGGTGCAGCCCCTTTCGGGTGCGGCTGGCCCCGAGATGCACACGCGCCTGGCCGAGGTCTTCGCCCGTCGCGACGACGCCGTGCGCGCCGCCCGCCACGCCTTGCTCGCCGGACGGGAGGACGCTGCGGTGGAACTGCTGGTCGAGCACGCCACCCGGCACCACGACGACATCTCCACCAGCCAACAGCGCTACTTCGATTTCTTGCGCGCCCTGCCGAGCGATTGGTCCCAGATCTACCGCATGGGCATCGAGTTGGCCCAGGCCCAGGGTCGCAGCGGCCGGGCGGTGCAGGCCCTGCGCTTCCGCCTCGGCGGCGTGCATTCCCAGAGCGACGGCTGCAGCTATGGCGTGCAAGCCGAGCTCGCCAATGAGTACGCCCACGACGCCGGGCTCGACCTCTACGCCGGGCTCGACGACTCCATGCCCACGGGCGAGCGTCTGCGCACGGCCCTCGAACAGGCCACCGTGCGCTACCAAAAGACCCCCGAGCACGAGCGCAAGCTGGATCCGACCCGGGCCATCGGACGCCTGGCGCGCATCACCATCTCCGCCATCGGTGAGTTCTCGCGCAACCTGGACGTCGACCAATGGCGTCAGATGCCCTCGCTCGAGCCGCTGTTGCCACTGTCGCCCGCCATCGCCGTCGCCCACCAGCTCAGCCTGGGCTTCGACGCCCGCGTCAGTGGCCGTTTCGAAGAGGCCTGCGCGATCTACCGCAAAACGCTGGCGCAGCTCGAAGACTCCGGCGGCGCCGGACTCGAACCGGCCTTTTCCGACGGCGTGCGGGCGGCCCTGCCCAGCATCATCGGCATGATGGAAGCGGCCCTCGGCTTGCCGAGCTGCCAACAACTGGCAGCGCAGGTCGAAGGCGCCCCCCTCTACCACGGCAGCGCGTTGGCGATTCGCATGCTGTGGCAGCTATTTTTGGGCAACGTGGAAGCGGCAGAGCGGGCCAGCGCCGAGCGCGAGCTGTGGCGCCTGGAGCAACCCCATCGCACCAGCAGCGACAGCGTGACCCTGCTGTGGGCGCTCCTGGCCCACGCCGGCGCCGACGATCTCACCGGCGTACGGCACGACCAGGAGGCCATCGCACGGGTGGCCGCGCGCGTGCCCACCTGGGAGCCCATGGCCCTGTGGGCGCGCGGGGAGTACGAGCGAATCCGCGGCGATCATGACGCCGCGCTGCAGGCGCTCGACCAAGCCCTTGCGCTGCTGCCGGCCGCAATGCACCAGGTCTGGCCCTTTGCGGCTGGCGCGCGGCTAAAGGTTCTGCTGTCGCAGGAGCGCTACGGGCAGGTATGCACGGATGCCGAACGCGACCTCGAGCTGGCCGAAAACGCGGGCCTGGGCCATGCCACGAGCTTTCTGCGCATGCCCTACGCCGAAGCGCTGGCCTGGTTGGGTCATGCCCAGCGCGCGCGCGAGCAGGCCCAACGCTGCGTTGAATGTCTCGAGACACTCGGCGCCCAGGGCCTTTTGCTGGGCCTGACGCACGAAGCGGCTGCGCGTGTGGCGCGGCGCCTGGGCGACCTACAGGGCTTCGAGCATCACAGCGGCGCCTGCGAGGCCGAGTTTCTGGCCTATCCCAACCCTGCCCTGGCCTCCAAGTACCGGCGCCTGACCGGCGACTGGTCCCACAAGGACGCCGCCGAAGTCGACGCCGCCGTCGAGCTGCCGCCCGCTCCGGACCAGGCGCAGGCCACGATCGAGTCAGCGCTGCACGAATGCCAGGACGCACCCTCGCGCCTGCGGAGGGCGCTGGAGCTGCTGGTCCTGAGCTGCGATGCCGAAGGCGGCTACCTCTTCAGCATCGCCGAGGACACCCTGACGCCCTGCGCCCAGACCGAAGAGGGTCAGGTGCCCGCAGACATCGAGGCCCAGGCGCGCGAGTACCTTACGCGAGAGCTGGAACCCGAATCCGTCACGGCCGATGCGACCGGATCGCTGTCCGAAGACGAGCCCCATTGGATGACCTCCAATGGTCAGCGCGGCCAAGTGGTCGTGCTCAGCCACGGCGACCAGGCCCAGCGGGTCATCAGCGGCGTCGCCGTCCTGCTGATGGCGCCAGGGCCATCGCCGGTGGTCGACTGGATCACCAGTGAATACCTCAGCCGCGTCATGGTCGAAGCCGGCGACTTGCACGCGACGGTGGTCGGCGACTCGCTGGGTGCGTAACTGGCAGGCTGGCACTGCCGGGCGCCGTTCGAAGCGCGCCGGTTTGAGCCCCCCACCAGCAGTCGAGCGTCGAGCCGGAGCCCGCCGGGTCCAATGCCAACGCCCCCGAGGCCGATCGCCTGCTGTCGCCACGCTTCGTTCGTCTTTAGTTGAAGCAGCTGGCGTTCGGCGATTGCTGGTCGACCTGGCGGGCGCGGCGATCGCCGCCCTGATCGCGCTGGGGACGAGCTTTCGACGGGCGGGCCTGCCGCTGGCCATGGGGACGAAGCGGTCGGCGGCATGGCGCGACCGGGCGACGCTGCCCGCTCGGGCCACGCTGCCTACGGCGAGTTCATGCGCCGCTGTGCCGCCTTTTGACTCTCGCGCAAGATGCGTTCGCCCTTTTTCATCAGCGCTTCGGCCCGCCGGCGTTCGGCGCGACGCTGGGCCTCGGCCCGCTGAGTATCGCGGCGGGCCTGGGCCTTCTGGCGGGTCGCGCGACGGCGGTCGTCGGCCTGCTGGCGGCGTAGGGCCGCCCGCAGACGCTCGGCGCGGCGGCGTTCGCTCTGAAACCAGCGGCGGCTATCGCCCTCGAGAGCCGCGGCGCGCCCGCGCTCGCCGCTCTCGGCGGCCATCGCTTCGCGCTGGATCTCCTTTTCCTGTCGCTGCAGCTCGCGCAGGGCGCGCCGCTCATCTTGACTCAGACGCATGGCCCGAACGCGCTCAGCTTGCAGTTGACGGGTGCCGTCGGCCCTGAGCACCCGGGCGCGGTCGGCTTCGCGGCGCGCCTCGTTCACCCGCCCCTGCTGCAAGGCCAGCTCGGCCTGGCGCGCCTCCTGCTGTCGACGGCGCAGGGCCGCGGCGCGCAGGACGTCGGCCGCGCGAGCGGCGGCGACGGCGTCGGGGCTTGGGGTGCCGTAGTACCAGGGATGCAGCGGCGGGCGATCGAGACATTGGGGACGGTCGCCGACGGAGCAGTAGATGCGCACATGAAAATGATCGTCGTGGGACTCGCTGCCACGCATGGGGACGGTGACCAGCTCCACGCGGCGGATCTGATCCGCGTCGGCGCCGCTGTCGCGCGCGTAGGCCAAAAGCCGCTCACGGATGTGGGGAGCGACGATCACGTATTGGGTCTCGGCCATGGGGTCGTCGACGAATGCGACCACCAACTCCCAGTTTCGCGCATCGTCGAAGCGAAAGCTCTGCTCGCCCCGGCGCATGCCGCCGTCGGGCGCCACCCGCTGCATGATGGCCTGGGGCCGGGGCGTGCCGTCTTCGGCCAGCGCGTAGAAACCCACATCGGCGTCGCGACCGCTCTGGTGCGACTCGTGGGGAAAGAGGTGCCCACCCTGCTCGGCCGAGAGGTTGCCCACCACCAGCCGCGAGCCCGGCGCCGCGCGGTCGACGGCGCTGGCGGCGCGTTCGAGCAGGCCCACCAGCTCGCGGGTACCGTAGCGATTGGAACGGGCCGCATGCAGCACCTCGCTGTCGTGCAACGCAAAGGGATGCTCCAGACGCCCGCCGTCGGCGTAGCCCAGCGAGAGGCTGTCGAGGGGCTCCTCGTCGTCGGGGCCCTCGAGCGCAAGGGCCTCCTCGCCGCCCTCGCCTTGCGCCTGGACATGCATCGGCAGGACCGACCACGCCATACACAGCACGAGCAGTGGTCCAAAGTCGCAGCCACGACGAGGCATTACGAGAGCCATGCTACAGGGACGGCCGAGCCCCACCGAGGATTCGCCGCAAAGCGCGCCCGGGCCGATCGGGTGCCAGGCGCAAATGAAGTGGTCGCAGTTGTCATCGGCGGGCTCTTCTCCATAACCCACGGCGAAGGAGCCGATATTCCAGAATCGCGGGCGCGCCGATCGGCTGCTGCGGAGACCCGGCCTGGAAGCTGTGGGCCTCCCGCGGCACGGCCGGCGCGCGACCCCGATCGAATTTGCTGGCAACAAACATTGCCTTGGGGTAAGAATTACTCATCCAAAGCACATATTCGACAGTAAACTATTGAAATTACTGATCACGTTCGATGTGCATCGGGACGACTCAAGGGCAAGATTTACGATGGAAGCCGCCGAAAAACCCGCCAAGCGGCCGCGCAACGACAAGCGCCGGGCGCGCAATCGGGCGGCGCTGATCGAGGCGACGCTTGCGCTTTCGGACGAGCACGGCTCGAGCGGACTGACCGCCGCCTCCATCGCGCTCAGGGCCGGACTGCACAAGCAGGCCTTCTACGCCCACTTCAAGAATCTCGACGAATGTCTGGCCGCCGTCGCCAAGCACCTGGGTCGCGAGTTCAACGACGTCCTGCTGGCCCAGCAGCTGGTGGAGATCGTGGCCCTGCCCGAGCGCAACCGGGACGCCGAGCGCGAGGCCCTGCACGGCCTGCTGGCCCATGCCCTGCAGCGGCGCTCGGTGTACGCGCTCCTGCTCAAGGAGCGCTACGGCGAGGGGCCCCTGGGCCAGACCATCCGCAAGATGATCCAGTGGTCGCGGCGGGCCTGCACCGCCAGCCTGTGGGCGCTGGCCCAGCGCGCCGAAATCGACGCGAGCCATCTGCATGACGTCGAAGCCCTCGCGCACATGGTGCTCGAGATGGCCTTCGACGCCTACGACCGCATCCTCGAGGACGAGAGCCTCGAGCCCGAAGCCGAAGCCGATCGCGTGCTGGGCTACGTGGAAGCGGTCATCACCCACGAACTCGTTCGCCTGTGGAAGCTATCGAAGGAGCGACAGCGATGAATGCAACGGAGAGTCAACCCCTGAAACCCGCGGAAGCCGCGGCGACCCCGCGCACGCGGCCCGGCGTGGAGATCGTCTACCGCCGTCCCGACTTCGGCGACTTCGACGGCCTGCCCAAGTTCTGGGCCGGCGGCAGCCCGGCGGCGAGTTTCGCGGTGGGCCTCTTCTCCCTGGTGATCCCCGAGGGCGAGAAGTTCTTCATCCGCAGCGTCAATGCCCTGCGCTCGGAGGTGAAGGATCCCGAGTTGCTGGAAGACGTCAAAGCTTTCGCCAAACAAGAGGCCGCCCACACCCGCGTGCACATGGTCTTCAACGAGGCCCTGCGCAAGCACGGCTTCGACCCCGACGACGCCACCGACACCATCAAACGCTTCTTCGAGACCATCGAGAAGTACTTCACCAAGCGCATGGCGCTGGCGGTGACCGTCTTCGCCGAGCACCTCACGGCCCTGGGCGCCGAGGTCGAGTTCCGCTTTCCCGAGCTGCGCCAGGGCGTCGAGCCACGGGCCTCGAACTTCTGGCGCTGGCATGCGGCCGAAGAACTCGAGCACAAGGCCGTGGCCTTCGACGTCTTCAAGGCCGCCGGCGGCGGCTACTTCACGCGCGTCTTCACCGTGCTGCTCTTCGGCCTGATGTGGGCGCTGATGACCCGCCCCATGATTCGGCGCCAGATCGCGGGTTTCAAGAAGGTGCGCACCGCCGAGCGAGCGGTCTCGTCCAAGGCCCTCGTCACCGCCTACCCGGACCTGGTGCCACGTCTGCGCCGCTTCACCATCCGTTATCTGCTGTCGTTTTTCCGGCCGGGCTTCCACCCCTGGCAGGTCGACAGCCGGCGCTACCTGGAAGCCTGGAAGCTGGAGTCCGAGAACGAAGCGGTCGCCTACGGCTGAATCCAAGACCGTGAGCGAGGGCGAACCAAAGCCCCCCAAGGCTGCGCTATGCTGCGCCCGTGATCGCCGAACTCTTTCTCGCGCTGGCCCTTGCCGGCAGCATCCTCACCCTCAACGCCCACTTTCCGCCGCGGCGCGTGGCGATGCTCGGCTTCCCGAGCTTTGTGGCGGGCTGGCTCTGGAGCGAGCTGCCGGGCCATCACCTGCTGCTCCAGGTGCTGGTCAGCGCCGGCTTCACGGCCGCCGGCGCGCTCGAACGTTGGCCCGGGCAGCTGGCGATGCTGCTGACGCTGCTGTCGTGGCTCGGGCTTCTGTGGGCCTGGGCGCGCTCGCGCAGCGCCGGTCCCGAGGCCGAGAGCGCGCTGCAGGAGGCGCTCGGCCCCGACTACGCACAGGCCATCGATGAAGAGGCCGCCCGCGCGCAGCCGCCCGCACGCCATCTCTTGATGCCCTGGCTGCGCCGCGACCCGAAGGTCACGCTCCATCGCAACATCCGCTACGCCGAGGGCGAAGGCTCCCGCCACCTGCTCGACATCTACACGCCGAAAGCCGGCGCCCGGGCCGCACCGGTGCTGCTGCAGATCCACGGCGGCGGCTGGTTCACCGGCCACAAGCGCCAGCAGGCGGTGCCCCTGCTCTTGCACATGGCGCGCCTGGGCTGGGTCTGCGTCTCGATCAACTACCGGCTGAGTCCGCGCGCCACTTTCCCCGATCACCTCGTCGACGCCAAGCTGGCCCTGCGCTTCATCCGCGAGCGCATTGCCGACTACGGGGGCGATGCGAATTTCGTGGCCGTGACCGGCGGTTCGGCCGGCGGTCACCTGGCGGCGATGGTGGGGCTGACCGCGGGCGATCCCGAATACCAGCCGGGCTTCGAGGAGGTCGACACCGCGGTCTGTGCCTGCGTGCCCCTCTACGGCGTCTACGACTTCACCAATCGCCTGGGGCACCCCTCAGCCGCCACCATTCACGGACTGGTATCGCGCTGGGTGCTCAAGAGCCGGGTTTCGGAAGATCCTGAGCGCTTCGAACGCGCTTCCCCCCTCTACCGCATCGAGGGACAGCTGCCGCCCTTCTTCGTGATCCACGGCACCCACGACACCCTGGTCCACGTGGACGAGGCTCGCAGCTTCGTGGCCAAACTTCGTAGCCACGCCGAAAAGCCCGTGGCCTATGCGGAGATCGAAGGCGCCCATCACGCCTTCGAAATCTTTCACTCCACGCGCACCGCCCACGTGGTCGCCGCCATCGGGCGTTTCCTGAGCTGGACCTATGCGCAGCGCGCGTAGGCGCTGGTGACGGCTCACTCGGCGGCGATGGGCGCTTCGAGGGCCTGCTGCAAGCTCCCGTGGGGGGCCGTGCGCACCACCTCGGTCACGCGCAGGGACTCCTCGGAGTCGGCAAACTGCCACCGGCAGACGCCAGCTTCGCTCCGATAGCGCAGGAGATCGTGGTCGAGGCCGTACTCGACGGCGCGCCGCACCTCGTCGGACGGCTTGCCGATGGCGCGCGTGACCAGCTGCACGATGCCCGAAAGGGCCTGCTCCCGGTCGACGACATCGCTGTCGGTGCGCCAGGCGCCCCAGGTCTCCAGCACGTCACCCATCATCATGTCGTAGTAGACCGCCTGGCGTTCGACGCTGGCGTAGTGGGCGTGATCCTCGGGGGTGGCGGTGCCGTTTTCGAGACGCTCGACCAGCTCCCAGAACATCTTGCCGACCGCGTCGTCGATCTCGGCGGCCACCGCCTGCTGGGTCTCGCGATCGGCCCAGGGCGTCTCGGTGATGGCGTGGTTGGCGTGGTACTGATCCCAGTCGTCGGTGAGGATCTTGAGCTTGAGCTTGCTGCTCTCGTCGCGCACGGCCGTGCCCGGGAAGGGCGCCAGCATGTGAAAGCCCGTGTGGGCGCCCATCTCCTTGAGCTTGTGGCTAAAGGCGATGCTCTCACGGATGGTCTCCGGGGTCTCGCCGGGCAGACCCACGATGAAAGAACCGTGGGGATTGACGCCGGCTTCGATGCAGGCCTCCACCGCCTGCAGGATGCGGTGGATCTTGGTGCCCTTCTTGACGGTCTTGAGGATCTCCTGGTTGGCCGATTCGAGACCAAAGCTCACGGTTGAGCAGCCGGCCTCGCGCATGCGGCTAAGCAGCGGCACGTCGACGGTCATCACGTTGGCGAAACTCGTCCAGTGCAGCTTCAAACCGCGCGCAATGATCTCGTCGCAGACCGCGTAGGCGTGGGGCTTACGCGCGGTGAAGAGATCGTCGGCGAGGTTGACCTGGTGAAAGCCCAGAGCCGCCAGGTGCTCCATCTCGTCGACCACGCTCTTGGCCTCGCGATAGCGAATTTTGGCCCCCACCAGTTTGCGACCCACACAGAAGATGCACTGAAACGGGCAGCCACGGCTGGTGGTCATGCTGATGGGTGTGCCGATGGCGCGGTAGCGCGAAAGCGGCGTCAAATGCCGCGCCGGCAGCGGCAGGGTGTCGACGTCGAGGAAGCCGTCGCGTGGGGCGTTGACGCAGATCTCCGAGCCCTCGCGATAGGCCAGGCCCGCGACCGACGCCAGGCTGCGCTTGCCGGCCACCGCGTCACATAGTTCCAGGATCAGCTCCTCGCCCTCGCCCATGGCCACCATGTCGAGCCCGGGATGGGCGCGCAGGGTCTCCTCGGCGCAGAAACTCACGTGGGCGCCGCCCATGGCGGTCACCAGCTCCGGGTTGATGCGCTTGGCATCTTCGATGGCGGAAATGGCCGACATGAAGGTCATCGTGACGGAGGTGGCGCCGACGATGTGCGGGTCGAAATCGGCGAGCACCTGCTCGAGTTTCTTCGGGCTGTAGCCGCTGACCACCATGTCGAGCACCCGCACTTCGATGCCGGCGCGCTCCAGGGTGGCTGCCAGATAGCCGATGCCCAGGGGGGGTGAGGGCATCTCGACCAGGGGATAGAAGGGGTTGATCAGCAGAAATCGCACTGGCGCACCTCCATGCTAGCGGCGGATGCGCCCCTGGGGCCGGGTGCATTCACCGGGAGATGAAAGATGAGCACAAAAAGCGGGGCGACCACAACGGGTCAGGGCTCGCGTACCGCTGGCCCCGAGGACTTCAGGGACTGAGCACGCAGCCGGCCCGCTGGCCGCACTTGCGGAAGGACCAGGGCCAGCCGGGGTGGACCCAGCCGGTGTCGCCGGCGACGGAGATGACGGGAATCAAACCGAAGGCCTCCAGGCCGAAGGGAAAGTCGAGGGAGATTTCGCGCTCGAGGCCGTCGCTGCACACCCCCTCGATCAGCGCCGTGCGCGGCACATCGGCACGCCAACGTGAGCCGAAGCGGCAGCTGATGCTGCCGGTGGCGTCGGCGACCGTGCCGGTGACGAAGTCCAGGCTCAGGTCGCCGGAGGTGACGGTCTCGTGTTCGAGCAGGCTGCCGTCGGCGACGAACTCATAAACGGTGGCTTCGTAGCTGCCGTGGAAGGGCTGCTCGACGGCCCAGACGCCCTCGAAGAGCGCGAGGCCCGGGGCGACGGCCTCATCGTCCACGCCCGCGTCGTCGTCGGAGTTCGCGGGGGGCGGGGAGAGGGACGCGGGATCATCGGACGGGCCTGAACTGGACCCCCCGGAGCCGGAGGGCTGCGAGGGCGAGGGCGTGTTCGTGGTCGGAGCGCTTCCGCCGGTGTTGGTGCCGCCAGGCGCCGTGCCCTGGTCGGCGGCCCCGTCGCCGCGGCTCGGGCCGGTCATCCCGAACGCCGAGCCGTCATCGTTATCGGGCGGCTCCAGCCCCGGGCCGATGCAGGAGCCGAGCACCACGCACAGGGGCAACAGTGCGAAGCGAGGCAGCAGCCGTCGTGCGCGCTCCAACATGGTGGGCAGTCTACGCCGGGACCGGGGAGGCGTCGAACCGCGACGCCAAATTTGGCGGCCCACTTCCTAACTCAGGGACATTCGCCGCGCAGCTCGAGTTTGGCGCGCTCAGCTGTGCGGCAAGCGAGCTGGCGCACCGGAGCACTCGAGTGGGTGGTAAGCAATTTGCGCAATTGGGCGGCGGCCTCGGCGCGGCGCTCGGCACGCAGCAAAAGCTGCGCGTAGACCAGTCGTGCCGCGTAGACCCCGGGCGCGAGCTGCAATCCCGCGGCGTAGTGGGCCATGGCGGCTTTTGGATTGGCTTGTGCGCTCTCGAGACGTGCCAGTTGAAAGTGAGCCTGGGGATAGCCGGGCTCGACTTCGAGCGCCCGCTGCCAGGCGCGTCGGGCCTCTTCGCTTCGACCCTGGCCGTGGCGTACAAAGCCCAGGTGCACGTACTCGAATGCGGCGTGCCGCGTCGGCATCGGCGTCAGGCCGTGGTTGCTCAGGGCGAAAGCCGCCAGCGTCAGGGCCAAAAGGCCGAGCCGCCGCCGCGGGGAACCATTGCGCAGGACCGCGGGTGCAGCGCACAGGGCGTATGCGGCGTAGGGGATGAGCGATGCGAGCAGCGCCAGGCGGTAGCGGGTGGTCACGAAGAAAGCGACCACGAAGAGCGCGTGGGTGGCGAGCAGCGCGAGCATCAGCGGCAGCTGGCGCGAGCCTGTGCGGGCCAACAGCAGCCCGAGCAGGGCGAGCGGAATGATCAGGCCCGAGGGAAAAGCCAGACCGCGGCGCCACAGCAGGGCGGCGAGCACGCGGTTTTCCAGGCGGCTGGCGTCGATGCTGGCGTCGCGGGAGATCTCGCGACCGTGCAGGAGCTCGCCGAGCTTTTTGCCCATCAACTGCAGCCAGGCGAGCGGCTGGGCGCGTATGGAGTCGAGGGTCTTGGCCAGGAGATAGGCGCTCTGCGCCGACGGCTTGGAGGCACCGCTCAGGGTCGGCTCCATCACCCGCATCTTGTAGTTGAGGAAGCAAAGGGGATGCTCGACGCGGTTTTGAGCGTGGTCCTCGGGTACGTTGCCGAGCCGGAAGTTGATGCCGAGATTGTAGGAAATCAGCATGCCGCTCGAAGCCCAGGGCGAGGCGGTCGGCGCACTGTGGGCGGAGGAATGACTGGGTCGGGTGCGCCAGGCGCGATCGCCGGCGGCGTTGTGCTGGGCTACCGCGGCCACGACCAGACACGCCGGCGCGAGCCAGGCCAACGTATGAAGGCTGCGGGTCTGCAGGGCCTGCCGCCCGGAGCTCCAGGGCCACCACAGCCAGACGGTGACCAACGGGAGCGCGAGCAGCGCGAAGCCGCGCGTGATCGCCGACGCGGCAGCCAGGACACCGGCGGCGAAGAAGTACAGCACGTGCTCGCGGCGGCGGGCGCGCAGCAGCAGCCACAGCAGCGACAGGTGCAGAAAAACATCGAGGCTTGCGGGCGCGAGCTGCAGGTCGTAGTAGACCAGCGGTCCGCAAACCGCGGCCAGCAAACCGGCGATGGCGGCCACGGCCGGGCGCCCGAACAGCTCCCAGGCCAGTAGCGCGACCAGGGCGCAGCTCAGGGTTCCGAGCGCGACCTGGGCGGCCAGAAGCCCGTCGACGCGGTCACCCACGTGCATCAGCGCGCCCAGAAACAACGAGTAGCCCGGAGCCCAGAAGAACGGCTTGTCATCGGGCCAGGTGCCGGCGACGAAGCGGCGGGCGGTATCCAGGTATTGGGGCGCATCGAGCCCACCGACCTCGCGTAGAAGCGCGTCGGCATCGTCCCAGAGTGCGGCGACGCGAATGGCCGCCGCCAGGGCGACGGTCAGTAGGATGGGCAGCGCGAGCGCCCGGCTACCAGCGCCGCCGCCCGGGTTCGGGGAGGCCGCAGGGACAGCACGCACAGAAGTCGCAGGATCGCTGGCTGACATTGGGCCCGGCGACGGTAGCCCAGGGGAGAAAAAAGCCGAGAAAAAAGCTGCCAGGGCGTTTTCGCGGCAAACATGCCAGGAGCGTGACCACGGGCTTCGTCGCAACCGACCCCGCGGCCAAGCCCCATCGTCGCGACAAGGCCTTCACCGTGGTGGCGGGCGACGCAGGCTTCGTCGCGGTCGGCTGCCTCGAAGCGTACGGGATCGCCGTGGGGACCAAGCTCGAGACCGTGCGCCACACCATCGAATCCGGCGCCAGCAGTCCGGTGGTCTACGAGGTCACCACCTGCTCGCGAATCAACCATCTTGCTCTTTTCTTGACGGCCGGCTATCGCATTCAACGTGATCGACGACATCGCACGCAACCTGGCGGACAACCTGCGCGCCCTGCGCGAAGCCCGCGGCTTCAGTCAGCAGCAGATCGCCAAGCTCGCCGGCCTACCGCGCCCCACCTGGGCCAACCTGGAGAGCGGCAGCGCCAACCCGACCGTCTCCGTGCTGACGCGCGCAGCGGCGGCCCTGCAGGTGCGCGTCGACGAGCTGCTGGCTCCCCCCCGCACCCAGGCCCGGCACTACCCCTCGGGTACCCTTCCCACCCGCAGCCGCGGCAGGGTACGCATCCGTAAACTGCTACCCGAGAGCATGACCGGTCTGGACATCGAGCGCATGGACTTCCCCGCCGGCAGCTCCATGACCGGCATTCCCCACACCGTCGGCACCCGCGAATACCTCACCTGCGAACGCGGCACCCTCGAGCTGACCGCCTCCGGCGAGCACTACACGCTGGCCCCGGGCGACGTCATGGTCTTCCGCGGCGACCAAAAGCACGGCTACCGAAACCCCGGCCCCCGGATCTGCGTCGCCTACAGCGTGATCGCCTTCGCCCCCACCGCGGGTTGAAGGGGCGCTCGCGACCCCTCCTGGCCGGACCGGTCCCTTCCACCTCGTCGGGCTGCTCGATGATGCGATAGCGGCGCGGATTGAGCGCTGGCGACGAGTCCTTCAAGGCGAGGTGAGCCAAGTGGCGGCCGGGATGACTCGCATGGCGACCTTCCGTGGGTTGAGCGCCAAACAGCGCAAGCCTGTAGACCAAGCGGCCAACTATCTGCTGATAGCGCAAGTCAATGATGCGTTACGACCAGTTGCTCGCGATGGGAGCACCGATCGCTACCGGCGTGATCGAAGGTGCCTGTAGGCACCTGATCAAGGACCGCATGGACCTCACTGGCGCGCGCTGGAGTCTCGGGGGGGCCGACGCCGTCCTGCGCCTGCGTTCGATCCTCTCCAGCGGTGATTTCGACGAATATTGGGCCTTTCACGAGCAACAGGAGACCTACCGCAACCACCTGTCACGTTACGTTGACTCGAAGGCCCCAGAAACTGCCCCGCCCACCCGTAAAAGCGGTCTCCGGCTCGTGAAAAACGTCTGATGAAAGGAGCCGCACCCAATTGGCTCACCGGTTCCGTTGGTGGCACGGCTTTTGCGTTCCGTAGCACGCATCAGTCCCATGGCGGCGTCGCGCTGTGTCACTATGTGCCAGAGCGACGAGGCTCGGGGGGGCTTGGCTTCCAATGCGACGGCTTTCACGGCAGCAGGCTCCACATTACGGCTGCTCGCCTTGGTGCTCGCCGCACGCTCCGAGGCGTCGCTGCCCGGCCACGCTCGCCACCGTTCTTGTGCTGATGCTGTCCGCGCTCTGGGCTTGTAGCGACGGCATCGAGGTGCGCTACCGGGGGCGCTCGCAGGTAAGCGATACGCCGATGCGCGTGGTCCGGCCCTTGATGGCCGGTGAGCAGGCGCATCTGGTGGCGGCCGACGACGACGGAGGCTTGCACATCCTGCCCCTCGACGGCGGCGAGGCCTGCCCGCTGCCCAGCGCCCGCGCCGTCGCTTTCTTCCGGCGCGATGACGCCTACCGCCTCGCCCTGAGGGTCGAGCGCGACGACGGCCACGACGAGATCCGCTTCCTCGACACCGAATGCAAGCCCCACCTGGAGCCCGCGGTGGATGCGGGGCGCACGCGGATGGATGGCAAGGTCATCTTTGCCGAGCTCGCCGGCCGCCTGGTCGCTTTCGATCCCTGGGAAGACACGCAGGTCACGGTCAGCCCCCTGGCCACCGAGCTAGGTCCGAGGGCAGCGCCGACCCGCGACCGCCCAGGCGGCCTCTGGCTACTCGAGGAAGAAGCGCTGGTGATCCGCAGCCCCGAGGGCGAGTTGCTCGAGGAGGCAGCCCGGGGGGTGACCGAAATCGGTTTCGCCCATCGGTCCGACGCGCTTTTCGTGTACTCGAATCACGAGGGAATTCACAGCATCCAAAGCGATGGCGAAGAAGCCAGACGCCTGTACGACAGCGGCTGCCGCCTGCGCAGCCAGCTGCTGCCCCCCGGGCCGAAGCCCGAACGCCACATCACGGCGCTGTCGCCCTGCGAAGAAGGCACCCTGATCGCGATCACCGACTTGGACGCCGACGAGCCCTCGATCGTCGAATTCGCCCAGGGCGTGCGCCGCTGGTGGACGCGGGCCGCACCGGCAGGCGGCTCGTTGGCGGTCTTCACGTTCTACACGACGCAGCTCGAACAACAGGAGCGGAGCTTCGTGGCGCGCTCGGACGGCACAGCGCTCGAACTTCCGCTGCAGCTGGGCGACGAGCCCACGATCTGGCCATGGATGGGCAGCGACGGCGTGTCGGAAGCGGACTTCGGCGACGGCCATGGAGCCTGGTTGATTATCGATGCGAGCCATGGGCTGGGACTGTGGACCGAGCAGGACGGTTTCAAGCCGATCCACCCCGCGGCCAAGCGTCTGATGCGGACTGCTGGCGGTTGGCTGGTCCTGCACGACGCGATCGACGGCCTGGGCAGCCTGTCGGCGATAGCCCCCGACACGAGCCTCGAGCCACTCGCCCGCGATGTGCTGGACGCCGGCGCTCTTGAACTTGAAGTTACGCCGCGGATGGCTGGAGCGGTCACGACCCTGCCCGAAACCGCCGGCGCGCTGATGCATGACATGTCGCAGGGAGTCGGCACGCTATCGGCGCTGCATCGGGCGCCCGCCGAGCTCGTTGCCCTGGCCGAGGGCGTCAAGCCGAGCAGCGTCGATGCCTTCTACACCTACCTCCGCGGCGCCAGCGTGATTGCCGCCTCCGAGCCGGTGGTCTCGCTGAGCTTGCTGCAGAGCTTCGACGCAGAGACAAGCACCGGTGACCTCGTGATCGTGATGGAAGGCGGTCGCGAGTTCTTCATCGACCGCGAGGTGGCAAACGCGCGCGCCAGCGACAGCCGGCAGCGAGCGGGCATCGTCTATTCGATCCCGGAAGGCAAGCGCCGAGGCATTTGGTTCGCACCGCAATGAGCTTCCGCCATTTCACGGCTGCGCTGTGTTGTGCGAGCACCCTGATGTTGCCCCGCACTTCACTGCGAGCCCAACAAACAGAAGACGAATATGGCGCCACCGCCCAGGTCGACAAGAAGCTCGGAGGCGAGCGCAGCGTCGAACTCGAAGAGACGCGCGCGGTGGCGGGCAGCCTCGGCGACCCCCTGCGCGTGCTCCAGACCTTGCCCGGCGTGACGCCGATCGCCAGCGGTCTGCCCTACGGCTACGTCCGGGGCGCTCCCCCGGGAACCCTCGGTTACTACTACGATGGCATCCCCCTGCCCCAGCTCTATCACCTGGGCCTGGGCCCGGCCGTACTCCACCCTCGGTTATTCGGACCCATCGAGTTTCGCGCCGGCGTGCCATCTGCCCGCTTCGGGCGGCGCCTGGGCGGCAGCGTCGAGGCGTCGGCTCCCGAACCCTATGGGCCGCCCGCCTACGAGGCCGAGCTGCGCCTGCTCGACGCCAACGCCTATGTCCAGGAGCCTCTCGGCGACGGCATGCTGCGGCTGGCCGCGCGCTATGGCTACCCGGGTCTGGTGCTTTCGTTGTTTGAACCGAATGCGACTCTGAGTTACTGGGACTACGGCACCCGCTGGCTACAGCCCCTCGAAAGCGGCAGCCGAGTAGAACTGATCGCCTTCGGCTCCTCCGACGCACTACACAACCCGCCAGTGTCCGAAGGCAGTGTGCGCTTTGACGACATGGCCATCGAGTTCCACCGCCTCGAAGCACGCCTTGTCCATCGGGGCGGTGGCGTGGAGGTGGGCAGCGCCCTGCGCCTGGGCTACGACAGGTCGTCGCTCGACCAGGAGCTTACAGTGCGCGCCCTGAGTCTGGGGCCGCGGGCGTGGCTGTCGACCCGTCTTTCGCCGGAGCTACGCCTACGAGCCGGCGCCGACATGCTGGGTTCGGTGGGCGAGATCGACAGCGTGCAGGGCCAGCTGCCACCGGTGGTCGCCGGCCGCCGCGACCTGCGCGTCGACCTGCCCGTATACGCCGAGGCTGCCGGGCGCAACGCCGGCGGCAGCTTTCTCGAGCTTCTCTGGAAGCCCGCCCCCACCGTGGCCGCCGAGCTGGGCGCGCGCGCGGACGTCTGGGTGGTGGAGGGCAAGGCGACCGGCGCCTTCGATCCGCGGCTGCGCCTGACCTGGTCACCCCTGGCCGAGCTCGACCTGCATATCGCCGGCGGCATCACGCACCAGCCAGCGGTCTTCCTCTACCCCATACCCGGTCTCACCGAGGTCGCCCTCGACCGGGGCTTGCAGCGCGCACTCCAATCCGACGCTGGCGTTGGCCTGCAGTTGCCCCTGGGTTATCGCATCGAAGTCCAGGGCTTCCTGCACCACTATGCACGCCTGATGCTGCCCGAACTCTACGCGCCCATCGAAGGCGCCAGCGTATCCACGGTGGAGGCCCTGAGCTACGGCATCGAGGGCTTCCTGCGCATGCCCCGTGCGGGCCGCCTTTCGGGGTGGATCAGCTACACCCTGGGCTGGGCACGTGCCTGGCCCGAAGCGGGCCCAGCGTTCGCTCCCGAATTCGACGTGCGCCATGTGCTCAACACCGTCGCCCAATTTCAGCTACTCGAGCGTCTCCAACTCGGCGCGCGCGTGCACGTGCGCTCGGGCCGCCCCTTCAACCACTTCGAAGCCGCAAGCGCCATCCCCACCTACGAAGTGCGCCTGGCTCCCTTCGCCCGCCTCGACACCCGCATCGCCTACCGCTTCGAACCCGACTGGGGCGAGCTTCTGCTCTACGCCGAATGGCTCAACCTCACCTTCGCTCAGGAAAGCCTGGGCGCCGAATGCCTCTACGGCAGCTGCCAGGCCCAGACCGCACCGGCCATCGTGCTACCGAACCTGGGCGTGCGTGCGCAGTGGTAACGGAGCGCGCGGCTCGCTCCGCCCTTTGCGCTCGGTCGCGTCCGTGCACAGCCCCCTTCAGCCGCCCCGCCGCGCCGAAGCGGCCCGAAAACGCTCGGCGTCCTCCGCCTTGCCCTGTCCATGCGCGGCCCGCGCCAGCAAGGCCGTGCAACGGTCTTCGGTGGCCGGTTCGCGGGTGTTTTTGTAGACCTGCTGCAGCACCTTTTCGGCTTCCTCGAAACGGCCCTGCTCGACCAGGATTTCACCCAGGGTCATCGAGTAGTCGGGCGCACCAGGCTGGCGCGCCAGGGCTTGTCGACACGCGCCTTCAGCCTCCCCCAGCGTGCCGGCCTCGGCTCCGTGCAGCACCAGGCAAGCAGCCGCATGCAGCCGCTCGGCTTCGGCCAGGTCGCTTCCCACATCGCCCTCCTGCAGCGCTTCGAGACGCGCAAGCGCCGCTTCGTGTTGGCCGCTTGCCGCCAGGCAGCGGGCATGCATGGCGCCCAGGATGGGGTCGCCCGGGTACTGCGCCAGCGCCCGTTCGACCCGCGCCAGCGCCGCCCTTGCATCACCGCGGGCGATGGCCCGCTCGGCCTCGCGCAGGGTGGGCAGCTGCATGCGATAGCGAAAGAGCACGTCGCTCTGGCCAAAGCTCATCAAAATGCCCAGGCCGTCGCTGGCGCCGCCGGCCGCGGCGTGGGGCACGAGGTTCTGTAGCGCGCCGATCATGGCTGCCACCGCCGCGCTCTGCAGCGCGATCAGCCCCAAGTCCCCCGTGCGCGTGAACATGACATCGCTGCCGACCACGAGCAGTAAGACCAGCACGAAGAGCAGCTCGGCGCCGGGCCCGGCGGCGTAGATCAGCGCGCTCTTCAGCCGCGCCGAACGCAGGTCGCTCGGATAGGGCACCACGTAGCCCTCGACCGGCACCATGCGCAGGCTCACCCGGGTGCCGAGCAGCGACAGGCGCAGCAGCTCCGGCCCGAAGCCGAGCACCATCTCGTGCACGCCCCAGCCCAAAAGCCGCGCCATCAGCGCATGACCCAGCTCGTGCAAGACCAGCAGCGGCACCCAAAACAGCAGGATGAAAAAGACGCTGAGCTTGGCGGGCTCGAAGTCGCTCAGCAGCTCCGCGCACAGGATGCCGAAGAGCGAAAGCGCAAAGAGCGCGGCAAGATTTCGCTCACCGCGACTCAGCGGGCGCCGGGGCGCCGGATCGTAGGCTGCCCAACCGGGCATCGCGCCGAGGTCCTCAGTCGCGCGACATGAACAGCTGCAGCACGTACCAGAACATCAGCGCCACCGAGGCGAAGAGCTGGAGCGAGGCGCCCACGTAGCGGTTTTCGGGGTAGTGGTGCAGGACGTTGGAGGTGTCATAGAGGATGGCGCCGCCGGCCAGGGCCACCATGCCGACCGAAAAGAAGGTGCCCAGCTGGAAGCCAAAGATGACGCCGGCGACGATCGCCACCATGGCCACGATGAAGCCCCAGCGCAAAAGCGAACCCATGAAGGAGAAGTCCTTGCGCGTGGTGAAGACCACGGCGGTCAGACCGGCAAAGCCCAGGGCCGTGACCCAACCGGCGCTGCTGATGGCGCCGGGCGCTGCGTAGGATGCGATCGCCAGCAGCGGAATGAAGATCACCGCCTCGGCCACCACGAAGAGCGCCAGGGCCGCGTATTGGGCCGGCAGGCTCTCGGCGCGATGGGCCATGTGGGTGGCGAGCCAGCTGGCCACCATGAAGCCGCCCAGGACCAGCAGCCAGCTGGTGCCCAGCATCGCCTGGGCGATCGGGGCCGCCAGACCCAGGCTGAACAGGCCCACTTCGATGGCGATGAAGGCCATCACCGCACCGAAGAGGTGCAGGTAGGTCAGCATGATGAACTGGCTGCGGGCGTTGGCGCGCACCGCGGCGCGGCCGTCGGCCAGCGTGGGGGCGTAGGCTTGCATCTGGGGGTTGGGTCCTGGCATCGGCTTCTCCTCCGGCCCGCTCGCGGCCGTCTCGTGCTAGACGATAACGCGCCGCCCGCTGCCGTAGCAATCCGACAACACTCGGGGCGCCTGCCCTATTCCAGGGCTCGTGCTCTTTGCGCGGGCGAGCTCACTCGCCGGGCGGCGGTGCGACAACCTGCTCGCGGCCACCGCGCAACGCCGACAGCGCCTGCTCGGCGGCGGCCAGGTTGATGTCGCCCTTGCCGTGAATGGTCGAGGCCACGCGCTCGACCTCGGCTCCGGTGGCGCCGGCGGCGATCGCCACCGAGCGCGCATGCAGCGCCATGTGTCCGCGCTGGATGCCCTCGGTGGCCAGTGCCCGAAGCGCCGCCAGGTTACTGGCCATACCCACCGAGGCCGCCACCATCGCCAGCTCGGTCGCCGACTCGACGCCCACGATGCGCAGCCCCATGCGGGCGCCGTCGTGCACGCGCGAGGGGCCGCCGACGATGCCCAGCGACAGCGGCAGCTCCAGCTCGCCGACCAGATCGTCGCCCTCGCCGCGCCACACGCACAGCGGCCGGTACTGGCCGTCGCGGGCGGCGTAGGCGTGCACGCCCGACTCCACCGCGCGCCAATCGTTGCCAGTGGCGATGACCACCGCGTCCAGGCCGTTCATCAGGCCCTTGTTGTGCGTCGTCGCCCGGTAGGGATCGCGCTCGGCGAAGCGCGAGGCTTTGACGATGCCGTCTCGCACGCGCGCGCCGTCAAAGCCGTTGCCCGCCAAACTCGCCGCCGGCACCCGCGCCCGCACCCGCACTTTGCGCCGGTCGCAGAGGTTCGACAGGATGCGCAAGCCGATCTCGCCGCCGCTGAGCTCCTGGATGCGCGTGGCCACACCCTCGGCCACGGTATTGACCAGGTTGGCGCCCATGGCGTCGCGACAGTCGACGAAGAAGTGGACCACCACCATGCCGTCGCCCAAGTCGCGCACCTCGATGCCGCGCACGCCGCCGCCGCGCCTGAGCAGGCCCGGCACCTGGGCGTCGCCCAGGGCGCATAACTCGCCGCTGTGGCCGCGCAGCCGCTCGCAAGCCGCCACCGGATCGGGCACTTCGTCGAGCTGGACCTGGGCGGTCATCACCGGATCGTCGGCGTCGGCCTCGAAGCCGCCGCCGCCGCGGATCATCCTGGCCGCATTGCTGGCCGCCGCCACCACCGATGGCTCCTCGACCACCATGGGGGCGATGTAGTCGCTGCCGTTGACCGTGACGTTCAGGGCCAGGGCGAAGGGCAGGGAGAAGGTCCCGACCACGTTTTCGATGATCTTATCGGCCCGTTCGCTTTGCAGTCCGCCTTCGAGGGCTTGCTGCATGTCCGATACGCTGATGCCCAGGGCCTCAGCTGCGACCTGCCTGCGTTCCTCGATGGACAGCTTGTAAAAGCCGGGCCACCTCGAGTTTCGTTCCATTACAACACCTCGACGCGTTCCCCAACGTCGCCGACAGTGATCGACAATACACTGAATTGGGCCGCTGTGCAGCCGCCCTCGAAGCTTTCTGCTCGGCCTGGGTCATCGAAGACAGCCAGCACCACGTCGCCACCGCCCGCGCCGGAGGGTTTGGCCGCACCGCCGTGACGCCGCGCCAGCTCGCGCACGGCCTGGGTTGTATCATCGACGATAGGAATACCCGCGGCGCGGCCCAGGGCGGCCATGGCTTCGGCGTGGCGCTCGAAGCCGCTGACGACGCCGCTGGTATCATTTGCCCCAAGGGCCGAGAGCAAGCGGGCGGCCTCGTCTGCGATGGCCTCCATGCAGCGATCGTGGGAGGCCGCGTCCCGCGCGCGCAGCTCGGCCACCTGCGCCAGCATGTCGCTGGTGCGCACCGCCTTGCCGGTCCAGACCACCTTGAGCGCCACCGCCTGGGGCCATGTGAGCAGACGCGTTTCGGGGTCGGCTCCCGGGCTCGAGCCGCGAACGAAACGCACGAAGCCGCCCAAGACCGCCGCGGCCACGTCGGCGCCGCTGCCCTCGGGGGCGATGCTCCTATGACCGGCCAGGGCGTCGTGCAGCACCTGGGCGCGCACCTCCGGAGCCTGCAGATCGCGGCCGTGGGCGGCATGTACGATGCCGGCCGCCGCCGCCGCCGCCGCCGAGGACGAACCCAGCCCGAGCTTGCTGTCGCCGGCGCGCAGCTCCGAGACATCGAGGCTGAGGGTGCCGGCCACCGGGCCCAGACGCGCCTCGGCCAGGGCCCGCGCCGCCTGGACCTCCGGCGGCAGCTCGGCCTGGACTTCACGCTCGGCGTCGAGGGTGAGCCGCGCCCGCCGCGAGACCGCCGCCACCAGCGCCTCGGCCCCGTGCAGCACGGCGTACTCGCCGGCGATCATCATCTTGCCCGGCGCGCTGACGCACAGACTCACGCCTCGGCCTCCAGCTCCACGCCGGGACCGGGCTCGGCCGTCAGCGTGCGCAGGACGCCCTCGGTGGCGCCCAGGGTCTGGGCCACCCGCGGCGCGTCGTCGGCGTGGCATAGGGCTTTGACGTGGGGGCCGGCGTCGGCGGTGGCGTAGACCGCGATGCCCTGCTCCTCGCGCAGCGCGCGCACCGCCGCCAGCACCGCCAGCGTGGGCGGCTGGAAGTAGATCACGGTGGGCCGGGCGGCCATGGCGCAGGCATGCATGGCCAGGGTGGAAGCCTCCATCGCCTCGCCCACGCGCACCAGATCGCGCGCGACGATGCCCGCGCGTACCTGCGCCGCCAGCTCGGGCGAACTCTCGACCCAGGCGCCGTAAAAGGGCGAGGTGGCCGCCGTGTGGATCATGCCGCCGGTGGAGCCCACCTTTTTGCGGCCCTCGGCGGTGACCGCCACCACCACCCGCAGCGGCCAGTGCTCGGGCGGGCACAGGGGCACGGCAGCGTGGGCGTCGGGGGCCAGGGCGCTGGGCTCGCACAGGGGCAGCTCCACGTAGCCGCCATAGGCCGAACGCGCCGCCGACACCGAGGCCCGCCGCGCCATGGCGCTGATCACCGCCAGGTCGAAGGGCAGACCCGCCGCCGCCCGCGCCGCCGCCGAAAGCGCGCAAAAGCCCGAGGCGCTCGAGGCCAGACCGGCGGCGGTGGGAAAATCATTTGTGCTCACCACCTCGGCGCGCTGGGAAAGACCCGCCTCGGCGCGCACCCGATCGAGCAGGGCGCCGACCCGGGCCAGTTCCTTGGCGTTGGCCGGGGCGCCGTCGAGCAGGAAGCGATCGCCAGCGAGCGAGGCGTCGAAGCGCACACGGGTATGGGTGACGAGGGGATCGAGCGTGATCGACACGCTCGGCACCGCCGGCAGGTTCAGGGCCTCGTCGGCCTTGCCCCAGTACTTGGCCAGGGCGATGTTGGCCCGCGCCCGGGCGCCAGCCGAAAGCTCGCTCATGCTCCTGCCTCCGTGATGAACGCCTCGCGCCCCTGGGCCTCGATGGCGGCGGCGACCTTCGCCGAAACCTCCGGACCCTCGCACAGCGCGATCATGCAGCCACCGCCACCGCCGCCGGTCAGCTTGGCGCCGTAGGCACCGGCCTCGCAGGCCGCCTGACACATCTCTTCGAGCCGCGGCGTGGACAGCAACAATGAGCTAAGCAACTTCTGGTTGAGTATCATCAGCTGACCGAGGCGATCGAGTTCGCCCTCTTCGATCGCGCGCTGGCCGTTTTGGACGACGGCGGTGATGGCGTCGAAAATCTCTCCGACGCGTTCGGGTTCGCGCTCGAACTGACGCGCCACCGAGGCCACGGTTTGCTTGGTGCTGCCTTGCTCGCCGCTATAGCCGACCACCAGCGGCAGAGGCCGCGCCGGCCTGACCGTGCGCACGCCCGTGGCCCGCTCGAAGCGACAGACGCCGCCGTGGGCGGCCATGGCCGCGTCGATGCCGGAGGGGTTACCGTGGAAGACGCGCTCGGCGCGTTGGGCCATCTCGGCAACCTCGTCGTCGCTGCGCGTTAGACCCAGGGCGGCATCGAGTGCGCGCACCACCGCCACGCTCAGCGCCGCCGAGCCGCCCAGGCCCGCGCCCCCGGGCAACGACAGCTCCACCTGCACGCGCAGGGCCGGCGGCGGCTCGTAGGCCTCGAGCAGCGCCTCGAAGGCCGACTGCAACATGGCGTGGGGTCCGGGATCGCGCTCGCCGTGGGCGCGCAGCAAAAGCTCCCAGGTCGCCACTTCCAGCTCCGGCCCCTCGGCCGCCACGGTGCGGGCTTCGGCGCCGCGCTGCAGGGCCGCGGCGAGCGCCGGCCGGCCGTGCACCACCGCATGCTCGCCGAGCAGGATCACCTTGCCGAAACCGACGGCCATCGCCCGAGCTATCGCATCTCTGGCCGCCGGGCTCAACTCTGTCGCTTGGCGATCCGCAACAGCAGCTGCTCGAGCATCTCTTTGCCGCGCGCGCTCAGCTCGGCGTCGGCGAGCGCCAGACGCGAGCTGGCGAGCAGCCCATCGAGGCGCGCTTCGACGCGCTCGCGGGCGCCGGAGGCCAGCAGCGCATCGGTCGCATCCTGCACGGCGGCGTCACTGGCGTCGGCCCGTCCAAAGGCCACCTCGAAGCGGCTGCGCTGGGCCTCGCTCATGCGCTCGCGGGCTTCCATGACCAGCGCCGTGAGCTTACCGGCGCGCAGATCGTTGCCGATGGGCTTGCCCACCGCACCGCCGTCGCCGAAGGCGCCGAGCAGATCATCGCGCAGTTGAAAGGCCAGACCCAGCGGTTCGCCGAAGCGCTGCAGGGCCGACAGCTGCGCCTCGCTGGCGTCGCCGAGCAGGGCGCCGAGCAGGAGCGGCCCGCGCACCGTGTAGCTGCCGGTCTTGAGCTGGTGCACCAGGGCCACGTCGGGGTGGTGCAGCAGGTCGAGCTGTTGGCCGCAGAGCACCTCGAAGTGGGTGCGACCGAAGAGCTCCAGGGCTTCGGCGGCGCGGGCCTTTGGGAAGTCCGCGCGTGCGATCAGCTCCCATGCAAAGCCGCTGGCCAGATCGCCGGCCAGGATCGCCAGGCTCGCCCCCAGATGCGCGTCGCCGTGCTCGGCGGCGAAGGCGGCGTGCACCGAGGGGCCGCCGCGGCGGCGCTCGTCGCCGTCCATCCAGTCGTCCTGGATCAGCAGGTAGCTCTGCAGCAGCTCCAGGGCGGCGGCGGGTTCGAGCACGCGGGCGAGGTCGGCGCTGGGGTCGACGGCGGCATAGCCCGCATACAGGGCCGCGGGGCGCAGGCGCTTGCCGCCGCGCAGGGTCAGCTCGGCGACGGCGGCCACCAGGGCCCGGGCCTCGGGCGAAGTGGCCTCGGCCTGGGCCAGGCGCGCGTCGAAGAAAGCCGCCAGGTGGGCGTCGACGCGCGCTACCAGGTCGGCAAGCCAGCGGGACTCGGTGGTCACCGCTGCGGTCTAGCCCGGATCCTCGGCCAGGTCTACGTGCGGCTGGAGGCTCACGCTCAGAAGCACAGTGGGGCCAGGCCAACCCCGCACGTTCCGTCGGGCTTGCAGCACTGTAGCGTTGTGCAGAGGCTGGGGTTGGTGGTGCAACTGGTGCCGCCGCCGGTGCCACCGGTGCCGGCAGTACCACCCGTACCCCCGGTGCCACCGGTACCAGCCGTGCCCGCAGTGCCTCCCGTACCGCCAGTGCCGCCGGTTCCGCCCGTCGTAGCCGGCATCGTGCAGCTGCCGCCCTCGCACTCGCCGGTGGCGCAGTCGGAGGGCACGATGCAGCCCTGGCCGAGCTGACAGGGATCGCAGGCCCCACCGCCACAGTCGACGTCGGTTTCGGGCGGGTCCTGCACCGCGTTCTTACAGGGCGGCACCGGGTCCGCACAGTTGCCGCAGTCACCGAAGGAGCCTTTTGTGGGCGAATCGCCGTCAAACATGCAGCTCTGCATGCCTTCGGTGCCCGTGTCGCTGCAGATGCAGGTCTGGGTCGTGCCCATCATGCACGGAATCTTGCCCGGGTCGCTTGCGCCACCGGCACCACCGCCGGCCATGTCGCCCGCGCCGCCGCCGGCGTCCGGAGCCGGCAGGCCGCCGTCTCCCATGGTCAGCCCCGAAAACGCCCCGCCGCTGGCCCCGGGGTCGGTGGCGAAGCCATCGGCACCCTCCGCGCAGCCAATGATCATGACCGATGCCAGCAGCATCAGCGAAAACGCCATGCGCATACCACGTCCCATGTTCTGCCTACACCACCACACCTTCTCCAAAGCTAGCACGTCAATTCACCGTCCGCGAGAGGTTCCGCGCAGAGATTTGCACTTTACAGCCCGGCAAAGCAGCCCAGGTGGGATTTGGCCGGCGCTCGGGTTCCGTGCTTCACTGGCGGCCATGGGCGAGATCGAGCAGCGCAAGGTCGATCACTTGGAGCTATGTGCGACCGATGAGGTCGCGTTCCGCGAGAAAAGCACGCTGCTGGAGTGCGTGCAGCTGGTCCATAACTCCCTGCCTGACCTATCCGAGCGCTCACTCGACACTTCCGTCAAACTGCTGGGCAAGGAGCTACGGGCGCCCCTGATCATCGCGGCCATGACCGGCGGCAGCGAGCCGTCGGCGGAGGTCAACCACTGCCTGTCGGCGGTGGCCGAGGCGCGCGGTTATGGCTTCGGGCTCGGCTCCCAGCGCGCCATGCAGCGGGCGCCCGAGACGGCCTGGACCTACGAGGTGCGCCAGCACGCGCCGACCACGCTGCTGCTGGGCAACGTGGGCGTGGTGCAGGCCAGGGACACGCCGACTGCGGAGCTGGTGAAGCTGGTCGAGGACATCGGCGCCGACGCCCTGTGCGTGCACATGAACCCGGCCCAGGAGCTGGTGCAGCCCGGCGGCGACCGGGACTTTCGCGGCGGGCTCCAGACTTTTGAGCGCCTGGTGCGCGAGCTGCCCTTCCCGGTGGTGGCCAAGGAGACCGGCAACGGCATCGGCAAGGGCACAGCCGCGGCGCTGCGCCAGGTGGGCGTGCAGGTCTGCGATGTCTCGGGCGCTGGCGGCACCAGCTGGGTGGGCGTCGAGGCCCTGCGCGCCGAACCGACCGCGCGCGCCCTGGGCGAGCTGCTCTGGGACTGGGGCGTGCCCACCGCGGCCGCCGTCGCCCACGCCCACGCCGCCGGCCTCGAGCCGATCGCCACCGGCGGCATCAAGACGGGGCTGGATGTGGCCCGCGCCATCGCCCTGGGAGCGCGCGCCGCGGGCATCGCGAGGCCGCTGCTGCAGGCGTTCAAACAGGGCGGGCGCGAAGCGGTCGAGACCTTCCTGGACGGCGTCGAGCTGCAGCTTCGGGCCGTGATGCTGCTGTGCGGAGCCAGGGACCTCGAGGCCCTGCGCCGCCACGAGCGCGTCATCACTGGCGAACTGTGCACATGGACAGCACAATTATAGGGCAGTGCGCATTCGCAACCCACCATGCTGCGAATTGTGCTTCCATCTGGTATGTAGACTAGACAGGGGTGTCAGTTAATCTGGCCCGCCCCGTTCGGAGTCCGGATCCATAGGGACCCATGCCCGCCCAATCCCCGCGCACGTCGGCTCCAAAGCCGCCCTGGTTAAAGGTTCGCCTCCCCGGCGGCGAGCGCCATGCGCAGCTGCGCCAAAACTTCCGGCGCCTGTCGCTGCATACGGTGTGCGAGGAGGCGCGCTGCCCCAACGTGGGCGAGTGCTGGCGCGAGGGCACGGCCACGATCATGGTGCTGGGCGACGTCTGCACCCGCGGTTGCCGCTTCTGCGCCGTGCGCTCGGGCAATCCGGGCGGCCTGGTCGACGCGGCCGAGCCCCGGCGCGTGGGTGAAGCGCTGGCGCAGATGGACCTGGCCTACGTGGTCTTGACCATGGTCGACCGCGACGATCTGGCCGACGGCGGCGCCGACCACATGGCCCAGACCGTGCGCGCGATCCGGGCGGGCGGCTCCGAGACGCTGGTGGAGACCCTGGTGGGCGACTTCGGCGGCAAGCGCGAGCCGCTCGAACACCTGGTCATGCACGGAAAGCCCGACGTCTTCGCCCACAACGTCGAGGTCGTGCCCGGCCTGCAGCGCGCCATGCGCGACGCCCGCTGCAGCTTCGAGCGCTCGCTCCAGGTGCTGCGCTGGGCGCGCCAGGCCGGGGCGCAGCTGACCAAGTCGTCGCTGATGGTGGGCGCTGGCGAGGACGACGCCGAGGTCATCGAAGCCATGCACGCGCTGCGCGAAGCGGACGTGGACGTGGTCACCGTCGGCCAATACCTGCGCCCCAGCCCCAAGCACGCAGAGGTCCAACGCTACGTGGAGCCGGCCCAATTCGAGGCTTTCCGCGAGGCGGGTTTGCAGATGGGCTTTAGGTATGTAGCTTCCGGTCCGCTGGTGCGTTCGAGTTACCGTGCGGCGGAGGCCTTTATGCGAGGCACGCTTTCACGGGGCGCCACCTCACGCGGCGCCAAGCGCGAGCGGCCGGCTCCCTCGTTCGACCGTTACGGCAAGAGAGGACTCGAGGTCATCCCCTGATGGAAGTTCAGCAGAGCCATCCCCCGAGCGCGATCGCTTCGATCTCCGGCAAAGAGGTCTTCACGGTCCTCGACCTCGACGGCCGCGCCGACCCCACGCGCGATCCGGGCCTCGAGCTCGCCAAGGTCGAGCGCATCTACAAAGCCATGCTGCGCACTCGCATGATCGACACGCGCCTGATGAAGCTGCAGCGCCAGGGCCGCGTGGGTTTCCACGTGGGTGCCGAGGGCGAAGAGGCGGCCATCGTGGCGGCGGCGGCGGCCATGGAGGACCACGACTGGCTGATGCCCTGCTACCGCGAGGTGGGCGCCGCGCTCTACCGGGACATGCCGCTGCAGGTCTACATCGACAACATGTACGGCAACCAAAACGATCTGGCCCTGGGCCGGCAGATGCCCGACCACGTCACCGGCCGCGACCAGCACTTCGGCTCGGTGACCGCGCCCATCGGCACCCAGATCACCCAGGCGGTGGGCCTGGCCTGGGCGGCGATGCTCAAGGAAGAGCAGCGCGCGGTGGGCGTGTACTTCGGCGACGGCGCCACCAGCAGCAATGACTTCCACGCCGCCATGAACTTCGCCGCGGTGTTCAAGACGCCGACGCTCTTTTTGCTGCGCAATAACGGCTGGGCCATCAGCGTGCCGTCTTCGCAGCAGAGCGCGGCCGAGACCTACGCCGACAAGGGGGTGGGCTATGGCATGCGCGCGGTGCGCTGCGACGGCAACGACGCCCTGGCGGTCTACGCCACCGTCGCCGAAGCGCGAGCGCGGGCCGTGGCCGGCGAAGGACCGACGCTGATCGAGCTTGTCACCTATCGCCTCGGGCCCCACACCACCAGCGACGACCCAACGGTCTACCGCGACAAGGAAGAAGTGGAGCGCCACCAAAAGCGCGACCCGGTCAAGCGCCTGCGCCGCTACCTGGAGCGCCAGGGCGTGTGGTCCGACGAGGCCGAGCAGGCCTTTGCCGCCGAGGTGGACGCCGAGCTCAAACGCGCCATCGAAAAGGCCGAGGCCACGCCGCCGCCCTCCATCGCCAGCATGTTCGAAGATGTCTTCGCGGAGATGCCCGAGCACCTGCGAGAGCAGCAGCGGCAGTGCGTCGAGGGACCGCGGGCGCGCAAGAAGCACTGAAGCGGAGCCGACCTCCATGACTCAAGCGACGCAGGGCAACCACGCAAAGGACCCGGGCCGCAGCGCCGAAGCGGCCACGATGACGATGGTGACCGCCATCAACGACGCCTTACGCTCCGAGATGCGCACGGACGACCGTGTGGTCGTGCTGGGCGAGGACGTGGGTGTCGAGGGCGGCGTCTTTCGCGTCACCGCCGGGCTACAGAAGGAATTCGGCAGCGCGCGCGTGGTCGACACGCCGCTGTCGGAGACCGGCATCATCGGCGCCGCCATCGGCATGGCCCTGGGCGGGCTGCGACCGGTGCCCGAGATTCAATTCGGCGACTTCATCTTCCCGGCCTTCGATCAGCTGGTGAACGAGGCAGCCAAATATCGCTACCGCTCCGGCGGCGAGTACACCTGCCCCATGGTGGTGCGAGTGCCGGTGGGCGGAGGCATCCGCGGCGGCCACTATCACTCCCAGTCACCGGAGTCGCTGTTCATCCACAACGCCGGCCTCAAGGTGGTCTGCCCCAGCAACCCCTACGATGCCAAGGGCATGCTCATCAGCGCCATCCGCGACGACGATCCGGTGCTCTTCTTCGAGCCCAAGCGCGTCTACCGGGCGCTGAAGATGGAAGTGCCGAGCGATTCCTACACGGTGGAGCTGGGCCGGGCGAAGGTGGTGCGCGAGGGCGAGCAGGTCACCTGCGTCAGCTACGGCGCCATGCTCTTCGAGGCGCTTGCAGCGGCCGAAGAGGTCAAGGCCGAGGGCATCGAAACCGAGGTCATCGACCTGCGAACGCTGTGGCCGCTGGACATGGCCACCGTGGTCGAAAGCGTGAAGAAGACCGGGCGTTTGGTGATCGTGCACGAGGCGGCCAAGGCCTGCGGGCTCGGCGCCGAACTGGTGTCGCTGATCTGCGAAAAAGCGTTTTTGCACCTGGAGGCGCCGCCCCAGAGGGTCACCGGCTGGGATACCCCCTTCCCCTACACGCTCGAAAACGAATATCTGCCCCTGGCCCACCGCATCGCACCGGCCCTGATCGAAACCGCCCGCTACTGAGCGCAGGTCGCCGACGGCCGCCCGGAGGCGCCGCATCGAGCGACGGGAGAAACGAAAGAGGCGCATGGCCCACTTCGAATTCAAGCTACCCGACATCGGCGAAGGCGTCACCGAGGGTGAAGTCGTCGCCTGGCATGTGAAGGTGGGCGATCGCGTCGCCGAAGACCAGCTGATGGTCGAGGTGATGACCGACAAGGCGACGGTGACGATCGGCGCACCAAGGGCCGGCAAGATCGGCAAGCTGATGGCCGAGCCGGGCGCCATGGTCTATGTGGGCGATGTGCTGGTCGTGATCGAGACCGGCAACGGCTCGCGCGCCCACGGTCAGCTGCCTGCGGCCACGGCGGTGGGCGACATCAAGGAGTCGCTGCCCGGTACGGCGCTGTTCGCCGAAAAGCGCGCCACCGAGGAGGTTCACGCGGCGGCCGGCGCCACGCAGACGGTGACCGCAGCAGCGGCCCCCCAGGCCACCCTGGTCGAGCACTACGATCCCAAACCGCTGGCGACCCCCGCCACCCGAAGGCTGGCCCGCGATCTGCAGGTCGACCTGCGCCGGGTGCCCGGCAGTGGCAAGGGCGGACGCGTGACCAAAGATGACGTGCAGCATTACAGCAGCGCTGGCGGCGTGAGCGCGCCCCGGGCCTCCGAGCTGAGCGCGGCAGTGGCGCCGAGCGCGCGCGAGCCGGTGCGGGCGAAGGGTCCCGGGCCACAGCCCGGCAGTCGCGTGCCCTTTGTGGGCATGCGCCGCCGCATCGCCGAAAACATGTCGCGCTCGAAAACCACGGCGGCCCACTTCACCTTCGTCGAGGAATGCGACGTCTCGCGCCTCATCGATCTGCGCGCCGACCTGCGCGACGAGGCCGCCGCGCGAGGCGTGGAGCTGACCTACCTGCCCTTCGTGGTCAAGGCCGTGGTCGGCGCCCTGCAACGGCATCCGATGTTCAACTGCGAGCTGGATGTCGAGAAAAACGAGCTGGTGCTGCACCCCCACTGCCACATCGGCATGGCGGCGGCCACCGACACGGGACTTGTGGTGCCGGTGATCCACCACGCCGAAAAGCGCTCGGTCTTCGAGCTGGCGGCCGAGATCAAACGCCTGGCCGACGCCGCCCGCGCCGGCACGCTCACGCGCGCCCAGCTGCAGGGCTCCACCTTCACCATCACCTCCCTGGGCAAGCAGGCGGGCCTGCTGGCGGTGCCGATCATCAACTACCCCAACGTGGGCATCCTCGGTCTGCACCAGATCAAGGAGCGGCCAGTCGTGCGCGACGGCCAGATCGTCATCGGCAAGATCATGATCCTGTCGCTATCCCTCGACCACCGCATCGTCGACGGCCATGAAGGCGCCGCCTTCGCCTACGACGTGATCGAGCAACTCGAACACCCGGCGCGACTTTTGCTGTAATCCAGGACCGGGCCAGCGCCTGCACGTGCTGGCCCGGGATCGCAATGGGCGACGACCACCGCGGTGATGAGATGCCCCCCGAGGGGGCGATGTGCGCCGAGCACCCCGATGACGCGGCGCTCTTCGTGTGCGAGCGCTGCGGCTCCTACTGCTGCGGGCGTTGCTTTCAGCCGGTGCACAACCGCTGCAGCGCCTGCCTGCTGCGCGATCCGGCATCGGCGGCGCCACAGGTGCCCTGGGAAAGCGAGCAAGGCTCGGCCCTGGGGCGCTATTTCAGAACCCTCGGCGCCGCCTTTTCGCCCATGCGCACGGCGCCGGCCTTCGGACGCAACGACAGCGACCGTGCGCGCAGCTTTCTGATGCTCTCGGCGCTGCCGCTGGCGTGTTTGGCCGGGGTGATACCCCATACGCGCACCCTACTCTTCAGCGGCTATTTTCAGGTTTCGCTGGTGGGCCAGCCGAGTTCGGAGCAGATCGTGCTCGACGTGCTCAGGGCAATGCTGGTTCAGGTCGTGCTCAGCGGGTCGGAGCTTTTGATCCTGCTACTGCCCTTCGTCAGCCTGGTGCGCGCCTACGCGGGACCCGAGCGCCGCCATGCCGCGGTACGGGTGCTCTTCTATCGGCTGTGGCTGCTGCCGGGGACCATGGCTCTGAGTTATATCGGCGTGTGGGCGTTGGCCGCGCCCGATCCCGAAGCCCCCATCGGCGCTGCCACGGCCCTGATCCTGACGGCGCGCATGGTGCTGCCGGTCTTTTTGGTGATCGCCATGGCCTCGACGGCGCGTGCGGCCTGCGGCCTGGGGCGGCTGATGAGCATGGTGGTGGTGATGGTGCCACTGACGCTCTTGCTCTTCGCGCAGCCGGTGGTGCAGATCGGCATCGAACAGCTGCTGCCCGCGCTGTCGCCCGAAGCGATGGAAGCGGCGCGGCCCCGGTCCTGAAGCATCGCAGGCGCGCGGGCCTCAGAAAATTCCAAAGCCCAGGCCGGCGGCCATGGTGTGGCCGAGTTCGCGGGCCGCCTCGAGCTGCGCTTCGGTGACCGCCAACCGAAAGCCTTCGGGCTCGCGGTCGCGCATCTCCTCGGTCACGCCGCTCTTGGCGATCAAGGGCTCGGCGATTTTCTTGAAGGGATAACCGCGGGCGATGCGCTCGATCTCGCGCACCGCGCCGCTGCCGTCGTTGCCGGCGCTGACGAAGAGAGCGTAGGGCAAAGCCGCGATGCGACCACGGGCCGGATAATAGGTGCGGTCGAAGAAGTCCTTCATCATACCGGACATGAAGCCGAAGTTCTCGGGCGTGCCCAGGAGCAGGCCATGGGCCCAGCGCAGGTCCTCGAGCCCGGCCTCGACCGCGCGCAAAAGGCGCGTCTGCACCGCCTCGGCCTCGCGCGCCGCGCCCTCGGCGGCGGCATGGGCAAGCGCCTCGGTGTTGCCCGACTGGCTGTGATAGACGATGAGCAGGTGCTTCATGGTGTCGCCATGCTGCCCCCATGGCGGCGTCGATGCCAGAGCCGGGTCGACTGTGGGTCAGGTACGGCGGATGCGCGTGTTGGGCGACAGGCTCTTACCTGAGCCAGCAGATCCGTTGCAACGTCTGCGTTTCGACCAGCCCGCTGATCGCGCGTCTCGGATATGATCGGGCATATGAAATGCCTGCCCGCCGCTTTCGTGTTTCTCCTGCTGACGGCTGCCTCCGGCGCATCAGCCCAGTCCTCGCGCGACGACCGAGCCCGCGCGCTTTTCGAAGCGGGACGCGCAGCGATCGACGAGGGTGACTACGCCGGGGCACACCGCTACTTCAGCGAAGCCTACGACGTCTCGAAGCGACCGCAGCTGCTGTTCAACATCGCCAACAGCGCCGAGCGTTTACGCCGCGACGACGAAGCACTGCAGCTCTACCGGCGGTTCCTCGAAGAAGTGCCAGACGCCGCGAATCGCGCCTACGTCGAGGGCCGCATCCGGGCTCTTGAAGCGGTGCAGCCGAAGCCGGCTGGGACGGCCGAGCCCGCTGAAGCTACCAGTGAAGGCAACGCCGCAACAGGCGAAGCGAAAGAAGCCGAACAGACGGGCCAAGGTGCCCCAGGGGAGGCGATGGCCGAAGCCGAGCCGGTGGCTGCGCCGTCGCCTGCCAATGACACCGAAATGGGCGCAGCAGATGCGACGACCGGCGGCAGCGACATCACCGGATGGATCATCGCCGGCGCTGGCGCCGCGGTGGCGGTGGCCGGCGTGGTGGTGCTGGTGGTGGGCCTCGGCAAGCGCGGCTCGGTCGATGACGCTCCGGTGGGTTCGGATTGGCAGAACTACGCGGGCGATCACGACCTGGCCAACACGCTCATCCCCGTCGGTTCGGTGATGCTGGGTGTGGGCCTGGCGGCCGGCGCGGTCGGCGTGGTGATGGCGCTCGGGGATGGGCAGGGCAGGGATCAGCGCTCGGACCTGGCGCTGCGCCTGGGCCCGTCGGAGCTCACGCTGATGGGGTCGTTCTGATGGCGTGGCACCGTATTCCCATGGGCGACGGTAACGTCAAAGCGCGCTCGGTGCCCAGGCTGGTCGGCCTCGCCTTGGGCTGCATGGGCCTGCTGGGCGGCTGCGGCGATCCACCGAGCGGGGTCTTCGCGTGCGAGGAAGACAGCGACTGCCCCGAGGGCTACAGCTGCCGCATCGGCAAGGCCGACGAGAGCGCCCTGCTGTGCTACGACAGCGCAGGCGACGGCCAGGGCAGCGAGCCCATGGGCGGCGCAGGCGGCGCGGGTGGTGCGGGTGGCGAGAGGCCTGGCGATGACACCGACGCCTCTGTCGATGACGCCGGCATGGACGCCTCTGTCGATGACGCCGGCATGGACGCCTCTGTCGATGACGCCGGCATGGACGCCGCCATGGACGCCTCTGTCGATGACGCCGGCATGGACGCCTCTGTCGATGACGCCGGCATGAACGGAGGCGGCGACGGAGGCTCTGACGCGGCGGCGGAAGCCGGCAGCGACAGCAGCACCGACGCCGCGACCGACGCCAGTGTCGACTCTCGGATTCCAGTCACCTGCGGCGACCTGGATTGCGGCAGCATGACGACCACCTGCCGCAGCTACAGCTGCGACGACAGTGGCAGCGACGCCGTCTGCAAGGCGACCGATGCTACCGACGGAACCCCTTGTGGCCCGGACGACGACATCTGCGTCTGGGACCAAACCTGCGCCACCGGCGAGTGCGCGGGAACCACCCAGCCCTGTGGGCCGGCCGTGGAGGTCATGGACGCGGTCACCATTGGTGAGATCGGCAACATCTCGGAGCCGCGCGATCTGGCCAACGATTGCCCGATCGGAGAGGTCCCGATCGGCATCAGCGGTGCCGAGACCGAGGGCACCTTCTACATCAAGCTTCTGACGGGATTCCACGTTCAATGCGGCAAGCTGAAGATCGTGGAAAGCGGCGGCGTGCATTCGATCGAGATCGATCCTGCAGGCACGTCGCTTCCCCCTGACTCACAGTTTGGTGGCTACACACCGCGCGGCGCGACGCAAACGGCAACTTGCCCGGCCAACCAGGCGATCGTAGGCTACGGCGGCACCGCGGAGGCGTTAACGAATGCGGTACGGCAGGTTCGCATCCGCTGTGCACCGCTGAACCTGGTAGGTGACCTTCAAAGCGGCTACCGCATCGAGCACGGCGCCGCCGCCAGCGTCGGAACCGTCGGCACCTCGGCCGTCGGCATCGCACTGGCAGACATCGACTGCCCCAAGCACCTGGTCGGGCGCGGCATACAGGCCTTTTCCGGCGACATCCTCGATGGGGTCATGCTGCGCTGCGGCGAGCCCATCATGCGCTCGCTGACCACCGGCCCCGAAGACGGCCTGACGGGCTCGACCGCCTTCGACAGCACCTGCCCCGCCGGCTCCTATCTGGTGGGCTTCGACGCCAACGCCTTGGACAGCGGCGACGAAGCCGGCCGCCTTTCGGTGCTGACGCCGGTCTGCGGCCGCTTCTTCGCCCACGACGCAAGCGGCCTGGTGGTCGAAAATGTCGAAGTCTTCGGCAGCCCGGGCAGTCCCTTCGGCACCACCAACAACGGCACTCGCCTGGCACACCGCTGCGCCAACCCCAATGAAGTGGTGGTCGCGGTGGAAAGCGGCCTGGACGCCGCCGGTCGCGTCACCGAACTGAAGGTCCACTGCGCCCCACTGAGCGTAACAGCCGCCGCCGGCATGCCATCGCAGGCGACGATCGCGATCGGCGACGCCGCGGTGCTGAGTCCGGCCCTGAGTTCGACCGGCAGCGTGGTCGAGGCGCGAGCGCCCCATCGCTGCCCCGCCGGCACCGTGGGCGTAGGCGTCGCAGGGCACGCCGACACCGCCCTCGACGGCCTGGCCCTGCGCTGCACCCATCCCAAGCTCCCCATATCCAAGCGCCTCACCATCACGCCGACGTTGGATCTGCACATCGTCTCGAGTAGCCCCGACAGCAGCTTCGATGGCCTCGACTACTTGATGGTCGAAGCGCGCAACGAGGGCCCAGGCGGCGGAAGCGACGCGCTGCTGCGCTGGGATCTTTCGAGCATCGGCGCCGGCGACGCGGTGAGCTACGCCGAGCTGCGCATGACCGCCTACAACGGCTTCGCCTGGGGCGGCAACGGCGACGTCTACGTCCAGCGCGTCGCCGGCAACAGCTGGACGGCGGCGACCACCTGGAATACGGCTCCCGAGGCCCCGTCGAGCCTTGGCTCCTGGTGGTTGTGGTACGGCGGAACGTCGACGGTGAACCCGGGCGTCGTCAAAAGCTTGAAGGTCGGCCGGCTGCATTCGGATCGACTCGGCGATGCCATCCGCAGCGAAGCCCTGCTCGACTCCGAGTTCGGCGTGCGCCTCTACTGCGGTGGCTACACCTCCGTCTACCGCTCGGCGTCCTTTGCCGAGGTCGATCAGCGCCCCACCCTCGACATCTTCCACCGACCGCTGCTGCCGCCAGCACCGTAGGGTCCGTGCTACAACGCGCCCGTGCTACAACGCGCCCGTGCTACAACGCGCCATGGACGAGCGCAGGATCACAGCAGGCGGCGTCGAACATCGCGTCGTGGTGGAGGGGCCGGAGACGGCGCCGACCATTGCACTGATCAACCCGGCCCAGTGCAATCTCGGCGTCTACTCGCCATTGATGCCGCGCCTGCGTGAGCGCTTCGGCGTCGTGCGATACGACTTTCGCGGCACCGGCGGCACCGACGGGGGTGCGCGCGCCGACTACAACTTCCAGCGCTACGCCGACGACCTGGCCGAGATCTTCGACGCCCTGGGCATCGAGCGGGCGATCGTAGTGGGCAGCGCCTATGGCGCGCGCACGGCGGCGCGCTTTGCGCTTCGACATCCAAAGCGCATCGCCCTGCTCGCGCTCTTCGACGTGGCGCTCAGCCCACCGGTGGATCAGGGAAAGCAACGGGAGCTGATGCTGGAGGCGCGGCGCCTGCGCGACGAGGCCGGCATCGGCAGCCCCGAGCTCGACCGCGCCTGGTTCGAACACCGCCACCCCAAGGAAGCCCTGCGCTCGCTGACCGCCCACGTGCGCTTTGCCGACCCGACCGAAGAGATGGCCACGGTGCAGATCCCGACGCTGGTGGCCTGCGGGCGCCAGGACATGAACCTGGTAGAGGCCCAGCGCATCGCTGTGCTGATGCCCGACGCGGAGCTACAGGTGATGGAGATGACCAGCCATCCGGCGGTGATGAGCCGACCCTTAGCGATGGCCGATCTGCTGCTAGACTTCATCGAGCGCCGGCTGAAATGAGCCAGAACGCGAAGTGGGACGGGGATGGGAATGCGAGTGGTGAGTCGACTTTGGATGGCGTTGCTTTGGGCCTCGTGGCTGGCTGCGTGTAACTCGCTCGATGATGCGACGCTGCCCGATGCCGGCAGCGAGCAGGCACCGTGGACCGCGTGTCCGGTCTCGCGCAGCGACGCTCACACCGGTGACGCCTGTCGCCCCCGAGGCGTCGGCGGCCGCGCATCCGGATGATGCGCCCTTCCAGTTGTCGAACACGGCTTTCGAGCGATTCCAGATTGTCAGTGACCCTGACGGAATGTTACAGCACGGGTGCAAAGCAAAAAATCGTCATCGGGGCAGAAGAGGTGGCGGTCTCATCGCCTCCGCGCCATAGGACGGACGCCGGTGCCGATCGGAAGCGGCAGTCCCTGAGCCGATCACAGGGCGTGGGACCACTCGAGAGTCATGTGGAGGTCGTTGCACCCTGGGCACCAGACGTTCGAGCCTCAGATGGGCACATTCTTTCATGTAGGCGTCGGGGCGGTGCTGCTGTGGCTGCCGCTGATGGTCGCCTGCAGCGCCCCGGCACCCGCGCGTCCCCCCTGGCTCGACAGCGACACGGCCCCGCCGCAAGCGGGCGCCGCCGCGCAGACCGCCGCACCGTCCGCGCTCGACGCAGCCGATGCTTTGGCGGATGCCTCCGTGGCAGCGACGGCGCCGCTCGCGCCACGTCCCACCAGTGGCAGCACCAGACTGCCCTGCGACGTTTCCCAGGTCCTGACCCACCGCTGTCTCGGCTGTCACGGCGCCAAGCCGCTGGCCTCGGTGCCGATGGCCATGGTGAGCTGGGAGGACATCCAGGCTCCGGCCGTCACGCGCCCCGAACTCGCGGTCTACCAGCTCGCCGCCGAACGCATCCACGACGCCGAGCGACCGATGCCGCCCAACGTCCCACTTCCCGCCGAGGAGCTGGCGTTGCTCGACGCCTACTTCGCCGCAGCTGCACCGGCTTCGGACAACGAAATCTGCGCCGTCGACACCCTGGCCCAGCAGCCGCCGGGCGCCGAGCTCGGACCGCCGCCGGGCAGCACCTGCTACACCCTCAAGGCCCACGGCCTGCCGATGGCCGGCGACGACAGCCCCTACGTGGTGCGCAACGAGCACTACGCCTGCTTCTACTACGACATGCCGTGGCCGGCCGGCTCCCAGGGTGTGTACTTCGCCTCGGCCTTCGACGAGCACGCCTCCAGCGTGCACCACTGGATCGTCTACCTCGACGAAAACGGCGTCCAGCCCGACGGCTACGCCGAAGCCTGCTCGTCGCTGCATCCGAGCGCGCCGACCATGGTCGCCGGCTGGGCCCCGGGTTCGGACAACAACGACCTGCCGCCCGACGTGGGCATGCATCTGTCGCCAGCGAGCGGAAAGCTCCTGCTCGAGTTCCACTTCTTCCACGACGGCCTGAGCCCGGCGATTGAAACCACATCGGGCGTGACCATCTGCACCGCGGACCAGCCGCGGCCCCATACGGCCACGATATCCATGCTGGGCACCGAGGCCATCTCGCTGGCACCCGGCGCCCCTGGCAGCGCCAGCGGCATCTGCACGCCAGCGGCCAGCGAGGACATCCACATTCTGCGCTCCTGGCCCCACATGCACCAGCTCGGCCGCGAACTCGAGACCACCATCATGCGCGCCGACGGAAGCCGCGAGGCCCTCGGTCGCTGGTCCTTCGACTTCAACTCGCAGGTAAGTCACCCGTCGCCGGCCGTGGTACACCCCGGCGACCGCCTCGAGACGACCTGCTTCTACGAAAACACCTCTGCGGTCTTCGTGGGCGTCGGCCAGGACACGCAGTCTGAGATGTGCTTCAACTTCGTCACCGCCTACCCGGCCGCGGCCCTGGCCAGCAGAAATCTCCTGGGCGGCTCCACCAGCGCCACCGGCTCGGCCACCGCCTGCCTGCAGTGAGGCGCTCGGCCTGCGGCGGCCGAGCCGCTCGCGCCGTGCATCCTGATGAAATGCTTTCGCCAGCCCCAGGGCGACGGTGACCAGTCACCGAGTACGCCGCCACAGAAATCGGTTTGAACTCGCCGTAACTTCGCGCTCTCGAGCGCGTTCAGTGCCAAACCGGAACGCTACTCTGACCGTCTGTGTTCTGTCCCCAGCAGGTGATGAGCCCACCATCGTCCAGGGCGCAGCTGTGGGAGCCGCCTGCGCTGATCTGAACCACGGTTCCCAGGGTGTCGGGCACACTGCTCTGACCCTGGCTGTCGTCCCCCCAGCAGCGGACCTTGCCCGCGTCATCGAGGGCGCAGGTGTGATAGGTGCCAGAGTCGATCTCTACGATCTTTCCCAGATCGCCGGGGACGCCGCCGCCATCGGGCCAGCAGGTGACGACTCCGCTATCGGATAACGCACACGAACTACCCAGCCCCACGGTAACCTCTTTCGTCACGCCGAGGGTGGTGGGCACCGTGGTCTGGCCCGCGGTGCTCATACCCCAACAGCTGACTTCACCAAAATTGTCGAGCGCGCAGGTGTGCGTCCCGCTCGGCGCGACCTGGACGCCAACACCGAAACCATCTGGAATCGTTGCCTGGCCAAAGTCCGTGCGGCCCCAGCAGGATACGACGCTCGCTTCGCTAATGGCGCAGGTGCTACTGCCGCCAGCTGCCACTGAACTCACGGTGCCGAGGTCGGTTGGCACGATGGACTCACCGTTGACGCTACGGCCCCAGCAAACCAGCACGTGGGAGGTGTCGATGGCACAGGTGTGAGAGCCGCCAGCGACCACGGCGATCGCCGGGCCGAGGTCTTCGGGTACCGTCGCCTGCCCGAATTCGTCGGAGCCCCAACAGCTCACGAGACCGGCTTCGTCGAGAGCGCAGCTGTGAGCGTCTCCCGCCGAGATTTGAATCGGATCGATACAAGGCGTCGTCGGATCGTTGTCGTCGTCGCGCCAGGAGCACAGCTGGCGAGCGGCATCTCCGCCGGGGCAGTAGCTTCCGGCATCGCAGACCGAGCACACAGCGTCGGCAGTGGCGGTCCCGGGCGTGTCCAAGAAGCTGCCCGCCGCGCAAACCGTCCAGGGCGTGCACTGCTCGATATTGGCCGCGTCGCTGTAGCTTTCGTTCGGGCACGGCGAACATACGCGGTCGTTGGTCACCCAACCCGCCGTGCTCGCATAGGTGCCGGCCGCGCATTCGGTCCAGGGCGTGCAGCTATCGGCGTCGGCCTTGGCGCTGAAGCTCTCTGGCGCGCAGGGCACACAGCTGCGATCGGTCGTCGTCGAACCAGCCGTGCCGACATGGCTACCCGGCATGCAGGCGGTCCATGGCACGCAGAATGTAGCCGCGTCCTGATCGTGGTCCCACATCCCCGCGGCACAGGGGGCCATGTCGGCTGCACCACCGGGACAGTAGTTGCCGGCAGGACATGTGGAGCAGGACGCCCCGGCCTGCCCGGGAGCGCAGCCGTCGTCCATACCGGCGTCGCCACCGTGGCCCTTGCCCACACCCGAATCGGCGTCGTCGCCGGGGTTATCGTCACCGCTCGAGTCTCCGCAGGCCATCAAGGTCGCGAGCAGCAGCAAAACGGCGAGATGGTTCTTCACGTTTTCGTCCGTATCGCTGGCCCGCGCGACCGTGATGATCTGCAACGCTTGGCATCATGCCATCGCGCATGGGCGGAGTCGTCCACGGGTCCAGCAATGCTAGGGGATGGCCACAACGACCAACTGATCGATGCTAGTTCCCCGACGGCGCATCGGCAATGCCGAACCGGGTTGGAGTCAGCGTTCGTACGCGCCGCAGCTCCATGCGCGTCAGCGCCACGTAGGGGCGCGGACACAAGCCGCCTC
>JAOUOP010000128.1 GCA_029880325.1 Myxococcales bacterium | reverse complement strand
ATTGGCTACGAGGCGCTCGACAATGGCGTGTTGAGCTGCGACGACCCTGATGCCCTTCAAAGGATCTGCGACGGGCTGACTGCGAACAAGATCGAGCGGCTGGCACGCAAGTGGTTTGCGCGGCTGCCACACCCCTTTACTGCTTCGGATCGAGCTGCAGGTTTCCGCTACGACATCTCGATGCTGCAGACGGAGTTCTCTCTCACACAGGTGCTGGACCGACCGGTCAGCGAGCGGATGTTCTTCGAGCAGATCATCCGCGACAACCTCGACTTGGGGCGTCCCGACCGTGTGGACCTGATCTTCGACCGCCGCGTCACCCGACGCACCCCCGGGCGCTTCCGCAGCCGTGTGAACACCCACGGCGTCATTCCCTCGCTTCACTTCGACTACAAGCACAGCCGCATCAAGCAGTACCACAAGGAGGGTCGAGCACTACGAACCGAAACCACGATCAACAACAGCCGCGACTTCGCGATCGGCAAGCGACTGCACAACCTCTCCGAACTCCGGAAGGTCGACTCCGAACCATCCCGCCCAGCTGCGTTGCGCCGCCTTCAAATACATGGAGTATTCGCGCGGCGTCGCGCCTTGCCGGACGGGCGCCTCGAAGCCGACTTGGCAACCTTATTTTGCGGCGGCTCCTAAGCCATGCTCCGGGCGCTGTCACGGCAGGACGAGCGAACGCCGGTGGTTGCGCAGGACAAGCGCGGGTTCGGTCGCAGGCGTGCACTCGAGGCGGTGGCCGAGGGCTGCCTCGAAGAACTTGATGGTCTTCGAGGGGGGCAACACCGTCGTTTCGAATTTCACCCCCACCTCGGCCGCGTAGCCAAGGCACTCGCGCAGCTCCAGCTCCTTGCGCACGAGGGCTGCCAACAGCTCGCGATAGGCCCTGAGGCAGTGCACGGCGCGCCGCGCAAGTCGCATCTTTCCGTCGTCGTTCAGCAAGCGGATGGCGCCTTCGCCGTGGTCATAGAGGGCTGCCAGGTCCAGCGCCGCGTCGTCCTCGATCGGATGTCGCGCAGCGTCGCCGCCCAGAAGGGTCAGCAGGCGCGACTCGGTGGCTGGGATCAGCGTGGCGTAGTCGATGCTCTCGTCAGCTGCGGGCGCGGTTTTCAGCTCGTCGAGCCAGCGGTCGAGGTTTTGCTCTATGAAGAAGTTGCGGGGGTTGAGCTGATCACGGGGCAACTCGCCCAGCAGCATCGTGCGCGCCTGCTGCGCGTCGAAAAGCTCCCAGCTGCCGCCGATGGCCATCTGCTCGGCCAGGACCATCGCCACGCGCAGGCGCGGTTCATCGATCGCTTCGGGGGCCGCGTGGTTGCCGAGCACCAAAACCTCGGTGGCGCGTTCGATCATATTCGGCGGGCCCGCGCAGGCCTCGCTGGCTCCGATCAGCGACTTCTGCGCATGTACGAAGTCCATCGTCGCTTTGACACTGGCAGTTGGGGCCTGACCGCGCGCCGCTTGTAGTAGCAATCCGCGCACCACGCCGTAAAAGCCCGCTGCGAGTTTGTGCCCGACGCCGCGCAGGGCCGGGACCGGTCCGCGCGTGTCGCGGGCGCGCAGCAGGTGCACGGCGGGGCCGGCGAGCTGATCGACGACGGCTGCAAAAACCCGGCGCCAGCTCGGCTCGGCATCGGGGTGGGCGGCGACGAAGCCCGCGATTTCGGCCTGCACTGGGTCCAGGTAACGTGTGATCTGGGCCAGGGCCGAGACGTTCATCTCGACGCCCCTGCGCTCGTCGGGATAGGGGCAGGGCTTGAGCACCATGGGCACGCCCACCTTCGCCACGCTCGGGGCGCGCCGTTCCGACAGCGGCCTGCCCTCGTCGTCGTGGATCAATTCCAGATCGCGCACCACGCCGGCCAACGACCAGGGCCGTCCCTCCACCGCATCGGCGAGCGAGGTATGCATCGACCGGCCCCCTACCGCCTGGTCCGGGTTGTGGCCACGGCAGGGTCGAACGGGCGCTTTGTTGGGCTCGAAAGGCGGAACATTTAGCTTTCTGCGCTGGCGCCGTTGATCTTTGGGTCGCCACCGAACCAGCATGATAACGCGTTCCGGTCGTCGGTTGCCATGCGTGTACTTTCCGTCAACGTCGCAGAACCTCGCAATTTGACCCTCAAGGGAGAGTCGGTGCCCACCAGCATCTTCAAGTTTCCCGTGCAAGGGCCCTGGAGGGTCGACCAGCGCGGCCTGGCTGGCGATTTTCGCATCGAAAAGCGGCGCATGGGGGACGCGGACCACGCCCTCTACGCCTACCCCCACGAATACTACGCGAGCTGGCAGGCCGAGCTGGGAGAGGTGCCCGAAACGCTGGGCTACTTCGGTGAAAACCTCACCATCGAGGGCCTTATCGATACCGAAGCGCGCATCGGTGATGTGTTTCGATGTGGGAGCGTGAGGATGCAGGTCACCCAACCGCGCATACCCTGCCGCAAGCTTGACGCCCGCGTGGGCAAGCGCTTTTCGGGTGTCTTTCTGCGCAGCCGCCGCGTGGGTTTCTACCTGCGCGTGCTCGAAGGGGGCGAGCTCTGTGCGGGCGATACCCTGGAGCTTCTGGATCGCGATCCGGGCTCACCCAGCATCGACGAGTTCGTACGCGTCTCACACTTCGACTACTGGGATATCGAGGGGCTCGAAGGGCTGCTCGCGGCGCGCGACCTGATGCCGACATGGCGCGAGCTGCTGAACGACAAGTTGATTCGCGCGCGAGGTGCCGATGGGTGGTTCGGGATGCGGGAGTTCGAGGTCATCGCCCGTGAGCCTGAGTCGGACGACGCCATCTCTTTCGTCCTGCGTTGCGCCCGCGGCCGCTCGCTGCCGAGCTTCGAGGGTGGCCAGTATCTCACCGTCTCCTATCGTTCGACGCCCTCAAGCCCGCTGATCCACGGTGCTTGCGCGTTGTCGGGCGACCCGCGCGACGGGCACAGCTACCGCATCACGGTCGAACGCCTGCGCGACGCCGAGGGCCAGAAGACCAACGACCTCCCGAGCATCCTGCACCGCTCGCTGGCCGTGGGCTCCACCCTGCGCGCCGCCGCGCCCAACGGACCCTTCACGCTGGCGGCGGTGGCCGAGGATTGTGACTCCCTGGTCTGCTACAGCCACGGCATCGCCCTGGCGCCGGTGCTCAGCTTGATCCACGACTGGGCCGCCTACCACGAGCAGTTGCCGCTGACGGTGGTGCACGCCGATGCGCCCCACCGTCACCGCCGCCTGCGCGCCGAGCTCGCCGACCTGCGGCGGTCCCATCCGCAGATGCGGGTCTTGCTACAGGACCTTCAGGAAACCACAGGTTATGGCATCGAAAAGGGGCTGCTCGGGCGCTCGCTGGGCGCGGCGGCGCGACCCTTTGCGTTCTTGGCGGGGCCGCCCATCTTCGTGGACACGGTGCGCGAGGCTCTGCTCGGCGTGGGCCTGGAAAAGCGCCAGATTCGCAGCCGCTTGGGGACTTTGACGCGATAAAAGCGTTCCCTCGGGGGCGATCGATACGCTAGCTTCCGGGCCATGGTTTGGACGCGCAATCGACCGCTCGGGCTCACCCATAGGGATCCCGAAAAGACCCAAGCTGGTTACACGCTCTTTGCTTCGGTCCGCGGACCGTGCGCCACGCTGCTCGACCACCAAGGTCGCGTCGTGCACCGCTGGCGGCTGGAGGAGGGCATCCAATACGCCAGTCTGCTGCCGTCGGGGCGCCTGCTGGTGCGCACGCTGCCGCCGCTCGATGCTGGCGGTGCCGAGCGCATTGGCGGCTCGTCGGCGGCGCTGGTGGAGCTGGACTGGGACGGCGAGGTGCTGTGGCGCTACGACGAGCCCTTTTTGCACCACGACTGCCTGCGCCTCGATTCGGGCAACACTGTGATCGCGGTCTGGCGCAAGCTGCCCGAAGGCCTGACCGAGCGCGTGCTCGGGGGCAGCCCCCATCCCGAGGATCCCGAGCGCATGTGGGGTGACGTGCTGCAGGAAATCACGCCCGACGGGCGCTGCGTTTGGGAGTGGCGCTCCTGGGAGCACCTCGAGGTGGAGGCGCAGGTCAAGTGCCCGCTCGAGGATCGGCGCGAGTGGACCCACATGAACTCGGTCCGGCCGGGGCCCGGCGATGATCTGCTGGTGAGTTTTCGTCTGACCGACACCGTCGCCCTGCTGGATCGGAAAAGCGGTGCGCTCAAATGGAGCTGGGGACCCGGCGTGCTTTCGCACCAGCACCACGCGACCTGGCTGTCGGGCAGCGGCGTCGACGACGGACGCGTGCTGATCTTCGACAACGGCTGTCACCGCAAGCACGGTCCGGCCTATTCGCGCGTGGTCGAGGTCGACACCGCGAGCGGGGAGATCGTCTGGTCCTACCAGGATCCCACCGTGCTGGCGTTTTTCAGCTTCATGGTCAGCGGCGCCGAGCGCCTGCCTGACGGCAATACCCTGATCACCGAGGGGGCCACGGGTCGCATCTTCGAGGTCACGTCGCGGCACGAAGTGGTCTGGGAGTACGTCAGCCCCTTCGTCTACGACAGCAACTTCGGGCCCACGCCGTCGATCTTTCGCGCCCATCGCTACGCCGCCGACGATCCACGCTTCGAGGGTCGCGAGCTCGATCCCGAGCGCTACGGCGAACTCAATGACACGATCGCGCGCAATGAATTTCCCAACGACCCGCCGTCAGAGACGATGCTCTTGCTGATGGAGGCTGCACGGGCGGCCAAGCGCGAGCGCGAGGAGCGGGAGCGGGCGGCGCGCAAGGGGGCGTAGCTGTCGTCGCCGTTGGGGGAGACAGGCGGCTTGGGGTGTTGTACTACGCGATCCCAGAGTTGGTAGGAGGAATGAGATGACTGCAGTGGTCAATCCCGAAGGGGCGCTCGCGGGTCGAGTCGCCGTCGTAACCGGCGCCAGCCGTGGCATTGGAGCGGCCATCGCCGCACGTCTGGCGATGGAGGGCGCAAAAGTCGTCGCCAGCGCGCGCACGCTCGAGGCCGGCGAACACAAGTTGGCTGGCAGTCTGAGCGAAACCGTTGCCCGCATTCGCGAGGCCGGCGGTGAAGCCCATGCCGTCCGCTGCGATCTGGCGCTGCCCGAGGACCGCGAGAGCCTGCTGAAGCAAACCGTCGAGCGCTACGGCCCGGCCGACATCCTGGTCAACAACGCCGCCGTGACCTATTACTTCCCGGTCACCGACTTCCCCGAAAAGCGCTACCGGCTGATGATGGAAGTGCAGGTGCGGGCGCCCTTCGAGCTGTCGGCCGCCGTGGTGCCCGGCATGATCGAAGCGGGCAAGGGCCACATCATCTACATCTCCTCGGGCGCTGCGCGCCATCCGCAAAAGCCCTACCGCGGCGCCGGTCGCGGAGGCACCGTTTACGGCATGGCCAAGGCTGCCATGGAGCGCTTCTCCACCGGCATGGCCTCCGAGGTCTACGACAAGAACATCGCCGTCAATGCCATCTCGCCGGGCCTGGTGCGCACCCCCGGCACCGAGCTCCACGGCCTGGTCAACGACCGCAACGAAGCCTTCCAGACCCCGGTGGAGTCCATCGCCGAGGCCGTGCGCTTCATCGCCACCAGTGAGCCCAAGGAGATCACCGGCCGCGTCGACAGCATCGGGTCGTTCATGAAGGAGTTCGAACTCAAGCCGGTGGACTTGATCGCATAGCGGCGCGCGCTGACCAGCCGCCCTCAATAGGCGCGCTGTTTGTCGACCAGGTTGCGCAGGGGCTCGCCGCGCTGATAGCGCTCGAGGTTGTCGACGAAGATTTCGGTCACGCGATCGGCGTAGTGGGGCGTGGCGCCGGCGAAGTGGGGGGTGAGGATCACGTTCTTCATCGCCCACAGCGGCGAGTCCTCGGGCAGGGGCTCGCGCTCGAAGACGTCCAGGCCGGCGCCGGCGATGGTCTTGCTCTCGAGGGCCGTGATCAACGCCTGCTCGTCGAGGATGGCGCCGCGGCCGATGTTGATCAGGTAGGCGCTCTCCTTCATGGCGGCGAACTCGGCGGCGCCAAATAGGCCCCGGGTCTCGGGCGTCAATGCAGCGGTCACCGCCACCCAGTCGGACTCGCCGAGCAAGTGGTGCAGCTCGCCCGGGCCGAGCATCTTCTCAACGTGGGGTGAGACGCGGCTCTTGTCGCGGCGTAGACCCAAAACGCGCATACCCAGGCCGCGCGCCTTATTTGCCAGCGCCTCGCCGATGGCGCCCACGCCGACGATGCCCAGGGTCGAGCCCTCCAGCTCGCCCAGGCGCCCGCGCCGGTCCCACTTGCGCTGGGTCTGGGCCTTGACGAAGAAGTGCAGGCGCCGCGACAGGGCGAACATCAACGCCAGCACGTGTTCGGCGATGGGAATGGCGTGCACCCCCGAGGCGTTGCTCAGCAGTACATCGCTGTCCCGAAAGGCCGGTGCGCGCATCAGCCAGTCGGCGCCGGCCCCGGGCTGCTGCATCCAGCGAAGACCTGTCAGGCGCTCGAGCTGACCGGGAGGTAAGTAGCCCATGAGCACGTCGATGCGCTCCGGCTCCGGCTCGGCGGCCAGTTCGGAAGGCCGAAGCAGGCGCGCCGAGGGCGCCGCGGCCGCGATGCGCTGCAGGTGAACTTCGGCGAGCAACTCGTAGGCGAGCAGGATGGTGTCGATGTTGCGGTTTGGCATCTTGAAGCGAATGAAGGGGCAGGGCTGCGCTGCGTCGGTTGCAAGTCGGATCTACCGCGGCCCATGACAGGGGCACAAGGGAGTGGGCTGGCGCGGCGGCAGGCTCAACGCCCGAAGCGCTGCACGAAGGCGCGATGGGTCGACAGCGGCGTGGCCGCGGTGGCCTGGGCCCCGGGGTCCTCGAGCACGCGCTTGCGGTAGCCGCTGCCGATCTCCTCCACCAACACCTGCTCGCCATCGACCCGGAACCACAGTCGAAAGTCCTGGAAGGCCAGGCGCATGCGCGCGCCATCGCGCTTGATGCGCCGGTAGGGGTGGGGTGAGGGTCCGGTGGACAGAAGCTCCTGCACCGGGCCGCGCAGCTCGGGAGCGTGCGCCGCTTGCAGCCAGGCGAGCTGTTCGAGTGCGCGCGGCGTCCAGCTGACGACAAAGCGCGGCCCCGGATCCGGCGGCGCCTCGAGCCAGCCGCTGTTGGCGTCGACCACGTCGCTGTAGGGCACGTAGGGCTTGATGTCGAGCAGTGGCGTGCCATCGATCATGTCCACCCCGCGCACGTGCAAGACCCGCCCCTCGACGCGCTCCAGTGCCACCACGCTCAGGCCCAGGGGATTGGGCCGATGGGGTGAGCGGGTCGACAGTACGCCGCGCTTTGTGTCGCTGCGCGGCGGTGCGACCTTGGCGTGCCAACCCTGGTTGAGATGAAACCAGAAGATAAGCCAGATGTGCGACCACTGGTCCAGGTCGGCGACGGCGTATTCCATGGAGCCGCCGGCGGAAAGCTCGATGCGCCCTTCGACATCGCGCGCGAGCGCGGGTTGGCGCGGGGCGCTGCGCTTGTCGGCAAAGGGCGTGCGGATCACGCCGATGGGCTCGAGCGTGAGCGATTGCGGCAGTGGCGGCTCTTTCATCGCGGTTGCTGTAGCGTGTCGACGGCCTATTTTGCGGAGTGCAACTCTCCGTGGCGTCGGACCGCCTCGCGTACGGCTTTCAGATCCTTGCCCTTGAGGTAGATCACAGCGGACCCGCAGACGGTGAGGACCGGCTCGTGCATTTGCGTCCAGTTCAGCAGTTCCTCGCGGCTCACGCGCAGCGACAGGCTCTCGGTGGGCATGTCGCCGGAATGCTGTCGATACTTGCCCCGATGGGCGCGGGTCGGCGCTCCGCGCCTGGCTCCGAAACGCACGTCGCAGTCGGACCAGGAGGTGGCCTTCTTGTGGGGCCGTAGCAGCTTCACGTACATCTTGCTTCCGGCCGCCGTGCCCTTACCGGCCAGCCGAAGCTTGACCTCGCCGAAGCTCAGGTTCAGGTCGGGGTCGAATTCGCTGCCGGTCGCCTCTTCCCCGGAATCCACCGTCGAGGCAGCCTCCGACTCCGCGGTCTCCTGCTCCCAGAAGCCGTCGCCGGCGATCGCGAAGTTCAGGGACTGCTCGAGGCGCTTTTCGCCCACGATGGTGAGGGTGGTGATGCCGACCAGGTTGCCCTGCTCATCGAAAAGGCCTCCGCCCGACGAGCCGGGGGAGATGGCGGCGGTGGTCTGAACCAGGTTGTAGTCCTCGGCGCTGCGTTTGCCCGAGATGATGCCTTCGGAAAGCGAGTGCTCGAGGCCCCGGGGCGCGCCCAGGCTGAAGACCTTCTCGCCGACCTTCAGATCGGAATAGGCGCGCACCCCGGCGATCGGTTTGACTTCACCGTCGTCGACTTGCAACACGCAGCGGTCGTGCTTGGGGTCGGCCGCGGCGATGATCGCCTTGAGTTCAAGGCCAGCGCCCGTGAGCAAGATCGAAGAGGCCCCTTCGAGCACGTGGCAATTGGTCAGCAGCCGATCTTTGCCGACGGCCACGGCCGAGCCCTGGCTCTCACCCCCGGCGGCCTTGACGATGATGGTGTAGACCGAGGGCTGAAGCATTTGAAAGAGTTCGACGGAGCTGAGCTTCTTGTTGCGTGGGGAGGGTTGTAGCTCGCTTGCAGGCCGCCACTTGGGCCAACCCCCGGAAGGCGCTTCGATGCCGGAGCCTCCGGTGTCTCCGAGTACCGCCAGCTCTTCCTGAAACGCCATGGCGAACCTCCGCAGGGCCACGATGTCATCCTGGTCGAGTTCCCAGCGATCGTTGCAGACGCGAATCACCGTGTGGTCCGAGCGCGCCAGGTCGATGAAGCCGCGGCGCGAGATCGGAGCTCGCATCAAGTGGCGGCCCGCCTTCCGTACGTGCGCGGTGTCGCCCAGCTCGCGCAGCTCCCCCGAAAGCAACAGCTGCAGGGCGCAGCTCTCCGAGTCCTGCGTGCCGTGGCCCTTGCGCGAAAGCTCGAACAGCAGCTTGTTGCGGTCCTTGGTGGGCGCCGAGACGACCCTCATCTTCGTGCCCTTGCCGTCGAGTACCTGACTCACGCTCAGCATCAGGTAGCCGTCGCTGTGCGTGAAGCGCTGGACTTTGTCCTGGTTTCGGGAGGAGCCGGTGGTGGCTCGGGCCGTCGACACGTACTGCACGGGTTGGTCTTCGCGCAGGACCTGGCATCGCCCGCCGCTGCACTTGTAGCGCACCGACCGGCCGCAGCCCTCCACGCCTTCGACGTAGCCGCGGCCCCCGCCACGGAAGACTTGATTCTTCGCGAGCGGACAGTCGTAGTGTTTGGCAAAGTGAACGCGCGCCGGATGGGGGCGGCAAGCCCCAGCCGCCAGCCCCAGGACCAGCATGAGGCCCGGTGCCAAGAGCCGACCTCCCCGGGCGCGCGATGTTCGAAAACAGCGAGCCGATGTCATGGCCCGGGCAGGCTAGCACGGTAGGCCACGAACGTCAGCGGTGGTCGGGTTCGCCGTGGGGCGACCAAGCGCCGGTACTGCAGCGCGCTGCCGCCGCTGCTCCGTTGCACCGTCGGCCGGGTCGGGGGGG
>JAOUOP010000019.1 GCA_029880325.1 Myxococcales bacterium | reverse complement strand
GGCGCAACCCCGCGCGAGCCAGTCGAGCCCGCTGCGAAAATAGCGGGTATTTCCTCGGTTCTCGCCTGGCCCGCACGGGGTCACGGCGCTCCGAGATCCACGCCCACCTGTTTGACACCAGCCACCTCTCGAGCGCAATTCTTGCGCTCGAGAGGTGGCTCAAGGCTCGCGCGGGCCACTTGCAACTGTCATCCTACGGGCTTTCTCCCGACAATGGCCAATGCCGCGCTCCTGGCACGGCGGTTGCTTGGGCCGCTTGCGCAGCGCCGGGACCTCCCGATGAAAATCGCCATCATCTACAACCGCGACAGCAAGAACGTCATCAACCTCTTCGGGATGCCCAATCGGGAGCGCTACGGCCTCAAGGCCATCAAGCGCATCTCCGACGCCCTGAAGAAAGGGGGGCATCAGAGCATCGCCCTGGAGGGTGACAAGGACCTGGTCGACCGCCTGCAGGAGTTCATGCCCCAGGCGCTCAAGGGCGAGCGTCCGGGCATGGCCTTCAACCTCTCCTACGGCATTCAGGGTCAGGCCCGCTACACGCACGTGCCAGGCATCCTGGAGATGGTCGGCATCCCCTACGTGGGCTCCGGCCCCCTGGCCCACTCGCTGGCGCTCGACAAGGTGGTGGCCAAGGTGCTGTTTCAGCAGAGCGGGCTGCCGACCCCCGAGTGGGCGGTGCTGGACGCCCCCGACGCGGAGCTGCCGGAGCTGCCCTATCCGCTGATCGTCAAGCCGCGCAGCGAAGCGGTCTCCTTCGGCATTCGCGTCGTGCACAGCGACGCCGAGCTGCGCGATGCGGCCAATCTCATTTTCGAGGAGTTTCACCAGCCGGTGCTGGTGGAGCAGTTCATCGAAGGCCGTGAGATCAACGTGGGCCTGCTCGGCAACGGCGAGCCCCAGGCCTTTCCCCCGGCCGAGCTCGACTTCGGCGACGGTCTGGCGGTCTACACCGAGGAAGACAAGAAGGGAAAGTCGGGCCGCACCATCGGCGTGGTCTGCCCGGCCCCGCTGACGCCGGAGCAAACCGCCGAGGCCCAGACCCTGGCGCGGCGCGCCTTTCGCGCCCTGGGCTGCTACGACTGCGCCCGCGTCGACATGCGCCTGGATGCCGACGGCAACTTCTACATTCTCGAACTCAACTCCCTGCCAAGCCTGGGCGAACACGGATCGTACATCCAGGGCGCCGCCGCCGTGGGCCTGGACTTTCCGCAGCTGATAAACCGCCTGGTGGAGGTCGCCTCCGAACGCTACTTCGGCACCCAGCATCCGCCAGCCCTCGACAGCGGCGCCAAGACACCGGCGCACCAGGCCTTCAGCTATCTTTCACGCCACCGCGACAAGCTCGAAAAGCGGGTCGAGACGCTGGTGGGGCAGGCCAGCCGCACCGGCGATCCGATCGCCCTCGGCGCCCTGGCCTCCGACCTCGACGATCGCCTGCGCGAAGCCGGCCTGCTGCGGACGGTTGGGTCAACTGAAAGTCAGAGCACTTGGCTGTGGGAGAGCGAGGTGGGGCTCGAGGGCGGCACCCTGCTCATCGCGCACCTGGACGTGCCGCTGTCGCCCGACACGCCATCGCCCTATTTCCGGCGCACCCCCGAGTGGCTCTACGGCGAGGGCGCGGGCACCACCGCCGCACCGCTGGCCATGCTCGAGTACGCCCTGCGCTCACTGCGCGCCAAGCGCCTGCGCGGCATGCGCCTGGGCGTTTTGCTCTACGCCGACGAGGGTTTCGATTGCCGCTACAGCCGCGAGGCCATCGCACGCACCAGCGGGCTGGCCCGACGCGTCTTGGTGCTGCGCCCGGGCAATGCGGCCGGCGTGGCCATCACCCGCAGGCGCGGACAGCGAAGCTTTCGCCTGCGCGTCGAGGGCGCCCCGCGCCGACTGGGGCAGAAGGGCCGCGGTCCCGATCCCTTGCAGTGGCTGTGCCGCAAGGTCGATGCGCTTTCGGAGCTGTCTTCGAGCAAGGAGCGCGTGAGCGTGGCCCTGGTCGACCTGCGCACCCGCCACCTGCCCCAGCACCTGCCCCACCGGGTCGACGCCACGCTGCTTCTATCCTATCCGGAGTCCGCCGTCGGCGATCGCATCGAAGAACAGGTGCGTGAGCTGCTGGGCCAGGGCGGCCGCAGCTGGTCGCTCGAACGCACCGCCGACCGCCCGCCCTTGCGCGAGCGGCGCGGCTCGCAGGCGCTGGCCGAGGACATCGCGGCGGTGGCGCGCGAGTGGGACATTCCCTTCGGCACCGACTCCTCGAGCTGGCCCTCGGCCGCCGGGCTGGTGCCCGCGGGCATCCCCGTCATCTGCGGCATGGGTCCCACCGCCCGCGGCCTGAACACCGCCGACGAGGCGGTCAACCGCGTGAGTCTGGTGCAGCGTACGCTGCTGCTGGCCGAGTTGTTGGCGGGCTTTGCACCGTCGCCTTGAGGGCTTGAACAACATGGTCCCCCGCCGCCCCCCCGAGCAGGACACCGACGAGCTCGAGCTCGGCGCCGTCGGTCGCGTCAATCCTCAGCGCGTCGCCGTCGGTAAGCGCGGCGTCTGCGCCAGCGCCCACTTCCGGGCCAGCGAAGCGGGCGCTGCGCTGCTTTCGGCAGGTGGCAACGCCATGGACGCCGCCTGTGCCGCAGCTTTTGCGCTCGGCGTCTGCGAACCGGCCGCCTCGGGCCTGGGCGGGCAGACCATGATGCTGATCCGCGACGCCAAGGCGCCGCGCACGCTGGCCCTGGACGGCTCTTCCCACGCGCCCCATCGCGTTCCCCCCGGGGGCCTCGAGCGCGCCGAACGCCTCCACGGCCACCGCGCCACCACCGTGCCGAGCACTCCGGCCACGCTGGCCTACGCCCTGCGCACCTACGGCACCAAGTCGCTCGAGCAAGTACTCGAGCCCGCCATCGATCTGGCTGAAAATGGCTACGAGGTCAGTCAGCTGAACCATCGCTTGACCCGGCGTGAACTCGAGCATCTGCGGGCCGGGACCGCCGCCCCGCTCTTTCTGAAGGATGGACGCAGGCCCTACGCCGTCGGCAGCACCTTCAAGCAGCCGGCGCTGGCAAGCACCCTGCGCCGGCTCGCCAGCCACGGCGTCGAAGACTTCTACACGGGCGAGATCGCCCAGGCCATCGCCGCCGACATGGAGGCGCATGGGGGGCTCATCCACCCCGACGACCTGGCCCAGATCCCCTGGCCCATCGAGCGCAAGACCGTGCGCGGCAACCTGGGTGAGCTGCGCGTGCACACCATGCCGCCGCCGGGTGCCGGTCGCACGCTGTTGGAGATGCTCAACATCGTCAGCGCCTACGGCAGCAAGGAGCTACTGCTCGACACCCCGCGCGGCGCCCTGTTGCTGGCCGAAGCCATCCGCCGGGCCTTCATCGACCGCAGAGACCGCCCCTTCGACCCCAACTACTACCCCCAGGTCGACGATCGACGCGCGCTCAGCCCCGACTACGCGCAGCTGGTGGCCAAGCAGGCGCTCAAACGCTTCGAGCGCGGCGGCGAGACCACCCATCTGTCGGTGATGGACGCCGATGGCAACGTGGTGGCCCTGACCCAATCCATCGAGCGGGTCTACGGCTCCTGCGCCGCGAGCCCCGAACTGGGCTTTCTCTACAACAACTACATCAGCGCCTTCGACTTCAGCGACATCTCCCATCCCTACTATCTCAGGCCCGCGGCGGTACCCTGGGCCAGCGTCGCCCCCACCATCGTCTTCCGCAAACGCAAGCCCTGGCTGGCCATCGGCTCGCCCGGCAGCCAGCGCATCACCTCCTCGATCCTGCAGGTGTTGCTCCGGCTCGCCCACCAGAGCCCGCTCGACGCGGTCAGCGCGCCACGCCTGCACTGCTCCATCGACGGGCGCGTCTCGCTCGAAGCCTCGCGCATGCGCGACGACATCCCGCCGTTCTTGCAGCGCTACGGCTTTCGCATCGACGAGCGCTCGCCGCTTTCGTTTTACCTCGGCTGCGTACAGTTGGCGATGCGCGATGGCGACGTGCTGATCGGCGTGGCCGACCCGCGCCGCGATGGCTCGGCGGCGGGAGTCAGCACGTGAGGCTGCCATTGCTCCTGGCGCTGCCCCACGCAGGGTTGAGCGTCCCGGACGAGCTTGTGAGCTACAACCGCCTCGATGCCGCGGCCATCGCGGCCGATGGCGATGGGGGCGCGCGGGAGATCTACGGGCCCCTCGAGGGACATGTCGAAGCGCTGGTCACGACCCAGGTGGCGCGCGCCTTCGTGGACCTCAATCGCGCCGAGGACGACCGCCATCGCGACGGCGTGGTCAAGACCCACACCTGCTGGGATGTGCCCGTCTACGATCGGGAGCTGCCCGAAGCGCTGGTGGCTGAGCTGCTCGAGCGCTACCACCGGCCCTACCACCGGCGCCTGAGCGAACTGGGCCGAAGCGGGCGCTTCCTGCTCGGCGTCGACTGCCACACGATGGCCGCCTTTGGTCCCCCCGTGGGTCCCGACCCGGGCGCGCCGCGACCACGGGTCAATCCGGGCGATGGCGCTGGCGCCTGCCCCGCGCCGCTCTTCGCCTGCTTCGTGCAGTGCCTGAACGAGGCCTTCGGCGCCGCGTGCGTGGTGGCCAATCAACCCTTTCGCGGGGGCTATACGGTGCGCCATCATGGGCGCGAAATGCCCTGGGTTCAGCTCGAGCTGTCACGCGCCGAAGACCTCGATGTGGAGCAGAAGCGGCGCGCGGTCTTGCGGGCGCTCGAGACCTTTTGCGAGCGCTGGCCGGCGGAGGCGCATCCGTGATGCGAGCGGCCATCTGGAGCCTGCCGCTGACGGGCGTTGCGCTGCTCGCGCTGTGGCTGTGGCGCGGTTTTGATGGGCCAGCGCAGGAGCCTCGACCGGCTGGCGGTGAGGGCGAGACGGCGGCCGCGGCCGGTGCCGGGCCCAGGGCCGGCGCCGTGGTATCGGCCGCCACCCCCGCTGCCGCGGCCGCTGGCGTCGAGATCCTGCGCGCCGGCGGCAACGCCATCGACGCCGCCGTGGCCACCGCGTTTTCGCTCTTCGTCACCGAGCCGGCGGGTTCGGGCCTCGGCGGACAGAGCAGCTTCATCGTGCAGCGACCGGGGCAGGAGCCCTTTGTCATCAACGGCACCTCCTTTGCACCCGCCGCCACCAACCCCGACAGCCCGGCCGAGGCGCTCTCGGGCGCCCGCGCCAGCACCGTGCCCAACGCCGTGCGCACCCTGGACTTCGCCCATCGACGCTTCGGCAGCGGCAAGCTCGGCTGGGCAACGCTCCTGGCCCCCGCCATCCGCCAGGCCGAGCACGGCGTCGAGCTCGGACGCTTTCGGCGCACGGCGCTGGTCAAGTACGGCGTCCAGCTGAGCGAAGACCCCACCGCCGCCGCCATCTTCCTGGGCCCCGCCGCCCAGGTGCCGGCCCTGGGCGGCCTGACGCGACAGCCACTTTTGGCCAAGACCTTGCGCCGGCTGGCCGAGGCCGGCGCCATGGAGTTCTATCGCGGCGCCATGGCGAAGGACATCGCCCGCGACATGCGCGAACGCGACGGCTGGATCGACGAAGCCGATCTCGCGGCGGTGGCCGAGCCCCAGGTGGTGGCGCCGGTCTCGGGGAGCTATCGGGGCTTTTCGGTCCACAGCCTGCCGCCGCCGGCTGGAGGTTGGGTCGTCCTGCAAATGCTGGCGCTGCTCGAGCGGGCCGACGCCACGCGCATGGCCGAAGATCACCCCGACAGGCGCCTGCTGCTGGCCGAGGCCCTGCGCACGGGCCACGCCGAACGGGCCGCGCGCCCGATCGAGGACTTGACCGCTTATCAACTCCACGTGAAGGAGCGCCTGAACCCGGCGAGGCTCCAGGCCCTGTCTGCGGCCTGGGCCGAGCGCGCCGACAGAGGGGGGGAGGGTCGTGGCGAGGGCAATGGCGACGGTAATGGCGACGGTAATGGCGAGACCACACACTTCTCGGTGGTCGACGCGAGCGGCACCGCCGTGGGCGTCACCCAGAGCCTCAACGCCTATTTCGGAGCGCGCGTGGCCCACCCCAGGCTGGGCTTTTTGTACAACGACTACATGCACGAATTTCGCATCGGCGAAAAAGACCACCCCTTCGCGCTGGCGCCCGGGGCCATGCCCTACTCCTCCATGAGCGCCACCCTGCTGTCGCGCGGGAAAAAACCGGTGCTCGTGCTGGGCAGCCCCGGCAGCGCGCGCATCATCTCGGCGGTGGTGCAGGTGGCCAGCCACTGGGTGGATGCCGGCGGCGACATCGAACGCGCCGTCGCCGCTCCGAGGCTGCACGTGCGGCAAGGCGTGCTCAAAACGGAAACGCTCCTGGGGCCCGAGCTGAGCGCGCGGCTCGCCCACCGCGGCCTTGCGCCCGAGCTGGAAGAAAGCGATTTCCAGCACCAGGGACGCGACGCCTACTTCGGTGGCGTCCACGCCATCGCCTTGCAGAATGGACGCTGGGTCGGAGCCGCCGATCCACGGCGCGACGGCCGCGCGCTGCGCGCCGTCGCCACAGCAGCACCAGAACCGGCAGAGCCATGAACGCCCAGTCGAACACGCGCCTCAAGGCCCGCAGCACCCTGGGCAAGTACCGCATCGCGCGACGCATCGGCGAGGGCGGCTTCGCGACGGTCTACCGCGCCCGCGACACCATCGAGGGCATCGACGTGGCCCTCAAGCTCCCCAACGCGGAGTTGGTAGGCCCCGGCGCCCTGGAGGAGCTGCGCCGGGAGGTGAAGCTGACGGCACAGCTGGAGCATCCGAACATCCTGCCGATCAAAAACGCCGTGGTCATCGACGGCCGCTTCGTGATGGCCTATCCGCTGGGCCAGGGCACCCTGGCCGACCGCATCACGCGGCGGGTCTCGGCACGCAAGGCGCTATTTTTCGCCGAGCAGATGATCGACGCCGTCGCCTGCGCCCACGCCCACCGCATCATCCATTGCGACATCAAGCCCGACAACTTCATCCTCTTCGCCGACGATCGGCTGCGGTTGGGCGACTTCGGCGTGGCCAAGGTAGCCCTGCGGCGCATGACCCTGGGCTCGGTCGCCGGCACCATCGGATACATGGCGCCCGAACAGGCCATGGGCAAGCCGAGCTATCGCTCCGACGTCTTTTCCCTGGGCCTGCTGCTCTACCGCCTCTTCGCTGGCGTGCTGCCCGAGTGGCCCTTCGACTGGCCGCCACCGGGCATCGAGCGCGCGCGCCAACACCTCCATGCCGATGTCATCGATCTGCTGCGCCGCTGTATCGAACTGGACGAGCGCCAGCGCTTCGCCGACGCCTGTGCGCTGCAGACGAGCTTCAAGCGCCTGCGCAGCCGGGCGCTTCAACCCGGTCGGCGGCGCAGCCGCGTCGGTACGCCCGCTCCCACGCGAGCACCCGCCTGGCGCAGCCTGCGCACGCGCGAATTCAAGCGGCGCTTCGGCAGCGCCCTGGAAGCGCGCGCGGCCTGTCGCAAGTGCGGCGGACCGGTCTCGGAGAGCATGCGCTTTTGCCCCTGGTGCAGCCGGGCGATCACCAAGTACGACGGCCCCGCGCGCTTTCCGGGCCGCTGCAAGCGCTGTCAGCGCTCGACCAAGCTCGACTGGCGCTACTGCGCCTATTGTCACGGCGCCGCGATCCAGGAGCCCAGCACCCGGCGCTACGACGACCGCCGCTACAGCAGCCGCTGCGGGCGCTGCCGCGGAAAGATGATGCCCTTCATGCAGTACTGCCCCCACTGCCGCAGCAAGGCGCAGCAAAAGTGGCGCATCGAAGGCAACCGCGACAGTTGCAAGCGCTGTGGCTGGGGCGTGGTGCGCGAGTTCTGGGACTACTGCCCCTTCTGTCAGCGGAGGATCGATGCCCGCCGATAGCAGCTTCGCCGGCTTCGAACGGCTGTGGTTGCAGAGCGACCTCTCCGCCGCCGAAACGCTTCCCTTGCCCTGTGGCCGCGCCGCGCTCTTCGCCTGCGGCTACGAGGCGGGCCACAACCAGGATGCCCTGGCCGCCATCGCCGTCGACGGCACCTGGGCGCTTGTGGCGGTGGCCGATGGCGCCGGCGGTCAGGCCTCCGGCGGCGAGGCCTCATCCCTTGCGGTGCGCGAGCTTCTGGGCGCCGTGCGCCAGTCGGTGGCGGCCGGGGCGCCGGCCGGCGCGGGCATCGTCGCCGGCTTCGACGCTGCCAACGCCGCCATCCAAAAACTCGGAGTTGGTGCGGCCTCGACGCTTGCGGTGGCCGAGCTCGACGGGTCCAGCGTGCGCACCTACCACGCCGGTGACTCGGCGGTATTGATCACGGGCCAGCGCGGTCGCATCAAACTGCAGACCATCGCCCACTCACCGGTGGGCTACGCCCAGGAAGCCGGCGTGCTCAGCGAGCGCGAGGCGCTGCATCACGAGGAACGGCACCTGGTCTCCAACATGTTGGGCAGCGCCGAAATGCGCATCGAGGTGGGACCGCCGCTGACGCTCGCGCCGCACGACACCCTGGTGCTCGCCTCCGACGGCCTCTTCGACAACTTGAGCCTGGGTGAAATCGCCGAGCGCGTGCGCAAGGGCCCCCTCGAGGACGCCGCCGCCAGGCTGGCATCGGCTGCGCTATCGCGCATGGGCGATCCAAGGCCCGGAGCCCCGAGCAAACCCGACGACCTGGCGTTCGTGTTGTATCGCCCGGCGCGGGCCTGAAGCCCGCGTGTCGCGTGTCGCTTGCCCGTCATCGCGCTCGACCGCGAGCACCGCACACACGCACAGAAACCGATGATCTCGGCCGCAGCGCCCCTACGGCCGCCGCACCGGCAACGGCATCGACTCGGCCAGCATGCGCGCGGTCTCCTCGCGCGAAAACTCTTCCAGCAACTTCTGCACGGGCCGGTTGTAGCCCACGCGCCCGGCCGCGATCTCGCGCAGGGCGGTGACGGCGGAGCGGTTTTCGCTGGCCACCAGGCTGGGCGCACCGTGCTCGAGGGCACAGGCCCGGCGTGCGGCCAACATGCAAAGCGCGAAGGGGTTGGATTCACGCTCGAGGCAATCTTCGACGGTTACGCGGGCCATCTGTCGCTGCTCCGATCCTACGCGGGTCAGGACCGGGCGCCCTGGCGCACCCGGTCCTGCCGACCGCATCACTCCTCGTCGTCTTCGTAGCCCTCGTCGTCGCCTTCCTCGGCCGCTTCGTCTTCCGCGCCGGGATCCTCCTGCGCTTCGTCCGCCTCCATCGGCGTGCTCCCACCGGTTTGTCGGCCCGGCTCGATCACGTCATCGACGGAGGGCGGCGATGCCGCGCCTTCGTCGCCGCTGCTCTCGGCGCTGGCCGGCGCCTCGGCGCCCGGTGCCTCTTCGTCTCCGCAGGCGAAGCCGAAAGTCACGGCCAATAGCAGCAGCATGGTTCGCAGTGGGATGCTCATCTCGATTCCTTTCTGGTGCGCAGTCCTCGCGCTGGAGCGTTCGAAGCACTCCTGAGCGTCGGTCACCGACCGTGATCGATGCTCAGCAATGCTCTTTTGACTGCCCCCGCAATCGCTGGCAGCACGACCTCAGCTGGTTCATCACTCGCGATTGCCGACCTCGGGCCGGTCGGGTTCGACGGCCTCCAGCAGGGCATTGACCAGGCCCTCGTAGGTGCGAAACAGGCGCGAGACCGAACGGCACTCGGCCAGCAGGGCTTGTCCGCTGCCGCGACCGGCGCGTTGCTCGAGCGCGGAAAGGGCGTTGCGCAGACTCTTCTGCTGCGCCCTCAGGCGTTCGGTCAGCTCTCCGGAAACGTAGGGCTCCACGATGGCGCAACGCAGGAGCACGCGGCGTGCCAACCGCAGCGTGCACGGCGATCGCGCCCCTATCGGCTCCGCTGGTGCAGCTTCTGCGCGAGACCGGCGCGAAATTGCTGCGCTCGGGAGCGACCGTGGCAGCCCCAGGCGGGCCCGCTTCACGCCCGAAGTCACCATGGCACGCCAATTGCTCATTGCGGCAACACCAGCCGGCTGGACTCGCGCCTGGCCTGCCGCGATCCCTTCATGCTCTGTAGCTTCCGTCTTCACCTCCACCGCTGGCCGTCGCAACTCGCTCGCATGCTGCTCGCCGCGGCGGGCCTGCTGCTCGCGCTCCCGCCCGAACACGCCGCCTCGCTGCCGAGAACCCCCGAGGACGACTTCGAACTCGACAGCGACGCCATTGCCCGGCGCGTGCTGCTGCTCGATGCACCGGACCCGGCGCGGCGCCTGCGCGGCGACTTCGAGCCCATCGATCTCTTGATGCTCGTGCACGACGACACCTGGAGCGGCAGCCTCGAGGCCATCGTGGAAGGGATCGCCGGGCGCGTGCCGGTGGAGATTCTGGTGCAGGACATGGACGTCGACACCGACGGCTACGGGCGCGTCGCCGAGGCGGGCTGCCTGGGCTTCAGTGAGCTGGCCCACGACACGCCCTGGATTCGCGACTACGGCCCACTGCAGGTCAGCGACGGATCGCGCTCGGAGTGGATCGACTTCGCCTACGCCGACGACCGCGCCCTCGACGACGACCTACCCGAAGCGATCGCGGCCCGCTATGGCTCCAGCGTCATCTTCGACGCGGCCCAGCTCGACGGCGGCGGCGTCGTCAGCAACGGGCGCGGCCTGTGCGCCATGACCGAAACCAGCCTGCTCGAAAGCGGCGTGGCCCTCGAGAGTCGACAGGAGCTGCAGGCCCTGGCCCAGCGCATGGGTTGCGCCGCCATCGCGCTGCTGCCGGCGCTGCCCGACGAGCAGACCGGTCATGCCGACGTGGCCATCCAATTCGTGGCCGAAGATCGCGTCGCCATCGCCTCCATGTCGCCCCAGCGCCACCCGTTGCAGGCGCAGCTGCTCGATCAAAGCGTCGCCATCCTCTCCTACGCGGCCGATCGGCTGGGTCAGCCCCTGGATGTGATCCGCGTGCCCATGGACGCGCGCGGCGACGTCTTCTACAGCTATTTGAACGGCACCCGGGTGGGCGACATCTTCCTGGTCCCGCATTACGACCGCGGCGATCCCGACTACCAAGCGGCGGCCTACGTGGCGCTGGCGGCCGCCATGCCGAATGTGAAGCTGGTGCCGATCGATGCCGACGAAATGGTGGAGCTGGGCGGCGCCATCCACTGCATCACCCTGGGCCTGGCCCTGGACTCGGCCCATCGGCCCCGCTGCCAACCCATCGGGACGGGCCCCTTGGGGTTCGCAAACGAAATAACTTCCCCCTCTGGGACGTGACGGCGGAGGGCGAAGTTATTCCTTCGCGAGCCCTTGGCGCCGTCGCGCACTTCAAATACAGGCGGCGCCGTCCCGTCGCGGATCGGCCACCGCCGTCCAGGTGCCGCCGGCGCGCACCACCAGCTGCAGCCCGCCCATGCGAAAGGCGTAGGGGCCCACGTCCCGCAGCTCGAAGAAGCGCTCGAGCAACTGCAGGCAGGGCCTTGCCATGCGCGCCTGCTCGATCAGCAGCTCACCGTCGGGGCTCGCATGCAAGCGCGGGGCTGCCACCGCTTGAAACGGGCTCTTGTGTTGCAGGTGCGCGAGCGTGAGGAAAATGCCGGAGGCGATGCGCTCGGAGCCGGTGGAACCCAGGGCCGCCCACGGTCCCACGTCGTCGAACACCAATGTGGGCGCAGCGTTGGAGCGCGCCACGGCGCCGGGCCGTAGAAAGTGGGGGTGGGCCGTGCTCTCGATTTTGAAAGCACGCAGATAGCCGTTGTAGAGAAATCCCAGTCCATCGGCCAGGCATGCCGAGCCGAAGCTGCGCTCGATGGATAGCGTCAGGCTGATGGCGAACTTTGCATCCATGGCAGCGATGTGGGTGGTCTCGCCGCCGCCGAGCTCGTGGCGCAAATCTTCGATCGCCTGACTGGCGTGGTCGGTCGAAAGCAGCGCAGCCGCCGCACCGAGGGAGCTACTGCCGATGTCGAGCCGATAACGGCGGCGGTCGCGGCGCGCCCGGCGGATCATGGCCGCAAGCCACAGGGCGTCGCCGGGCACATCGGGATTGAGAGCGGTACCGGTCTCGGTCCACAGCCGCGACAGTTGCGCCAGAGTCAAGCCTCCCGTCGGGGGCCCGGTGGTGCACAGCTGGTGGTCGCCGAAGGGCACCCACAGGGGCCGGCACTGCCGCGGCCAGGGGATCGCCGCCATATCCTTTGGACCCAGAAAGCCGCCGTGACACTCCATGTCCCGGCAGATCTGACGGCCGATGTCGCCGAGATAGAAATCGGCGACCCCCTTTTCGGCCAGCCGTTGCAGCGTCGTGGCCAGCTCGGGCTGCCGCAGCACGTGGCCGACGGGCAGCGGCTGGCCCTGGGGATCGAGGAACAGCGCGGCGGCGTTGTGGGCCGCCAGTGCCTCCCGGTAGCGGCCGATTAACTCGTGTTGCAAAGGGCTGATGGCGAAGCCGGCGCGCGCAATGCCAATGGCGGGCTCGAGCAAGCGTGACAGGGGCAGGCGACCGTGGCGCTCGCGCAGGCGTTCGAGCAGGGCTGGCGCGGTCGGCAGTGCCACCGAGCGATGGCCGCGGTAACGATCGGAGCCGCGCACGGCCTCGGGGGTCGCAGCGTGCGGCGCACGACAGGCGCCGTCGAGCATCCAGGTGGTGTTCTGGGCGGCGTCATGGACGACGGCGGCCCCCATGCCCCCGAGCCCCGAAGCCGCCGGTTCACAGACCGCGAGCGCGTAGGCCGCCGCCACCGCCGCGTCGACGGCATTGCCCCCCTGCTCCAACATCGCCCGACCGGCATCGCTGGCCAGGTAGTGGGCGCTGGCCAGCGCGCCGCGGGTCGAAGTCGCGCTCCAGGCGCTCGGATCGGCGCGGCGGGCCCGCCGGTCCAGGCGCAGGTCGATGGTTCCGACTCGGAGCATTCAGGGAACGGCGAGCGCGGGTGGCTCCAGGCTCGCAAAGGACGGCGAACTCAGCCCCAGTCGTCCATGTCGCGGTAGCCGCCGCGACGGCGCGCGTCATCCGCGAAGGGCATGTCGAGATCCTCGAAGGGCTCGTCGTCGTCGTCAAAGTAGTCGTCGGGCGGAACGCTCGAGAAGGCCGAGCGCAATTCGCGCTCCCCCTCCTGCTCCCAGTCCATCTCCGGTTCGAAATCCCGCTCCGGATCATCGAAGAGAATCTCCGACTCGTGACGGGAGTGCCTCTTGGACTTGGATCGTCTGCGACTCATGACAACCTCCACTGAGTTTGGGCCGCCCAGCGCGCCCTGCTTCGATCGCCATGCAGCACATATGCCAGGGCACTTTGCCCGCTGAATCGGGTGTTCAGCGGGCCAGCGCGCAGCACTTGCGCAGACGGTGGGCGGTGAAGAGCAAATGCTGCGCTCCGTGTGCCCGGTTCAGACCCGTGTGCAGGTAGCCATAGGTAGTCAAATCCCCGCCGATCTGCGCCCTTGGGCTCGAAGATGGGAGAGACGAGGGAGAGCTACGCGTCAAGCGTCGGCTGCGACCGTATCGGGGTCGACCGCAGCGGCGGCGGGATTGCTGTAGCGCGCGGCGCTGGCCGGCCAGCGACCGTCGAGGGCGGCTTCGAGCAGCGGGACTTGGGTCCGCAGCGGGGCGCTTTGGGCGCGTTCGAGCAGCTCGACGAGAAGCGCGCGGCGGGCGTCGCTGGGCCCACCGCGCGCCCATTGCATGAGCGCCCGGGCGCGCTCCACGCAGTAGGTGAGACCCCTGGCACCGGTTGCGAAAGGGCGAATCAGGAGTTGCTCGATCAACTGCTCCACCTCGGACCACTGCGCTGTGAGCAATGCGCCCTCGATCAGCAGCGGAAAATACCAAAATAGCCCGAAGTTACCGCCCGAGCTGGCGATGACTTCTCGCGCCCCGGCCAGCTCCGACTCGAATTGCTCGAGGCTCTCGGCGCTGGCGACCCGGATGCCGCAGACGAAGGGCATCAGCGACTGGAAGAACGCACCGCCGCGGCCGTAGGTCTCGGCCCGATCGGCGTATTCGCGGGCCTCATCGTACTGCCCGGCGAAGGCCAGGTAGCGGCCGCGGTAGAGCTGACCGAAGGCCATGAAGGTCGCGGCGCCCAGCTGCTGGGCGATCTCCATGTACTGCTGGCGGTGCTTCTCGGCTTCCTCGATGTCGCCAATCTCATAAAGCGTCTCGGCGAGCACGCCACCGGCGACCATCATGGCGCGCAGATGCTTGCAGCGCGCCGCGATCTCGACGCCCTCCCGGGACAGCCGCTCACCGCGCCGCACTTCCATCATGAAGACATGCATGACGCCGAGCATGGGTAGATGGGCGGCGGTGATGCCGTCAAAGCCGTGCTGTCGGCTGATCTCGATGCAGCGTTCGAAGTGCACTATGGCGCTCTGGATATCGCCGCTCTGGTAGAAAGCGTCGCCGAGACCACCATGGGCCTGGGCGACGCGCTCGGCGCCGCCGGTTTCGACAGCCACGTCGAGCGCCTTGCGCTGCTCTTGCAGGCTTTCGTCGGCGCGGCCTTGCAGAAAATAGATGCCACCTCGCAGGGCGTGCACCTGGGTCAGCTCGGCGAGGCGACCGTGCTCGCGCGCCAGGCGGCCGGCGCTGTCGAGTGCGGCCAGGGCGTCATCAAAGCGTTCGCAGAGTCGAGCGCTTGCGGCCAACGCCAGCGAAAGCGAGAGCCGCCGACCCAGCAAGGCGTCGCTGTCGCGCTCGACGACGGGCAGCTGCGACAGCGCCTCCAGGGCCGCGCGTGCGTGGGCCATCGCCTCGGCGTGGGCGCTACGCTGCTGGGCCAGGGTCGCCGCCTGCCCAAAGCAGTCGAGCGCCTCGGCGTGTTGCCCCGCGAGGCTGTGATGGTGCCCGAATAGCTCGGGCTCCCGGGCTTGCAACTCCGGATCAAGGCTCGTCAGGGCCGCGGCCGCGCGCCCGTGCAGCTGCTTGCGTCGGCTGAGAAGCAGACTTTCGTAGGCCGCGTCGCGCAACAGGGCCTGGCGAAAGGTGTAGAGCGCAGAGCCGCCACTTCGACTGCAGGTCAAGACCTGGCCCTCGACCAGCGGTTCGATCGCGGCCTCCAGCTCGGACGCGGGGCGGTCCAACATGTGTGCGAGCACGGCGCTCGAAACCTGGCGGCCCACCACGGCGGCCACCTGTGCCAATGCCTTGGCTTCGCCCATGCGATCGAGGCGCGCCATCAGCGAGTCCTGGACGGTCGCCGGAATCGCCGCCAGGCGACGGCGATCGAAAAGCTCGCGACGACCGGCGCGCTCCACCAGATCACCCGAGGCGACCAGCGCGCGGGTCAACTCCTCGACGAAGAGCGGCACGCCGTCGGTGCGCTCGGCGACCAGGGCCAGTACCGCCTCGGCGATCGGGGGGTCGCCGGCGATGGCGTGGGCGATGGCCTCCACGTCGGCGCGGCGGAGGCGGCCCAGATCCAGCACGCCCACGTTGCGCCGGCTGCTCCAGCCGCGCTCCAGCGGCGGGCGGTAGGTCAAAAGGGCCAGCATGGCGTGCTGCGGCGCGAGTTCCACCAAACGATCGATGAAACTCAGGGTGGTCGGGTCGGCGGCGTGCAGCCCGTCGCCGATGAGCAAAAGGGGGCCGCTGTGGGCTCGCTGCACGAGTTCGGCCTGCAGGATCTCGAAGGCGCGCTCCATGCGCGCGGCGGCTTCGAGCTTGACCTCCGGGTAATCGTCGGGCGTGGCCAGGGACAGGAGCGGTGCCAGCACCGCCACCGCGGCCCGCGGGTCTTCGGCGCTGGCCGCCAAAAAGTGCTCGAGTTCGAGGCGCCGGGTCTCCGCATCGGCGTGCTCGTGGATGCCGGCGCGACGCAGCAGCGACTGCAACACCGGGTACAGGGCGCTGCCCTCGTGAAAGGCGGAGGTCTCGAAGCGCACCACGGCGGCGGCCTCCGGTGAAACGCGTCGGCATAACTCCGTGCTAAGGCGCGTCTTGCCGAAGCCGGCCTCGCCGCATAGCAGCATCACCTGACCGTCGCCGGAGCGGGCCCGCTCCCAGCGGTCGAGCAACAGCATCAACTCCACGTCGCGGCCCGACAGCGGCGTGCTGCCGTCGCGGCCGGGGGCGGGTGCGGTGGTGGTCTCGGCGCGGGCGCGGGCGTGATCGACGCGGTAGGCGCGTTGGGGCTGGTTGAAGCCCTTGAGCGTGCGGGCGCCGAGATCCTCGAGCACGAAGCGATCGCCGAGCAGGGCGCAGGTGGCTCCGGAGACCACCACGTTGTCGGGCGCGGCCAAGCTCTGCAGGCGCGCGGCAAGGTTCGGGGTCTCGCCCACCACCGTGCGCTCCTGGGCGGCGGCCTCGCCCACCAGCTCGCCCACGACCACGCGTCCGGTGGCGATGCCGGCGCGCACGTGCAGCTCGACGCCCTTGTCGGCGCCCTGCTCGAGGGACAGGGCCTGCACGGCGTCGATCAGGGAGAGGGCGGCGCGGACGGCCCGCTCGGGGTCGTCCTCGTGGGCGTGGGGATAGCCGAAGTAGGCCAGCACACCATCGCCCATGTAGCGGGCCACGTAACCGCCGAAGCGCTCGATGGCGGCGGTGGCCGCGTCCTGGTAGGCGCGGTTGAGCTCGCCCAGATCCTCGGGGTCGAGGGACTGGGACATGGCCGTCGAGTCGGCCAAATCGCAGAACATGACCGTCAACTGGCGGCGCTCGGCCTGCTGGGGGGCGACCACGGGGCGCGAATCGGTGGCCCTGGGGGCGGCAGCGCGCGGGGGTTCGGGGTGGGCCCGGGGCGTGCTCGGGGCGCGATTGGGCGGCGCTGGCGGCGACACAGGGGGCGCGGAAGTGCGGTCCGACAGCAGCCCCAGGTCGCGCTCGGCCTCGGCGCGGCGGTCGGCCCCGCAGCCACCGCAGAAGCGCTCGTCGACGCGGTTCAAAAAGGCGCAGACCGGGCAGTGACGCATCAGCGCGGCGCCGCAATCGGCGCAATGCCTGCGCGCGTCGCGATTGTCGGCGTGGCAGTGGCCGCAGCGCATGGAGGCGTCAGAGTAGTCGGTCCAGGCGCGACCGGGAAGGGTTGGGGGGTCGTGGTGGCGGGGGCGGTGCCACGCCGATGGGCGCGGCCGCGGTCGCCGGCCGCGAAAACAGCCTGGCAGCTCTTCGCGGCTTTTCGCGGTGGGCCGGTCGGCCGCCAACCGCGGGGGCCCACCCTCACATGCCTGGCACCTACGGGGACTGCGGGGACTCGGACGTTGGACCCGCCGGATGATCGAGGCGAACCAGTTGCAGGTTGATGAGACCGATGGCGTCGCTGTGTTCAGAGTTGGCGACCAGGGAGCGGATCTCGCGGAAGGCGCCGCGCAGGATGGCGGCGATGGCTTCGAGTTCCGGCTCGGAAACCGTGAAGACGTTGTAGCCGAATTGATCCTGCGGACCGGGTGCTGCAAGGCGCTCGAGGGCGACCCGGGTCCAGTGGGCTTTGAGGTGTTGGATGCGCTCCGGGCTCGCCCCGGTATCGACGGTGAGTTCGCCGACGACGACGTAGCCCGCGTCGCCGGTTCCGGGGTCACCGCGCGGCTCGACCAGCCCCGCGTCCTGCAGGCGCGAGAGACAGCGCTGGGCCAGGCCGGGGTCGATGGCGAGGGCCCGGGCCACGCGCTCGCTGGCGACCGGCTCGCCGCACAGTTCGAGCACGCGGAGAATGGCTTCGGTCCAGGGCTCTTCGAAGGCCAGGCCGCGCGCGGCGTGGCGGCGGCGGTGGTCGGACTCCAGGGTCGGTACCGACGCGATCGGCACCAGCTCGGCCACCAAGTCCGAAGCCCGCCCGGTCATCGCCTGCAAAAGGCGCAGGAAGTCGGGCAGGCGCGGTTGGGCCTGGCCCGAAAGCCAGCGACTGACGGCAAAGCGGGAGCGGCCACTGCGCCGGGATAGCTCGCTGATGGAAGTCGAACCGCGCAGCTCCGACAGCCAACCGGCCAGGTCTTCGGTGACGACGCGTCCAGCCGCCGCCGCCGGCACGAAGCGCTCAAAAGCCCGCTGGACGTCGATGCCCACCCGGCCGCAGGCCCGCAGCGTTTCGAGCGCCGTGGGGAAACGCCGCCCGCTCTCCCAATTGGCCACCGGGTTGGCGCGGTAGCCGAGCCGACGGGCGAAGCCGACCTGCGAACGGGGTCCGCGGATCGCCCTCAGAACCTCACGTGCTGCCGGCTCCACGTTCACGTTATTGCACGTATTTGCGCGCAAATGGGAGGTGATATGTTTGAAAGCGGTAGAGATTCGCCTTTTGTCCGGCGTCGGCCGTGCCCATACTGCCAGTGTGGGTTCCCGTCCCGACGGAGGCGATCATGGCTAGATGGACGAATCGATGGACAGTACTGGGTCTGCTTTTGGTGGCCTGCAGCAGCGGCCAATCGGGCACTGAAGGTGCCGATCCGGGACCGATCGTGGGCGATCAGAACCCCGATGACGGGGGCCCCGGAGGCAGCAGCTCGATCGACGCGGCGGCAGCCGAGCGGCGAGCCGAGGACTGCATCTGCCAGAGCTTCCAGGGCTGGACCGCGCTGGAGGCCACGGTGACCGCCTTTCCCGGGGGACGCGTGGAGCTCGAGATCGATGAGGTCATGGGCGGTGGGTTCTGTCCGCCATCGAGCGGTGGCGACGAAGACGCCGGCGCCAGCGACTGCCCCTTGAGCAGCGGTGGCGTGGTGGGCGGCTCCTGGCGCGGCACGCTGCCGTGCGGCGACAGCTGCATCGAGTTGGCCGTCGGCGACCGCGTCTTGGCCCTGTATACGCGCGGCGACCTGGATGGACTGGGCTGCCCCGAGTACCAGCAATGCTCCCAGAGCATGTGCGGCACGCTCGATCCCGAAGCGGATCTCGACGCGGCCGCCAGCTGGGACCTCTGCGACATGCAGTGCCTGGAGGACACCCGCGACGCCTGCGCCCAGCACGGCGAGCAGGCCTGGCTCGAGGGTCGCCTCGAGCTGGCGCCGCTTTCCGAGCCGCTGCGTCTGAGCGACGACTTCAGCTACGGCGGCTCCGTCGAACTCCTGCTGGGCGGCCCTGACGAAGACTGCGCGATGCAGGTCGCGCCGCTTGCAGGCTCCGGCAGCACGAGTCCCAGCGATGCGGGTACAGCAGACACCGCGAGCGCAGCGCCGCCCGGCGCCCAGACCGACGCGCCGGCAGCGGTGCCGGAGCCCGTGCCGCCGCCCGGCCAATGCCCCGTCGGCCCCTGAAGGGGCTTCGCCGCCGCACCACGATCCGGGCGACTTCACAGGCGATCCGCGGTAGTTAAGCGCCGTGAAACGCGCCCGGAACCCCGCCCACCGGACCCCCATCCACCTGATCACTGCGATCTGGCTGGGGACCGTCCTGGCCTGCACTGACGCCCCGGACCCGCAGCCGCAAGCCGCGACCCCTGGCGAAGAGCGTTCCGAAGCCGCAGCCGCAGCAAAGACCCCGGCTGCCGAGCGCGAGCTGATCCTCGCCACCACCACCAGCGTGCGCGACACGGGCCTGCTCGACGCGCTCCTGCCCGACTTCGAGAAGCAGAGCGGCGTGCGCGTGCGGCCGGTGGCCGTCGGCACTGGCGCGGCCCTGCGCATGGGGCGCGACGGCGCCGCCGACCTGCTGCTGACCCACGCGCCTGCCGCCGAGCAAAGGCTGGTCGACGAGGGCATCGCGCGACAACGCATCGTGCTGATGGAGAACTACTTCGTGATCGCGGGCCCCGCCGACGACCCGGCCGCGGTGGGCAAGGCCGAGACGATCGAGGAGGCCCTGCGCGGCATCGCCCGCAAGGGCGCGCCCTTCATCAGCCGCGGCGACGACTCGGGCACGCACAAACGCGAGCAGGCGCTGCTGAAGGCGGCCGGGCTCGAGGGCGACGGCGCCCTGCCGGGACTTACGGAAACCGGCGGTGGCATGGGGCTATCGCTGCAGGTGGCGGGCGAAAAACGCGCCTACATCCTGAGCGACCTGGGCACCTTCCTGGCCTTCAAGGACAAGACCCAACTTTTGGCCCTGTCGAAGCGCGAGCCTTCGCTGCGCAACATCTACGCCCTGCTGCCCATCGACCCCAAGCGCTTTCCCAACACGCGGGCCCGGGCGGCCCAGGCCCTCGTCGACTACCTGCTCGAGCCCGAAACCCAGCGCCGCATCGGGGAAATCGGGCGCGAACGCTTCGGCACGCCCCTGTTCCACCCCATCGCCGGCACCGCGCCCGTCAGCGCCGGCCACGCCAACGAAGCGCTGGCGGCCCCGGGGGCCCAGGCGCCGTGAGCGACCCGGCGCTCGTGGGCGTACTCGAGATCACCCTGCGCACGCTGAAGGTCAGCCTCAGCGCCCTGAGTGTCGCCGTATGCCTGGGCCTGCCCCTGGGATTGTGGCTGGGCAGCCGTCACTTTGCCGGTCGCCGCCTGCTGCTGAGCCTGGTCAACGCCGGCATGGGAGCGCCACCGGTGGTGGTGGGCCTGCTGGTGGCGCTGCTGCTTTGGCGCAACCACCCGCTGGGCTCGCTCGGGCTGATGTACACCCAGGGCGGCATGGTGCTGGCCCAGTCGATCATCGCCCTGCCCCTGATCATCGCCATCAGCGCCGCGGCCATCGCTGCGCTCGACGAGACCTGGTCGCTGCAGGTGCAGACCCTGGGTATCGCCGGCCCCTATCGGCTGCTCTTGCTGCTGCGCGAGCTGCGCACGGGGCTCTTGTCGGCGGTGATCGCCGGCCTCGGCAGCATCCTGTCGGAGGTGGGAGCCGTCATGATGGTCGGCGGCAACATCCAGGGCGAGACCCGGGTGCTGACCACCGCCATCCTGATGCACACCCAGATGGGCCAATTCGAGACCGCCGTCGGCCTGGCCACCGTACTGCTGGGCCTGATGCTGCTGCTGTCGGCCCTGCTCACCCTGATCCAGCACCGGGCCCGGGCATGAACCCGAGCCCTGCACGCCCGCGCGCTGGCAGCTTTCCGGGGGTGCGAAAACATCCGGCGAAAACGTCCTGGCAGCTTTCTGGGGGTGCGAAAAGCCCGGCGAAAACGTCCTGGCAGCTTTCCCGGCGGCTTTGCCGGCTTTGCGAGGAGGCCGCCGGTGAGTGAACAGGCGGTGCTGAGGGCTTCGGGCCTGTCGGTGGCCTACGGCGCGCGGGGGCGGCAGTTTCGGCTGGAGGTCAGTGGGCTCGAGCTGCAGGCCGGGCACACGCTGGCCATCCTGGGCCCCAATGGTGCCGGCAAGAGCACGCTGCTGCGCTCGCTGGCCGGTCTGCAACGCGGGGCCGAGGGCCGCGTTGAGGGGCCGGGCGCCGGGCGCGTGACGATGGTCTTTCAACGCCCCTTGGCCTTCGATGGCAGCGTGTCGCACAATGTGCGTGTCGCCCTATGGGGCCGCGGGCTGTCCAGGGCCGAGCAGGATCGGCGCATCGAGACGGCACTTTCCCACTTCGGGATCGCAGCCATGGCCCAGCAGAGCGCGGCCACGCTGTCCTTCGGCGAGCTGCGCCGGCTGTCGCTGGCCCGCGCCCTGTGCATCGAGCCGTCGGTGCTGCTGCTCGACGAGCCCTTCGACGATCTCGACGCCCAGGGCCGCGAGGCCCTCTCCCGCGACCTGCGCCGGGTGGTGCACGAGACCGGGGTGGCGCTTTGCCTGGTCACCCACGACCTCAGCCGCGCGGTGCTGCTGGCCGACCGCATCGCCATCCTGCTCGACGGCCGCATCCGCCAGCAGGGTCCCGTCGACCAGCTGCTGGCCCGCCCCGTGGATGCCGCCACCGCCACGCTGCTCGGTATGCACAATTTGGTGCCGGTGCGGGTGGGCGAGCCGGGCGACGATGGCCTGTGCCGCCTGCGGGTCGAGCCGGCCCACGACGCCCACGGCGCGAGCGCCGGGCACGGCGGCGCCGAACTCTGGGCCCCCTGCGACCTGCCCGCAGGCTCCGCCGCCTGGCTCGGCCTGCGCCCCGAGCGCCTGAAGCTGGGACGCCCCGGCACCGACGCCCCCCGTGGAGCCCACGCCAACCATGCCAGCCCCGCCGACGAGCTCGGCCACTGCCAGATCCTCGAGCACAGCCGCGGCGCCGAGCTGACCACGCTGACGCTCAGCTGGGCCGGTCACACCCTGCGCACCCACTTCGTCAGCGGCCGCGGCCCGCTGCAGGCCCTCAACCCCGGCGACCGCGTACCGCTGTCTTCGCCCCTTGCCGACCGCCATGTGATGCCGCGCGAAACAGCCCCGTCTCGCTGAACCGCCACCCCGACCCCGATCGCCAAGGTGGACCCCGGGCGCGGCAGCGGGTATCAAGGCACAGCCGATGCCACGCGTGCTGATTCCAGAGGCCCTGCGCGGTCCCACCCGAGGCCAAGCGGAGCTATCACTGCCCGGAACAACGGTGGGCGCCGTGCTCACCACCCTCCACACGCGCTATCCGGATTTCGGCGAGATGATCCTGTCGCAACAGGGCGCGCTGCAGCGCTTCGTCAGTCTCTACGTCAACGGTGAGCTTTTGCCCCACGGTGCCCTCGAGCACCCGCTCAGCGACGACGACGAGCTCGAGGTGGTGGGTGCCCTTTCAGGCGGCTGAAAGACGAACGCGAAGATCCAAAAGGCCGAAGCAAGACAGCTCGGCACTCAACCAGGAGCCACACGATGAGCGAAGCGGAAAAGATGATGCGGGTCGACATGGGCGACCAGAGCGTGACGGTCGAAGACTTCCCCACTGAGTGGCGCCTGCTGGGCGGCCGCGCCCTGTCGGCCAAGATCCTGCTCGCCGAGTGCGATCCGGGCTGCGAGCCGCTGTCGGCCGATAACGTGCTGGTCTTCGCGCCCGGGACCCTCACTGGCACCGCCGCCCCCACCTCGGGCCGGCTGTCGGTGGGCGCCAAGAGCCCGCTGACCGGCGGCATCAAAGAAGCCAATGTGGGCGGCAACCCTGGCCAGCACATGGCCAAACTCGGCTATCGCGCCATCATCGTCAAGGGCAAGCCGGCAGATCCCAACAAGCGCTACGGCCTCGAGGTCACCGCCGAGGGCGGCAAGGTCGTCGAGTGCGACGATCTGGCCGGCATCTGGAACTACCCGACCTGCGTGAAGCTCGCAGAGCGCTACAGCGACAAGGCGTCCTTCGTCACCATCGGCCCGGCCGGCGAGATGCAGCTGCGCGGCGCCTCGGTGGCCACCACCGACCAGGACAACCGCCACCCCGCGCGCCACGCCGCCCGCGGGGGCCTGGGCGCCGTGATGGGCTCCAAGGGTCTGAAGTACATCGCTTGCGAGGCCGGCGGCGCCCGCGCCCGCAAGGCGGCCGACGCCAAGGCCTTCGCCGAGGTCACCAAGGCCATGACCCAAAAGCACCTGGGCGGCCGTCAGACCTACAAGGCCGGCACCTCGGCCTTTGTGCCCCTGGCCAACATGCTCCACACCTTCCCGTACAAAAACCGCGTCGAGGGCCAGAGCCCGGACGTGCACGGCCTCGACGGCGCGCGCATCATGGAGCGCTTCGAGAGCCGCGGCGGCGGCATGCACAACTGCCTGACCGGCTGCATCGTCAAGTGCTCCAACGTGGTCCACGACGCCGACGGCAACTACAAGACCTCGGCCCTGGAGTTCGAGACCATCACCCTGCTCGGCTCCAACCTTGCGATGACGGACGTGGACCAGGTAGCCACCTTTGACCGCCTGTGCGACGACCTGGGCCTCGACACCATCGAAGCCGGCGCCGCCATCGGCGTCTGGATGGACGCGGGCAAGCTCGAGTTCGGCGACTACGAGGGCGTCAAGAAGCTCTTCGAAGAAGAAATCGCCAAGGGCACGGAAATCGGCAAGGTGCTGGGCAACGGCACCGACGCGGTCGGCGAGTACACCGGTCACCATCGGGTGCCCACGGTGCGCGGCCAGGCCCTGCCGGCCTGGGATCCGCGCCCGCTCAAGGCCACCGGCGTCACCTACGCCACCAGCGCCATGGGCGCCGACCACACCGCCGGCCTGGTGGTCAATCCGGGCCTGCAGCCCGACGCCTTCGCCACCGCCTCCCAGGAGGCCCAGCTGGTCAACGCCGTCTGCGACTCCTCGGGCTTCTGCATGTTCCAGGAGCCGACCCTGGAGGTCATCCGCCAGTTCTATAGCCACCTCTACGGCGAGGAAGTCACCCACGCGCAAATGGCCGACATGGCCTGGGAAGTCCTGAGCGACGAGTGGGAGTTCAACAAGCGCGCCGGCTGGAAGGAAGAAGACGACAAGCTGCCCAAGTGCATGGTCGACGACCCCATCGGCCCGGCCAAGCTGATCTTCGACGTCGCCCCCGAGGTCATCGCCGACGCCAAGGTGCGCAAGGACCTGACCGCCAAGCTTTTCAAGCTCAAGGCGCAGGGCTAGGGCACCCGAAACCGGCCGCCAGCACGAGCGTCTAGTAACCATGAGTCAAGAGCCGATGCGCGACGTCCGCATGCGTGGTTTCACGCGGCGGACGCCGCTCAGCGACGTGCTCGCGGCCCTGGAAGCCGACAGCAAGCCGCTGTCGGCCGAGCCGGTCTCCCTCGGCGACTGCGCCGGCCGCGTGCTCGCCCAGGAGCTGGCGGCCCCGCGCGCGGTCCCGCCCTTCGCCCGCGCCGCCATGGACGGCTTCGCCGTGCGCGGCGAGGACAGCTTCGGGGCCTCGAGCTTCGACCCGGTCATCCTGGAGGTGCGCGGCCAGGCCCTGCCCGGCGCGCCCTTTGCCGGCACGGTCGGCCCGGGCGAGGCCGTGCGCATCATGACCGGCGCCCCGCTGCCCATGGGCGCCGACGCCGTGGCCAAGGCCGAGATCTGCCGCACCACCACCGCCACCACGTCCGAGCTGCCCAAAACGGTGGAGCTGCTCGAGGCGGTGGCCCCGGAGAAGCACGTGGGCCAGGTGGGCGAAGACGTGCAGCAGGGGGAAGTTCTGCTGCGCGCCGGCCGCCGCCTGCGCCCCCAGGACGTGGGCCTTTTGGCTTCACTGGGAGTCACCGAGGTCCCCTGCCATCGGCGCCCCCGGGTGCGCCTGATCGTCACCGGCGACGAGCTCTTGGCTCCCGGTGAAGTCCCCCAGGGCAGCCGCATCGTCGACTCCAACTCGCCCATGCTGCGCGCCCTGGTCGCCCGCGACGGCGGCCTGCTCGACGACTACCGCCTGTTGCCCGACGACCCGGCGCAGATCGGCGCCGCCCTCAGCGAACCGGGCCCCGATGTCATCCTGGTCACCGGCGGCAGCTCCGTGGGCGCCGAGGATCACGCCCCTGTGCTTCTGCACAAGCTGGGACGCCTCGATTTCCACGGCGTCACCATGCGCCCGGCGAGCCCCTCGGCCGGCGGGCGCATCGGCGAGCGTTGGGTATTTCTGTTGAGCGGCAATCCGGTCAGCTGCCTGTGCGCCTACGAGTTCTTCGCCGGCCCCACCCTGCGCGCCCTGGGCGGCCGCAGCCGCAGCTGGCCCCACCGCACACTGCGCGCAAAGCTCGCCCGCAAGATCGTCAGTGAGCTCGGGCGCACCGACTACGTGCGCGTGGCCCTCGAAGACGGCCTGGTCCTGCCGCTGTCGACGGCGGGCGCCTCGATCCTGAGTTCCACCGTGCGCGCCGCTGGCGCCGTCATCGTCGATCGCGACCTGGAAGGCCTGGCCGAGGGGCAGGAGGTGGAGGTCCTGCTCTACGACGAGGACCCCGCGTGAAGCAGCAGCAATTCCTCGAGGTCGTCAGCCGCGACGAAGCCGAGCGCCGCTGGCAAAAGGCGCTCTCACCCAAGCCGCTCGCCGCCGAAGAACTGCCGCTGTCTGAGGCCCTGGGGCGAGTGCTCGCCACCGACGTGCGATCGAGCGTCGACGTGCCCTCCTTCGACCGCGCCAACATGGACGGCTTCGCGATTCGTGCGGCCGACAGTTATGGCGCCGCCGAAGAGCAGGAAAAGGTCCTCGCACTCAATGACGAGCGCCTGCCGACGGGCGTGGCGCCAAAACTCGAAGTCAAACCAGGGACCGCCACCCCGATCGCCACCGGCGGCATGCTACCGCGCGGCGCCGACGCCGTGGTGCCGGTGGAACAGACCGAGGTGGTCGGTGATGAGCTGGTGCTGCGCGCCCCGCGGGTGCCGGGCGCCGCGGTCTCCTTCGCCGGCAGCGACATCGCCCGCGGCGAGACCGTGCTCTTTTCCGGCACCCTCTTGAGCGCGCGCGAAACGGGCCTGCTCGCGGCCATCGGCGCCGAACGCGTCTCGGTGATTCGGCGGCCGCGCGTGGCCGTAATCTCCACCGGCGACGAGATCATCGCGCCCGGACAGGCCATGCGCCCGGGCATGGTCTTCGACAGCAACGGCCGCATCCTGTGCGACGCGGTGACCGAATTGGGCTGCGAGCCGAGCTTTCTGGGCGCCTACGCCGACGACGAGGCGGCTCTCAGGCAGGCGCTCACTACCGCCATCGAGGGCTACGACGCGGTGCTGCTGTCGGGCGGCACCTCCAAGGGCGAGGGCGATCTCAGCTACCGCGCGGTGCAGGATCTCACCCCGGGCATCGTGGTCCACGGCGTCGCGCTCAAACCCGGCAAGCCGATCTGCCTGGCGGCTTCCGGCCACAAGCCGGTGGCGATCCTGCCCGGCTTCCCCACCTCGGCGGTCTTCACCTTCCACGAGCTGGTCGCGCCCGTCCTGCGCCAGCTGGGCGGACTGCCGGCGCCCGAACGCGGCCAGCTACCGGCGCGCCTGGCCCAGAGCGTGCGCTCCGACCGCGGCCGCCGCCAGTACCTGCTGGTGAGCCTCTTGAAGGACGACGCCGGCGGCTACAGCGCCTACCCCATGGGCGGCGGCAGCGGTTCGGTGACCACCTTCAGCCGCGCCGACGGCTTCGTGACCATTGATGAAGACATCGAGATCGTCGACGAGGGCAGCCCCATGGCCGTCACGCTGCTGAGCGCGCGCCTGACGCCGGCCGACCTGGTCATCGTTGGCAGCCATTGCGTGGGGCTCGATCTCATCGCCGCAGCCCTTGGACGAAAGGGCCTGCGCGTGAAGATCCTTTCGGTGGGCAGCCGCGGCGGGCTCTTGGCCGCCACGCGCGGACAGTGCGACGCGGCGCCGATTCACCTGCTCGACCCCGACAGCGGGCGCTACAACGCTCCCTTTTTGACCGAGGGTTTGACCCTGCTTTCCGGCTACGGGCGCATGCAAGGCGTGGTCAGCCGCCCGGACGAGCAGAGGCCCACCGAAGCACTGATCGACGACCCCCAGCTGCGCATGGTCAACCGCAACCGCGGCAGCGGCACCCGCGTGCTCATCGACGAGTTGCTGTGCGAGCGCCGCCCCGACGGCCACGCCTACCAGCCCAGCTCCCACCACGCAGTCGCTGCCGCCATCGCCCAGGGCCGCGCCGACTGGGGCGTGACCATCGAGACCGTGGCGCGCGAAAACGGCCTGCACTTTCGGCCGCTGCGCGAGGAGCGCTACGACTTCGTCATCCCCGAAGCGCGTCTCGAGCGCCCGGCCGTGCGCGCCCTGGGCGCCATCCTCGAGCCCGGCAGCGACACCCGCGCCGCCCTGGAGCGGGCGGGCTTCACGACGCCGCAGCCGGCCTCATAGCTCGATCCAGTAACGGCGCTTGAGCACACCGCGACCACTTGAGACGCGGTCTTGCAGCACGCCGCCGCAGGCTTCGATGGTGCGTGACGACGGGAGGTTATCGTCGTCGCAGCTGAGCATGATGCGTGGCAAGCCGACCGCGCGCGCCAAGGGCAGAGACAGCTCCAGCAACCGCCGCGCGTAGCCCTTGCCCCGCTCGGAGGCCACCACGCCGTAGCCCACGTGGCCGCCGTCCTGCCGCAGCGCGTCGTTGAGCTCGTGACGCAGCGAAAGTCGCCCGACGATCTTGGCGCCGACCACGCCGACCAGGAAGGTATTGGGCACGAAGGGCGTGGGCATGTCCCGGCCGCGCTTCCAGTTTGCCACCTGCCGCACGTAGGCGTCGAAGTCAGCGTTGGGATCGAAGTGAAAGGCAAACATCCAGCCGGGATCGCTGTGGCGGAATTCTTCCACCGCCATGCACAGGGCCTCCCGGTCGCCGCCTTGCAGCTCGCGCAGCACGAGTTCAACCATGGCCGCCGCGCTACCCCCGCCCGGCGAGCCTGCCGTCGAAGACATGGCGCGCGGGGCCGGTCATGCCCAGGGGCGCGCCGGCCTCACCCACGTCGATGCGCAGGGTGCCGCCCGGCAGCGTCACGTCGATGGGGCGCCCGCGCTCGATGCGGCCGGTCTCGACCGCAGCCACCGCCGCCGCGCAGGCGCCGGTACCGCAAGCCCGGGTCCAGCCGGCGCCGCGCTCCAGCACCTTCAACTCGAGCGCGCCGTCGCCCACAAGACGCGCAAAGCCCACGTTGACGCCCTCGGGAAAGCGCGCGTCGGCTGCCAATAAAGGCCCCAGCGCGCTCGGCGCCAGGCCGAAGTCCTCGAAGACCACGGCATGGGGGTTGCCCATGGACACCGCCGTCAGCCGCAGCTGGCGCCCATCGAGCACGAAGGGCGCGTCGCGCAGGGGCCCTTCGGCCACCACCGGCAGATCCGCCGGGTGCAGGCTGGGCGGGCGCATCAAAACCTCGACCTGGGCGTCTTCGCCCTGCCCGATCAGACGGCAGCGATGGGGCCCGGCGTCGGTTTGGATGTCGACGGCGGCACCTTCGGCCAGCGCCTGATGGCCGGTGCGCGAAAGATGCAGCGCCACGCAGCGGATGCCGTTACCGCACATCTGGGGCCGCGAACCGTCGGCGTTGATCACGGTCATGCGCGGCTCGTCTCGGTCCACAAAGAGCACGCCGTCGGCGCCGACACCCAGGTGGCGATCGCAGATGCGCTCGACCTCGCCCAGGGCGAGCGCATCGGGAGCGCACTCGACGATCACGAAGTCGTTGCCGAGACCTTCGTATTTGGCGAAATCCAGAGCCATGGGCGCCGATCTAGCACACACGCGGGGGTAGAGCTGCGCCCGCTTCAGACATCGGCGCGCAGGGCGGCGATGGCGGCGGCGTAGTCGCCGTGCCCGAAGACGGCGCTGCCGGCCACCAACACGTCGGCGCCGGCCTCCACCACCTGCCGGGCGGTGCCCGGCTTGACCCCGCCGTCGACCTCCAGGTCGATGTCCAGGCCCGAGGCGTCGATCATGGCGCGAATGCGTTCGAGTTTGGGCAGCACCTGGGGGATGAAGGCCTGGCCGCCGAAGCCGGGGTTGACGCTCATCACCAGCACCAGGTCCACCAGCTCCAGCACGTAGGCGATGGCCTCGGGCGGCGTGTGGGGATTGAGCGACACGCCAGCGCGCTTGCCGCTGCTCCTGATCTGCTGCAGCGTGCGGTGCAGGTGGCTGCAGGCTTCGACGTGCACGGTGATGATGTCGGCGCCGGCCTCGGCGAAATCACCGATGAAACGCCCGGGCTCATCCACCATCAGGTGAACATCGAGCACCCGATCGGTGACCGGGCGAAGCGCTTTGACGACCGGCGCGCCGATGGTGATGTTGGGCACGAAGGCCCCGTCCATGACGTCGACGTGGATGTACTCGGCGCCAGCGGCGACGACGGCGGCCACTTCGTCGCCGAGACGCGCGAAGTCGGCCGAGAGGATCGAGGGGGCGATGCGGATGGCTCGTTTCGAACGTGACACGGGCGCAGTTGAGCGCCACCGGCCGATCGTGTCAACGCTCCATGTGGGCCCCGTAGGAACATGTGCCCCGACCACCCAGAGCGACGCAGAGCGATCGCGCAGCTACCCGAAATTATTGAGCAAGATGGCGCTCAGGGCGGATTTCCTGGCTTGACGCCCCAGGTCCCCCGTGACCACAATCCACGTTGCCCCAGTGGGCATTGTCCCCAATTTGAGACCCATGGCAGCCCAACCCATGGCCGAGCAGAAGTACCGCGTGATCCAACGCCTGGAAGCAGGCGGTATGGCCGAGGTCTTTGTGGGGGAAGCCACCAGCGTCCAGGGCTTCAAGAAGAAAGTCGCCATCAAGCGGGTGCTGCCGCACCTCGCCCAAAACGAGGACTTCATCCAGATGTTCCTGGACGAGGCGCGGCTGTCGGCACGGCTCAACCACGCCAACATCGTCTCCGTCTTCGACATCAGCGCCCGCGAGGACACCTTCTTCCTGATCATGGAGTTCGTCGACGGGGCGAACCTCAAGAAGATCATCGAGGGCCTGCGCGAGCGCGGCAAGCGCATGACCCTGGCCCAGGCCTGCTTCGTCTGCATCGAGGCTTGCCGCGGGCTGAGCTACGCCCACGAGCTGGTCGACGAGAGCGGCCAGCCCCTGGGCATCGTGCACCGCGACATCTCGCCGCCCAACATCATGGTGACCAAGCGCGGCGAGGTAAAGGTCGCCGACTTCGGCCTGGCCAAGGCCGGCACCCAGCTCAAATCGACCGATCCGGGCGTGGTCAAGGGCAAGTTCAGCTATCTTTCGCCAGAAGCCGCCCAGGGCCTCGAGGTCGATGCGCGCGCCGATGTTTTCTCCCTGGGCATCGTGCTGTGGGAACTCCTGGCCGGCAAGCGCCTGTTTTTGGGCGAGAACGACTACGCCACGGTCAAGCTGATCCAGGCGGCCAATATTCCGCGCCTGGCCCCACTCAACCGTGAGATAGACGAAACCTTCGAGGAGATCCTGCTGCGGGCGCTCGCGCGCGATCCCCGGATGCGCTACGAGAGCGCGCGTGAGTTTGGCGATGCGCTGGCGGGCTACCTCTACGGCCGCCAACTCAAAGTCACCTCCTACGACCTGGCCAGCCTGGTGCAGATGGTCGTCTCCAACTCAGACGCCGGCTCGGGGCCCAGGCCCACGGCCAAGCTGTCGCTGATCGACCGCTTGATCCAGGAAGAACTGGACGAAAGCGTGGGCGTGGGTTCTTCCAGCGGTACGCTGCCGACGGGCCAGGGCGGGCTGGGTGCCGAGCACGACGGCGGCGAGAGCGCCTTCGGCGACTTCGAGGATCCCGCCAGCTGGTTCAGCGACGACGACGTGGCGCGCAAGAGCAGCGCCCCGCTCACAGCCGAGGATTCCCGCTCGAGTCAGTCGGGGGCCTGGCGCGAGGCGGGGCTGGTGGCCGACTCATCCCCGCCGCCGCGACCGCCGGCGCCGCGCGGCGAGGCCATCGGCGAGGTCACCGATGAGTTCGACGTCGATCTCACGATGGAGGCCGACTCGGACGCCCCGGCGGCGCCCGCAGCGACGCCACCGATGCCCGTGGCTGCGACAGCGGTCAATGCCGGAGGTCAGGCCAAAGCCGAGGCACCGAAGAAGAGTGGCAGCGGGGGCACCGTGCTTTTGCTGCTGCTGCTGCTGGGCGCGGCGGCCGCCGGCGCCTTCTACTTCACGCAGATGCAGTAGACACGGCAGGCCCTCAGGCGGCCGGGCGGCGCTGGGAGCGCTCGCTGCCGATGCGCTCGATGGCCGCGCGCAGCTGCACCAGCTCGGCCGGCTCGATGGCCTCATCGCCGTAGCGCAGGCGCATGTAGGCGGCGGTGACGGCTTCGACCTCCGCCCGCTCCGGAAAATTCTGGAGCGAAAGCGCGCGCGCGTGTTCCACGGGCGTCAGCGCCGGTGGCCGCGGGTGGCCGCGCTTGCGCAGGGCCCTCTCGAGCTGGGCGTAGAGATCGAGTGCCTGCTGTTGACGCGGAGCCAGCTTGCGCCTGCCCTGGGCGGCTCCAGGCCAGAAGAGCCGAACGATCCAGAGACCAAAGCCCAACAGCAGCAGGCCGACGACAAGCCCACGGTGCTCGCGCAGCGCCCTGCGCAGGTCGAAGCCCGGCGACTGCGAAGACCCCGAAGTCGCTTCGGCCTGACGCGCCGCCGCCCGCCGCTGGGCGGCCCACAGCCACAGCTTGCGCAGCATTCCGCGCTGGGCGCGCAGGTCGTAGCCGACCACACTCGTCATCCACTTGGTACGAATCGCGTCCATCACCGCGCCGAGATCGGCCCACACCCCTTCGGGCGGTCCCATGCCGGCGCGCGCTGCGGGCGTCGGATCGAAGGTCAGCCAGCCGCGCCCCTCCACGTAGGCCTCGACCCAGCTGTGGGCATCACCCTGGCGCAGGGCGTAGTAGCCACCGATGGGGTTGTAGCGCCCGCCGACGAAGCCCGTGACGTTGCGCGCCGGCACGCCCAGGGTTCGGAGCATCACGGCCATGGCGCTCGAAAAGTACTCGCAATGACCACGTTTGGCTTCGAAAAGAAAGACCTCCAGCGGCAAACGCTGCTCGACCTCGGGCTGCTCGAGCGAATAGGTAAACTCCCCGCGACCCAAGAAGGCCTCGATGCGCTGGGCCATGGCCAGCGGGTCCTCGATCCCGCCCGTCACCTCGCGCGCCAGCTCCGCGATGCGCTCGTGTCCGGGCGGCACGCGCTCGTAATTGCGGCGCGGCTCGCTTGGAAGCACCGGCAGGTGTCTCTCCTTGGGGTCGCGGCTGACGTCGACTGTGTAGATCAGGCCCACGCCGTCGGGGTCGGCGTAGCGCAGGTCGAAGCCGGGCCCCAGGCGCAGTGGCCGTCGCACGCTACGCGCCCGCACGACGCGCTCGGCGAGTTTGAGTCCGACGACGCCGTGGGGGAGAAAAACCACCGGTTCGTCGAGTTGGTCGAGCACGATGCGATAGCGCCGGTCGGCCAGTTTACCGCCGAGCCGCGGCTGGCGCCGGATCACGTGGTAACCGCCGCCGTCGGGCGACAGCTCGTCGACATCGCCGGGGCTGCGCGTCCAGCGGCGGCCGTCGTAGCGATCGAAGGACGTGCCGCGCAGTCGCAAAAAGCGCTTGCCCTCTTCGTCGGGTTTTTCGTCGAGGGGTGAGACCCGCAACACCACGGTTGGATCCCGTCGAATCACGCCGAAGCCGCCGAGCTCGACCTGATTGCCAAAACCCGTGACGCGCTCGCCCCCGTCGCGCCTGAACGAGAGAAAGCCCTGCCCCACGCGGGGAACCATGATGAAGATCGCCAATGTCATGGCGAATAGGGGCAGCGAAAGCAGGGCCGTGCCGAAGAGAAAGCTCGGCCCCACCACGCGCTTGGAGGCCAACACCCGGGAAAGCGCGGTCTGAGCGCGGGCCTGTTCCTCGGGGCTGGCCTCGGTCGCCCGATAGTTGCCCTCGATCTCCCGGCGCAGGTGCGATAGCGCCAGCATCCAGGGAGTGGCCATCACGAAACCGATGAAAACCGCCGCATAGCTCAACTTGGTTGACAGCACGGTGCCGGCGATCAGGTGCAAAAAGGCCAGCATTCCGATCTGCTGGTAGTCGGCGGCGCTGCGGCGATTGAAGAGCCTGGAGAGCTGCAGGTAGGCGGCGAACTCGATCGCCATGCCGAGCGACGGCCCCTGGTCAAAAGCGCGCAGCAGCTGCAGGATCAGCAAACCCACCACCGAGGCATTCCAGGCCGAGCCGTAGCGCGGATTGTCGATCAGCGGTGGCTCGGCGAAGTAGCTGCCCACATAGCCCAGGGCGATCAGGACCTGCACCGGCGTGCTCAGCTCGCTGCCCAGCGACAGCGCAAAAAGGCCAAGGCCCGAAAGCAGATAGGCGACGGCCTTGTGGAGCGCTGAAAAGCTCACGCCGCCACCGGACTTGGGGCCGCTGGAGTGACCTTCACGTCGATCACGCGCGAGCCCAGTGGTGCCGCGAGCATGGGCGCTGCCTCCGTGCGCTCCACGCTCTCGAGCAGGGCCAGAAAGGTCAGCACGGGGTCGGCCGAACCGGCGGCCGGCGCGAGCGGCGAGCGGGCGCCACGGCAGACGATCTCCACGCTGCACTCACGGGCCAGGGCCGCCACCGCCAGCCCCGCGGCGCGGGAAATCGCGCGCTCGAAGGCCTCGTCCCAGCGGCGGTCGCCATCCGGCGGCCGGGCGTTATCGAGCCGGATGCTCAGCCGGGCGCTGGAATCGCGGTGGGTCTCGAGCACCACCAGCCGGCCCAACGCCGCGCTGCGCTTCCAGTGAATATGTCGCGCCTCGTCGTCCACCCGATGAGGGCGCAGACCGGCCACGTCGGTGCCGGCGCCGATGCGCGCGGTGGCCGCATCGCTGCCGAGGCTCTGAACCTGGGTCAAAAGCTGCTCGTCGCGCATCAGCGCGGGATACACAAGCAGCCGCTCGGGCGCCTCGATGATGCGCCACTTCTCGATGATGCCGAAGGGATAACGGGTAGCCACCCGATAGCCGCGCAGCCCGAAATAGCCGCGCAGCTGCGGCACGCGCCGGTAGCCGGCGACCTGCTTGGCGCCGGCGGCCACCTTCAGAAAATAGCAACGGCGCTCGGTGGGTGCATTCTCGGCGAGATCCTCAACTTCGAGTGAATACGATGGGATCCGACGCTTCTTATTTTCCAGCGAAAGCTCGACCAGACAGGGACTTCCTGCAAAGGCGCGCTCGGGGGCATTGCGTTCGATGCGCACCGAGCGCAGCACGATCTCGCTCATCACGCCGCTGAGCACGATCAGACTCAGCATGAACCCGAAGACCAGGAAGACCAGATTGTTGCCGGTATTGATCGCCGCCAGGCCCACGCCACCGGTCACCAGAATGAAGACCCAACCCTCGCGCGTGGTGCGGAAATAGCGCTTTGAGGGGCGGCTTCTGCGTTTGGGTCGGGCGGCCCCGTCGCCGGGCCCGCGCCCTGCGCCCGCAGCGCGCCCTGCCTGCTCGACCTCCGCGCCTGCGCCCTGCATCTCAGACCGGCACGGGAATCGAGGCCAGGATCTCGCGCACCACCCGTTCGCTATCGGCATGGCCGCCCGCGCCCAACTCCGAAACAGCGCCGGAGTGGGCACCGGCCGGGCGCAGGCGGTGGGCCAGCACGGCCACCGCCACCGCCTTCACATCATCGGGCGTGGCGTAGTTGCGCCCCTGCACCAGCGCGAAAGCGCGCACCGCGCGCTCCAGGGCCAGCGCCCCTCGGGTCGAAGCGCCGATGGACAAAAGCGGCGAGCTGCGCGTGGCCAGCACCACCGCATGCAAGTAATCGAGCAGCTCATCGCTGGTGCGCACGCGGTCGACACTTTGCTGGGCGGCGAGCACATCATGGCGGCTGACCACGGCCTCCACGCGCGCCACCGGATCGCCGCCGCGACGACCTGCGAGCACCGCCCGTTCGACAGCCTCCGGTGGATAACCGATGCGCAAACGCATCAAAAAGCGGTCCAGCTGCGACTCGGGCAGCGGATAGGTCCCGTAAAACTCCTCGGGATTCTGGGTGGCCACCACAAAGAAAGGCTCATCCAGCTCATGGGTATGACCATCGATCGACACCCGCCGCTCGCCCATCGCCTCCAGCAGCGCGCTCTGGGTCTTGGGCGTCGTGCGATTGATCTCATCGGCCAGCAAAATCTGCGTAAAGATCGGCCCCTTGCGGAAAGAAAACTCCCCACTGGCCTGGGAAAAAATCACCCCCCCCAACACATCGGCCGGCATCATATCCGACGTGAACTGCAGCCGGCAGAAATCGAGGCCCGTGCTAAGCGCCAGCGCCCGCGCCAGGGTGGTCTTGCCCACCCCGGGCACATCCTCGATCAGCAGATGACCGCCAGCAAAGAGCGTGGCCACCGCCATCTCCACCACCTCGGGCTTGCCCTGCAGCACCTGCTCGACATTGTCGATAATGGTGCGCGCAACGGTCGCGGCCGTGGGAGTGACCAGGGAATCGGCCGCCGACGCATGGGAAACTGACATGGTCCGGGTAATTTACCACGGGTTGTCGCGGGGTGGGGGGGTGGGGTGGGGGCAGCAGAAAACTACAATGTGCTATTATGTGTTCGCGCGCCGCGTCAGGCCCGATCGAGGCCGCCACTGGGCTCGACCGAACGTATCCGATCGTCACCCGGCTTCTCGTGGCAGCCAGCCGCAAGAGCGAGCCTGCGCGCTCCCAGCGCATTGGAGAAGAATCGCTGGACCCGCCTGAGGTACGCCGATGAACGCTTCGGTGACCGGTTGCGCGAAGTCGGCTTTCGCTGCCGAACCAAACGACAGGTCATGCAGTTGCGGACTTCATGAGCGCCCGGGCAACGGGCATGGGACCGACGCCTTCACGCAAGCCAACACGAGCCGTTCGAAATCTCCGCTCTGGTCCACTCGGGGCGCCTGATAGTCCCGACGGGTTCGGGGCGTCACCTCGTCACGGTTCGCCTGCTCTGGATCTTCACGCTTCATATTGCTCTCGTCTTTGTCGGGCGTTGCTCGTGCCGCTCGCGAATCGGCCCGGCCAAGCAGCCGCACTCAGTACAGTAGAATTGCCTGACCGGCGGTACCGAAAGACCAGAAGTCGCCGATCAACATGTCCGGGTGACCATCGCCATTGACGTCTCCGACGAACTCGACCTCGAGGTCAAGCGTGTCGTCTTGCGTGGCGTCCAGCAAGATCTGGATCGCGGTGTTCTTGTTGACAGCATTGTCCGCTGCCTCCACCAGGAAATCGTCCCCGTACCACAAACGAATGTCTGGAGTTAGGGGATCGGACGCACAAATCTCGGGCAATCCATCCCCATCGAAATCACTGGCGTCCGTCAAGACCGGGTGGTAGCCGTTGGCGATGGACTGGCCCACGTTGCCGCCGCTCACAGTAGTCGGAGTCGAGGAGAAGCGAGGATCGGAGGCTGACGCGGGATCTCCCGGTTGCACGACAAATTCGGATGTCAGCGATCCGCTGACTGCAACATCCATGAGGCCGCTGCTCGGCCCAATATCGAGTAGCTGGCCGATGGCTGAAACTTCGTAGCCGTACGAGCCGGCGCCCGAAGCCACGGGCATGCCGTCGGGCACCATCGTGACCGGAGCTCGCAGACCCAGCTCGGTGGTTGCCAAAACGTCAAGCCCTGCGACGCCATCGGAGCTGCGCCCGGACAGGAAGTGCAGATCAGCGTCTCCAAGCGCGCCGATCGCCAAATCGGCGCCGGCTGTTGTATCGAAGGGCCCGAGCGCAGCGATGCCAGACGCCAACGCACCAATGGCACCGCCCGAGGTCATGACGAATCCGTCGAGCCTGGCAACAGGTCCCCCGGCGGGTGGGTTGGTCCAATTTCCGGACGGAACCGAGTACGCGAGCCTCCAGAATGTCTGCCCATCCTTCAACGTACAGACCTTGCTGCCGTCGGGGCCGGTGCAATCTTCCGAAGCCATGCGACAGTCATCGGTAACCGAACAGCTGCGCGTTTGGTAGGCGTCGCCCAGAATGATCAGCAGCTCGCCCTCCGAGGCAAAGCCAGGTGCGTAGGGCGAGCCGATGGCCAGATCCGGGCGGCCGTCCGCATCGAAGTCCCCTGCCGGACTGAGGGTCGTGCCCATGTAGGCGGAGCCGGCGTTGTCAAGACACAGGTCGGCATTGCAGGCACTGTCGAGGTTGATGGGCGAGGCGGGCCAGTCCGCCTTGGGCCGCCCGAAGAAAATCGACACGCGCCCGAAGTACGAAGCAAAGTTGGGGTCGGCGATTGCGAAGTCATTGCGTCCATCACCATCGAAGTCGCCAATACCCGTAACCGATGCGCCGACTCCGCCCAGATCGCCGAAGAACACCACGTCAGCAGAGCTGCTGAAGCCATCGGCGGCTCCGAAGAAGAGCTCGGCCCGACCCAGGCCACCGATCAGAATGTCTTCGATTCCGTCCCCGTCGACGTCACCGACGCGCGTGACCTTGAAGCCTAGATATGGCGTACCGGTCCCCTGACTGAGCACGAGCTGGCGGAACTTCAGGGTCAGGTTGGTGCTGTGGAGGATGGGCGTCATCTGACCGGCGGGGTCGGTGGCCCGCACGACGCAATGGCGCAGCTGCTCTGGGTGGAAGGACAACAATGCCTCGGGTGCAGCGTCGTCCGGTGTGAGTTCGGCCGGCAGGGCGATGATCTCGGCCGCATCCCACCAGCTATTCTTGCTCGCATCCGAGGCATCAGCCAAAAGCTCCGTACCCGCACAGCGCAGCTCGTAGCCCAGCAATTGACCAGTCCAGGCCTGCGTCGGCTCCGTCCAACTCGCGGTGACACCTTCACGATGGGTTGCGTCGAGCGGGTCTGGTGCGGCCAGAGAGTCGATCACGATTCCGGCGGCTGGCGGCGTGGCCGCCACAGTCACGTCGACCGTGTCAGAAATCGAAGTTCCATCGATGCTGACCGCAACCGACCCAGGCCCCTCCGCCAGGTCGAGACAGACGCTGATGGCTCCGCCGGAAACCGACCCCGTCGAACTCCCGGAGCCCGTCGCCGTGTACGCGAGGCCGTTCAACGATGGATCCGCATCGACCAGGATTTGGTAGGCAAAGCCCGAACCGCCGCAATCGTCGGTCGCGAGCAGCACTTGGTCATTGACCGGATCCGTAATCACCAGCAAGGCAACGTCGAGCACGACGCTCGCAGTGTCGAAACCCGTGCCGAGCGTGCTGTCGACGCGCAAGGTGACAGTCCCTCCGGGATGGGGAACCGGCACGCACTCGGAGATGGAACCGTCCGCGGCGATGGCAACGTCGGCGACTGCGACCGCATTGTCGACGAAGATCGTGGCGGTGCGATTGGCATCCGTATCCACCGCGCCCACGAACGCCGCACCGAACTTGCTCGGATCCCCCGTGTCGCAACCGTCGCCGGGACCGAAAGTCGTTCCGCCGGTGGGCGTCGCGAATGCCGCCACCGACGGTAAGTCCTCGACGATTTCGACCATGCAGCTCAGGCTCGCTTGGTTTCCGAAGTCATCGGTTATCGTTGCGGTGAGTGTGGCGTTGCCGACTCCGCCGAAAACGATATCGGTAAAGCTGGCCAAACCAGTCTGTACAGTAGCCGGAGTCAGGATTTGATCGGCCGCTGAATCGTGCGTAATGACAGCCTCAAGCGTGGCAATGTCGTTGGTCCCGTCCACAACGAAAAAGTCTCGCGGCTCGGCATCTGTGGCGAGCTGACCACTTCCGGTGGCGTTGCATGGGTCGTTGGTGAAGATCAGCGCCGGCAGGGCACAATCTGTCCCCAATGTGATCGCGGGAGAAGCGCCCACCAGCGTCGAGGTAGAACTGCCTGTCACCGTCTGCGTTGCGACGATGGTGGCGCTTTGGTCGCCATCGCCGAAGGCCGCCTCAAAGACGGCGCGCCCACTGTAGCCGCTGGGTAGCGCCGGGTCGCCGCTGGCCGGTGCTACGCAGTCGCCGCTCGCGAAGACCACGCCTTCGGGACTGTCGTGGCGCAGCTGGACTTGGCTACCAAGCTCCGTGCATGCAATCGAGAAATTCGCGTCGCAAGCGGTGGCGCTGCTGCGGTCGACGTCGGCTGTGTGGGTGCCATCCCCAAGTGCGTTGTAGCTATCGCCGTCGCTGGGGCTCTCGATTAGCAGCCTGGGCGCGTCGGCGACGTCGCGGAAGGCCACTGCCACCGAGGCCAAGCCGACGTTGCCCGCCGCATCCTCAATCTCCAGGCACAGGCTCTGATCGATGGCGCCGTCGTCGAGCGTAATCGTCGCCAACAGCGGACTGGTGCCGTCGTAGGTGACAAAATCGCCACTGGCGATGCCGCTCGTCGGATCGCAGACTGCGCTGCGCTGGCCGCCGCAGTCACTGCCGCTAACCTCGGCGGTGACGACCACCTGGGTGCCGCTGGAGCCGCCGTCCTCGTCGTCGGCTGCCACGTAGAGAGTGTCGGCGCCCGGGTCGGTAAGCGACACGCTGCAAGGGGTGGCGTCGACCGTCCAGGTCAACTCACCACTGGAGGTGACATTGCCAGCCGCATCCCGGCAGAATGCTTCGACCGTGTGCTGGCCGTCGGCGAGATCCACCGCCGCGAAGGTGGCGCCGGAGGCCGTGGCCTGCTCGCTGAGGGCGTCGGCGCTGCGGCCGTCGATCACCAGTTCCACATCCTGACCTGCGGCTTCGGCGCTGGTGCCCACCTGGATGTCGTAGCCGCTGTCGTCGCGCATGGAGGCGTTGACGTAGTTGGTGCTCGAGCCGCCGGACATCACGGTGACGGCGACCGGGCTGTCGATGCTGCAGTCGGGGCCGGCGCAATCGACCAGGATGTCGCCGGGGAAGTCGGTGCGGCAGCTGACGCCCTCGGCGTCCTCGACCTCGATGGCGAGCGTGTTGGGCGCGTCGCGCTTGTTGATCGCGACACCTTCAAAACTCAGGGTGGCGCCGGAGACGTTGGCCGTTGCGGCCGCCTGTCCGTTGACGATGAGCGTGGCGGCGCGGCCGCTGGCGGCGTCGGTGGAGACCAGGACGTCGACCGTGAAGGCCTCGCCCGAAGCCGGGCAGGCGTCCTGCCCACCCAGGGTGAGGCCCTCGCCGCTGGCAGGCGGCTCCGGGCTGACGAAGGTCACCGAGGGGCAGCTCTCGCTGACGGTCACCTCGATCTCGTCGGAACTCACCGCGTCGGCGCCCTCGCCCGTGCGGGCCTGCAGGGTGTGGCTGCCGGTGCTGAGCGTGACGCCGGTGACCACGGCCTCATCGCCGCTGCCAGCCTCGGCCGTGCCAGCCTCGGCGCCGTCCAAGAGCAGCGTCACGCCCTGACTCAAGTCGACGGCGTCACCCTGGACCGTGACGTTGATCTGGATGCCCTCGGCGTCGACGTCCTGGTCGTCGCTGCGGCCCAGGATGTCACCCTCCGCGGGCGAGGTGATGCGCAGGGAACGCAGCGTGTAGGTCTGCTCCTCGTCGCTGCTGGCCGAGCCGGTCTCGGTGCGCAGGACGATGGTGTGCATACCGGTCGGCAACGTCACGCCCGGCATCTCGATGCCGCCCTCGGCGTCGATGGTGGCCGTGGCGTCGACCATGGCCTCGTCGATCAAGAGCACCACCCCGGTGCCCTGCTTGAGACCCTTGGACTCGCCCTGTACCGTGACCTGAACGCCCGGCTCGCTGCTGTCGATGTCGTCAGCCGACGTCAAGACCGCCCCGGGAGCGGGCGTGGTCAGCGAGAGCTCCACCTTCTTCGGGTCGTCGCCGCAGCCCACCATGAGCGCGATCCCCGCCGCCACCGTCCACACCATGGCCGAATCGGCCAAACGTCCACCCACGCGTCGCGTATGCCAAGTCATGTTGGAGTCTCCATCCGTTGGTCTGGTCATTCCCATACGTCAAGTGCCGCCGATGTTTGCCACCGGTGCCCCCATTTTCGAGGCGTTGTTTTCGCGCTCCACCTGCCACTGCTTGCGCTCAGGCGGCTCCGCAAGCTTCGCCGATTCCATCGGAACCCGCTCCTGGCGCGCCCGCCGCGCACCTGGGCGCCTGAGCTGCACTAGCCCGCCCGACTGCAGGTCGGGGGCTTGCCCCGGTGCTGCGTCGGGCTCGCGCCGCACCCAACCGAGGCGCATCGCGAGTTCCCTGTCAGCGGCCTCCACCCGATCTGGGAACGCGGTAAACCCATAGGCACCAGTGGCGCGGTAGGGGCCGAGTTCTCCGTCGCAGCCGGATTCAGCATCGAGCCGAAGCCTCGAACCGTGCGCCGCCTCGTAGGCTGTACGGGCCGAACGACAGGCGCTCGGATACGGTGCCAGCGCATCGCCAACCTCGCTCAGCGCCGCCGCGTAGCATCGCGAGCAATAGTTGTTCAGGTCACAGTCGCGACAGCCATGGGCATCGCGCCAGCTGAGTTTTCTCAACTGCGCCAGGGCCCGGCTCTCACGCGTGCTGTCTTCGATACCGTGACGCGCGTCTCCCAGCGGTAGCTCGAGCATGGTGCACGGGCGCAGCTCGCCACTGGGCTCCATGTGAACGGTATCGCCCGCGCCACAGATCGTGGATGAAAGATCTCGGCGTGACTGACCCGGCTCCAGGCTTGCGCCAAAGCGTTCGTCGGCCAACACCCATCGTAAAGTATCCTGAGCCCCACTCAGCAGTTCAGTGCTGCGATCCCCTCCTTCTCGGGGCATCAAAGGGGTTGGATCGATCGAGTAGCTGACGCCGAGGTCGCTCGCGAACTGCACGTAGGCCTCTAGCTCCGCCTCGTTCAGTCGCATGATAGGAGTCTTGACGTGCACGTCGACGCCAACGGCGACCAGATGGCGAATACCCGCGATGGTGCGACCGAACGCGCCCGGCACACCGGTCACGAAGTCATGCACCTCGGCACGATGGGAGTACACGCTGATCTCCACCACCTGCACCGCCAGACGCCCCAACTCCTTCGCCAGCGCCTCGGTCATCGTCAAGCCGTTGGTGAAGATGCGCAGCGCAAACCCCCGTTCGCGCGCGTAGCCTACGAGATGCAAGAAGTCCTTGCGCAGCGTGGCCTCGCCACCCGAGAGCGTGAGCACCAGAATGCCCATACGCGCGAGTTCGTCGATCACGGCCTCCAACTCCTCGGTGCTCAGCTCTCCCTTCTTGCCCTGCTCCTGGTAGCAGTGCACGCAGACCTCGTTGCAGCGATCGCTGATCTCGAGCATGGCGCGCAGCGGTCGCCCGCTGGACTCTTCGAGCGCGGCCAGGATGAAGTCGGCGCCCTCGCCCGAAGCGCTCACGACGCCACCTCCGGCACCTCGAGCGCACCGAGACCCCGCAGCGTCTCGACAAAGCTCCTAACGTCCGAAAGCGCCACCTCGCGTTCCACCTCGAACTCCTCGACCAGCGCCTCAGCGATCGCCCCCACGCTGCGACCGTCGCACAGTTCCCACACACGCGTGCCCACCTGGTTGAGCGTATGCAGCTGTTTTTCGTCGATCACGACCACCACCGCCTTGCCGTCGATGACGCGCGCCGCCACGCGCTCGTTGTGACGGGGAATCGCCTGCTCCGGGATCATCGCTGCGCTCCATGGGCCGGGCGCGCTCGAGCCTCGTCCACTCGTAGCAACCAGCTCTCTTTCATCTTGGCCGGCCCCCGGCGCTTTCGCCACTCGAGGGCCTGAAGAAGCCGTTCAATAAGGTGTTCAACTCAACTCCAAGCACTGTGTGGATTTCCCCCACTTCGACGCACTCTGCGAGTTCCATCGCGGCCCGAAGGTAGTCGGCTTCGCCCACCGGCGAAAGGTCGGCCGATTCTACCGCTTCACGCACGATGAACAACGCCGGAACCCCGTCGATCCTCTCAATGCTCGGCGCGCTGGTGCTCCTGCGCACGCGCAGCGCAGCGATCAGCGGGTAGGCCCCGACGGGCCCATCCGGAAGCGTCGAGGCTGAGCCCAGGGGTAATCCCCACACCCGATAGCCCAGGGTGGTCGGCGCCACCGCCACGTGGTCATACGCCAGACAACGCGCCCCGCGGCACAGCCCCGCCGCCGTGCTCTTGCCCGCGCCGCTCGGCCCCAAAAAGACCACCGCGCGACCATCCAGCTCCACCGCGGCCGCATGCAGTAGCAACCCGCCCTGCAGGTGCACCACCGCGCCCATCACGCCGCGCAGCAGCGCCAGCCCGCCTTCGCTCCCCGGCGCCAGCTCGATGCTGGCGGCGAAGCTCTCGGCCCCGAGCCGACGCACTGTCGCCAATAGCTCGCGGCCCTCGACGCGGTAGCCGTCCTCGCCCCCGTCGAGCGCGAAGAAGCGCAGGGTGTTCTGCTCCGGCCAGGGCACCTGCCGCGGCAGCGCCGGTCCGCGACGCACGGCGCAGCAGACCCGCCCCACCACCTGCTGCTCACCCGGCGGCTCGCAGAAACGGCCCACTTCGGCGTCAACCTCGAAGCCGGCGCCCTCTTCGATCAACAGCTCGAAGGCCACCGGTCCAAAGACCAGCTCCTTTCGCTGGGTGCGCGCCACCACCGCTCCCGGTGGATGACTGCGACCGGCCGGCTCGGCCGATGCGGTTTCCATGCCCAAAACTTTACTCATCGCAAAACCAAGCCACCAAAGACTTCAAACCAGCACCACATCCGAGGCATCCAACGCCTGCTGCGCCACCACGCTGCGGGTTTCTTCGTCGCGCGCGACGGCGATTTCATAGAGTTCCTTGAGCAGTGCCGGATGCTCGCGGATGACTTCCCGGAAGTCTTCAGCGGTCAGTTCCAGCACTACCGTCGGGTGTAGCGCCACCACGTCGGCGTTGGCCGGGCGCCGGAGCACCAGGGAGATTTCGCCCACCACTTCGCCCGGGCCCAGCTCCGCCAGTACCAGGCGCTCACCATCGGCGTCCCGGCTGCGCACCTGGACGCCGCCGCTGGCCACCAGGTACAGCCCCGCCGGTTCGTCACCCTGGCGCACCAGGGCCTGGCCTGTCTCAAAACGACGGCTGCCGAAGCGCTCCATGACCGCGCCGCGCGCCTCGCTGTCCAGCTCGCGCAAAATGGCGCCATGATGTATCAAATTCGAGATCATTCTGGCCTGGCAGAAGCGCCCCAGCTCGTTGCCGATGGACGCATCGGAGGCCGCCAGACGTTCCAGTTCCGCCCGCGGCATGGCCAGTAGCTGTACCGGTTCGACCGCCACCACCGAGGCCGCCCGCGGCGCGCGGCTGACCAGGGCCATCTCGCCGAAGATCGCCCCCGGCCCCAGCGCCGCCAACAGGCGCGAGCCAAGGCTCGGCGCCTGGCCCTGGGCGCGCACCACGTTGAGCACGCCCCGCACCAGCACCCAGGCGTTGTCGCCGCGCTCGCCCTCGCGCAGTACCGCGGCGCCCGCTGCCCGCTCCTCCAAACGCATCAAGCCCAGCAGCGCCGCCAGCGATGGGGCTGCGAGCTCACCGAAGAGCGGCAGCCGCGGTAGCGCGCGGGTGGCCGAGACCGGATCTTCACTCGCCAGGAAGCGCTCGGCGGTTTTCCGGGTGGCTTCCAGAAGTGCCTCGCCCGCGAGCTCGGCGAAGAAGGGTGCCGCCGCTTTGGCCGCCGCCGCGGCCGAAAGCGGTGGCGGCATGATGGAGGCGGCCTCGCCCGGGCGCAGGGAGTCGCTGCCGAAGGCGCGGGCGATCTGCTGACAGGCCGCGGTGCCGTCGCCGCCAGCGTCCTGGACCAGGGCCGCCGCGACGCGCGCAGCCGGCAGGTCGCCGCGCCGAATGAAACCGTCGACGCTGCGCTCGCCCAGGGCCTGCGCCAGCTGTCGTTGGCCGGCGTCGAGCATCAGCCTTCCCAGCAGCGCCGCCGCGCCGATCAACTCGGGCGTGGCCGTCAGGATCGAGGCGCACAGCTTCAGCGCCGCTTCGGCATCGCCGGCCAAGTGCAGGCCGTGGGCGCGATCGAGGGCCGACTCGCCGACCCCAGCCAACTCGGAAGGCTCAGCCATCGCTCGCAATCGACTCCCTCGAGGAGCCGCGGCAGGGCGTCCCGCACCCGCATGGGCAGACGGGCGCAAGGCACTGCACAAGGCACGGCGCTGGGCTCGGCATCGGCATCGGCACTCCCTTGGATCGGAGCATCATACGGGACCCGAAGCGCGAAGGTAAGGCCCAGTTTGCGATCGAAGACCGGGCCTCGGGCGCGATTTCACCGTGGGCTTATCAACTACATAAATTTCGGCGATTATCTTGTAATTACCAAGGCTTACACGAATGTGTCCACATGGGATCCACACCCCGCCTGGAGGCTGTGGGCAAGCACTCCAAGATCCCTAGATCATGGCACTCTTGGCTACAGTTCACGCCCTGGCGAAGAGGAAGTCTTCGAGCTCGTCGCGGCGCGCCTCGGCGTCGCTTCGGCCCAGCTCGATCAGCAGTTCGGCGAAGGCGCCGTCGAAGAGCAGGTAGCTGGCCAGGTCGGCGTCGCTGCCCTCGCCCACCTCCAGCAGCCGCAGGGCCGCCCGGCCCATCATGCGGCTGAGCTTGGGGCGATGGCTGCGCAGGTGTTCACCGGCCAGCGCGCCGATGTCGACGCTCGGATGCAGCACGAAGGTGTCGATGAAGCTGCGCTCGGGGCGGCCGCGGGCCTTGGAGACGGCGTTGAGGCGCGGCAGGAAGTCCTCGCCGATGGCCTCAGTGGCGTCGGCCAGGAGGTCGTTGATCAGGTTCATGCGCTCCAGGTCATGCTCGATGTGGTCGAGCATCAGCGCGTCGACCGCCTTGCCCATCAGGAAAGCCGCCCCCGGGGTGCGTCCGAGCGGAATCTCGGCCTCCCGCTGGACCGTGGTCACGCCGATCACGAAGATCCGGTTGGCGCCCAGGTGAATCGCCGGCGAGGTGGGGGTGTTGAGCCGGATGCCGCCGTCGCAGAAGTATTCGTTGCCGATGCGCACCGGCGGGAAGACCAGGGGCATCGCCGCCGAGGCCAGCACGTGCTGGGGCAGGATGTGGGAGGGGCGGATCAGCACGCGATTGCCGCTCTTGGGCAATGGCACGCCGCTGGCGCGGTCGATGTAGACCGTCGAGCGGCCGGTGCGCACGTTGGTGGCGCTGACGGTCAGGGCCTTGAGGCGCCCGCGCCGGATGTTGCGCACGAGCTGGCGCCAGGGGATTTTTTGGCTGATCAGGCGCGACAGCGGGCGTGGGTCGAAGATGCCCGAGGCCGAGCCGCCACCGAGCCACACGCGATAGAGGCGCGTGGCCTGGCGCAGGTTGAAGGCCAGCACGTCGCTCAGGTCCTGGTTCAGCCAGATGTCGGTGAGCAGGGCCATGCCCGTGGCCGGGTCGTTGATGGTGGCCGCCAGCGCCGTGCTGTTGACCGCCCCGACGCTGGTGCCGCTATAGAAGTCGAAGTGCGGCGTGCGCCCCAGGCGCTGGGAAAACTCCCGGAAGAGGTAGCCCAGGACGCCCACCTCGTAGGCGCCGCGCGCCCCGCCGCCCGACATTACGATCGCGGTGCCGCTCAAGGGATTCTCCTCCGCAAGGACTTGTGCGACATCAGAGCAGCCGCCGCGGCAGGCATACCCCAGCGGGCGCGTCGCTGGCAAAGGGGATCGCAGAAGGCGGCGGTGATAGCATCGGCGGCTGGAGTGCCATGCCCGACAAGCCATCGATAAACACCCCTGCCGTGCCGCTGACGCGACCCTGGCTCGGCGCCGAGGAACAGGCCGCCGTGGCCGCGGTGCTGGGCTCGGGGATGTTGGTGCAGGGCGCCGAGGTGGCCGCCTTCGAGGGGGCGCTGGCCGAGCTGACCGGCCGCGCCCACGCCATCGCCGTCTCCAATGGCACCAGCGCCCTTTTGCTGGCGCTCGAGGCGGCGGGCGTCGGGCCCGGCGACGGCGTGCTGTGCCCGGACCTGACCTGGCCGAGCCCGGCCCACGCCATCACCCTGCTGGGGGCCGAGCCGCAGCTGGTGGCGGTGGATGCCGACGAGTGGAACGCCGGCCCCGAGGCCTTCGCCGCCGCCCGCGACGGCCGCAGCAAGGCCGCCATCGCCATCGACCAATTCGGCAATCCGGCCCGCGCCGAGGCCATCGCCGAGGCCCTGCCCGGGCTGACGCTCATCGTGGACGCCGCCTGCAGTCTCGGCAGCGAGCTGGGCGGCGGGCCCTGCGGGCGCTTCGGCACCATCGCCTGCAGCAGCTTCCACCCGCGCAAGGTGATCACGACGGGCGAAGGCGGCGTGTGCCTGACCGACGACCCAGAGCTGGCCCAGCGCCTGCGCATCCTGCGCAATCACGGCCAACGCGGGCCCGGCGACTTCGCCCGCGCCGCCGGCAACCACCGGTTGACCGAGTTCGCGGCGGCCATCGGCCGCGTGCAGCTGCTGCGCCTGCCCGAGATCGTCGCGCGGCGCCGGGCGCTGGCCGAGCGTTACCTCAACGAGCTGCCCGCCCTCGGCCTGCAACCCCAGCGGGCCGCGCCCGACGCCCGGCCCAACCACCAGACCTTCGGCGTGCTCTTGCCCCCCGGGCGCGGCGCCGCCGAACGCGCCGCGCTCGTGGCTGCCCTGGCCGAGCGCGGCGTGCAGAGCGGGCTCCTGAGCTACGCCCTGCACCAGCTGCCGCAATTCGCCGCCGCCGCCGAGCGGGCCCGGCAGCGCGGCATCGAGCTTTCGACCAGCGCCTCCATCGCCCTGCGCGGCCTTTCGCTGCCGCTATTTCCGACCATGGACAACGCCCAGCAACAGATGGTGGTCGACGCCCTGGCCGATTTGTTACCCTGAGCCCGACGCAGCCATCGACCGCGACTGACCCACCCGGATCGTCTGTCCAAGCGCAGTCATGAGTTCGCCCGAAACCGTCCTCACCGTCGAAGACGTTCACAAGACCTTCTTCATCGGCTTCTTTCGCAAACGCGTGGAGGCCGTGCGCGGGGTGAGCTTCGATGTGCGTCGCGGCGAGATCTTCGGCTTCGTCGGCCCCAACGGCGCCGGCAAGACCACCACCATCAAGATGGCGCTGCAGCTGATCTACCCCGACCGCGGCAAGGTCACGCTCTTCGGCGCCCCCGCGGGACTTCCGCAAGCCCGCAGCAAGCTCGGCTACCTTCCGGAAAACCCCTACATCTACAGCTATTTGAAGCCGCTCGAATTCCTCGACCTGTGCGGTCGGCTGACGGGCATGGCGCGCAAACAGCGCGACCTTCGCGCCCACGAGCTGATCGAGCGGCTGGGCCTGAGCGCCGCGCTCGAGCGGCCCATCGGCAAGTTCTCCAAGGGCATGATGCAGCGGCTGGGCGTATGCCAGGCCCTCTTGCACGACCCTGAACTGCTGATCCTGGACGAACCCTTCAGCGGACTCGACCCCATCGGCCGCAAGGACATCCGCGACATCCTTCTCGAGCAGCGCCGCAAGGGCCGCACCCTGCTTTTGACCAGCCACGTGCTGAGCGACGTGGAGATGCTCTGCGACCGCGTGGGCATCGTGCGCCAGGGCCAGATGACGGCCCTGGGCACGCTGCAGGAGCTGCTGCGACCGGAGGTGCGGCGGGTGGAGATCGAGCTGGGCGGCGTCGATGACGCCCTGCGCGAGCGCTTGACCGCCTGTTGTGAGAGCATGCGCGAGCTACACCAGCGGCTGATGCTGGTGGTGGAGGGTGACGATCGGGTGCCCGAGGTGTTGAAGCTCGCCACCGAGGGCGGCGCCCGGGTGCTCGCGGTGATCCCCCACCGCGAGACGCTCGAGGACCTCTTCGTGCGCAAGGCCGTGGGCGGTGACGGCGCCGATGCGGGAGCTGGGGCCAATGCGGGCGAACCGGGCCGCTGATGTCCGCTACCATTCGCGAACTCGAGATGGCCGACCTCGATGCCCTGCTTGCGCTCTACCACCACCTGCACGAGCGTGACGACGCGCCGGCACCGCGGGCCGAACTCGAGCGCGTCTGGAGCGCCCTGGTGGACGATCCACAGCATCTCTATCTCGGGGCCTTCGTCGATGGACGCCTGGTCTCCGCCTGCAATGCCGCCATCGTGCCCAACCTCACGCGCGGGGCCAGCCCCTACGCGCTGGTGGAAAATGTGGTCACCGATCCGGAATTTCGACGCCGCGGCATCGCCAGCGCCACGCTGCGAGCGCTGATCGCGCGCTGCGAAGAGCGCCGCTGCTACAAGGTCATGCTGATGTCGGCGACCGACCGCGACGGGGCGCACGCCTTTTACACCCGCATCGGCTTCGACGCCCAGGCCAAGCGGGCCTTTGGGCCCTGGTCGAAATAAAGTTACCAACTCGACTCCGATCCATCCCGTCCAGCTGCGTTGCGCCGCCTTCAAATACATGGAGTATTCGCGCGGCGCCGCGCCTTGCCGGACGGGCGCCTCGAAGCCGATTTGGCAACTCTATTTCGACCAGGGCCCTTTGTATACAAGCCGTAGCGCGCAGCGATAACTTCGCGTCAAGTCGGTGGTGACCGCCGCCGCTGCCGTAGCTCATCGATGAGCTGCGCCTGAACCTCGGGCGCGAGTCGCTCGCCGATGGCCGGGAAGATCGCGGCCTCCTCGAGCGCGAGATGACGCTCGAAGCCCGACCAGTTGCGGGCTGCCGCCGGGGGGGGGGGCCGTGGAAAGCTTGATGACCATGGCGCTCAGCCCGCGGCGCTCTCGGCCGCGGCGGTCTCGTCCAGCAGCTCGGCCAGCACGGCAGTGATTTCAGAGTCCACCTCGACGCGGTCGCCTGGCAGGTGCAGAGCGATCACCCCCAGGATGCGGTCGCTGCCGTCGCGGGGTGTCGACAGCAGCACCGGCGTGTAGTCGACGACACGGATCGGACCGCCGGCCTCTTCGTCCTGGACCGTGCAGGTGATGGTCACCTCGACCACGTCGTCGACGATGGCCGCGACGAAGTCCCGCAAGCCCTCCCGCAGCTCGGCCGGTGCGGGACGTTCGGAGCAGGAGGTGATGAGTGCAAGCCCACCGTCGTCGCAGACGCGGTAGAGGAAGCCGTGGGCTGCGCCGGCGCGAGTGAGCATGACCTGCAGCGCGCGATCGAGGGCCTGCTCCCGGCTCTCGCACTCCTCGAGCAGGATCTGGGCGCGGCTGCGAACTGCGCGCGAACGCGTCGTGGGCACGAAGGCGCCCGCCGGAGCGTGCGAATCGAGGCGCCCTCGCCGGCGCGCTTCACCCAGCAGTCGTTCGCACTTGGCGACGAGCGCGGGACTGCCGCCGCGGCGGTAGAGTTCGGCTGTCTCGCGGGCGCAGCGATGGAAGCCTTCGTCGTCACCGGCCATCAGCGCGACCCGCGCCTGGGCTTCGAGCAGTACGCCCAGCGGCACACCCGACAGTCCGCGTGCGCGGGCTTGCTCGATGCGGCTTTCAAGTCGGTATGTAGCCACTTCGAGCTGCCCGGCCGCGGCTTCGGCCAGTCCCAGGACGCGCTCGAGTCCGAGTTCGGCCAAGAAACCGAGTTCCGCCGCGCGGGCCTGCTGCAGCGCCCGGCGCCCGCGCTCCCAGGCGCCCGGCACATCACCCAATGCGAGCCGCACTTCGACCGCAAGCTCGGCCGCCACGGTCCACGCCATGTGCTGGCCGGCGCCGGTTTCGGAGAGCGCCGCATCGAGCCGCGCCAACGCCATATTCGGCTCACCGCGCAACAGGTGGTAGCCGCCCCATGCAGTGTCGAGCGCCGGCTGCCAACCGGGATACTGGCGGTCGACGATTTGGGTGATGGTCTCGATGCTCTGCTTGAGCCCCAGCACATCACCGCACATCAGGTGCGCCTGGGCCTCGAGGAAAGCCGTTCCCGTGCCGTAGGCCGTGTAGGCGTGGCGCACCGACAGCTCGTCGATCTGCTGCTGACACCGGCGGGCGCCTTCGATGTCGCCGTTGTAGAGATGCATCAGAAGCCGCACCTCCCAGGCCCGTCGCCAGCCGACGTGACCTTCGGTGGGTCCCGCAGCGGCGCGCCCGTGTTCGTGATTGGTCCGCTCCAACTTGTCCGCCCAGAGCGCGGCCGTGTCGCCGCCGAAGCAGGCGCGGTGCAGGCCCTCCAGGTGCATCGCGATGGCGCGCCCGAGGCTGGAAATGGGATGCAGGGGTGCACCGGTTTTCAAAAGACCATCGTAGTAGTCGATCATGGAGCGGCGCAGGGTCTCGGCCGCATCCAACCTGCCGGTGGCGAGGCAGAGCGAGTGCTCGGCAGCGTCTCGAACGATCGCCGCGCGCGGCAGGACCGGGCGGAAGAACTCCGCCAGCTGCAGGGTTTCGCGCAACAACTCGATCTCGAAGCCCTGTCTGCCCAGCGTCTGGCATTGACCGACCGCCACCACGAGTTCGCCCAGGGCCTCCTGGGGTGAAATGACGCGCTGGGCGACCGGCGTCGCATCATAGACCGCCTGGGCCTCCGCCACGCAGCGCTTGGCGCATTCGTCGAGCGATGCGTTATTGGCAAAGCGCTCCCAGTAGATGGCACCCGAGCACTGCCGCAGCTGGGCGAGCTGCGCGCGGGCATGGGGCAGTGCCAGCGAGAAGTCGTGGTGGTAGGCCGAGATCATCAGCGCGCCGCGGATGGCGAAGGCCTCGGCCGGTGGGCGGCCCAGGCGCTCGCATACCTCGAGCAGGTGTTCACATACGCGCACGGCGCGGGTGGTGTCCTCCGGCAGCGGTCCCTGCGGAGCGCCTTTGTGTTCCTTGCCGTCGAACTGCAAGGTCGCGCCCAACGCCGCGCGGTGCTCCATCAGGGTGTCGACCGCGGCGTCCTCGTCACCGGCCTCGAGCAGGTGCATGGCCTGTCGGATCATGTCGTTGCGCAGGGCGGCGATTTGCGAAAGCCGGCGATGGACGTCGGAGCGGGCCTCCTCGGGCAGAAGACGTCGCGCCGCGTCGGCGTAGCCGCGCTGGCTGAAGCCGAAGGCGCTTCCCTGGGCGACCAGAACCCCTGCCACCACCAGCTCGTCGACCGCTTCGAGGGCCGCGCTTTGACGCTGGTCGTGCTCGTGCAGCAACAGCGCGTACTCCGACGGCTCGAGCGCGACCGTGGTCGAGGCCAGCCCCTGGGCCAGTCTCTTGGCCGGGGCCGACAGGGCCTCGAGGCGTGCGGCCAGGGCCTGTTCGAGGCTGGTTGGAAGGTCGTGCTCGCGCAGCGACTCCGGTAGCAGCCACGCTCCCTGCTCGTAGCGCGCGATGCCGCGCTCGACCAGATGCTGGGCCAACTCGATGCTGACCCGGGGCGAGCCTTCGCTCAACCGGTAGATCCAGTCGGCCACGCGCGTCGCGTGCGGCACATCGCCAAAGAGCGAGCGCACCAACTGAAAGCTTTGCGCGCGATCGAGGGGCCACAGCTGCAACCTGTGGGCGTTGCGCGCGATGGCGTCGAGGCCCACGGGCGTGCTGCGGTCGCGCAGCACCGAAAGGACCAGCACCATGCGCCGGGTGGGAGCGCGGCGGGCGAGTTCCGCCAGCACCGATAGCGAAGCTTCGTCCGCCAGCTCGGCGTCATCGACGATCAGGGTCAGAGAGCGACGGGAAGCGGCCTCCAACAGGCGCTCACACAGGGCCGCTGCGGGCAGCGCGGCGTGGGCAGCTTCGGTCGGCGGCTTCGGCTCCGCGGCGTCATCCTCGGCGGCGGCTCGCGCTTCTGGCGTAGCCCCGGCCACCGCCTCCGCGCCCGCAGCTTCGGACGCGGCCTCGGGCATCACGCGCTCGAGCTGGTTGTACAGGGCGCGCGCCACTCCCAGCATCACGGAGGCGCAGGACTCGCCGTCGCTGCGCAGTACGGTGGCTCCGGCGAGTTCCGCTTCCAATTCGACCGCCTGCAAGAAGCGACTGCGGCCCATGCCGGCGTCGGCCTCGACCAGCGTCACATCGCCGCGACCGCGCCCGGCATACTCGATCTGTTCGCGTACCTGCTCCAGCTGTTGCTCCCGCCCCAGCAGCGACGGCGCGCAGAGATAGGCTCTGGCGACTTCGGGGGAATCGACGGCTTCGAGCCCCGCGATCGCGGTCAGGCGCGTGATGACCTCACCGGCGCTCACCGGCCGGGCCAGCGGCTCGGGGCTGAGCAGCGAGAGCACCAGCTGCTCCAGCGCACTCGGAATGTCATCCACATGGCGCGAAAGCGGCGCCGGACTCGTGCGCCGCATTTCGCGGACGCCGCGCATCGCCGCCACCGAGTAGGCGTGGTTCCCACTCAGGGCGAAGTAAGCGAGCGCACCCAGCGAGTACAGATCGGCGCGGGCATCGAGCTGTGCGCGGTCGAAGATCTCCGGCGCCATGTAGGCGGGCGTGCCCAGAAGCTCCCCCTGGGTCCCCATCGTGGCCAGCGTCCCGAAGTCGAAGAGCTTGGTCTGCCCCCTGTCGCCACGCCTCACGTTGCGGGGGCTCAGATCGCGATGCAACAGGCGCCTGGAATGCAGGATCGCCAGGGCGGAGGCCACGTCGCGCAAGACGGCGCAGGCCTGGCGCCAGGGCAGCGGCGAAAGCGAGCGCAGGTCTTCGCCGTCCAGCAGCTCCATCGTGTAGTACGGCCCGCGCCGATCGACGCCATAGTCGTAGACGCTGACGATGTTGGGATGGGCGAGCTGCCGCAGCGTGTGGTACTCGCGCTCGAAGAGCAGCGCTGGCCCGGCATGTCCCGCGCGTGCCACGTCGCGCAGGCGCTTGAGCGCGGCCGAGGCGCCCGAGATCCCATCGCGCACCCGATAGACCTCGCCCATGCCGCCGCATCCCAGCAGCTCCAAAACCTCGTAACGATCGGCGACGATCGTACCGGTTTGGAGCGTTTTGCTGTCCACAGCTCTCTTTTCGCTCTCGGACTGCATGGAGCGACCGCTTCAGTAGAGCATACCACTGGCACGGCAAACTTGTACGGCAACGCACAGGCGTTTCGTCGGCCTACACGACCTTGCAAGGCGTCGCGTCGGCGCCCTTGCATGACTTGTGGTTACACGCGTGGGCCGCGTTCGAGGGCAGATGCAGCGGGTTTCAGCGACACCCCACCATGTGAAGCCCCCCATCATTTCAGGAGCGGCGTGGGCTTCGCGGAGATGGGATAAATCAACCGGGAGCGATCAAACTATCGCGCAAGGTGGGCGACGCCCTCCGGCAGCAACGCCCGCCAGCGCCGCCGGTCGGGCTTTGGCACAGACAGTCACTGCTTGAGCACCTTGCCCGCGGGCGCAAACGGCGACCCCTCAGGACTCGCCACCCGCCGAAAACGCCCGCCGCCGCAGCGAGGCGTAGTCCCGCCCTTGCGTCGCACTCGAGGCCACCGGCAAGCCGCTGTCCTTCCAGCCTGCTTCCTCGAGTTCGCCGAAGCTTCCCCGGCGACCGCCGAAGCCGGCGCGCTGGTCGACCACGCGGCTGAAGCCCGCCTCGATCAAAACCCGAGCCGCCGCCAGCGAGCGGTTGCCCGAGCGGCAGTCGACTACGATGCCCGCGTCGGACTCGAAGCAGGCGCGCACCACTGACAAAAACTCTGAGTTATCTGCCATGCCGTGTTCGGTGGTGACCTTGATGGGCACGTTGTAGGCGCCCTCGGGATGGCCGGCTTCGAACTCCTGCACCGTGCGTACGTCCAGGTGCAGGTAGCCCTGCTCCTCGATCAGGCGATGGGCTTGTTCGGGAGAGACGCGTTCGAGCTTCATGCTCGCTCCTTTGGCGATCAATCATCGCAGCGCAAAAGCGCCGCGTACACCCCGGAGTCGGTGTTGTAGGTGACCAACACGGCACCATTTTGGTCACGGGCGACCGAGGCTCGCGAGGCATGGCCGCCGGGGCCACGGATCGACGTGGGCGTGCCGGCGCCCTCGGCGCCCACCAGCTGCACGCGCACCTCGCGCGGCGGGTGCTTGCCGGCGCCGATGGCCGCGTCGGCCGCGAAGATGGCGCTCTTTTCGGCGACCGTGGCCGACACGTGGAGCTGCCCGTAGGCGGTGCCCTTGACCAGCGCTTCGGGCGAGCCCGGCACCGGCGCGATGCCCACCAGTCCGACGGCGCTGGTCGAGGCGCCGCCCAGGCCCGTGTAGCCCACCCAGGTGCCCATCGAGGTGGAGGCGGCGGCCAGCTGCGGCGGACTCGAGACCATGCCCACCGGCGTCGCCACCTGGCCGGGGCTGGGCGTGCCATCGTTGGCCAGGTCGATGCGCAGCAGCGGCGACATGCCGTCGCGGGCGTCGACCACGATCACCACCGGCGGCCGCGCGCCCACGACGAAGGTCGGTGCCGCCGCGCCGAAGGAGACCGGTGTGATGTCGTGGCGCGCGATCACTTCATCGTCCTTGGAGATCACCGCCAGGTGGGTCTTCATGGGCGTCGAGCCCTCGGTCCAGGCCACCAGCGTCTTGTCTTCGGAGTGGGCAACTGCCGGTGAAAAGCGCGTGTCGACACCGCTGGCGAGCTTGACGCGGGCGCCGCCTCCGCTCCGTCCCATACGCAGCCGCCGCGCCCACAGCACGCCCGCGCCATCGGTGTAGGCCACCGTCACATCGTCGCCGGTGCGCGCCGAGATGCCCGGGCCCGCCTTGCGTTCGCCGGGATGGGGTGGCTCGATGGCAAAGGCCGTCACCGGTTCCACCAGGCCTTCGGCCGGCACGCGCAGGAGATAGAGCTGTTCGCTTGCGGGCTTGTCCGAAGCTTTGTCCGAAGCTTTGACGCCCGGCTTGGCACCCGGCTTGGAGCCCGGCTTGGAACCCGGCTTGGAACCAAAGCCCGCGACCGCAAAGCCGCTGCCGGTGTCGACCACGGCGGCGTAGCCGGAGCTGGGCCACAGCCGGCGCCCGCCGTGTACCACCGCGCAGCCCCCTGCCGGCGCCTTGACCTTCGCGAAGGGCACTCCGGCGGGCGCATCCAGGGCGTCTGCGGTCTCCAGATCGCCCAGCGGATCGGCTTCGTCATAGGCCAGGGCCTGCTCCGGATCGACGGGCGCCCTGGCCGGCTCTTGTGCCGCCGAGGCCTCGTCGACCTCGGCCGCTTCGCCCGCCAGCTGCGTGGGCTCGGCCTTGGGTTTGGCGGTGTCCTCCGCGGCCTTGCCTTCCTCGGCCGCTGGCGTCGCCGAGGCGGCGTGATCGGGGCCGCCGCGGCCGGTGCAGGACGTGGTCAAAAGCAGCGCGGTCGCAAGCGCGCGCAGCGTGGACGGATCAATCGTGAATGCTTGCATCGGCCTGTGGCTGCGAGCGCCAGAAGGCCTCGAGCTCGGGCATCGTGCGGCACCGGAGCGCCGGCGGCAAGCTGCGCAATAGCACCTTGCCGTAGCCCTTGCTCGATAGCCGGCTGTCGAGGATGGCGACCACGCCGCGGTCGTCACGGCCGCGGATCAGGCGCCCGAAGGCCTGCTTCAGCGTTAGCGCCGCCGACGGCAAGAGGTAGTCCTTGAAGGCGCGCCCGCCGGCCTGCTCGACGGCGCGGCAGCGGGCGGCCACCAGCGGATCGGTGGGCACGTCGAAGGGCAGCTTGTCGATCACCAACAGCCGCAGCGCCCGCCCCGGCACGTCCACGCCCTGGAAGAAGCTGGCGGTGGCCAGCAGCACGGCGTCGCCCTGCTTTCGAAAACGCGCGAGCAACTTGGCATTGGGGGCTTGTCCCTGGGCGTAGACAGGCAGCCCGAGCCGCGGCTGCAGGCGCCGCTCCAGCTCGTTCATCACTCGCAGTGAAGTGCAAAGAATCAACGCTCCACCGCCAGTCAAGGTACACAGCGCTTCGATCTCGGCTGCCGCCCGCGCCAGGTAGCCCTGGGCGCGTGGATCGGGCAGCGGTGGCAAATACAGCGCGGCCTGACGTTCGTAGTCGAAGGGTGACTCCGAAACCTGTTCCACGGCGCCGTGTTCGGCCTCGATGCCGAGGCGACTGCGCAGGTAGTCGAAGCGCCCCTCGGCGCGCAGCGTGGCGCTGGTCAAGACCACGCCCAGGCCGCGCTCGAAGAGTTCTTCGCGCAGGATGGCGCCGACCTCGATGGGGCTCGCCCCCACGCTGGCGCCGTGCCCACGCGCCATTGTCCAGGCCACCGGCGTCGCGCCCTTATCACCCCGCACCGGCTCGCTGAGCCGTGCCAGATCCTTGCGGATCTGGGCCACGCGGCGGCCGATCTGCGCCACCGCTTCGGAGTCGCCGGCCCGGTTGTCGCAACCGGCGCCCAGGCCTTCGAGGGCATCATCGAGGGCGAAACCGGGCTCCCTCAGGCGCCCCTCGAAGGCCCCCGGCGGCAGCGGCATGCGCGCACCGCCCTCGGCCGCCGAGCGCGGCACCGCGGTAAAGAAGGCTTCTGCAGCGCGCTCCAGTCGGGCGACCAGGGGCTCGAGGCCCGCCGCAAGCCCCGCCGCCGACAGCGCCCGCCGCGCGTCGCGCGCAAGCGTCGAAAGCCGCGTGCTCGAGAGCGCGACGCCGAAGAAGTCGGTGGCCACATCCTCGACCATGTGCGCCTCGTCGAAGATCACCGCGTCGTAGTCCGGGATCGCGGCGGCGCCGTGGGGACCGCGCAGGGCGAGGTCGGCGAAGAAGAGATGGTGATTGACCACCACCACCTGCGCTTTGACCGCCTGTTGACGCATCTGCGTGACGAAACAGGCCGCGTGGTGCACGCAGCGGGGGCCGATGCGGATTTCGCTGCCGCTCTGCAGCTGCGACCACAGGGCGGAGTCCTCGGGCAGCTCGCTGAGCTCGGCGCGGTCACCGCTTTCGGTGCCATCGAGCCAGGCATCGACCAGCCCCAGCTGATGCCTGCTCGCCTCGGGCAGCGACGGGCTCTGCGGCGACAGCTCGTGGTAGCGCCGCAGGCAGAGGTAATTCGAAAGCCCCTTCATGCAGGCCACCGGCAGCGGCTGACCGAAGGCACGCTCCAGCAACGGCAGGTCGTGCTCCATGATCTGGTCCTGCAGGGTGCGGGTGCCGGTGGCGATCACCACGCGGCGGCCCGACAGCAGCGCCGGCACCAGGTAGGCCAGGGTCTTGCCGGTGCCGGTGGCCGCCTCGCACAGCAAGATGCCGTCGTCGGTGATGGCGTCGAGCACCGCCTGGGCCATGGCCAGCTGCCCGGGCCGCGGCTCGTAGTGCGGCATGACGCGCGACAGCAGGCCACCGGCGCCCAAGACCGTATCCGGCGTCAAGTCCAGCATCGCTCCACTGGCTTCACACGCGCCCCCGCGGTCCGATGCGACCCCGACCCCGGGCATGACCGGCCGGCCTCGGCGGCAGCACCCTCAGCCAGAAGAGACCGGCGAGGAACCCGCCGATGTGGGCGAAGAAGGCGATGCCGCCGGAAGCCTCGCCCACATAACTCAGCGAACCGATGCCGCTGACCAGCTGCAGCAGAAACCACACAATGATGAAAAAGAAGGCGGGCAGCTCGCGCACGATGAAGAAGATGAAGATCGGCAGCAGCGCCACCACCCGCGCGCCGGGAAAGAGTCGGAAGTAGGCCCCCAGCACGCCGGCGATCGCCCCCGACGCGCCCACCATCGGCACCTCGCTGCTCGGATCGACCAGCATCTGCGCCGCCGCCGCCAGCAGCCCGCACAGGACGTAGAAGAGCAGAAAGCGGCCGCGCCCCAGCCGGTCTTCCACGTTGTCGCCGAAGATGTGCAGAAACCACATATTCGACGCCAGGTGCATGATGCCCCCGTGCATGAACATGCTCGTCAGCGGTGTGGCCAGGCTGTGAAAGCGCAGATCCTGCGTCAGGTAGTAGGGCACCATGCCGAAGCGGTAGACCAGCTCGCGACCGGCCTCGGGCCCCAGCGAAAGCTGGTAGAGAAAGATCACCACATTGGCCACGAGCAGCGCCCGCGTCACCACCGGCGTGCGCTCGGTGGGATTGATGTCGCGCAGGGGGATCACGGCGCGACTCTACCCGCAGCCGGGCCGAAAGGCGCGCCCATTTGCCATGCAGCCCGGATTTGTCGGCGCCGGTGGGCTATCCCGGCATGCGCTCGAAGGTCCGGCAGCCCTCGGGCACGTGGTGGTAGCTTTGCTGATCCACGGTGAAGGTGGCGAAGCTCGGCCCGCCGTAGTGCGAGGGGTCATCGAGCGTGCCGGCCTTCAGAATCAGCGCCGGCACGGCGGGCGCCTGCGAGTAGATCTGGGTGCCGCACTCGCCGCAGAAGGTGCGCACCACGGGCTGCTCCAGATCGCTGCGTTGAAAGCGCTTGGGCGCGCCCCTGGTGAACGTCAGGGCGTCGGCCGCCACCCCCATGAAGTGGTTGACGCCGCCACCGGCAAAGTACTGGCACTCGCGGCAGTGGCATTGCCCCTTGAACATCGGCTCGCCCTGCACCCGATAGCGCAGCGCCCCGCAGTAGCATCCGCCTTCGATCGCCATCTCGCTCGCCATCTCGCTCGCTCCTTGCGCTGACTATCGGCGTACGGGCACGGCGGCGTCAACCCGGCACCCGCGTGACGACGCCCGCGTGAGGCCTCGCGCCCTGCGACTGTCGCAGCTCCCCCTTCCACCGGCCGGCGCAAGGCTTCCGATCGTGGTCGCTGAAGTCGTCCATGTAAGAAGCCGAAGCCCGTGACCGGTTCGTGCGCCTCTTCACGGCCCCATGACATCCAGTTGATTGACCCAGCCGGGCTCGAGCCGTCACCGTCGGCACCTCCCGCGCCTCGCTTGAGCCAAGCAACAGCAGCGCAAAGGCCCAGACGATGATGCCGAGCCGTTGCGGGCCGACCGGCCGCCGCGCAGCCCGCGCCTGAAGCGCCTGGCGGTCGCCTTTCAATGCCCGCCGGATCTGGGCTGATCCAGGCAGGCGGGGGGATCATGGTTGGTGCCAGGCGGAACCAAATGGGTTCCGGAGCCGATTCGGTTCCGGTAAGCACCCGGTTTTTCCCGACAAACGGCTGCTCGTGAACTGGCACCGCGCTTGCAGTGCAGGTGGGTATGCCGTCCACCGCAGAATTCATCAGCCCGTCGAAGCCCACCCGGAAGCGCCCCGTTTCGGTCCCGGCCGCCGCCCTGACCGACATCGGCATCCATCGCGAGCATAACGAGGATACCTATGCCTGCCTCGAGGCGCACAACCTCTACCTGGTCGCCGACGGAATGGGCGGTCACCTGGGTGGCGAGGTCGCGAGCCAAATGGCCATCGAAGTGGTGCAGAGCTTCTTCGACGACACCATGCGCCCCGACGCGACCCTGCCCCTCGAATTCGATCCGAGCCGCTCGCTGCAGGAGTCGTGGCTGGCCATGTCCATCGAAGAGGCCAACCGGCAGATCTTTCGCCGCTCCATGACCACGGCGTCCATGCACGGCATGGGCACGACCCTGGTGGCGCTGCTGCTCGACCGGGCCGAGGGGCTGGCTTACATCTCACACGTGGGCGACAGCCGCGCCTATCGTATTCGCGATGGTCGCATCGAGCAGCTCACGCGCGACCACTCCCTGATTAACGACTACCTCCGGATCATGCCCAACATGAGTCAGGAGGCCATCGACATGCTGCCCGACAACGTCATCACCCGCGCCCTCGGGATCGAGGACACGGTCATCGTGGACATCCGGGTCGAAGAGCTGAAGTGCGGCGACGTCTACCTCCTGTGCACCGACGGGCTCAGCGGGCAGGTCAGCGATGCCCGCGTGCTCGAGCTGATGACCGAGTGCGACGGGGACTTGCCGCGCGCCGCCGAGCTTTTGGTGCGCGAGAGTAACCTCGCCGGCGGCTACGACAACGTCACCGTGGTGGCGGTCGCCATCGACTGACCCTGCGCCCGCTCAGCCGGTCAGCCCCGGCAGCGGATTGCCGTACTGGGAAGCGTCGTAATCGATGGCATGCAAGTCGGTGGTCTTGCCGCTGGTCGAATAGGAGCCGTAACCCGGAGCGCCGCGCTCGTAGTCCTCGGGGCTGAGGCCAAAGGCCTGCAACAGTGAGACCATCAGGCGGTTATAGGGCACGCCCTCGATCACCGGGCCGTCTTCCTGGTGAAACTTCACGTTCTGGTTCCAGTCGATGTAGTCGATGTAACGGCCGGTCTGCAGATGCCCTCCGCCGCTGCCGAAGAGCACGCTGGGCACGCTCCAGTTGAGGTGGTTCATGCCCAGCTCGTTGCCCCAAAAGACGATGGAGTTGTCGAGGAAGGTGCTGCCGTCGCCCTCGTCCACGTCCAGACCCGCGAGCATGCGCGCCACCACTTCGCCGGCGATCCACTGGTTGATGGCCAGCACCTGATCGCGCGAGCCGGGGGTGTCGAACTCGTGGGCGCGCTCGTGCCAGTCCTGGGCGTCCTTGAGGCCGCTGTGCACGTAGCCCACGTCGCTGCCGCCAGCGCCGATGCCACGCGCAACGCCCTTCCAGACATTGAGCGTGACAATGCGCGTGACGTCGCAGCGCAGGGCCGCCACCGCCACGTCCACCATGAGCTCGAAGGCCTGGGTCAGCACGGCCGGATCGACGCCGTTGGCCTGCACCGACGGCGGCTCCGTCGGCTGGTCGCAGCTGACCGCGGGCGCGCTGGCATCGAGGCGCGTCGACAGTTCGCTCATGTAGGCGATGTGTTGCTCGAGGGTTTGACGGTCGGCGGCGCCGATGCGCGGCCCGCCCACCACACGCCGGTAGTCTTCGAGCACGCGATCGATGAGGCGCTTGTTGGGATCGGGGCCGGCTGGCATCGCCGCCGGCGGCGAGTAGTTGGCAAAGGCCTCGTTGAACGCCGTCTGGGGGTCGACGTGGGCCTGGACCTGGCTGATGGGTCCGCCGGTGCCGCCGTCGGTAAAGGAAAAGGTGTTGGAGCGGCCGGGCGAGAGGTGCAGGGCGCGGGTGCCCGAGGGCGGCGAGGGGTAGAACTTGCTGGAATAGGCCAACACCTGGTCGATGGTGGGCCAGGCTACCACGTCGGTGTGCTGCACGTCGGCCGCGGCGTAGTTGCCCAACATGCCACCCTCGTTGTGGTTGGTGTCGGGCATGAAGTCCAGGCCGCGCAGGAGCAACATGCGCTCGAGGAAGGGGTTGAACGCCGGACCCAGGATGTCGGAGAGGGCGCCGCCCTGGGCCAGGTCGGAGAGCGGGGCCCACTTGGCGAAGTACTCGTTGCCGTTCTTGTGACGACCGCTGCTCTGACTCAAACTCTGAGTGAGTAGCGTGGTCCCGTCGGCCTTGCCGTCGCCTGAATCGTAGGGGCGGGTGCTGTAGCCGTTGCCACTGTAGCTCGGATAGAAGTTCGCGATCAGCTGGGTGCTGTAGCTTTTGATGGCGACGAAGCGCCTGGCGTTGCCGAGGGACTGGGCCTTGACCCCCCGCGGCAGAAGCGAGGGCAAAAAGGGCGCCGCAAGCAGAAGGCCCGAGGCCCCCTGCAGGAACATGCGCCGTCCGATGGGATCGATCTTCATCGCCACAACCTCCGCTGAAATGCCGGGTCCAGGGCCACCTGGCGCAGGGCCTCGCGCAGGCTCCCGGTCGGGCCCACACGTTCGAGCAGGGAAGCGAGCACGCATTCATCGCCGGGCTGCTCGAAGCGCCGGAAGCTGTAGCGGAAGTACTGGCGCGCGAAGCACTCGTTGGACTTTTCACTGTCGGCCAGGGCGGCGCTGAGCTCGACGGGCCCGGCGATCTCCAGGCTGCCCTCGGGCAGGAGCGCCGTCACGCGGGTATCGATGGGCACGCTCGCGACTTCGTCACCCGCTTCGTCGATCAGCCGCTCCTCGCTGCGATAGCGCCCGAGGCCGTCGTAGGCCTCCAGGGCCATGCCGAAGGGGGTGAAGGTGGAGTGGCAGCCGGCGCAGGTGGGCGATTCGACCTTGGCCTCGAAGCGCTCGCGCGTGGAGGCGTTGGGATCGAAGGGCGGCGGGGTCAGCGAGCCGGGCGGTAGATCGGCCGGTGGCGACACCGGCGTGCACAGGATCTCGCGCTGGATGAAGGCGCCGCGCTTGAAGGGGTTGGTGGTGTGGTTGCTGGAGATGAGCATGGCCGCGCGCGTCAAAAGCCCCGAGCGCTCGTCGGCGGGCAAAGCCGGCGGCTGACTTTGGCCATCCCAGGGTGCGACACCGTAGAGCGCGGCCAGCTCCGGTGAGCGCGCAAAGCTCAGGGGGCTGTCGAGCAAGTCGCGGTAGTTGCCCTGCTCGACGTGGTAGGTGACCAGGGCCTCGATCTCCTGGGCCGCGTCGTCGTAGAGCTGGGCGTCGGCGCTGGTATTGCCGGCGAAGGTCTCGAACGCTGGAGTGGTGGCGAAGCCGCCAAAGATCTGCAGCCGATACCACTGACCGAAGAAGCGAACCGCGGCTTCCAGGGCGCGCGGGTCGGCGTGCAGGCGCTCCACCTGGGCCTGGTAGACCGCCTCGGTCAGCAGCGAGCCGTCATCGGCTGCGGCGCGCAGCTCGGCATCGGGCGGCTGCTGCCACAGGTGATAGGAAAGGCGCGCGGCCAGCTCGTGGGCCGAGAGCGTGAGCAGATCCTCGCGGCCCCCGCTGGCATCGCCCATTACTTCCAGGTGGTAGAGCATCTCGGGCGACAGCAGCAGCGTAAAGAGCACGCTGCGGTAGGCTTCTTGGGGTTCGACGCCGTTGCCCAGCTCCTCTAGACGCGAAACCTCGGCGTCGCTCAGTGGGCGCCGGTAGGCGAGGCGGCCGAAGTCGCGGATGAAGCTGGTGAAACAGCCGGTGTCGAGGCTCGGGGCGCTCGAACAGTCGCCGGCCAGGGCGCTGAGGCGGCCCGGGTCGGCGACGCCATAGCCCGCCAGGGCGTCGGCCACGTTGACGTAGCCGTCGATGTGGCGCTGGGAGATGCGCCCATCCATGTCGCTGAAGCTCTCATCGTCCTCGCCATCGATGGGCAGCTGATCGAGGGGGCCGCGCGCGGCGTCCATGGCGCCTGGCACGTCGGCGAAGAGGGCGGCGAGCGTGTTTTCGTACTGCAGCACGGTCAGGCGTGTCAGCGGTGCCGTGCTGGGGTCGGCGCCCTGATCGCACTCGAAGCTCACCGAATAGGGATCGGCGGCGGGCTCGAGCAGACCGTCGCCACTGGCCCCGCTTCCGGCGCCCCCGGGCGCCAGCGCTCCAGCGCCAGCCTGAGCGCCGAGCGCGCCCTCGGGGCCCAAGGGGGAGCCGTCGGCCCGCTTCGCCTCGCCACCGCCCCCGCCAGAGCAGGCAGCCCACAGCAGGCACAGCCCCAGCGCGGGCCACCTACTTCGACCGATTGCCACGTCGATGTGCTTCACGTGGTGTCGGTACCCCCACCTGCGCCTTTGGGGTCACCTGCCGAGCGAAAAGTTCCGCGCCACCCCTGCGCCGGCCTCTTCCTTCATGCAAAGCCTGGGCCGCGAGAGCCGGGACCGCTCGGCGGCGTCGTTCGGGTCGGCGCTGGCACAACGGCAGGGGCTGCGCACCTGGAGCCCCAATGCTTGCGCGAACCCTCAGTCCAACAGTGCCCGGGCGCGCTCCAGAGCGTCGGGATCGGCACCCCAACCGAGCAAAAGCGCCCGCGCGCTGTCGGCACCCAGGCGAGGCACATCGAAGAGCTCGGGCGCGATGCGCGCGAGCTTGCCCGTCTGCAGCAGCCCCTGCAGCGCGGTCCAGTACTGCACCGCACGCCCAGCCCCATCACCGGGCGACAGCACGCCATCTTCCTGGGCGGCGATGAAGGGCGCCGCGACGGCCAGGAAGACCTCGGCGAGCACCGGGGCGAGGCGCTCGGCCGAGTCGTCGTCGAGCCAGACGCGCGGGTCGATCGAGAAGGCGATCAGGCGGAAATAGCGCGGCTCGGTGCGCCCGAGGTCCAGGTAGAAGCGGGCCAGGGCCAACAGCGAGTGCAGGCGCCGGCAGGGCAAATCCTGCGTGGCCAGCGCCGGCTGCTGCTCCCAGGCAGCGCGCTCGCGGTTGATGATGGTGGTCAACTCGGAGAAGGCCACGCACTGCACCTCCACCACCAACGCCTCCTTGGAAGGGAAATACCAGTAGAGCGCACCGGGCGTGTAGTCGAGGTCGCGTGCCAGCTTATTGAGGCTGAAATCGGCCGGACCGTCCTCGGCGATGGCCTGGAAGGCGGCTTCCACGATCCGCTCGCGGCGCTCGGCGCGCTTGCGCTGCACCCGAGGGCTGGGGACTAGGCTCGACATGCACGTAGATTGTAGCACATATAAATATTGAATAGCACCTTTGACTTAAATAGCATTTAGTTTATGGTCGGTACTCAAATGAGGGTACGGGCGCTCGAAATTTCGGACGGCTTGGAGCTGGTCGTGCTCGACCTGGATGGGCCGGATCCGGAGCTGATGCAGCGGCTGCGCCCGTCGGAGCAGGAGGTGGCGCTGGGGCTGGTCGCCGGCAAGAGCCAGAGCCAGATCGCGCTCGAGCGCGGCACCTCGAAGCGCACCGTGGCCAACCAGATCGCACGCATTTTCGCGTTGTGCGGGGTCGGCTCGAAGTTGGAGTTGGCGCGTGTCCTGGCCGCAACACCAGGGGCGGCACCGTGCGGGACGGGTCGGCGCAGCGCGCAGATGGGGACAGAATCGGTATGCGAAGGGACGCGGTCGTAAGGCTCGCCGACGCGGCGAGCGACTTGAGGTCGAAGGAAAAGGACTGGCTGCAGCGGCTCTGCGGAGAGCTTTCGGAGGTACGCCCCAAAACCCGTGCCACCGCCGGCTTCACCTACACCGAGCGCGAGGACGGGCGGCGGCTGCGAAGCGCGTTTACGTCGGGAGCCGCGCTGCCCGAGCCCCTGAGCTTCGAGACCCTGCGTGGCTTCGGGCCCCTCGAGGGTGCGCCGTCGCCCACGGCCCGCGCAACCGTGAGTACCGCGCTGCACTGGTGGAACGGGAATGTGCCCGACGAGGTGGCCGAAAGTTGGCGCAAGCTTCGAGTTTGCGACGGCTTCGGCATCATTGCCACGCTCGAGGACGGAACGGGCTTGGCGATGTGCTCGACCGAGACCGCACCGATCGCCGATTCGGTGCGGCGCGATCTGCGCGCCCTGCGCCATGCCCTGGTCAGCAGCCTGGCGTTGCGCAAGGCCCTCTCGGGTCGCAGCGTCGAGAGCCTGGCGAGCGCTGCCTTCGATACGCAGGGACGCTGCCAACACCTCGGTGACCGGGAGTTGGAGCGCGACCTCGACGACATCTCGGAGGTGGTCAGCAAACGCGAGCGCGCGCGGGCGGCCGTGGTTCGCGACGATGACGGCGAAGCCCTGAGCGTATGGGCCAAGCTCTCCACCGGGCGGCTCTGGCTGGTCGATCAATTCGACGACGCGGGGCGACGCACGGTCGTGCTCACACCTGCGCTCGAGGGCTGCTGGTCCATGCGCGCACTGACGCCGGTGGAAGCGCGCATCGCCCGGATGGTCGGGCAGGCCCGCAGCACCAAGGAAATCGCCTTCGACCTGGGCATCTCCGAGTCGGCCGCCGAAAACCACGTGGCGCGGATCCTGCGCAAGATCGGCGTCTGCGATCGCGTCGCCCTGGTCACGCTTTACACCCAGCTCGAGCGCGCCGGACATGCTTGAAACCCTCGGAACCCTGGGGGTCGGCCAGCAGCTTTCGCCTTTGGGACCCCCCAGGGAGTGCCGCGCCCGGGCCCCGGATTGATGGGCCCGGGCGCGGCCCTTTTTGGAGAACGACAAGTTCGGCTCCTACGCCCAAAGGCCCGGCCGCTACGGGAGCGACCGGGCCGATTGGGCACGGGGCGTGGGGTTACAACTTGAACCCGCCGATCTTCAGCTTGGGAACCCATTTCTTCTCGAGATAAGCTTTGACCTGAGCGCGCTCATCCACGGAGATCTCGCCGTCGAAGATGATGATCTCACCGATGTTGCCGACGAAGGGGTTATTGCCCGCGCCGTCTTGCTGGCCGATGAGCAGGTCGAGCGTGGTCGACCCGAAGCCCCCGTCGGAGGTGCTGCTAAACTGCTCCTGATCGCCGACGAAGAGGCGCTGGATGATGGCGTCGCCGTCGAGACGGCGTTCGGCCACGGCGACCTGGTAGGGGTCGAAGGCCTCGCGTGCGGCGATGTCCTCGAGCAGCAGATTGTCGCCGCCCGAGATGCCCAGCGGGTTGCGGTGCACGTAGCGCACTTGCGTTCCACCCGCCTGGGAGCGCAATAGCATACCGTGGTGGGCGTCGTTACTGGTGCCCACCGCGGCCAGCGCCGCCATGTTGCCGCCCGCGGTATCGGGCGCCATCGCGATGAAGATCGTGTAGCCGCGGGCGCCGAGGTCGATGTCTTCGACCTTCAGGAAGTCGTCGCCATCGAACTTCAGGAAGCTCAGACTGGCGCCCGATGCGAAGGTGGGGGCGCGGGTGGCGTCGACCAGATCGTAGAGTGCGTCCTTTTGGCCGCCGCCCGGCGTCTCGGAACGTAGCAGCAACACCTCGTTGGCCTCGGTAGTCAACTTCTGCTGCGTTGGGCTCAGCATGTCGATCCAAAAGGTCAGCGAATCGTTTTGAACCGGCAGCTCGAGCACGCACGCTCCGTCCTTCATCAAGTAGCCGAGCTCGCAGCTGTCGCAGGCGTCTCCTTGGTAGCCGGCATCGCACTCGCAGACGGCCGTGTCGGGTGCCTGGAACAGGCAACTTCCGTTGCCGCAGTCCTTGCCCACGCAGACATCGGGAACGCAGCCTGCGTCGACCTTGCTGTAGTCTGCCGCGCAGGTATCACAGGCCGTACCCTCGTAGCCGTCCGCGCAGATATTGCAGGCGTCGCCGGCGAAGCCCAGATCGCAGACGCAAACCGCGGCGTCGTCCTCCACGGCGCACGAACCGGTGTTGCCGCACTCCACGCTGGCGCAGGGATCCTCGATGCAGGCGCCTTCGGTTCGCTGGGAGGCGATGAATCCCGACGAGCAGGTTCCGCAGCCGCTGCCCTCGTGACCTGTGGCGCAGGTGTCGCAGGCGTCACCGATGTAACCGACGTCGCACAAGCAGGAGATCGCGCCGGTCGCGTCGGAGCAGACGCCGGCGCCACAGTCGACCGCATCCGAGCATGCTGCGCTGCACTCGCCGTCAGCGTCATTGTCCTGCTCACCGTCGGCGCAGACGACTTCAGCGGGGGCATCGGTGGTGCCGCCGTCCACCGCACCCACGTCGCTCAGGCTTTGCGTGCTGTCGGCATTGTTGCCGGCGTCGGTATTTTCTCCGCTGGTGCCAGCCCCGCCGCCAGCTTCGCCTCCGGCCGAGCCCGCCGAGCCGTCGTCGCCCGTCGAATCACTCCCGGAGTCGTCGCCACAGCCCGCGCCAGTCAAAAGTAGCAAGAGCATCATCAGCAATACAGTCAAATTACGTAGTTCCGTCATGTCGTTCTCCCTCGGCGGCGGCGATCCGCGCGCCGCCCTGCCGACTGCCTATGCTGCTGCCCGCGCGCGCCTTGGGCGATGGTCATTTTCTCACCCGGAGGCAACTGCCTTGTGCCGCGGCGTCGGTGTGAGGAAATGACCATTTCAAAGTGGCCGTGGATGAATCAGGCGCCCGCCCGAGCGTCACCTATGGCCGTCACGGCAGTTGCAGCGCCGACGCGACTGAAACACCGTAGGAGTGTGAAGGAAGGCTTGTGTCGTCATCGCATGCCACAGGATGCCTGCGCAGCCCATGGTAGCTATGTCGGCCTGGACATGGACGGCAAGCGGAAGTGTGAATGCGAGTGGGGCTACACGGAACGTGACTGCGGCACCCGCGACGGCAGTCACTTCGATCAAGGTCAGCCGTATGTACTCGACGCCTGCACCGAGACCGAACGCGTGCAAGGCCCCTGCAAACCCACGATCGGTGACGGCGTTGTACGCGTGCACAACACCGGCGTCACCGGAGAGAGCCGCGACAGCTGCATCGAGGGCTACCTGCCGGCGGAGGGAGAGTGGTTCGATCCCGGAAGCTCAACGGGATAGCACCCACTGCTCCATTTTTCGGTAACGCGGCGCGTCCATCTTGTCAAAGAGGGTGAGCATCGCGTGATTGTTGGCGTCGGTTCCGTCGTGGTAGGTGATCCCTCCCATCGACAACATCGCGCGAAGACCGTGAAGCACAGCTTCCGCTCCCAGTCGCTGGCGCCGATAGGCGGGTAGGACGCCGACGGTATAGAGGCTGGACCACCCCGTCGCCGGAGCGACGCTCGGAGCCACCAGCGCCACCTCACGTTCGTCCAAGACCCCGATCTGCAGGGATTGCGGTGGTAGGGACCGCTCCGCGTCAATTTGACGTGAGAGCAGATGCTCGAGGGGATCGTCGTCTTCGCTGCTACCCGGCGACCCGGCGTGGACCGCCGACAGGACACCGGCAGCGCGTTCGAGTTCCTTTCCAGGCTTGGTCTCGATCGGGATCCAACGAAGGCGAGCAGCGCTGTGAAACGCTTCGAGTCGGGCGATGGCGTCGACCAGCGGCAGCCGATATTCGACGCGCTTGGCTTGCTGCTCGAATCCGAGGCCCTCGAGGACGTTCCTTTGCCACGCCGCTCGCGCGCTGACCACGGAAGCGTCCAAACCTGCCTCCGTGGTGATCACCCGCGCGCCTATCGCTCGCGCTCCCTCGGCCAAACAGCGCGCGACCAGGGATTGGACAACCTTGTTCGCCTGCGATGGCTCCGGATGACCACCGGTCACATCGCCCCATACCAGGTGAAGGGCATGGCGAGCGCCGGCAACGGGAAACGAGTGAGCGTGTCCACATACTTCGCCTCTTGCGTTGATCAGCTCGGCCAAGACCCACCGTACGGAGCACTGACTGTCGCAGCTTTCGGCAGCCCTCGCCAAGTACGCTTTGTAGGGCGTTTGGTGTTCCTTGAAAGGGGAGCCACCAAGCTCATGATCATGCTTTTCCGACCCATCGCTCGCGTTGGTCGCGGGATGCGCAAAACCAAAGGGCCCGCAGGGGACCGCGGCACAAAGCTGCTATGGTAGACGCTGGCGGCTTCTAAGCCGTGTTCGGGCTTGGGCTGGCTTGCGGAACGGCCGGGTGTAGGAGTGTGTCATGAAACTGTGTACGATATCCGTCTGGATTGCATTGCTGGCGCTGGTCATCGGTTGCGCTGCGGACTCCGGTTCGACGCGCAAATCAGGGTCTTCGCAGGCGAGCGGCCAGAGCGGTGAGTTCAACAACCCGGAAACCGACGCCATATCCGGAGGCGGTGCGGGCAGCTTCGGGGACGGCCCGGTCGCGCCCGGCGGATCTGGCACGGCCGGTACCTCGGTCTTCGATCAGCCCAACTGTGGTGCCGTTCAGATCACGCCGAGGGTGGAGTTCTCTCCCGGCAACATCCTCGTCGTCTTCGATCGTTCCGGCAGCATGGAGGACACGGACTTCAACGGCATGCAGCGCTTCGCGGCGGCCAACGCAGCGCTGGTCGCCGCCGTCGAGCCCTACACCTGCCCGGCGGGGGCGGCCGATCCGGACGGCATGGCGTGCCACGACCCGCTCACCCTTGCGACGATTCTCTTTCCCAGTGGTCTGACCCTGCTGTGCGATCCCGTGCTGCCCTTCGAGCAGCCGCCGAATATCAGCTGGCTCAAGTCCACCGAGTGGCTACCGACCTGGCAGCAATTCGGCAGCAACCCAAATTTCGGCATCGGTACGCCCATCGAGTTCGCCTTCATGGAGGCCGACCGCGTCCTGACCGACTACATCGATCAGCTCGAAGGCTCCACCGCCATCCTATTCCTGACCGACGGTGGCTCCACCTGCGTTCCGGGTCTTCTGACGCCGGACGGAACGGGAGTCGTCGCCGACGCATTCCAGATCGCCACCAAGTGGGCCGGCCAGGGCGTTCGCACCCACGTCGTATCGGTACAGCCCGGCGGCTCCGCCTACAACGACCAGTTGGCGGCCGCCGGTCAAGGCACCAGCATCAACCCGGAAAACCCCCAGGACCTCGAGGCCGCCTTCGCCTCGATCATCCAAGGGACCGCCTCGGTGGCCAGCTGCGACATCACCCTTGAGGGCGGCCGCATCACCGACCTCGACGGGGCCTGTCAGATGGGCACCGTCCTGCTCGGTCCAAACCCGCTCGATTGCGATCCAGCAAACGGCTTCAGCGTCACCGGCGAAAGCAGCATCAGCCTGCACGGCAGCGCCTGCGACGGCCTGATGGACGGTCGCAGCCTCACCGCCACCTTCCCCTGCGGAGTCGTGGGACCGGAGTGAGCGAAGCGGGGTGTGGCTGCGCCCGTCGGGAGGTCGTCCTCGCGAGTCGACGAAGCACCCGCACCGGCGAAAATCGTCCTGGCGAAAGACGTTCTGACAGCTTCCCCGGGCTGCACGCTCCCGGAAGCGTTCCGGCAGCGATTTTGGCGGCTCGAGAGAATTCTTTCGTGCCCTGGCGAATCCTTTTCGGCGCCCGCGGCTCCTACCGGGTGAATCCCGAACCCCGAAGGAAAGTGAGGAGCGATGCTGAATTCGATCTTGGGCGCGCGGCGCCCCCATGCGGCCCGAAAGTTGGTGGAGCAGGGCGCGTTGTTGCTCGATGTGCGCTCGGTGCCGGAGTACGCCCAGGGCAACATCCCCGGCTCCTACAACATCCCCGTTCAGGAGCTGAACGGCCGGCTGCAGGAGCTGGGCAAGCGCGGCCGGCATGTGGTCGTCTACTGCCGCAGCGGCGCCCGAAGTGCCCACGCCAGTGAACTGCTGACCGCAGCTGGCTACCGCGTGACCGACATCGGTCCGATGCATGCCTGGTAGCTGCAAAGGCCCAAGCGATGCGTCGAACCCTTGCCGTGCTGGGCATCGCAGCCGCGCTCACGGCCATCTGCGGCGCCACCCGCTCCGCAGAAGTTACCGCGCTCGAAGATGCCCCCCCGTACGCACTGCCCGACCTCGACCACGGGCTCCTGCAATCGCCCGTGAATATTCTGACCCACGACGCGGTACGGGGGACCCACCGCCTGCGGTTTGCTCCGCCCGCCCGTGGCCTCGAGCGAGTGGAGCACACCGGGCACTCGGTGCAGCTGAGCTTCGCAGCGGGCGGATATGTTCGCTTTGACGGGCGAGACAGCGAATTGCTGCAGCTGCACTTCCACACGCCGTCAGAGCATCAGATCGACGGTGTGACCTACCCGATGGAAATGCATGTCGTCAGTCGCCACGACGGCGAACACGGCGCGCCCAAGTACGTCGTCATCGGCGTGCTGTTCAAGATGGGCAAGCCCAACGCGTTCATCGACCAGTTCATCGATCGGGTTCCGTCTGACGGCGGCGACTGGCAGGCGCTGCCCCCCGGCAGCGTGAACGTGGCCGATTGCTTCGAGCTGGAGGCGCTCAACCATCACTACCATTACCGCGGCTCGCTCACGACGCCGCCCTACACCGAAGCAGTCGACTGGCTCGTCATGGAGCAGGCCATCGAGGCCTCGCCCCAACAGCTCGCGCGGCTCAACCACATCGAGGGTAATAACGCCCGCCACGTCCAGGCCCTGTTCGACCGCCGCATCGATCACGAATAGCGCCCCCCGCAGCCGGTTCCTGCTGCGCCTGGGATCGCGGCTGCGAGTCCCGACCATGCGGCAAAGCGATGCGATATTGCCAGCCCAGCGATTTCCGTGATGGGAATTGTCGACGAAGAGAAGACAAAGACGGCCACGAGGCACACGACAGGTGGCGTCGACCACAGCCAGTCACGGAATCACCACCTCGGTGGGCTCGTGCACTCGATCGACCCCACTGAGCCCCAGCTGTCCCTGGTTATTTTGCCCCCAGCAATACAGGGCGCCGTCGCCGGTCAAAGCGCAGCTATGAAAGCCCCCCAGCACCGGCGGCTTCCAGCCCAGCTCCGGCATGACAAGATTTGGCTGCGGGACCGGATCGCCACCGCCCTGACCTAGCTGCCCTTCGATGGCCCGGCCCCAGCAATGGAGCCTTCCGTCGCGCTTGGTTGCGCAGGAGTGAAACCAGCCGGCCGCCACCGCCGCCCAGTCGCTGTCGCTACCGACGCGCGCCGGGGTGGCCACGACGCTGACGTCGTCGACCACGCCGCCGCCCAGCTCGCCGAAGTCCGACATGCCCCAACAATAGAGCCCGCCGTCTTCGTCGACAGCGCAGCTGTGGTGCTGGGCCGCGGCCACGCTGACCCAGCGCGAGTCGGCTGCGACCGCCACCGCCATGGGCGCCCGCAGATGGCCCAGGACGACGCCGGTGCCGGTCTCGCCCTGCGGCGTGCGCCCCCAGCCCAGAAGCTCGCCGGCCTCGGTGATCGCGTTGACGTGTCCCTGGCCCAGGGCGACGACCCGGTAGCGCCTGTCGCCGACGACTTCGCGGGGCTCGAGCACGTCGGGCTCGGAGTAGCCGTCGTCCTGGCCGGGCTTGCCCTCCAGGTTATCGCCCCAACAGTAGAGGCGGCCTGCGTCGCGCAAGGCGCAGCAGTTGTCGCCGCCGCAGAAGATCGCCTCCCAGTCATCGCCAGCGCCCACCGGCGTCGGACTTGGGCGCCTTTCGGTGTCGCCCACTCCGAGTTGACCCTTGCTGTTGTCGCCCCAGCAAAAGAGCCTTCCTGGTGCGCGCAGGCCACAGCTGTGCTCTTCGCCGCCCGAGACCGCGAGCCAGTCGTTGGCCGCCCCGACGCGCGAGATGCCCTGGCGCCCGTCGACGTCGCCGAGGCCGAGCTCGCCGTGTTCGTTTGCGCCCCAGCAAAAGAGACGGCCGTCTGCGATCAGACAGGTGTGAACGCGGCCGGCCTCGACCATCGTCAGCCCGCGCCGCTCGACGCAGCTCCCGGCGCTGCACAGCTGGCCCGCCGCGCAACCGCCGCAGGTTGCATCCGAAGACGGCAACGGCCCATCGGGCAGGTCGGGCGCATCGATGGGGCCTTTGCCCGCATCCGGCATCGCGGCGTCGACCACGTCCGGTTGCAGCACCTCGATCGAGGCCTTGCATCCCGCAAGCAGAGACGAAAGCAGCAGCACTCGCAGCAAAAACCTCAAAGCCGCACCCCCAGGCCGAGACCCCCGGCCAGCATGAGCCCCGCGGTCGAGCTCACCGCACGCCCGCCGTCGAGGGCTTCCACCGCGCGCAGCGGCAGGCCTGCGCCCAGGTCGAGCCGCAGCTCCAGGGGCGCGATCACCAGCAGCCCGGCCGAGAGCCCGATCACCGCCGCAGCCGCAAAGGCCGCGCCCTCTTTGCCCATGGCCGCGCCGTCGGCACGACCCGAAAGCTGGACGCTGGCGGCATGCCCACCCAAGGTGGCATTCAACTGAAAGTCATTTCCCCGCGGCCACAGCGCCCAGGCGAGGGCCATGCCGCCGACCAGTGCGCTCGACTCGACGCTGCCGTTGTCACCGTCGGCGCGCAGCCCCTCGCGGATCCCGACGCGCAGCTCGACGCCCGCACGCTCGCCGAAGAGCATGGAGAGCAGACCATCCCCGCCGATCCAGGTCTGACCGCCGCCGTGGTACTCCACGGCCATGCGCGCGCCCAGGCGCTGACCAAAACCGGCTGCGTCACGGCGCGGCCGCAGCGAGCGCTCCAGCGTTCGCTCCACCTCGGGAGGCGGTTCGCGCGCCGGCGCCGGAGCATCGCGCAGGGTCAGCTCCACCCAACTGGCGCGCAAGAGTTCGTCGGCCGCCACCGCCACCGCCAGGGCGCGACCGTCTTCGGCCACCTCCGCCAGCGAGACATCCCGCGCCAGGCGCTTTTCGGTGATCGCGTCGTGCACGTCGATGAGCACGCGCACGCGGTCGGCCTGCTCGGACCGAAGTTCGAGCAAGGCCAGCGGCGCCTGGCTGCCGCGGTTGCCGAGACCACAGGCCTCGAGCCCCTGCAGCGCCAGCTCGGCCCCGAGGTCGGTCAGGACCGCAGCCCGCGTTTCGGGGGTCCAGGCATCACCGGCAAAGGCCACCGAGACCCAGGGTTTGCCGGCCCGACCGCAGCTCGCTTGGGCCCACAGCGGCACCGCGACGGAAAGCAGTCCGCTGCAGGCACAGGCCAGGAGCAAAAGGCGACCCGGGGTGGTGGTGGTCATGGGCGCTGGCGGGCGGCCGCTCTCAGAGGTCGGCGTCGCCGCAGCTGGTCGACAGCGCCGCCCGGTGGACGCCCGCAGCATAGCTCGAAAGATAGCGCTCGCGGGCGCGGCGACAGGCGACCCCATCGCCGAGGGCGTCGTAGGCCAGCGCGATGCGTGCCAGCGCATCCTCGCGGTAGGAGCCCTTGCCCTCGAGCGATAGCGCCTTCTGAAAAGCCGCGATCGCCCCGCGCGCGTCGCCCAGGGCATCCATGCGAATGCGACCCACCTCGAAGGCCGACAACCCCGCGCGCACATCGCCGGGGTAGCGGCTGACCAACAGCCCATAGGCCTCGGCGGCTTCCTTGAGGCGCCCGGCCCGGCGCGCCAGGTGGGCCTGTTCGAACAGCTGCCGCGCGCTCGGCATGGCGGGCGCCTTGGCCCGGCGCCCGGACGTCGCGTGCGGCTCGGGCGCGTCGCCGGGCAAGGCTTCCGGGGGGGGGTCGAGGGGGGCCTCGGGAAGCGCTTGGGCCTGGACGCGGGCAGCCCCGTCCCAGCCGAAGCGCTCGCCGGCCGTCACCCGCCGTACGGCCGCCCCCGGCGCGCGCACCTCGACCACGCCCTCGGTCACGTGCAGATCCACCAACTGGGCCTGGCGTTTGAGCTCGAAGCGCGTGCCGACCACCGTCACGCTCAGGTCCCCGGCGTGCACCGTGAAGCGCCGCTGCGGACGCTTGCTCACGGCGAAGCGCGCCACCCCGCGCTCCAGCCGCAGCTCCACCGCGTCGCGCCGCTCGTGCTCGATGGCCACCCGCGTGCGCGACAAAAGCTCCACCTCCGAGCCGTCCGAAAGCCCCATCACCACGGGCTCGACCTCGGCCTGCATCACCGCGGGAGGCGGCGCGACCTGGGGCGCAGCGACCTGGGGCACGACGGGAGCAGCCGGCCGCAACAGGGCCACGCCGGCTGCGAGCGCGACCGCTGCGAGCGCGGCCGCGCCGAGCGGAAACCACAGGCGCCGACTGCGACCGGCTTCACCCGTGGGCAGCCCGGAAGCCTCGATGCGGCCCCACTGGCGCTCGATGCGCGCCTCATCGAGCGGCACCTCGATGAACTGCGCCCTGCGCTCGGCTTCGGGCAACTCGGCCATCAGCCCTCACCTCCTTCGCCGCGCAGGGCCGACAGCCGGCGTTGACCGTCGGCCAAGCGGCGCTTGACGGTCGAGGCGCTGACGCCCATCCGCTCGGCGATCTCCGCCACGTTCATGCCCTCCACCCGATGCAGCACGGTGGCCACGCGCACGTCCGCGGGAAAGCGCTCGAGGGCCGCGTAGAGCACGCTGAGCTCGGCGGCCAACTCCGGCGGCGCCTGCCGCGACAGTGCCAGGTCCGGGTCGCCGGTCTGCCCGCGGCGCAGGCCCAGACGCGTGAGCATGCTGCGGTGGCGCAGTCGCTTGTGGACGGTGCGAACCACGATGGAGCCGAGCCAGGACTTGAACGCCGCCGGATCCTGCAGGCGCTCGAGACTCCCCAGGGCGGCGACGAAGGCGTCCTGCACCAGGTCGTCCAGCTCGTCGTCGCGCCCGAGCAGGCGGTAGGCCAAACCGTTGACCATGCGCGCGTGGCGCCGAAAGAGCGCCTCCTGGGCCCAGCGCTCGCCGGCCCGCGCCGCGACCACCAGGGCGGCATCGGAAGGTCCTGCACCACGTCGGATCGCCTTCGCATGGACATGCACCGTGGAGTGGGTACCGCCAGGGCCCTCGATCGGCTCAGCCGCCTGCGCTTTCGCCACGATGGGCCAATTTTGCGCAAATCGGGGCTGCTGTCAGCCCGCGGATCGGCCCATTGTTCACAGAAGGCTCGGGCCAACCGCGCACGAACTTCGTCGCCACCGGCGTGGTCGCTTTCTGGGGCCTCAAGGACAGGGCAGTCCGCAGACACGGATACCGCCGTCGCACTCGAGTGCTCCCTGGGGACACTCGTCGAACTCGCAGTCACGGTTGTCGCCGCAGTTCAGGAGGCAGCTGGCGCCCTCGGCGCAGCGCACGCGGTCGCAGTTGTTGGCGTCGAGGCATTGGATGACACAGCGGGAGCCGGCGGCGCAGCTTGGCTCGCAGTCATCGGTGGCGGTGCAATCGATGACGCAGCTGGCGCCGGTTTCGCAGACCGGCAAGCAATCGTTGGCAGCGCTGCAGTCGAGCTGGCACGTCGAGCCCGCAGCGCAGGCGACCCGGCAGTCGCCACTGACGCCGCTGCAGTCGATGCGGCAATCGCCGTCGGCAGCACAACTGGCGTCGCAGTCGGCCGCCCCGGCGCAGGCCACGTCGCAGCCGCAACCGGGCAGGCAGCTGTGCCCACAGACGCTCCCGTCCGGGCAGGCGGGTGATGCACAGGCGCCCGCATCGCCCGCGTCGCCGATGTCGACGGCGGCGTCGTCGAGGGCCGAGCTGCCGGTGGTGAGCATGGCCAGGGCGGCGTCCGGCCCTTGCCCGCTCGCGCCCTGCGACGCATCGGGCCCGGCAACGCGGCCCGCGGTGACCGTGCCCGAGTCCAGCGCTCGCGCCCGATGCTGCTCGGCCAGGGGACGGCGCTCGAAGCCGCAGTGGCTCGTCACCAGCAACACGAGCAGCGGACCGAGGTGCGACAAAGCGCACAGCCTCGAGAGAAGGACCCTCACCTTCGGAGTATCGCACGGCGCGGCGGCAGAAATCTTCCCGTGCGCCGTCAACCGGGCCCGGAACTCGAACCGGCCTGCCCAGGGCGCGTTTTCCTTGCCACCAGCAAGCGTTCGTAGCCGCGCACGAAGGGCACCTCGCGCGGTCCCCAATAATGCGCGGCCCAATCCTCGGCGCCGCGGTCGCTCTCGGGCTCGAAGCCGTGGCCCGCAAAAACGTCTGCGATGGCGGCACTGTCGATGGCGCCGATGATGGGCTCGCCGATGACGCCGAGCAGGGATCCGCCGGCCGCCGTCAGGCTGCGTCGCATCACCGCTGGCGGCATATAGGTGCAGGCGACGGCACTGCCCGGCGCGCTCAGCTCGGCGAGGGCATTGGCGGTCGCCTCCAGGGCCTCGCGGCTGAGGTACATGGTCACGCCCTCCCAGATCCAAAACGCCGGCGCCTGGCGGTCGAAGCCCGCGGCCTCGAGCACCTGGGAAAGGCCCTGGCGTTCGAAGTCGATGGCGCAAAAGCGCAGCTCGCGGCAGGCCGGAAGGTGGCCTGCGACCTTCGCGCGCTTGGGGTCTTGAGTATTCGGATGGTCGACCTCGAAGACGCGGCAGTCGGCAAGCAGCGGCAGTCGAAAGGCCCGGGTGTCGAGGCCCGCCCCCAGGATCACCAGCTGGCGCGTGCCGCGCTCGACATCGTGGGCGAGGGCCGCGTCGATGGCCCGCGTGCGCAGGGGGATCAAATAGGAGAGCCCCATGCTGAACATGCCCGCCACCAGATGACCCGCGCGCGCCAGGGGCGGCATGCGGCGCACCAGCTGGGCCGGCCAGGCCATGGCCCGCGGCAAAAGCTCCGCCGCCAGCGGATCGTGTACCGTGTCGAGGTCGGCAGGGCAGGCGGAGTAATAGGCGCGCACCGCCGCTACCAGGTCACTCGTCAAGCTGCGGCCGTCACGCATGGACGCGGGAGCATAGCCAATTGTGCGGGTTCGCGCCGTGGAATCCGAAGCGGGTGTCAGCGCCCGGCGCCAGGGCATCGAGTTGGGTGGCGATCCGACTTTGCCTTACGCCAAGCCCGATCAACGCTTCAAACACATGTTGGCCCGGAGCGACGCGGTGGCCATCGTCCCACGCTCGCTGGCGCAGGCCCACGGCCAGACCCTGGGCCTGCGGATCGAGGAGCTTTCCCTGCGGCTGCGCCCAATAGGCGCCCAGGCCGTCCGCCGCGCCCACCCGGATGCTGGCGCGCCGTGGTTGCTCGGGCAGTCGCAGGCGGCGGTGTCCAGCTGGCGAGCCTGAGCAGGCCGAACGAGCCGGCCTGTCCGCCTGCGCGCGGCCCGCGTTATGCTCACCGCCATCCTCAACTCCGGAGCATGGTCATGACGGCAGAGCAGGTGGGACGACTGGCGATTGTGTGGCGCGGCGACGTCCAGGCGCGCAAGGCAGCGAGCGCTTCCAAGGGCCGCATGGGTCCGCTCTTCGATGCCCTGGCCGAAGCGGGCGTGACGGCCGAAGCGGCGGTTTTCTGCGAGGAGCTGCGCGAGGAGTTTCGGCAGCAGCTGTTGGCGGTCGATGGAGCGCTGGTCTTCGTCAACCCGGTCGATGCCGCCGGTGATCGCTCGGTGCTCGACGCAGTGCTGTACGAGGTGGCCGAAGCGGGCGTTTGGGTGAGCACCCATCCGGAGACGATCCTGAAGATGGGCACCAAGGAGGTGCTCTACCGCACGCGCCAGCTCGGCTGGGGCTCGGACTGCGACCTCTACGGGAGCGCCGAGGCCATGCGCGAGCGGCTGCCGGGACGCCTGGCCGACGGTCAGACGCGGGTGCTCAAGCAGTACCGCGGCAACGGCGGTCTCGGCGTCTACCGCGTGGCGTTGAAGTCGCCGGGCGACGCCAGCACGACGGCCCAAGTCCCGGTTATCACGCAGCACGCGCGCTTCGGCAGCGAGCCCAGGGAGCTACCGCTGGGCCAATTCATGACCAAAATGGAGAAGCACTTCGTCGGCGACGGGCGGTTGATCGACCAGGCGTTTCAGCCGCGCCTGGCCGAGGGCATGACGCGCTGCTACATGGTGGGCGCCGAGGTCGCGGGGTTTAGCCACCAGTTGATCAAGGCGCTATTGCCACCGCCGCCCGAGGGCGCCACCTCCGAACAAGCTCGGCCGGGGCCGCGCATCATGCATGGCGCCGACGCGTCCGAGTTTCAGCGCCTGCGCGGGCTGCTCGAGTCCGAGTGGATCCCGGCGATGCAGCAGCTGCTCGACATCTCGGGCGCACGGCTGCCGGTGCTGTGGGATGCCGACTTTCTGCTCGGCCCCAAGGACGCAAAGGGACAGGATTCCCACGTGCTTTGCGAGATCAACGTCAGCGCGGTCTTCCCCTTTCCCGACCAGGCCCTGCCGCGCCTGGCCGCCGCGGTCGCCAGCGCGCTCCGAGGCTCCCGGGCTGCGCGCGCTTGAATGCGCAAGCCTTCCGGCCGACCGCTGCCGAGCGGCTACTTGCTGCCCAGGCTGAAGCCACCCTTGACGCCGGCCTTGAGTCCAACCGAGCCACCGCCGCTGGCCTTGGCCTTGGCTTTCGCCTTGGCCTTGGCGTCGGCGCTCGCCTTGGCGTCGGCGCTGGCGCTCTGCTTGACCGTGAGCTTGGGCGCCTTGACGTTCAGCTTGGCCTTGGCCCTGGCGTCGAGCTTGGCATCCTGCTTGGCGCCGAGCGACGCGCGCGCGCTGGGCGCCTTGGCTGCGAGTTTGGCCTTGGCACCGAGCTTGGCGTTGCCGGCCAGCTTGAGCTTGGGGTCCACCCCCAACTTCGCGCCGGCGTCGAGACGCGCCAGGGCACCGCTGTGCAGGCGACCGCCGGCCTTGATGCCGAGCCTGATGGGCGTGACCGCCAGGTCCAGGTCGCCCTTCAGCTTGGCGCGATAGCTGGCGCTGGGTGGATCCCACTTCAGCGAGAGCCTGTGGTCGGCGTTGGCACCCAGGTCGAGCGAGAGATCGAGATCGCCCTTGGCGTGGGCATTGGCCGAGGCATCGAAGACGTAGGCCACGAGCTGGTCGCCCTCGACCGCAAGCTCGGCGGCGAAGTCACCGGCGACGACCAGCTGACCGCCGTGACCGGCCTTGGCCTGCAGCACGAGTTTGGCCAGGGCACCGTGGTGCAGATTTGCGCCGGCCCTTAGCGATGCGGCGAGATGCCCTGGCGCAATCTTTGCTCCCGCCTGGGCGCGACCCACGAAGGCGAGGCTTGCCGGGTCGAAAGCGAGCTTGACCTCGTGCACAGCAGCGTCCACGGTCGGCAACTCCACCGCCAGCTCGAGGTCACCGGCCGCCGCGATGGAAGCGCCCGCGGCGTTGCTCAGGTGCGCGCGCACCGCGCCGTCAGCGTCTACCGCGATCTCGGCGCTGTGGTCACCCAGCGCAACCACCTGTCCGCCAAAGCGCGGGGCGGCGATCAGGGCATAGTGCTCCAGACGCGCCGAGGCGAGCTCGCCCGCGACCTCCAGCTTCAGGTCGATGGGCTTGGCTTCCAGCTCGACCTCGCCCTCTACTTTGGCGACAAAGCGCGCCACGACCGGATCCCAGCTGAACTTCAAGGTGTGCTCGACGCCGCCGTTGGCATGGGCCGTGAGCGAAAGCTTGACGTCTGCCGGCTCCACCGCCACTCCAGCCTGCGTGCGCACGGTGGCTTCGGCCTGGCCCTGGCGCTCCAGGCGGAGCTCGACCACGTGTTCACCGATGGTTACCAGGTTGCCACCGATCTCCGCCTGTAGACCGAGGTCGGCCTTGGCTTCGGCCTTGGCTTCGGCCTTGGCTTCGGTTTCCATCGCCGCCGCGGCCACCGCCGGTTCGTCAGCAGACGCGCCCGGCGCCTCGGCAGACTCCGCGCTTTCTTCATCGCCGCCGCGGCAGGCGAACAACAACAGAGCAACGAAAAGACTGGTTAGAAATGCACGCATCGGAAACCTCCAGGGCACAGCACAACAGTGTGCGGCGACCCGCAGTTCTGCGAAACTCCCCTTCTTCATGGGGTCGTGGTGCTCCCACCCGTGAAGATATCGACATCGCCACAGTTCGCCACAGTGTAGGGCGACAAGGGTCATTGCGCCCGCTGGGGCTGGCTGCGAGCGCAGTACTGTCCGTAGGTCGACGTCGCATACCCTACTTCGTCCGCGGTCTCAGTGCGCCACCGCCCACGGCTCTCCCGAAGGCCCACCGGGCAGCGCTTGTCGTTGCCGAGCTACCCGAGGGCTCCCTGGAAGAACAGCTGGGCGCTGCCTTCGCCACCCCGGAGGATCGACGCGGTCAGCTGCGCATTCGCTCCTTGCATCACGACGAAAAGGTCGACGTGATTCCATTCACGGCAGCTGGTGAGCGCGACGAGCAGGCCTTCGCCGCCCTCTCCCACATCTTTCGCTGCCGCATCACCGGGCGCAAGGTCGCCATCGATGAAGGCCTGGTTCATCTGCTGACCCGGATCAGCGATTTCTACGACAATTCGCTGCATCTGATTCATGTCCGCATGTTTTCGAAACGAAGCGCGCCGTCGCAACCGGCCATGATGGCTTCGAGAGCCGCTGCTCTGGTGGAGCGGAGGTCCACCCAAACCCGGCTCAAAGCGAGTTGACGGGCGGTTTGTAGGGTCTTGCACACTTCGCTGACAACCAGCCCGTCGCGAGGCGCAATTCCAGCTTCCGCGCACTATCCAGTGCGCTAGTTAAGTCGATCCACTCCACCCCGAAGGTTCGACTCGATGAATACCAAATTGTCCCACGGGAACTTCCGGGAGTCAACTGAAAGACTCAAAGTGATGCGACAGCCTCATACCCCGTTCGGGTCAGGACCGGGCGCGGCGCTATCGCGTCTGCTCGAGGCGAGCGACCTGGCCCAGCGGCTGCCAAGATTGCCGGCGCGGGACTTCAGCGCGCTGGTGCAGCACCTGGGGGTGCACGATGCGGGCGAGTTGGTGGCGCTTGCGACCACGCAGCAGCTACAGGCTGCGCTCGACGAAGACATCTTCGCCAGCGAAGCGCCCGGCGCGCCCGAAGAAATCGACGGTGGCCGCTTCGTGACCTGGCTGGAGGTCTTGCTCGAGGCTGGCCCCCCAGCGGCCGCGACGCGCGTCGCGGCCCTCTCCGAAGACTACCTGACTCTGGCGCTCTCCAAGGTGGTGCTGGTACTCGACAGCGTCTGGCTCTCATTGCCCAAAAGCGAGCGCTCACGTGAGGTGATCTCGGACGATGAACTCGAGTCCGCCGCGCGCGGCAGGCCGTGATGGCGGCCTCGAGGGCGGCCAGATCGCTGCGCCACTGCTGCACCAGCGGAGCGGCTTCCACGCAGCGCGCGGGGATTCGATGGGTCTCCTCGTACCGGAGCAGGGCCGCCGTCAACTCACCCTTCGCGCGCAGCAGCGCCGCCTCACGCCATAGCGCGACCGCCAGCTCCCGTTGCCACCCTGCGTTTGTCGGGTGCTGCTCCGCAAGAACGGGGCTGATGCGCAAGGTCTCTCCGAACGCCCTCGCCGCCATCGCCAGCCAGGTAGTGCTGCAACCACTCGAAGTAGAAGACATTCGGCGCCCCGAGCCGCCTCTCCACCTTCTCGGCAACAGTCCGAACCAGGTCAGAACGCTCCCCAGCAAACGAGAAGGCCACCGCAAACCGTCCTGGAACCGGGCGGGTGGGCTCGAGCGCAGGGCCCCGTGGGGAGCGCCTGTGTTTGAGCGCGGCGGCGCTGGAGCCCCCTTTCAGCGCATGTCTGCGGACTGCCTCCCGGCAGGCGGTGGGCCGTCTGCGCGAGTCCGGGGGGGACCCACGGGGACCGAGCACGAGCCCACCCGCCCGGACGACGGCCAGCCCACCGCGGCATTCCTGTGGCCACGGTTCTCATCCCGCTGCCCTACGTCACTCGTAGGCAAGCGCGTCCGACACATCCAGTCCCGCAGCCCAACGCGCCGGAGCCCAAGCCGCCAGCCAGGCCACCACCGCCGCAGCCGCGAACGTCTCCAAAATAACCCACGGTGAAAGATGAAAATCCAGACGCCAGCCGACCTGCAGCCTCAGGGCCTCGGTCACCATGTAGGATGACAGCGCCGCGCCCAGCAGCACCCCCAGCAAGGCCGCCGTAGTCGCGATCAGCAGCGATTCGGTCAGCACCATGCGATGCAGTTGCGTACGCACGGCACCCACGGCCTTGAGCAACCCAATTTCCCGGCGCCGGTCGAGCACACTCACCATCAGGGCGTTGATGATGCCCAGCACGGCGACCACGACGGCCACCAACTCGCTGGCCCGCGACAGCGCCATCGACCGCTGGATCAAACCCAAAAGCTCGCCCCGGTACTTGGCACTGCCCAGCACCAAAAGCCCATAGCGCCCGCCCCAGCTCTTGGCGATGCGCTCGCGCACGCCGGCGGTGCTCGCGCCCTCGCTCAGATAGACGCTGTAAAGGTCGACTTGACTGTCGCGCCAGATGCGTTCGTAGACCTCGCGATCGGTCATCAGGATGCCGATGTCGGCGCGGTAGTCGGCGTAGATCAGATCGATGCGAAACTTCCGCTTTCCGTCGGGGGTCTCGAGCTCGACTTCGTCGCCCAGCCCCAGCGAAAAGGTATGGGCGAAGGCTTCGCTGGCAGCGAGGGCCTCGCCCGCGGCGATCGCCCCAAGGGCGCTTTCCACGTCGCCCTCGGCCACCGCCAGCTCGTTGAAGCGGCGGTAGCCCTCCAGGTCCTCGCTCATCAGGTAGAAGGGCTGATCCCGAAAGCGCTGCTGCACCATGCGGAAGGCCTGCACAAACTCCACTTCGTCCAGGTCCTGAAACTCGCCGCGTAGACTGGCCGGCAACGGGCGGTTGAACTTGGCCTGGACTTCAGTGCCCGAGAACACGAAGAGGTCGGCCCGGAACGAACGGCCGATCCAGGCGTCGGTGCTGCTCTCGAGGCTGTCCATCAGCGCATCGACGTTGACCACATTCGCCAGCGCCATGCCCAGGGCCGCCGTCGCGATCGCGTTGCGCCCCCGATCGCGCGCAAAACCCACCGAGCCCAGGAGCACCGATGGCCCCGCGCGCCGCGCCCGCTCCTGGGCCAGCCGGCCGATGCCCTGGGCCAGCGCCGGCGAAACAAAGAGCGCTGCCAACGACAAAAGCCCGGCCACCACGTAGGAAAGCCCCGTCGAGTCCCACACCCGTGCCGCCCAGGCCACCAGTAGCGCTGCAGCGACCGTAGTCGCAGCGGCGGCGAGTGAGGCGCGCGCCGAGCTGAAGAGCACGTCAGACACCGTCGAAGCGCCGCCCAGGGCCGAAACCGGATCCACTCCCGAGGCCCGCCGCGCCGGCACATAGGACGCCACCGCGGCCACCAGCACGCCAAGACCCACCGCCAGCGCCATCGTGTTCGGGTCGACCACCAGCGCGTCGACCTTCACCTGCAGATAAAGCGTGGAAACCGTCGCAGCCACCGCGTCGAGTGCCGCATGGCACAGCAGCAAGCCAAACCCGAGGCCCGCCGCCGAGCCCAGCACGCCCATCAAGAGCCCCTCGCCCACAAATAGCAGCCGCAGCTGCCGCCGCGAGGCGCCCAGCGCCCGCAGCACGCCGATCTCGCGCCTCCGCTGGGCCACCGAGATCGACAGCGAGTTGTAGACGATGAAGCCGCCCACGAAGATCGCGATCAGCGAGGCCAGCGACAGCGCCAGCTGAAAGCCGCCCAACAAGCGCTCGGACTCGGCGGCGCGCTGGGCCGGCGTGCGCACCGGCACCTTGTCGCCCAGGGCGCTTTCGAGCCGGGCCTCGAGCTGCTTCAGATCCGTTTCGGGCTCGGCGATGACGTCGATGCGGTCGAAGCGCCGGCCGCGGTCAAAAGCCACCTCGGCTGCGTAGACGTCCATCAGCAGCAGGTCGCCGCCGTAGACTGTGGCTGGACCGCGCGGCTCCAGCGTGCCGTAGACCGTGAAGGGCTTCTGTCCCTGCACGGTTTCCAAAAGCAGCGTCTCGCCCACCTTGGTGCCCGTGCGCTTGGCAAAGCCCGTGGTCACCAGCACGCCGTAGGGGTCGTTCAGAAACGACAGCACGTCGTCGATCTGGGCGTCGTCGCCGGTGACGTCGTAGCCGCGGGCGGCGCCATCGCTGAGCGTGTCGGAAGCCAACACTGCCAGTTGAGTGCCCGAGCCGACGTCGTAGGCGGTGGCGGCGATGATGGGCACGGCCGCAGCGACGCCGGGCACCTTGCGCACCGTCTCGAGCGCGTCTTCCTCGACGCCGATGCCCGCCCCGAGCGTGAACTGGGCCTTGCCCGCCACGTCGGCCATGCTCTTGCGCAGCGAGCCGAGCACCGAGGCGTTGACCACGTCGACGGCAAAGACCACCGCCACGCCCAGCACGATGCCAAGCACGGTCAAAAGCGAACGCCCGGGGGCCGCCCGCAGGTGTCGAAGCGCCAGGAGTCGGATCAGCGGGGACACAGGTTGTGTAGATGAGGCGGGTTGCGAAGAAAAACCAAAGTCCGGGTAGCCCGCGCGCTCGCTAGGGCAGCGCGCCGCCCAGGCTAGCCAAGGTGGGCAACTCGTGCATCAGGCGCACCAGCACCAGGTCGTGAAGCCATGCCACCAAAAACGTAAAGACCACCGAGCCGGCGATGGCAAAGCGCGGCAGGTCGTTGCGGCCGAGGCTCACCCGCCCGCGAATCAATGACCAGAAGGGAATCGTCGAGCTCTGTCGGTGAAAGTCGTCGAGGGCGCGGCCGAAGCGCGCCGCCAGCGCCCTGTTTTCAAAGGCGATTACGCCGACCACGTTGTACAGCTCCATCAGCACGAAATACAAAAGCGCCAACGTGCTGCCGAAAACCAGCAGATGCCCGAAGAGCAGGCAGAAGACCGACCAGTAGAGGGGGTGGCGCGTGATCTTGTAGAAACCGCCGGTCTGCAGTCCGCGATCGGGGGGCGGGTCGGCAAGGCCCCAAAACGAAAGCCCCAGCTGCACCGATGCCGAGAGGAAGAAGACCCCCAGGCCCTCGATGAAGTAGATCAGCGGTCGAAACCAGGGATAGCCCCGCAGATCCCAAAGCCGCGGCGTTTGATCGGAGTGCTGCGCCAGGAAGGCAAAGGACGTGCAAAAGAGGGCGATGGTGCCGATGTTGTAAAAAATCCGGTAGGCGCGAAAACCGAGCTTCGGTTCGAGCCGCCCTTTGATGGCCGCCCGCGGCCACAGGCTCGACCACAGCGCAAAGGCCAGGACCGAGAGCGTCAGCTCGATGTGCAGAGAGGTGGACCCGGGCACTGGCGGCTCCGATCAGGTGCCGTCCGAGTAGCTCACCCGGCCCGCTTCGAAGTTCATGTAGACCCAGTAGCCGCTGACGCCGCCGGGGCCGGTGTCCAGGTCCTTGTCGAGGAAGGTCTTGCCCAGGATGAACCCGCCCACGAGCGGGCGGTCTTCGGGAATCTCGATGGCGTCGGCTCGCTCTTTCGTCAGAAAGCCCTGCACCACGCCGTTGATCAAGCTCGTGGGCTGGGCGCCCCCGGAATAGGTCGCAGCCACCCGCGTCTCCTCGAGCTGCATCGAGATGCCCGCAAAACTGAAAGTCAATGACTCGGGATCGCTGACATAGCAGGGCCCGACCGGATCGTTGGGTGGCGGGTCGTAGCCGCCGAGCGTGGCCGCCATGGGCGTCAGGCAGCTGCCGCTGTCCTGGTTGTGCAACACGGTCGCCGCCGGCGCTTGGCTCGCCTTGGGCCCGCAGCGGGTCGAGCCCACCGGCGCGCTGCAGTCGGCGAAGACCAGATCCACCGCCAGCTCCGGACGCGCCGGGTCGAGCGGCCGAAAGACCGAGACGAAGGAGAGGTCGACGAAGCCGTCGGCCGGGTCCACGTCGTTGACGAGCGCCGGCGTCAACATGGTGTCGTTGGCCTGCGCGGTGACGTCGACGGCGAGCACGAAAATGTGCGGGTCGACCAGCTCCAGGGAGGTCACGCGGAAGGAGGTCGGCGGCAGGTCGGGGTCGGGTTGCACGACCATGGTGGTGCCGCCGTCGGTGTGGGTCGCTCCGGCGTCGAGGACGGGCAGGTTGCTGCCGGTGTTGGAGCCGCCTTCGACCAGGGTGCCGTCGCCCATCGGCGTGGGAGCAGTACCGCCGGCCGCGCTGGTGGCGCTGCCATCGCCACCGCCGGTCCCCATGCCCGGGCTCATGGCGCCGGTGCCGGGCTGAAGTCCGTCGCGGCCCCGCTCGCTGTTGTCGTCGCCCTGGGTGTTACAGCCGAATAAATGGGCCGCGCAGGCCACGGAAAGCCACACGAATGGAAGCCGCATGTGATGTACTGACTTGGGGTTGAGAACTTCAGCTGCCATAGCGCCGCTTTCGGGCGCCGAATTGGTCCGCCACCGCGTCGAGCATTTCGATGTTGAACTCGGGGAACTGCTGCTCGACGAAGAAGAGTTCGGTGTAGATGCTCTGCAGCGGCATGAAACCGGACATGCGTTGCTCGCCCGACGAACGGATGATCAGGTCGGGGTTGGGGTGGGGCTGACCGGCGGTGTCGAGGAAGTCCTGCAGGCCCAGGGCCGCGGGGTCGGCGCCGCCAGCGATGGCCTCGCGCATGCGCCGGGCGGCGCGCTCCAGCTCATCCTGGCCACCGTAGTCGATGGCCATGTTGTAAACGTGGGAGCGGTTGTCGCGCGTGACCTTCTCGGCATGCTCGATGCGGCTGAGTACGCTGTCGGGCAGCCGGTCCTTGCGCCCCAGGTGCACCAGCCGGCCATCGTTGTCCTCCGCGATCTGCAGGACCTGGTTTTCCAGGAAGTCGGCGAAGATCTTCATCAGATGCTCGACCTCGGAGCGCGCCCGGCTCCAATTCTCGGTCGAAAAGCCCCAGGCAGTCACCGTGTGCACGTTGCGGGCCGATAGCCCCCGCACCAGCCGCGGCAGCGTCTCGAGCAGTCCCGTGGTGTGGCCGATCATGGGTGCCAGCCGCCGATCGCGGGCCCACCGGCGGTTGCCGTCGGGGATCACGGCGACGTGGCGGATGCCGTAGCGGGCAAACCAATCGGGCGCCTCGCCGGAGTCGACGCTACGGCTGGGGTCGAGCACCTGCGCCGCGCCCGTGGCTACGGCGCGCGCCTGGCGAATTAAGCGCTGCATCGGTTCCTCCTGGGAAACCCACCTGTGCCCGGGAGACCGCGCGAAGACGCAAAAAGATCACGATTCCACACCATCCGCGTTCCAGAGCACCGCCGGCCAGCTTGTCAATACCGACACCCGCTTACAACCCCCCCATTTGGATACCTAAATGCCTATGGCCGAATAAGATAATCCTTGGCCGGATTCAGCACACCAAGAGCTGTCGGATGTTTTGTGCAGATGTCGTACAGTCGATCCCATGGCTGTACGGTGCGTGATTTTCGACTTCGATGGCACGATGGCGGATAGCTTCGACGTCGCCCTGTCCATCGCCAACCGCATTGCGCCCGAGTACGGCTACCGGCCGGCGCTGCCCGACGAGGTCGACCGCCTGCGCACCTGTTCCTATCCGGAGCTGGCGAGGGAGCTGGGGGTCAAGACCCACAAGATCCCCTTCATCGCCGCCCGCGTGCGCAAGGAGATGCAGCAGGTGGCCGGCGCCCTGCGGCCGACGGCGGGGCTGCCGGCGGTGCTCGAGCAGCTGCACACCCGCGGCTACAGCCTGGGCGTCTTCAGCTCCAACAGCCGCCGCAACGTGGAGATCTTCCTGCGCGAAAATGGCCTGGAGAGTTTTGATTTCATCTCCACCGCCAGCAACGTCTGGGGCAAGCAGCGCCACCTGCGCTCCCTGATGCGCCGCCGCGGCCTGTCCCACAACGAGGTCATCTACGTGGGCGACGAGACGCGTGACATCGACGCCTGCCGCGCCCTGAGGGTGCCGGTGATCGCCGTCAGCTGGGGCTACACGGCCGCCTCGCGGCTGCAGCTGCACGAACCGTCGTTTTTGATCGACGAACCGACGCAGCTGTTGTCGATCCTGTCTTCGCCCAGCTGATTCAGGGCAGAAAGCGCAGGCCGGCGAAGACCTGGTCGACGTTGCTGTAGCGCCCGCCCAGGGCGAGCGTCGGGTCGGTGGTGTCGGGCGAGCGTTTGCCACCGAGGATGTAGGCGCCGAGTTCGACGAACAAACCCTCGGTCAAGGTGACCAGCTCCAGCTCCAGGCGTGGCGCGATCAGGTAGCTCGGCCCGTTGAGCACGCCGCCGCCGAGTTCCATGCGCAGCCCCGCGCTGGGCACGGCGAAGGCGGTGAAGGCCGCGGCGCCCAGCAACAGCCGGTCCTCGGTCATGAACATGAAGCGGCGTGCCGAATCGTCGGGCGGCGTCAGCGCGTACTGACCAAAGGCCTCGAGGGTCAAGACCCAGCTCTGGCCGACGATGCGCTCGGTGCGCAGCGAGGCGTGCGCCACGTCGGTCTCGTCGGGCTCGGCCGGCAGGCCCGTCTGGCCCGCCAACAGTGTGCGGCCGCGCATGTAGGCCAGCTCAGCTCCCAGTTGAAAGCCCGCGAGGTCGGTGGCGGCGTCCAGGGAGGCCACGGCGAAGCGCCCGTAGCGCACCTCGAAGAGCGGCCCCTCGCCCTCGATCGCCGCGCCATTGTTGAGCCCATCGCTCAGCTGCGAAAGGCGCGGCTGCGACAGCTCCGTCACCGGCAAGTGCTCGAGGGCGGTGCCCACGGTCAGCCCCAGCTCACCGGCGCCGCCGCGCCACAAAAAGCGCAGGGCGGCCTGGGGATGGGTCGGGTCGGGATCGGGGGCGAAGGCTGAAAAGCTGCTGTCGGCCAGCCGTCCCTGGCTCGAGCGCGAGACGGTGCTGCGCAGAAGCTCCGCCGCCGACGGCGCCGTGTCCGGGCCCACCGCCATCGCCAGGGCTTCATCGATCTCTGCTTGTGTCGCCGCTGCTCCTGTCGCCGGCGCCAGCGCGTAGTCGCCCTGGGAGATGCGCGCGCGGTGGGGCTGAAAGAAGGGCACGTAGAGCAGCCGAAAGAGCAGCGAGCCGCTGGGCTCCCAGTCCAGCCGCACGGCGGGCTGGGCGATCTCGGCGGCTTCCGGCATCGTGGTCGGCCCCGAGCGCAAATCGTAGCTACTCAAGATGTCGGCGGCGTTGAAGACGTCGAAGCGACCCAGGTGCACGCTCTGGTAGCCCAGGCGCAGGTGCAGTGGGTCGGCCAAGCCCAGCTCGGCATAACCAGCGGTGGGCGTGGCGTCGAGCTCGTGGCGGGCGGCGCCGGCATCGGGCGTGTCCTCTTGGCGCGTGGCATAGACGTGGCGCAGGCGCAGGCCGACGCCGAAGAGCAGGCGCTCCGAACGCCGCACGCGGGCCTCGAAGAGCGCCAGCTGGGTGGCCTCGAAGATGTCCTCGCGCGGATCCTGCCACTGCACATCGACACCCATGCGCGTGCGCAGCACCACGCGCACCTCACCGGACGGCGCAGCGGGCGCTTCGAGCGGCGTCTCGGCCGCGCGCTTCGGCTCCGGATCGCTCGGCACGCCGGCGAGTTCCGGATCGTCGATCAGCTCTTCTCCGGGCGCGTCCTCGAAGCCGGCATCATTGGGGCCTTCGGGCGCGTCAAAATCGCCTTGCTGCGCCTGCAGCGGGCCACTTGCGCCCAGCCACGATAGGACCAGGGTGAAGATGAGCAGCCAGACCGGGACGCCCCAGGCAGCGCGCCTCCAGGGGGCCTGGCTTCGATCACTCTCGGCACCCATGCGCGAGACTGGTATCACGGGCGCGGAGCAAAGGCGATCGCCCTGGCATTGGCCACACGCGCCCCTATGCAGCTCCTGCAGGCGCCTTCTCACGTATTCTATTCGGCGCCGTTGCGTTGCAATCGCCACGTTGCACGCAGAGGCGTTCCGTTGCAGCCAGGTTGTCGCGTTGCATGGGGCTGCCGCGGCGATTTCAAACCGATCGGTGCTCTGGACGACGTTTTTGTCTAGGCTGGCACCATGGCGCCCGCAATCGCCGAAAACGTCTGGGATCTGGTCGGCAACACCCCCTTGGTCCAGCTCTCGGGTCTCTCGCCCCGGGGCGGCGCCTGCGTGCTGGCCAAGGTCGAGGCCAACAATCCTTCCGGCAGCGTCAAGGACCGCCCCGCCAAGGCCATGATCGCGGCGGCCGAGGCCAGCGGGGAGCTGACACCCGGTCGCGGTATCGTAGAGGCTACCAGCGGCAACACCGGCATCAGTCTGGCCATGCTGGCGGCGGTGCGCGGCTATCCATGCACCCTGGTGATGCCCGAGGACATGGCCTCCGCGCGGCAGTCGATGCTGCGGGCCTACGGCGCCGAGATGCTGCTGACACCGGCCCACGAGGGCATGCGCGGCGCGGTCGAGCGGGCCACGGCGCTGGCCCGGGAGCAGGGGGCCTGGATGCCGCGGCAATTCGACAATCCGGAAAATCCGGCGGCCCACGAGCGCACCACCGCGGTCGAGATTTTCGAGGCCGCCTCGGGTGCCGTCGACGCCGTGGTCGCCGGCGTGGGCACCGGCGGCACGCTCACGGGCATCGCCCGGGGCCTGGCGGCGCGCGGGCTGTCGCCGCGCATCGTGGCGGTGGAGCCGCGGTCTTCGGCGGTGCTCAGCGGCGGGCGGCCCGGCCTGCATGCGATCCAGGGCCTGGGCGCCGGCTTCGTGCCGCCGGTGCTCGATCGCGAGCGCATCGACGAGGTGCTGACCGTCTCCGACCCCGAGGCCCAGCGCATGGCCGGGCAGCTCTCGCGGGTCGAGGGGCTGTACGTGGGCCCGTCGTCGGGCGCCAATGTGCATGCCGCCTGTCGCGTGGCAGCGGCGATGGAGCCGGGCCAGACCGTGGTCACGATCCTGTGCGACAACGGCGAGCGCTACCAGGGTTGAGCCTGGGTTGAGCCTGGGCTGGGCTTCAGGGGCGGCTCCGCAGGGGGGATTGATTGGCGGCCGCCTCGGCGGCACTATGACCCCGCGAATGCGCTTTACGACGGGTCGAAGCGAGGTGGCTTCCGGCTGCGCCGGATACCTGTATGCTGCGCGGGTGCGAGCCGCCGATGCCGCCGGTCGGACGCGTCCAGACGCAGCGATTTTTTTGAAGTTTGCCCCGTTGCAGGGGGTACACGTTTGGCGCAAGCGGCACTATGAGCAGGATCAAGTCAGTGGGCAGGTTGGCCGTCGGTGTTCACATCGGTAGCGACGGCTGCTCCTAAATCAGCGGCCCATCTTCCCCAGCCCAGCTTTCGTTACCCTTCCCAGTTATGCCATCTGAACACCCGATCATCGTAGGTATCGACGTCGGCTCCACCACGGTCAAAGCTGTGGTTGTCGATCCGGACAGCCGCGAGATCCTGTGGTCCGACTACCAGCGTCACCACACGCGCCAGCCCGAGACCGTGCTCGACTTCCTGGTGCGCATCGGTGACGCCTTTCCGAAAGTCGCCCGCGAGGACATTCGCATCTTCATGACCGGCTCGGGCGCGGGCCCGCTGGTGGAACCCCTGGGCGCGAAATTCGTTCAGGAGGTCAACGCCGTCACGCTGGCGGTGGAGACGCTGCATCCCGAGGCCGGCTCGGTGGTCGAGCTGGGTGGCCAGGACGCCAAGATCATCATCTTCAAGCAGAGCGAGGATAGCGGCGAAAAACTCGCGACCTGCTCGATGAACGACAAGTGCGCCTCGGGTACCGGCGCCACCATCGACAAGTGCATGATCAAGGCCGGCGTCACCCAGCAGGAGGCCGCCGCCCTGAACTTCGACGCCGAGCGCCTGCATCACGTGGCGGCCAAGTGCGGCGTCTTTGCAGAGACCGACATCGTCAACCTGGTCAAGACCGGCATCCCGGCCGACGAGATCATGTGCTCGCTGGCCGACGCCATCGTGATGCAGAACCTGTCGGTGCTGACCCGCGGCAATACCCTGCGCCATCAGGTGCTTTTGCTGGGCGGTCCCAACACCTATCTGCCGTTTCTGCAGCAGTGCTGGCGCAAGCGCATTCCCGAGACCTGGCAGGAACGCGGCTACGAGTATCCGCGCGACGTGCCCGTCGAAGAGCTGATCCGGGTGCCGGAAAACGCCGAGCTCTATGCGGCCTTCGGTTCGGTGGTCTTCGGCTGCCACGAGGAGCCCGAGATCGGTCGCTACGCCGGCATCGACGGGCTGCGCAAGTACATCGGCGAGGGCCGCAGCGTGCGCGCTGCTGACAGCGTCGACAAACCGCTCGTCAACAGCACCGAAGAACTGGAAGCGTTTCGGGAGGCCTACACCACGCCGCCCTTCGAGGAGCCCGCGCTGCCCGCCGGCGAGATCGTGCGCGCCGCCATCGGCCTCGACGGCGGCAGCACCTCGTCCAAGGCCGTGCTGCTCGGCGAAGACGGCGAACTCTTGATGAAGGCCTACACGCTTTCCAAGGGCAATCCGATCCAGGACGCCAAGGATCTCTTGCGCGATCTGCGCGAGCGCGTGGAGGCCAAGGGTGCGACGCTCGAGGTGATCGGCTTCGGCGCCACCGGCTACGCCGCCGACGTGCTCGAGGAGTGCGTGCAGGCCGACGTCAACATCGTCGAGACGGTGGCGCATATGAAGAGCGCCACCCACTACTTCGGTCCGATCGACGTGGTCTGCGACATCGGCGGCCAGGACATCAAGGTGCTGTTCATGGAGAAGGGCGACATCAAGTCGTTCAAGCTCTCCAACCAGTGCTCGGCCGGCAACGGAATGCTGCTTCAGGCCATGGCCGATCAGTTCGGTTTGCCGGTCACCGAATACGCCGAAACCGCGTTCCGAGCGGACCTGGCGCCCAAATTCAACTACGGCTGCGCCGTCTTCCTCGACACCGACCGCGTCAACTTCCAGAAGGAGGGCTTCGGCAAGGAGCAGCTTCTGGCCGGCCTGGCCCAGGTGCTGCCGAAGAATATCTGGCAGTACGTGGTCGGGGTGCAGCGGCTGGCGTCGCTGGGCAAGCGCTTCGTCCTGCAGGGCGGCACCCAGTACAACCTGGCGGCGGTCAAGGCGCAGGTGGACTACATCCGCGAGCGCGTGCCCGACGCCGAGGTCTTCGTCCATCCCCACAGCGGCGAGGCCGGTGCCATCGGTGCCGCCATGGAGACGCTGCGCACGGTCAAGCGACGCGGTCAGAGCCGCTTCATCGGCCTCGATGGCGCCATCGACCTGAGTTACCAGACGCGCAACGACGCCAGCACCGTCTGTCACTTCTGCCCCAACAACTGCTCGCGCACCTTCATCGATGCGCGTCGCCCCGACGGCAGCTCCAGCCGCTACATCAGCGGCTTCTCCTGCGAAAAGGGCATGGTCGAGTCCAAGGACGCGATGCTGCAGCTGGTCAAGGAGCGCAAGGAGGTGATGAAGCAGTACCCAAACCTCGTCAGCTACGAGGCCAAGCGCGCCTTCGCGCGCGTGATTCGGCCCGGACCGCTGCCCGAGGCCGGCGCGCCCATTCGCGACATCCGCGCCCGGCGCACGCTGCTGGGCAGCATCAAGCGCGAGGCCTTCGTGCGCGGCTTCGAGCGCTCTTCTGAAGAGGCCGTCAAGCACCGCAAACGCTACCGCATCGGCCTGCCGCGCGTGCTCAACCACTACTCCACCGGTCCCTTTTGGCGCGCCTACTTCGAGGCCCTGGGCCTGCAGCCCAACAACGTCATCTTCAGCGACGCCACCACCGAGGAACTCTTCAAAGAAGGTGGCAAATACGGCTCGGTCGACCCCTGCTATCCGGCCAAGGTGGTGCAGGCCCACATCCACAACCTGCTCTTCCACAAGCACCAAAGGCGCGCGCTCAACGCCATCTTCTTCCCGAGCTTGACGCACGTTCCGAGCTTTCTCGAAGGCTCCATGGACAACGCCGCCTGCCCCATCGTGGCTGGCACACCCAACGTCACGCGCGCGGCGTTCACCAAGGAAAAAGACTTCTTTGCCGAGCGCGGCATCCGCTACATCGACCCCACGCTCTCGTTCAATGAGCCGGTGCTGATGAAGCGGCGCATGTGGGAGACCTTCGGCGAGCTGCTGCAGATCACCGAGGACGAAAACGACCATGCGGTGGGCGTGGGCTTCGAAGCCCTGACGGCCTTCGACCGCGACCTGGAGGCCAAGGGGCGGGCCATCCTCGAGACCGTCGAAGCTGAAAACCGCATCGCCATCCTGGTCATCGGTCGCCCCTACCACCTCGACCCCGGCCTCAACCACGGCATCCCCGACGAGTTCCAGGCCATCGGCTATCCGGTGCTGTCGATCCGCTCGATTCCCAAGGACCGGGCCTATCTGAGTCGCTTCTTTGGCGAGGGCGAGCAGGCGCTCAGCGTCGAGGATGTGTGGCCCGAGAACTACTCGGCCAATAGCGCCATGCGCGTGTGGGCGGCCAAGTTTGCCGCCCGCCACCCCAATGTGGCCCTGCTCGACCTCAGCAGCTTCAAGTGCGGCCACGACGCGCCCACCTACGGCATCGTCGACAAGATCGTACAAAACAGCAGCGTGCCCCACTCGGCGCTACACGACATCGACGCCAACAAGCCCGGCGGCTCGATCAAGATCCGGGTCAAGACCTACGCCCACTCCCTGCAACTGCACCTGGAGCGTCTGGAAGACCTGGCCGCAAAGAAGGCCGAGCTACAGCGGCGCATCGAGGACAAGCGTCGCGAGCTGCTCGAGTTGCGCGAGGCCCAGCTGCGGGGCGCAGTCGGCGATGGTGACTCCCAGCTCGCCGCGCTCGAGGATCGCGCCCGCGGTTATCGGCAGGACGAGCCCGGTGCCAACGGTGCCAACCCTTCCACTGCTTCGGCCGCAGCCAAGAGCGGCGGTGACGACTTGATTCAACTTCGGCGCAAGCGCAGCCCCGCTGCCGCTTTCGCGCTTAGCCAGGAGAGATGAGCATGCTTGAGTCGACGATCGACATCGATTCCGAACTCGCCCGCTTCGAGGCCGAAGAGAGAGCGCGACTGGGCCTCGCAACCGAGACCGGTCACTGGAAAGATTCGATGACGACGCCGCAGTTCACGGCAGGACAGCGTCCCAAAACGACGCTTCTGCTCGGCGGCCTGACCATTGCCCACGACTTCATCGTCGAAGGGGCTTTGAAGGGGCTGGGCTACCAGGTGCGCGCCCTCGACTGCCCCGACCAGGACTCGCTGCGCGCGGGCAAGGAATACGGCAATCGGGGCCAGTGCAATCCCACCCACTTCACCGTGGGCAACCTGGTCAAGGAGCTGTGCCGGCTGCGCGATGAGGAGGGACTCAGCGCCGAGGAAGTGGTCGACGGCTATGCCTTCTTGACCGCTGGCGCCTGTGGACCGTGCCGCTTCGGCATGTACGTCACCGAATACCGCAAGGCCCTGCGTGAGGCGGGTTTCGACGGCTTTCGGGTGCTGCTCTTTCAGCACGCCGGCAGCCTCGATCAGACTGCGGGTGAAGAGATGGGGCTGGAACTCAACGCCAGCTTCTTCATCGCCCTGGCCAAGGCGCTGTTTTCGGGCGACGTCATCAACATGATGGCCTACCGGCTGCGTCCCTACGAGGTCGAGCCTGGCGCCACCGATCGCGCCGTCGAAGAGGTCAAGCAGATCCTCTATGACGCCCTGGCCGAGGGGCGCTCGGTTGTGGGGGCGCTGCTTCGGGCCCGTCGGGTCTTTGCCGCGGTGAAGGTCGACCCCACCCGGCCCAAGCCGCGCGTCAGTGTGCTCGGCGAGTTCTGGGCCATGACCACCGAGGGCGACGGCAACTATCACTTGCAGCGCTTCCTGGAAGAGGAGGGCGCCCAGGTCGAGATCCAGATCATCGCCAACCTCGTGCTCTACAACCTCTGGGAGGTGCGCCACGACACCAAGACCCGCGCCATGCTGCGCGGTGCCGACGGTGGTCCCTTTGGTCTCGAGGACTCCGACGCAGGACTCATCTTGGCGGGCGTGTGGCTTGGCGATCTGGCGGTGCGCGGCATCGTCCAGACCTTCGCCCACCTGATCGGCCTTTACGGGCACAAACTGCCCGACATGGAAGAAGTCGCCCAGGTCGGCCACAGCCACTACAACGTGGAGTTGCGCGGTGGCGAGGGCCACATGGAAGTGGCCAAGCTCATCCTCAACGTCATTCACCAGAAGGCGCACATGACCATCAGCGTCAAGCCCTTCGGCTGCATGCCCAGCTCCGGCGTCTCCGACGGCGTCCAGAGTGCGGTCACTGAGCTGTACCCGGAGGCCATCTTCTGCCCCGTGGAAACCAGCGGTGATGGCGCCGTCAGCTTTCATTCGCGGGTCCAGATGTACCTCTTCAAGGCGCGCCAGCGGGCGCTCGAAGAGTTTGAAGCGGCGCTGACGCGCGAGGGTGTAACCGTCGAGCAAGTGCGCGACTTCATCGCTGGCAGCCGCTACAGCCGCCCCTTCTTCAAGCCCCCCCACCGGGCGGCCGGGGCTGCCGCGGACCTCGTGCACCACGTGGGTCCCCTCATCGGCAAGGGCCCCCTCGAGCGCGCCCGCATTCACCTCGGCCGTGGCCTCGAGCGCGGCCAGCAAAGCCTCAAGACCGCCAAAAAGCACGGTCGCGCCCTGGGTGAAGTGGCGCCCTATCTGCCGTCGCTCTTGCGCGCCGCGGTCAACGGCGGCCTCGACGCCGTCCCGCCCCTGCGCAAGGCTTTCGACAGCGTCGTCGAAAACCTCATCAAGCAGCAGGAAGCCCCCGTATCGATCGAGCGAGCCGGGCGAACGCTGCCGGTGATCGACGACCAGCCGGTCGCGGCGGAATAGCACGAGGGTGTCGGCGGCGCGCCTTGCCAGGCAGGCGCTCCGAAGCCGATCTGGCTCGGTGATCTACGATCAAACCCTCAGGCGTCGGCGGCCGTCTCCGGCGTCGAGCCTTCGTGGGCATCAGCGTGCCGGGGTTGCAGGCCCGAACGCTCGAAGCGAAGTTCGAAGCGGGTATCACCTGGCTCTGAGGCGATCGTCAGATCGCCGTCGATCTGACCGGCGAGCGCGCGCACCAACGTCAGTCCGAGGGAACTCGAGGCTTGTTCGAGCTGCTCCTCGCTGAAGCCTACCCCGTTGTCGGCGACCACCAGCAACACCTCTGCGCCTTCTAGTCTCAGCTCGATGCGCAGGTGGCCGGAACGCCCGTCGGGGAAGGCGTGCTGGAAGGCGTTCAAGACTAGCTCGTTGAGGAGCAAGGCCGCCGGCACCGCCTGGTCGAGTGACAGCATCAGTGTCTGGCCTTGCACACTGAGTTCGATGTTGTGCTGGCGTTCGGAGAAGCGCAGCACGTTATCGGCAGTCTCGACGGTGTAGGCGTACATGTCGACCTCCGCCAACGCGTCGAGCTGGTAGATCTTCTCGTGCAGGCGGGCCATCGCCAGCACTCGTTCGCGACTGGATACCAGTGCGGCGACCGCCGATGAGGGGTTCTGCTCGACGTCCGCGATTTGCAACCCGAGCAGGCTTGAAACGATCTGCAGGTTGTTCTTTACGCGGTGGTGAACTTCGCGCAGGAGTACTTCGCGCTCCGCCAAGGTGGTTTGAAGCCGTTTTTCCGCGTGCCTGCGTTCGTCCAACTCCACTTCGGCCCGTTGCTGTCGTAGCAGCAGTGCCGCGCGCATCCCATCGAAGGCCTTGGCCAGGCGGCCCAGTTCGCCGTCGTAGTTTTGTACGACCGGCGTTGTCAGGTCACCGGAAGCGACCTGCTCTGTCGCCCCCATGAGAGCCGACAGCGGCCTTCCCACCATGCGGTGCAAGATCGCGTAGAAGATCAGTAGTTCGAGCAGTAGCGAGCACAGGCCCAGCAGCAAGATGAGGCTCGCCGTCTTACGGGCGGCGGCCGTCACTTCGGATTTCGCGTACGAGATGACGAAGATCCAACCCGGTCCCTGCAACCGTGTCATCGCCAGGTAGCGCCGTGACGCATCGTCTTCGAAGAGCGCGTGATTTTCGAGCTGACGGGCGAGTCCGAGCGTCCGCTCGAGCTCTCGATGTCCCGAACCCTCGATCTGGAACATGCCCGCTTCGGCTTCGAGCTCGGCCATCATCTCCGGATGGGCCAACAGCCGGCCGTCGGTACGAATGATGAAGTTGTAGCTGCCGGGGAGGCGTGTTTCTAGCGTACGCGCCATCAAGTCATTGATCGGCAGGTCGAGCCCGATGGTGCCCACCCAGCGTCCTCGGAAATCCACCGGAGTCGAGCACGAGACCATCCAGGCCTTGGATACCTTGTCGAAGAAGAGCCCCGTCCAGCGCGATTGGCGCTTCGGGTTTTCCTTGGGCGAGGCGATGAGGCTGTATTCCTCGGCGGCGATGTCGAGTGAGGCGCTTGCGGTGTGCGCCCAATCGGGCTCTTCGGGCCAATAGCCCACGAGGCCATTTTCGGGGAGCGTAACGTAGAAGTTGGGAAAGGCTGCGCGCCAGGTCGGGCCGAAGCGCTGGCTCAGCTCGTGGTACACCAGGACCCGTCGCTTGAGGTCCAGGTCGAGTTCCACGTTGCGTCCCAGAAATGCGAAGGGGTCGCGGGTGCCATCGAAGCCCTCGAGGCGCGTACGCGTGGTGCCATCGTCGAAGGCGCCCAAGAGGCGCTCGAAGTCTGCGGTGGGGTCGCCCCGGGCGGCTTGTTTCAGGAGCCTTTGAGCCTCCGTTCGAGCCAGCTCCTGCTGGCTTTCGGCCAGGCGGAAGAGGTGCTCCTCGGTGCGAGCCCGCTCGACGGCGTACTCGCCCAGGGCCTCCAGGGCGTGTTCCTCGAGTGTGGAGACGACGTGCCAGTAGCTCAGCAGGGTGCCAGCGACGATGACCGCGCCAACCCGCAGGGCGATCCGCACGAGGGCCGTGCGCGTCAGACCGCCGGAATCTCTCTCGGGTCCACGCACCTACACCTGATACGACCGCGCGGACGGTGTCTTGAGGTGGTCCATGGGGCCAACTCCGGGTCGCCTCCAGGGGCCCGGGAACGAATCGCTCCCCCCTTCGGCACGCCCCGGTAGATGCCCGCGACTATTGCCCGCCGCCACTCTGCGCTAGCCTCCCCGGGTATCGACACGGAATGGAGGCAGTGATGGCACGGCGGGCGACTCTGGGGATTTGGCTTGTGTTGCTCGCGCTGGGCTGCGGCGGTGACGACAGCAGCGGCTCGGGTTCGGGCTCGAGTTCCGCCGTTCCCGATGGCGGTTTCGGCAATGCCGATCCCATCGATGTCAGCACGGGCACTCCCGGCTCTGCCGGGGCCAGCGCGTCCGGCGGCACTCCCTCTTCAACCTGCGCCGACACCACAGTGCGCGCCAGTCGCGTGACGCCCACCGTGATCCTGATCGTCGATCAGAGTTCGAGTATGAGCGAGGCCTTCGAGGGCGATCGCTCGCGCTGGGATGTGCTGCGCGATTTCCTGCTGACCTCGCCCGACGGCCTGATCGCAGACCTGCAGTCCCAGGTGCGTTTCGGCCTGGCGCTCTTTTCGGCCGAGTCGGGCGGCAGCAATCCCGAGCCCATCGGTGAATGCCCAATGGTGACGACCGTTGCCCCGTCCCTCGACAACTACGACGCCATCGCCAACATCTATCGCAACGCCGATGTGATCGAGGACACGCCCACCGGCGATGCCATCGATCGCATCATCGACGACCTGGGACTTGCCACCCCCGATCCGGACGCCGAGGGAAACCCCATCGTCTTCATCCTTGCCACCGACGGCGAGCCCGATCGTTGCGAGGAGCTCGATCCGCAAAACGGTCAGCAGGAGGCCATAGCCGCCACCGAACGCGCCTATTCGTTGGGCATTCGCACCTTCATCATCAGCGTGGGCGCCGGCACCGTCAGCGCCGAGCATCAACAGGCGGTCGCCAACGCCGGCCTGGGCCGCGGCCCCGGCGATGCCAACGCCGAATACTGGGTGGCCGGCGACGACAGCAGTCTGCGTGCCGCGCTCACCAATATTGTCGGTACCCAGCTCGGCTGCGAGGTGCAGCTCAATGGCAGCGTCACCGGCGACGCGTGCCTGGGGACGGTGACCATCAATGGCAAGGCCCTGGAGTGCGGCGGCGCCGATGGCTGGGAGTTGAGCAGCCCGCGCCACATTCGGCTGCTCGGTCAGGCCTGCCAGGATCTGAAGAGCGGCGAGGACTTGCTGCTCGAGGTGCGCTTTCCGTGCGAGGTGGGTGTGGTCTTTTGAATCGGTCTTCTGAAGCACTCTTCTGAAACGACTTTTTGAGTCCGATGCCTCTCACGCCTCGGCGGCGGCACCCGCTGTGGCCGATAGCCCCGCCTGCCAGTTGTCGTAAAGGCTGGCGTAGTGGCCGCCCAGGGCCACCAGCTCGTCGTGGCTGCCCAGCTCGGCCAGGTGTCCGCCTGCGACGACGCCCACGCGGTCGGCCTGCTCGGCGGTGCCCAGGCGGTGGGCGATCACGATGACGGTGCGCCCCTGCATCAGCTCCTGCATGGCGCTGTCGACGAGGGCTTCGGTGCCGGGGTCGAGGCTGCTGGTGGCCTCGTCCAGGATCAGCACGGCCGGATCCACCAGCGCCGCACGCGCCAGCGAGACCAGCTGCTTTTCGCCGGCGCTCAGGCGCGCGCCGCGCTCGTCGACCTGGGTGTCGAGGCCCTGGGGCAGCGCCGCGAAGCGCTCGAGCACGCCGATGCGCGCGAGTGCCGCCTCGACCTCGATGTCACTGGCGTCACCACGGGCCACGCGCACATTGTCGCGGATCGAGGCGTTGAAGAGAAACCCCTCCTGGGGCACCACCACGATGCGCTTGCGCAGGGAGGCGGCGCTGGCGTCGCGCAGGCCCACGCCGCCAAAGGTGATTTGACCCGCGGTCGGGTCGTAGAGGCGGGCGATGAGCTTGGCGAGCGTGGACTTGCCCGCCCCGGTGGGACCGACCAGGGCCAGGCGCTCGCCCGGGGCGATGCTCAGGTCCACGCCTTCGAGGATACGCGGGCCGTCGGGGTGGTAGCTGAAGCTCAAACCCTGGACCTCGATCGGGCCCCGCTCCGGCAGCTCGCAGCTATCTTCGCGCTCGGGCACATCGACCTCGGTGTCGAGCAGGCCGTAGAGCTTGCGCAGGCTGGCGCTGGCCGACTGCACCTGGTTGAACAGCTGGCTGAATTGCTGGATCGGCTCGAAGAGGTTGCTCAGGGTGAGGATGAAGAAGGTGACGGTGCCGATGGTGGCGCTGCCCTGGTGCACGAGAAAGCCGCCCACGCCCACCACCAGCGCGGTGGTGCCGGTGCCGGCGAATTCGATCACCGGCAGGTACCAGGCCTGCAGGCGGGTGGCGGCCATGTGGGCGCCAAAGAGATCGTGGTTGGCCTGGGCGAAGCGGTCGCGGGTGTGGGCCTCGCCAGCGTAGGCCTGGATCACGCGCACGCCGGTGATGCCCTCCTGCAGCTGCGACAGGGTGTTGGCAATGCGGTCGCGCACCAGGGTGTAGGTGGTGCGCGAGTCGCGGGCGAATTTCACCGACGCCAAAAGCACGAAGGGTACCGCGACCAGGCAGCTGAGCATGAGCTGCCAGCTGACGGCTGTCAGCACCATGGCTGAAAGTAGGAACAGCAGGCCGTTGCTGATGAGCATCATCAGGCCCGTCTGCACCAGCTCCTGCAGCGAGTCGACGTCGGAGGTCATGCGCGAGACCAGTACGCCGGCTTTCTGGCGGTCGTAGAAGGGCATCGACAGCCGCTGTAGGTGGGCAAAGACCCGCACGCGCAAGTCGCGCAGGAAGCTCTCGCCGACGCGGCTGAGCACACGGATCTGGTAGCGGTGGAGCACGTAGGCCGAGAGTTTGACCAGAACGTAGGCGCCGATGGCGAAGTTTAGATGCGTGACCGAGCCGGCCTCGATGCCCTCGTCGATGGCGACCTTGATAATGAAAGGGCCGGCCAGGGCCGCGCCGGTGAAGGCGATGATCAGGCCCAGGGCGATCAGCACGTCGCGCCGGTGGGGCTGTAGAAGACGCGTGGTGCGGCGCAGCACCTCCAGGACCGATAGATCGGCACCAGCGGCGCCGGCGTGGGCGACCGCTTGCCGCGAGGGATCGCGTGCGGGCTGGCTCACGGGCTGGCCTCCGGCGCGTCGGCCGCCAGGACCTTGCGGTAGGCCGGGTTTTCGCGCAGCAGCTGTTCGTGGGTGCCCTCGGCGGCGATGCGTCCGTCCTGCAGCAGCACCACCCGATCGGCCAGGGCCACCGTGGCGGGGCGGTGTGCGATGACGATGGTGGTGCGACCGCCCATGACTTCGGCCATGGCCTCGCGGATCTCGTGCTCCTTGTCGGGGTCGACCGAGGAGGTGGCGTCGTCGAGCAAGAGCACGCGCGGGTCGTGCAGAATCGCCCGCGCGATGGCGATGCGCTGGCGCTGGCCGCCCGACAGCGAGTAGCCGCGCTCACCGATGGGCGTGTCATAACCCTCGGGTAGGGCCTCGATGAAGTCGGCGGCGCCGGCCAGGCGCGCGGCGCGCTCAATTGCCTCGGCGCTGGCGTCGGGGTCGGCGAAGGCGATGTTTCTGGCGATCGAGTCGCTGAACAAGAACGTGTCCTCGAAAACCAGGCCCACCGCGCCGCGCAGCTCCGGCAGCGACAGCTCGCGCACGTCGACGCCGTCGATGCACACGCGCCCGTCCCAGACGTCGTAGAAGCGCGGGATCAGCTTGGCCACGGTGCTCTTGCCGCAGCCGGTGGCGCCGACGATGGCTACCGACGTGCCCGCCTCGACGTGCAGGTCGAAGCCTTCGAGCACGGCCCGGCCGTCGTCCGTGGTATTTGCAGGTCCGTAGCCGAAGCGCACGCCCTCGAAGCGCACTTCGCCGCGCGCCGGACCGGCCGCGACGTTGCTCTGCGGCAGTGCGCGGCTTGTTTTCGGGTCGACGATCAGCGGTGCGGTGGACAGCACCGCGGCCACGCGGTCGGCGGCGGCGGAGGCGCGCTCGGCCTGGGCGATGATGGAACCGAGCATGCGCAGGGGGTTGACCAGCAGGATCACGTAGAAGTTGAACATGATCAGGTTGCCGATGGTCAGCGAACCCTCGAGCACCAGATGGCCGCCGTAGCCCAGCACCATGATCAGACCCAGGTTCGGGATCAGCTCGATGGCTGGCAGGTAGGTCGAGCGCACCCAGGCGGCCTGCATGGCCATGCCGAAGACGTCGTCGGCCTCGCGCTCCAGGCGTTTTTGTTGCAGCGGCTCGGCGCCGAAGCCCTTGACCACGCGCACCCCGGCCACGCTCTCCTCGACCACCGCCGCCAGCTGCGCCGACTCTTCCTGTAAGCCGCGCACGGCCGGGTGCAGGGCGCTGGAGAAGCGCTTGCCCAGCAGATTGACGAAGGGCAGCGACCCCAGGGCCAAGAGCGCCAGAAGCGGCTCGGTTATTGCCATCACCGCGGTCACCGCCAGCACCGTCACCAGGTTACTGACCGTCAGCGGCACCATGGTGATCAGGCCCTGGACCTGTTGCAAGTCGGTGTTGGCTCGGCTCATCAGCTGGCCGGTCTGGGTGCGGTCGTGGAAGCCGAAGTGCAGGCGCTGGATGTGCGCGAACATGCGCAGCCGCAGTCGGCGCTCGGCGCGGCGGGCCTCGTGGAAGGCCATGTAGCGGCGAACGCCGGTGAAGAGCGCGGAGATCAGGCCGGCGATGCCCACCAGCAGTGCCCACTTCAGGATCGCGTCGTTGGAGCCGCTGCCGATGCCACGGTCGATGGCCTGCTTGACCAGGTTCGGCACCGCCACCTTGCCCGCGGTCCAGCAAAGGCCGGCGAGCACGCCCAGGCTGAGGCCCCCGCGCTGCTCCCAGGCGGTCTGGCGGATCAAGCGCCAGCCGGGGCGGCTTTGCGCTTCATCCGCCGCCTGCGCCAGCGCTTCGGACTCGACCAGGACCTCCTCCATGCGGGCACGGCTTATTACGAAGCGCCTGTCCACGCCATGGGAATCTGGGCGCCACCGAAGAAAAGTCCGCAAAGAACCAAAAGCCGCGGCTCGGCGCATCGACGGTCGCCGCTTCGGGGCGTATTGGGGGAGCGTGCCGCGCCGTTCCGAAGACGCGCCCGCGCCCGCCGTGCGCGCCCACTACCTGTCGCTGGCCTGGTCGGCCCTGGAGGCGGGCGATCCGTCCCTGGCCGCCCGCGCTCGCCAGTGCCTGGCCGACAGCCGCGCGGAGCTAGAGCGTGCCCGGGGCCTGCAATGGCTGCCCATCGAGCACCTCTTGGCCATGAGTGAGCTGGCTTTCGAGCTGGGTGGCGCCGAGTGCACCCGGGCGCTGGTGCTCGACACCATGGGTGCGGCCCTGGGCTCGCCGCTGTGGGGGCGGATCCTACGCATGACCATCGGCGCCTTCGGTCTGGGGCCAGCGGCGGTGGTGCGCTGGGCGCCGGGAGTCTACCGGTTGGCCTTCCGTGGCACCGGGGCCATGCGGGTGCCGCAGCAGGCACCCGGGCGCGCCGAGGTCGTCTTTGAGGGCGTGCCGCCCCAGTGCCTGGCCGCCGAGCCCTACTTGGCGGCCCTGGGTTACGCCCTGGAGTACTTCCTGGTGCTGACCGAGCGCCAGGGCAGCGTCACGCTGCTGGGGTGTGAAGAGGGGCGGGTGCGCTACCTGGTGCAGTACGCGCTGCCGGACTGAGGGTGCTGCCGCCGAGGCGCCGGTCGCTACAACAGCCAATCAAGCTCCGAAGCCGGAGCGAGGGGCGCCGGCTGTGCTCCCAACCTCGCCCGAGTCGGCGAAACCTATCGCCCATCGCGCGTCGAGGGCTCCGGGCTCCCGTCCCATTTGAAGCCGACGCGCGCCGCTGTGTTCTGGCATCGATGTCGGCAGCGTTGCGGCTTCGAGCTGTGGCGGCTTTGTCGATGGTTCAGCTGCGAGTTCTGGCGCCGGCAGCAATGCGCATGGGAGTTCCAAGGGGCCAGGCGCGGGCATCTTGGCCGTCGCGGGCATACTCGCCACGACCGCCTTGCGTCGCCGCCGCCGGCACCGCGATCCTGGTTCGCACGACTGTGTCAGGGTAGCGGTGGAAGATCGCGCCGGGCAGGGGAGTTGTAGGGTTTGGCGGGCGTCGACGGCAGGGTGGGTCCCTTTCGAGACGGTCGACGAAGCCTACAAATCCCCTGAACATGCGAGGGCCGCCGCTAAGGAGCCGCCGCAAAATAAGGTTACCAACTCGACTCCGAACCATCCCGCCCAGCTGCGTTGCGCCGCCTTCAAATACATAGAGTATTCGCGCGGCGTCGCGCCTTGCCGGACGGGCGCCTCGAAGCCGACTTGGCAACCTTATTTCGCGAGCCCTAACCTGACACAGGTGACTAGAACCGCGCCACCACTCCGGCCCGTGCCGAATTCGCCGTGGGCAAAACCCACACTCCCAGTTGAGCAGCTGCGCTGGCCTGGGTGCGCTGATGCCTGGGAGGCGTGTATTCGCCCCACGCGATGATGTCCAGGATCGGCCAGCTGATGGCACCGACGAGGCCGCCGATGAGCAGGCCCCCCAGCTCGCAAAAGCCCCCGCCGCAATCTTTGACGAACAGGACCCCCAGCAGCGCTCCACCGAGAGTGAACCCAGGCCATCCCAGCAGGGCGGCAAAACCGTGGCCCACTCGACGGTTGATCCAGTGCACCGTCGCCGGAAGAGCGATCGCAGTTACCACGAGGCCTGCCATGACGTCGTCGGTGGCCAACCTACCTCCGAGGGCGCCGGCCGTAAAGAGCAAGGAGGGGCCGGCCGCGTAGGCCAGCGATAACTCCAGGCGGTAGTTGATGGATCCGCTCTCGCCGTCAGAGTCGGCGTCGGGTGCTGCCGCGTGGGGTTGAAGCCGCGGCGCGGGTAGCGCCTGAAGGCCCCAGCGTGCGGTTTCGTTGCCGGCTTCGAGCTGGAGCGCACGCAGGTAGGCAGCGCGCGCGCCCAGGTGGTCTCCGGCCGCTGCGCGCGCGTGACCCAGCCGCGCGTGCAACTCGGCCCATTCCGGGTCGATTGCCAGCGCCCGCTCGTAGGCTCGCTGGGCGTCGACCGGACGGCTGCGCAGGGTTTCGAGGTGGGCGAGCAGGGCCCAGGTTTCAGCGCGTCCGGCGTCCAGGGCGATGGCCCGGGCCAAGGGACCGGCTGCCGCTTCGTGACGACCGTCCGCGATCGCCGCCTGGGCCTCGGCCAGCAGGGCGTCGACGGGCGCGGCCGGGTCCGGGGATGTGGCCGCAGGGGCGTCGGCGATCGCGGTCTGCCCGTCCGGATCGGCGACCGCGGCGGCTTCGCCCGTTTCCGTCAGGACCGGCTGCTGCGGCTGTGCCGGGGCTTCGGCACCGACGCCGGTCTGTCCGGCAGCGCCGCTTGCCACACCCGAGAGTGCGGCCAGCAGCACCATCGCGCCCGCTCGCGGTGGACCCCAAATGCGCATCGAATCGACCGCAGCAGAGCACGCCCCGATCCGTGAGGCAAGCTCTAGCCGCTGTACGTATGCCGCTCAATGATGATCATTAGATGTATAGATGGCTTCAAAAACGGCGCTGATTTGTTCGAGAACGCCGCGGAATTTCGCCCTGTGGGAGGTCGCAGGCGGCTGGCACGCCCGCTGCATTCGCACTCTGGCGAGTCCGGCGACGCACGCCGGCCACAGTCAGCACAGGACCACGACCATGGAAACCAACCACCACGATGACTCCGGCGCCTGGCGCTTTCAGGTGATCGCCGCCTTCGCCATCGCCCTGACCCTGACCACCGGCGGCGTGCTCTATCTGCCGCTCGACAACTGGATCAAGGGCTACCTGCTGATGGGTCTTTACTTCACCGTCTCGTCGGCCTTCGGCCTGGCCAAGACCCTGCGCGACGCCCACGAGCAGGAGCGGCTCGCCAGCAAGATCAGCGCCGCCCGCACCGAGAAGATGCTGCGCGAGTACGCACCGTCCTGAAGCCATTCGTCGACCAAAACCAGGAGTTATTTTCAATGATCGCAACACGTATCAATAAGCTCTGGCGCGCCGTGGTGGGCTCGCACCTCGGTGAGCTCGAAGCCCACCACGCCGAGGCCCTGCTCGATCAGGAGCGCGCCGGCCTGCGCCGTCAGGTCGCCACCTACAACCGCACCCTGGCCGGCTACGCCGCCGTCTGTGAACGCTTGCGCCGCCAACACGGGCGCCTGCATGACGAGCGCGCCGAGCTCGAAGCCCGCGTCGCTGCGCGCCTCGAGGACGGCGATCGCCAGGCCGCCGCCAGCGACGCCCTACGCATGGAGGCGATCGCCGACGAGCTGTCGGAATGCAAGCGCCAGTTCGACACCGCCGAAGCCAACTACGCCGACCTGGTTTCCGCGCGCCAGGTCGCTGTCGATGCCGCGCGCCAAAAGCTCGAGGCCCTCAAGCGCAGCATCGGTGAAGCCCGCGTGCAGCAGGCGCTGGCCGATCTCAGCGAGCTGGCCGCCGACATGCAAGGCGAGCTGGGCCTGGGTGACGGCTCCCTCGATCGGCTGCGAGAGCAGATGGAAGATCGCCGAGATCTGGCCGTGGGCCGCGCCCGGGTGGCGCGCGAGTCGCTCGATGTGAGCGCCGTGCGCAGGCGCGAGGCCCTGCAGCGCGAGCGTGCGGAGGCGGCGCTACGGCGCTTCGAGGCCCGCCGTCCGGCGCCCGAGGCCCCACGACGCGGAGCCGAGTCCCGCGAGCCCTGACGCTTCGAAGCCCTCGCGCCGCTGCCGCCGGTCGCCACCTGCGCTATTGTGCCCGCGCCCGGGGCGGCGACATGCCAGGACTGCGCGTCTACCGAAGCAATCGCATCGAAGTGTTGGCCGAGATTCTCGGCGAGCTTTTACGCAGCGCGCCGCCGGCCGATCCCTTCGAGCCCGTCGAGGTGGTGGTGGCCCACCCGGGCATGGAGCGTTGGCTGCGTCACCGCCTGGCCGAGCAGCTGGGCCTGTGCGCCAACGTGCTGTTCCCCTTTCCCGCCGCTCGCATCCAGCGCCTGCTCGATCAGGTTCTGCAAGAGCCCCAGGCGGCGCCCGCGGGAGCTGGCGGCGCGCGCCCCGATCTGTGGCGGCCCCAGAGCCTGCGCTGGGCGTTGCTCGAGGTGCTTCCCGGGCTCGTCGAGCAGCCGGGCTTCGAAGCCGTCGCCGGCTATCTCGACGACTGGCACGGGCCGGCCGGACCCAAGCTCCTGGGCCTGTGCCGCCAGCTGGCCGATGTCTTCGATCAGTACGCGGCCTATCGCCCCGAGCTGGCCCTGGCGTTTAGCGATGGTCAACGCCCGGCGCCCGCCCAGGCCGGCGAGCACCTGGGCTGGCAGGCCGCCCTGTGGCATGCGATCCAACAGCACCACCCCCAGCATCTGCACCGCGCCAGTCGCCTGTTGCAGGCAGAGCGCCTCCTGCGCAGCGGCGCGCCCTGTGCTGACCTCGAGGCGCCCCTGAGGCTCTTCGGCGTCAACACCATGCCTCCCAGTTGGCTGTCGCTGCTGTCAGCGGCCGCCACGCGCATCGACGTGGAGTTGTTTCTGCTCACGCCCTCCCATGTCTATTGGGCGGAGCTGATCGCCCCGCGCCTGTCGCGCTCGGCCCGCTGGCTGCAGCTCGGCCGCGACGAGGTCGACACCACCCTGGACCCCGACGGGGAACTCGCCCTTCACCCGCTGTTGATCTCCCTGGGACGGCTGACGCGTGACTTCCAGATCGTGCTCGAAGCCCAGTCCGACGGTTACCAGGACAGCCCGGCGTTTTTCGATGTCGAGCGCGCCTTTGCCGACGCCAGGTCCAGCGTGCCAGCCCTCGGGCGTCTGCAGTCCGACCTGCTGGCCGCGCGCCTGCCGCCGCCACCGGGTCACCGCCTCGAGCCCGGCGACGACTCGATCCAATTCCACCGCTGCCACGGTCCGACCCGCCAGGTCGAGGTGCTGCGCGAGCTTCTGCTGGGTCTGCTGGCTGATGACCCTGAGTTAGAAGCCCGCGATATTCTGATCATGACCCCCGACCTCGAGCGCTACGCGCCCCTGTGCGACGCGGTCTTTTCCCAGGGCCGCTTCGAGCGCTCCCTGCAGGGTGGCCGGCCGCAGGCGGGCCCCGATGCCTGGGGGTCGCTTGGCGCTCCGCGCATCGCCCTGTCGATCAGCGATCTCGGCGCGCGCCAACAAAACCCCGTGGCCGACGCCCTGCTCCATGCCCTGGAGTTGATCGACGGCCGCTTCGAGGCCTCGGCCGTGCTGGACTTGCTCGCGCTCGAGCCCGTCGCCGCCCGCTTCGAGCTCGATCGCGATGATCTGAGTGTTTTGCGCGGCTGGATCGCCGACAGCGGCATCCGCTGGGGCCGCGACGGCGCCCACCGCGCCCACTTCGAGCAACCCGACGACGAGCAAAGCACCTGGCGTTTTGGTCTGCGGCGCTTGATGTTGGGCGTGGTGCAGGCCGACGACGGCCGCCTGCTGTCGGGCCTGGACGCCGCAGGCCGTCCCACACAGGTGCGCGCCTTCGACGCCATCGAGGGCACCGGCAGCGAGCGCGTGGGCCGCCTGGCGAGCTTCTGCAACATGCTCTTTGCCCTCGCCGAGCAGCTGCAGGCCCCGCGCCCGATGGATGAATGGGCGCAAGCTTTGCTCAAGCTGCTCGAAGCCCTGACGCGCATCGAAGACGTGCACGCCTGGCATCAGCGGGCCGTGCGCGAAGCCATCGCTGCGTTGGTCTCCGAAACCGAGCTGGCCGGTTGCGCGCGAACGCTGTCGCTGCCGGCACTGCGCCTGGCCCTGGCCGATGCCATCGAAGCGCCCTCGGCCGGCTCGCGCGAACAGAGCGGCGCGCTGACCCTGTGCGCCATGCAGCCCATGCGCTCGGTGCCCTACCGCGTGATCTGTCTGCTCGGTATGGACGAAGACGCGCTGCCCCGCGCGCGCCGCGGTCACGGCTTCGACGCCATCGAACGGGCCCCGCGCCTGGGCGATCGCGACCTGCGCGACGAGGACCGCCAGCTCGTGCTCGAGGCGATCCTGGCCGCGCGCCAGCGCCTTTTGGTGCTGTACTCCGGGCGCGATCCCCACGACGGCGAGCTGCGCCCACCCTGCGTGCCCATCGGCGAGTTGCGCGACTGCATCGACGACTCCTTTTGCACGGCAGCAGATGACACACGCGGCCCCAGCGAGGCGCTGAGCTTCGATCATCCGCTGCAGGCTTTTTCACCCAGCGCCTTCACACCGCGTCATGGCGACCCGCGCCATCCCGAAACGCCTAGGCCCTTTAGCTTCGATCGCAGCCTGCGCGCCGGCGCCGAGGCCATCGCCCGTCCCGGCGAACAGGCCCTGCGCCCGCCGTTTTTCACCATGGCCGTAGCAGCGCCCGATGCTGCCGTCGACGATCGCACAGGGAGCACCATCGAACTCGAAGATTTGATCGCCTTCTTTCGCGAGCCCACCGCCCACCTGATGCGCCGGCACATGCGCATCGACCTGCGTGACTACGAACGCGAACTCGAGGATCGCGAAGCCATCGGTCTCGACGCGCTCGCCCGCTGGTCGCTGCGCAAGGCCATCGTCGAGGCGCGCCTGCGCGGCCAGCCCGCCGAAGCGGCGATCGCCGAAGTGACCGCCGAGGGGCGTTTGCCCCTGGGTTATGCGGGCAGGTCCCTGGCCGCACGCGAGGCGGCGGTCGCCGAGGACATGCTGCACAAGGCGGGCCTGATCGATGCTGCCGGTGCGCCGAGGGCTCGAGCCCCCGCGCGCCCCTTCGAGCTCGACGTCGGGGGCGTTTGCCTCAGGGGGAGTCTCGAGATCCTCCAGCGCGAGGTGCTCCTGCAGCTGCAGTTTGGAAGCAGCGAAAGCCATCGCAACACGGTGGGTGCCTGGATCGCCCTGCTCGCCGCCAGCCAGAGCGATGCGGCGACCACGCGCGCGGCCGTGGTCTATGGCGGCTTCGTGGGCGGCGCGCCCAAGACCACCCTGATAGGCTTCGAGACCCCGCCCGACGCCCACGCGCAGCTCGAAGCCCTGGTCGCCATCTACCGGCGCGGCTGCAGACAGCCGATCCCCCTCTTCCCCAACGCCTCCTACGCGTTCGCCAAAAAGCTCTCCAAACTCGAAGTCATTGCCGAGGATGCCTTCGAGCCCGGCGCCAGGCTCGACCCCGAGCTCCAGCAGGCACTGGCGGTGGCCCTGGGCGATGCAGAGCAGGCCTTCGAAGCGGCCTACGGCCCCCAGGACCGCGCTGGCGACTTGGACGAGCCGCACATCGCCCGCGTCTTTTCCGGCCAAAGCCCCCTGCGGCGTCCGGGCAGCGACGACGTCGACCCCGACTTCGCCCGCCTTTCGCTGCAGCTGTGGCGGGCGGCCTGGGCCTGTCGCAGGACCACCAGCGTGGTCAAACACTGGCTCGTGGAGCAGGAGCCATGAGCCCCCCCGGCGACCTGTCCCTGCGCGTCTTCGCCTCCGACCAGGAGCTGCCCGAGGGCAGCATCACGGTGCTCGAGGCCAGCGCCGGCACGGGCAAGACCCACACCATCACATCGCTCATCGTGCGCCTCATCGTCGAAGAGGGCATCGCCATCGACCGCATCGCGGTCGTCACCTTCACACGCGCCGCCACCGAAGAACTCGAAGACCGCGTGCGCAGCCGCCTGCGCGAGGCATTGCAAGCCCTCGATGCACAGGGGGCGCAAGATGACCCATCCCAGCGCGTGCATCGCCAGAGACTGCTGCGTGCCCTCGAAGGCTTCGATCAGTGCCTCATCAGCACCATCCACGGCTTCTGCCAGCGTATCCTGCAGCTGCACGCCTTCGAGGCCCGCGCCGATTTTGACTTGGAGTTGATCGAGGATACGACGCCTTTGCTCGCCGAGATGGTCGACGACTGGTTGTCACGCGAACTCTACGCCGGCGACGGGCGGCGCCACCGCTTTCTGGTCGAGGACTGCAAGTACAACCGGAACACCCTGGGCGCCATCGCGCGCGAAGTGCTGCGCGAACCGGGCATGGCGATCCTGCCGACCCCCGATGCCTCCGCGACCGAGCCCCTTTGGCGCGCACAACTTCAAGCGTTGCGCCAAAGCCTCGAGGGCGGCTGGTCCAAGGAGCTACCCCAGGCCTTTGAGCAGTGGAAGAAGCAGGGCCTCTTCAAGCCCCGCCAGGCGACCTACAACGCCAAGAAGGCCGCCGCCGAACTTCAGGCGTTGGGCGACTGGCTCGCAGGCGACCCCGACTGGCTCGATCCACCGCCGCAGAAGCCCCTCGACTATTTCAGCCCCAAAAAGCTCGCTGAAAAGCTCGCTCCCGAGCAGGCGTCGCCCGAGCATCCCGCCCTCGACGCCATCGCTGCGCTCGGTGCGTTCATCCCCGACCGCGTCGGCCACGAGCGCGCGCGCTTCGCGCGCTGGGTGCGTCAGCAGTTCGAAGCCCGCTGTGAGCAAGCGCGCGTGCAATCCTTCGCCGACCTGATGGGAGGACTGTCGCGCGTGTTGGCGCGCGAGGCCACGGACGCCGGCCGCCGCGCGCTCATCGAAGCGGTCCGGGAGCGCCTGCGGGTGGCGTTGATCGACGAGTTTCAAGACACCGACGCCGAGCAGTGGGCCATCTTCCAGACGCTCTTCTCCGGCCCCGAGCAGCGGCTCTTTTTGATCGGCGACCCCAAGCAGGCCATCTACGGCTTTCGCGGCGCCAACGTGCACGTCTATCTGGAGGCCAAGCGCGCCGCTCAAGAACGCGTCTTTACGCTGGAGAAAAATTACCGCTCCGACACCCGCTACGTGGAAGCGCTCAATCACATGATGGCGCGCGAAGGCTTTTTCGGCGCCGAAGGCATCGACTATGTGCGCGTGCAGGCCGCACAAAAGGGCGATCGCCTCGCTCCCGGTCGCCCATGGTCTTTGCCCAGTAGCGCCCCGCTGCAGCTGCGCTTCGTCGATGCCAGCCTGGAAGGTCGCGAGGGCGACGACGAGGCCGTCTCGGGGCATCGCATTGTGCCGCGCCTGGCCGCCTCGGTGGCCGACGAGATTGTGGAACTCTTGCAGTCTCCCCTGCGCATCGAGGACCCGGGCGCCGAGGGCAGCGACGGCGACGGCTTTCGACCCCTGCACGCGGGCGACATCGCCATTCTCACGCGCACCGGCCAGCAGGCGCGCGCGCTGTCGTCGGCATTGGCCGAGGCCGCGGTGCCCTCGGTGCTGCAGGGCACCGACAGCGTGCTCGGCTCCGAGCAGGCCCAGGACCTGCTGCACTGGCTGCAAGCGCTGGCGAGCCCGGGCGACGACCGTGCCGCGCGCGTGGTGGCCACCAGTGATCTCTTCGGCCGCAATGCGGAGTTGATCCGCGCCCTGGATGCCGAAGCGCCACAAGCCCTGGCCGAGTGGAATCGCTTCGTCGCTCGCCTGGCCCGTTGGCGCGAGCATCACGGCCGCCACGGCCTGATGGCCACTGTGCGTCTTGCTTTCGAGGAAGAAGGGGTCGCCCCGCGCCTGCTCGCCCAGCGCGGCGGCGAACGCGCCATGACCAACTTGATGCACGTGGCCGAGCTGCTGCACGAGGCCGAGCACCGCGGCCGATTGGGTCTGGAAGGGCTCTTGTCCTGGCTGCGCAACGAGTCCGAGCGCGGCCAAATGCAGGCCGAGCGTCTCGAGCTGCGGCTGGAGACCGACGGCGACGCGGTCCAGATCATGACCGTGCACAAGGCCAAGGGATTGCAGTTCAATATCGTCTTTGTGCCCTTCTCCTTCTGGAGCCGTTTGCCCCAGGCCAGCGCAGCGGCCCTGGTCGCCCCCGGCGAAGCCGACCCGGCTGCCCGCGTTTGCGACCTGCGCGCCCCCGACGCGCGGCGACAGACCCACCGCCGCGCCGTACGCGAAGCCCAGGAAGAAGCCATCCGCCTCTTCTACGTGGCGCTCACGCGGGCGCGTCTGCGCACGGTGGTGCATGTGGGTCATCTCGAGGGGCTCGAACACTCGGCACTGGCGCCGGTCTTTCACGCTGGCGAGAACCTCGAAGCCGGCGCCGACCGCATCGAAATCGCGACCGCGCGCGTTTGCGACGGTGACGGCGAGGCGCGCTTCTGGGAGCTACAGCAGCTGGCATCGAGTTCCAATGGCCATATTTCGCTGAGCTCTGCAGCTGCACCCAGGGGCCTGCGCCTGCCGGCTTCCACCGATGCCGCCCCCGAGCTTTGCACCCGCGATTTCGAGCGCGACGGCCTCGATTCCATCTGGCGCCGCAGCAGCTACACCGATCTCACCCGCCACAGACCCACGCACCTGGCCGAGCAGGAGCGCGAAGGCATCGACGTCGACGCCTTCGCTGTGCTGGAGGACCTTGCGCAGCCACCCGCGCTCGCTTCTGCGCTTGCCGAGGCAGAGGCCTCGCCGCTTCCGCTTGCAAGCTTTCCGGCTGGACGCGACACGGGCATCTTTCTGCATACCCTTCTCGAGCACGCCGATTTCACCTGGGCCCTGCCCGAGCGTCCCCCCGAGCAGGGCCCCGAGCCCCTGCGCGCGCTCATCGGCGCCACCTTGCAAAGTCACGGCATGGATACCGCGCGCTGGCTCGAGCTGCTGACCACGGCGCTCACGCAGGTCCTGCGCACGCCCCTGGGCGCGGTGCTCGGCTCCGCGCGCCTATGTGATGTCGCGCAGCAGGCGCGCTTCGACGAACTCGGCTTCGACTTCCCGGTCGCTGGCGGCAGCGCCTTTCGTCGCGGTCGCGGCCATCGTCCCGTGCCCTCCGAGCGGCTGGTGCAGGCCCTGGCCGCGCGCCCCGCCGACGATCCGGCGCTGCGCGCCGACTACCTCCGGGGACTCGGGGGCCTCGGCGAACTCGCCGGCTTCATGACCGGCCGCATCGATCTCATCTTCCGTCATCCGGTCGCCGACCACGGGCGTTATTTCGTTGTCGACTACAAGTCAAATCGCCTCGGCGGCGCCAATTCCGGACGCTCGGGCATTCATGATTACGACCACGCTTCCATGCGTCAGGCCATGGAGCAGCACGATTACTACTTGCAGTACCACCTCTACACCCTGGTTCTGCACCGCTACCTACGCTTGCGCCTTGGCGAGGCCTACGACTACGAGCGCGACGTGGGCGGCGTGTACTACCTCTTCTTGCGCGGTATGGTCGGAGCGGACACCCCCGAGCAAGCCGGCCGCCGCCATGGTTGCTTCTTCGACAAGCCCCCGCGTCAGGTGATCGAAGCCCTCGACGCGGTCTTCGATGGCCCCGCGGGCGCGCAGGAGCGCAGGCCATGAGCCCCGATGCCCAGGACTTCCCGATCCTGCTCGAGCGCTCGGGTGCTCAAGCCCTTGCCGCGCGCCTGCTGCCTTTTTGGATCCAGGGCGTTGTGAGCCCATTGGCCCTGCACGCCGTCGACCACCTCGCCGCGCTTTGCGATGAACGGGATCCGGACGTGGTGCTGGCACTTTGCCTCGCGGTCATGGCGCCAACGCGTGGTCATATTTGCATCGACCTTTCGGATCGCGAAGGCCTGAGGCGTCTTGTCGACCTCGAAGCCGAGCGCGACAAGACCGTCCTCGAGACCCTGCCGTGGCCCGAGCACCTCGGCGATTGGCTCGCCCGTATCGACCAAAGCCCGCTCATCCGCCGCCCCGGCACAGCAGACCGCAGCGCCCCCTTCGTACTCGACGCCGCAGTGCTCTACACCGACCGTTATTTCACCTACCAGCGCCGCCTGGCAGTGGCGCTCAGGAGCCGAGTGCGGCAGCCCTGTGGGCTCTCCGATCCCCCGCTGCTACAACGCGGCCTGCGCGCCTTCTACGGGCCGAGCGGCGCTTCCGACGCCGTTGGCGTCGCCGCCCATGACACCCCTCGAGGCACCTCCCCGCTCGATCGCCAGCAGCTCGGCGCCGCCATGGCCCTGCTTCGGGGGCTGACCATCATCTCCGGTGGCCCCGGTACCGGCAAGACCTACACCGTTCGCACCATCCTCACGCTCCTCTACGCCCAGTGGTTGAGCCAAAACGCGGGCGATGCTGCCGGCCCCAGCGTCGCCCTGGCGGCCCCCACCGGCAAGGCCGCCGCGCGCATGCAGCAGGCGCTGGGCAGCGGCCTCGAAAGCTTTTTGGAGCAAGCCGCCGCCGCCTTGCCCCACCCGGGGCAAGTGCAGCAGCTCAACGCGTTTTTGGGATCCCTGGTCCCCAGCACGATTCACCGTCTGCTCGGCTACGACCCCACAAACCCCACTCGCTTTCGCCACCACGCCGACCGCCCCCTGCGCCAGCAGATCATCATCGTCGATGAAGCCTCCATGATCGATTTCGCGTTGATGACTAAACTGGTCGATGCCGTCGCCCCGGGCGCCCGCCTCATCCTCCTGGGTGACCAACACCAGCTCGCTTCGGTCGAGGCCGGCACCGTGCTTTCCGACCTCTGCGGTCCCACCATTTCCGGCCGCCTCGAACTCTCGCGCGCCTTCGTCCGGGAGTTGAAGCAGCAGGCCGGGATCGACCTTGAAACCCTTTCGGACATTTCACTCCTGGACGACCCTGGCCCCCAGGACGCCATTGTGCAGCTCGACAGAAGCCGCCGCTTCAGCGCCGAAAGCGGTATCGGTCGCTTTGCCCGCGCCGTCCTCGCCCCAGACTTCGAGCCCAGGCGCGCCCTGCAATCGCTTCTGGAGGTGCCGGCCGATGCGGCCCAGCGCGAGGTCTCGCTGCTGTCCCCGCCTGAGGCCCCCCACAGCGGCCGACTCGGCCACGAACTCGAAGCCCGCATCCTCGAGGCCTACGGACCCGTGCGAACACTCCTGCAGGCCGGCCCTGAAGAAGGGCAATCGCGACAGGCCCACCACCGCGCTGCCCTCGAAAGCTTCGACCGCTTTCGCATCCTCTGCGCCCACCGCGAAGGCCCCCTGGGAGTGGAAGCCATCAACCGCCGCGTGGAGCAGCTGCTGCTGGGACAGCGTCCTGCCAGCGGGGCCGCGCCCGTGGGCCGCGAGCGGGCCTCGGTCGAGCACTGGATGGGCCGCCCCATCCTGATCGGCGAAAACGACGCCTTGCTCGGCCGCTTCAACGGGGACGTGGGCCTTATCGTGCCCGGCCCCGACGGCGAACCCCTGGCGGCCTTCGCCGAAGCCACCGGTATCAGCTACCTGGCGCCGGCCCGCTTGCCCCGCCACCAGACCGTCTTCGCCATGACGATCCACAAGAGCCAGGGCTCCGAGTTCGACGAAGTGCTCGTCATGCTACCGAGCCACAGCTCCCCGATTCTTACGCGCGAGTTGATCTACACCGCAGTGACACGAGCGCGGCGGCGGGTGATGCTCGTGGGTGAGCGCGGGATCTTGATCGAGGCGCTCGGGCGCTCGGTGCGACGGGCGTCGGGTCTTCAGGCTGAGCTTTGGGGTGGTAGGGGGGCGACGGGCAGAGGGTGAGCGGCCGGGTGGGGGTGCGGCGCCCAGCTTCGCCAGTGGCACCTGTGCTTCGCCGGGTCCGATAGCGCCGAGGCGCTGACTCAAGGCCGATAGCTAAAATTCACCCCGGCCTCAAAGCTGGGCACGCCGACCGAGTCCAGGCTGCCGTCGGACAGGACGATCATCGTGCCCTTCATCAGGCTGACGTTCTGGAAGTCGACGCTGCGGGTCCCCGAGCGGTAGAGAAACCAGAGCTGGTAGATGTTGAACATCGCGCCGGTGCTCGGGTTCATGCTGGCCTCGAAGATGGGTTGGCAGTCGTCACCGCGCTCGAAGCCCCACTCGAATTCGCCGATGTTGGCTTGGCTTGCGGTCCATGAATCCGGCCCCGAGAGCGTCAGGGTAAAGGCGCTGGGACTGCTGCAGTCGGTGCGCAGGGCGCAGCTTCCGTCACTCATTTTCAGCGGCGCCGAAGGAATGGCCGGCATGGCTGGAACGTCGCCCACCACCGGCACGATCTGTTCGGTGTAGCTCGAGTTGATGCCGCTGAGCTGGCGCGTGCAGCCCGCGCCGGAGGCCCCATCACTGCCGTCCCCGCTGCCCGCGCCGCCGCTACAGACCAGGGTGAAACCATCGACGATGCAGCCCGGGTCGACGCAGCGCGTGATCAAGCTGTCCGCGGCCTCGTCCAGGTACCATTGACAGTTATTGCTCACGCAGTCCTCATCGAATCCGAGGCGGCACTCGCTGCCCACCGGGCAAGGTGCGCACTTGCTGCCACCACAGTCGATCGTGGCCTCGCCGAAGTCGAGCTTGCCGTTCTGGCATGATGCTGGCAGGCCGTCCTCTGCACCGCTCCCGGCGGCGTTCGCACCGCCCTCGGTATCACCCTCGTCGCCGCCCGAGCAACCGTTCAGCAAGACCCCCAGGATCACGAACCATCTCAGAAAAGTCATGCTCGTAATCATAGGGCGGTTGTGACGGGGCGAACAAAGGCGACATGTAGCCTTTGCCCGCCATCCAGTCCGGGATGGGAACCAGAGCGGCGATTTCAAACCGGTCGGCGCTGGTTCCTGGAAGACCAAGGAGAAGGACCATCCATCAAGCACCAGATGATGGCACGTCCAAACGATGTGCCATCTGCGCGGTCCCAGCGTGATGCAGTGCACACGAAGCAGGGGTGGCGAGCCCCAATCGAACCCCTCGTTCCGATCGTGCTCCAACAGCGCCGCCAACTCCACCTCTTGCTCGCGCTCGCTTCGCCCCGTCCAGTCCCGCCGCTGCCAAGTGTGATCGACTTCGCGATGGACCCTCAACAACGGCTCTGCGAGTCCTTCGTAGACGACGCTGGCACGCGTGACTTCGTGCCGATTGACCACCAGAGCCGCGGCTCGTTCCAGTGCATCTATGTCAACATCTCCCTCAATCTCCCTTGTTTCCTGCAAGACATACGCGGCGGATTTCGCATCTTTCCAACTGTGAAAGAGCAAGCTCTTATGCATCGGCGACAGGGGGTAGAGCGCTTCCGTACTTCGCGTGTACAGCAGGTCCAACTGCTCCCTGCTGAGCGTACACCCTGGGAAGTCACTTGGCGCAGCGCCCCACGCCTCTGGCCCGCGACAGTGCGTCAGGACCTCTTGCAGTGTGGCGACAAAGGCGTCGGCCACTACCTGGATGGTGTCAGCCGAGTGGAGATTCCGGCTGTTCGCCCAGCTGGAAGAAGTTGTCGTGGACCGTAGGTATCGTTAGGCACCCCCAGTGTCAGCCATATCGGCACCGGATGCCAGGCTGCCTACACCGCTGAGGCCCCAATCCCCCACGATTCCGCCTCCCTACAGCACGGCGGGCTACCGAAACTGCACGCCAGAACGATTTTTCGATGCGCTGACGGGCGCGCTGGGGTGGCGGCCGCCACCCTCTCGCCGGCGGCCGCCGCTTCGAGGGCCTGTCTTCGGGCCGCAAGTGGTTGAAATTACTGGTACCCCAATTGGGCTCGGAGCTTGCGTTGTGGGGTGGCGCCGTGACTGCGCCTCGTATCATCGTCGCTGAGGGTCGGTGAGCACCATGTCGACAGAGTTCGACTCGACCTCGGTCAGCTCGCGCGCGTTGCCGCTGAACACCTTGGGCGCAATCGTCGGTGCTACGGCCTCGACTTCACGGAAGCCGCCCCGGCGCGCGGGCCCCTTCGGTGCCTGGCGAAGGCCGACGCGCGCAGCACCTGCCGGATCGCATTTGGGAAGGTGCCGCGGCCCGTGCCCTCGAGCCACGGATTCAGCTCGATCGCTCAGAGCGAGGCACGTGCCGGAACGCCCTGATGCTGAAGAGGGGTGTGAGACGTCGCCAGCCGGCCGCATAGGACGTGAGCATACAGTTCGTCGTGAGGTGGTTGCTGAACGTGAGCCCGATAGCGCGGCGCTGGTCGTCGGGGAGCGTCTTGAGCTCACGCGCAAGGTGACCAGGGTGCAGGAGCTGGCGGTCGTTGAAGAGCTGGGACCACTGCCGGTCGCCGTAGTCCGTCAAGCGCGTGTCGGACCGGTGCTTCTTCTCGATAGCGTGGCTGGGCGGGAAGCCTGGGTCGGCCTTGAGCTCCTGTCGAAGCGCCTCGCCGGCCCGCCTGGTGACCCGCTGATGGGCGGCGGTTGCCGTGTAGTCTGAAATTCGGATTTTTTTAGGGCGGGTCGAGGGATCGCTCGTGCCATCCACTCGCGCGCGCACTAAGGTCTCGCCATGCCCCGCGTCGAGCTGCCAGAGGCCGTGGTGGACAACCTGGGCGCCTTCGGCGAGGCCGGACCGCGCTGGGCCGAGGACTTCCACTGGATTCTCGAGCGGGTGCTGCAACAGTGGGGGCTGACGCTGGAAGCGCTCTACGAAGACCTCTCCTATCACTTCGTCGCGCGCGTGCGCCGCGGCGCAGAGCCGCTGGTGCTGAAGCTTGGCGTGCCACTCGAGGAGCTACGCAGCGAGATCGCGGCGCTGCGCCAGTTCGCCGGGCGCGGCATGGCCGTGCTGCTCGACGCCGATGCGGAGCTGGGCGCGCTGCTGCTTGAGCGCATCGATCCGGGGCGACCGCTCTCCGAGCTCGACGACGACGACCGCGCCATGGCCATCGCAGCGGAGAGGATGCAGGCCCTGTGGTGCCCGCCACCCGACGAGGCCACCTTCTGGACCGTGAGCCGCTGGGGGCGCGCGGTGCGTAAGCTGCTCGAGTCCGGCACCCCCACGCCGCTCGCCGAGCATCTGGAGCACGCCGACCGCATGCTGCAGGCCGCCACCCCCGACGGGCAGGTGAAGCTGATGCACGGCGACTACCACCAGTACAACGTGCTGCAGCGCGGCGATGGCAGCTGGGTCGTGATCGACCCCAAGGGCGCCGTGGGCGATCCCGGCTACGAGGTCTGGCCGCTGATGCTCAACTGCCTCGACTGCGACGACCCGGTCGCGCGGCTGCAGGCCCGCGCCAGACGCCTCGCACGCGAGACGCCGCTCGACGAGGAGCACATCCTGCGCTGGACCCACGCCGGCGCGACCCTGAGCGCGGCCTGGGACGTCGAGGACGCCGGCCCGGGCCGGGCGCCCGACCTCACGAGGGTGGAGTGGGCGGCGACGGCGCGGCGCTAGCAGACCGTAAGCGTTCGAGGGAGCACGTTCATCCCCGCCCCCCACGAACGCCCTACGCTCGTGGGGAATGGATTTTGTCGAACTCGAGGATCGTGCGCCGCATGACATGGGCGGCGAGCCGCTGCTGAGTTTCGGGCTGCTCGAGGGTCTGCTTCCAGTTGCAGGGGGCCAGCTCGAGGACGCGGTTCTTGGGCCAGCCGGGCAACAGGCAGAGCAGGTCGCGGAGGTCGGCTTCGGGTTCGATTTCGTGCAGGTGGCAGCTGGCGATCAGGGTCGTGCAGAGCGTGTTGACTTCGGCCCCGTCATTGCTGGCTGGCACCGAAGAGCCACCGCTTGCGCCCGCTGGCGGGCCTGCGCAGGTGCCTCTCGGAGATGTTGTTCGTCGCCGGCAATCGGCCATCGTCGAGGAAGCGCCGCAGGGCTTGGTCCTGGTTGAGCGAGTAGCCGATGGCCGAAACCAGCGGTGTGCCACCGAGGGCGTAGTCCTCGTGCTTGCGGCACAGCTCGAAATGCCGGTCGACCAGCACCTTGATCTTGGTCTTTTTTGGCGTGAATCGGACGGATCCGTCGCCGGCGTCCAAGATTGGGGTGTGAGCCATTTCACTTTGCACTCCCGCGGGAGTGTGTGGGGAGGTAGCCCAGGGTGGCGGCGAAAATGCCTCCGCCGGCGGCCGCCACCCTGTGGGCCGGGTCTGGCCGCGTAAGTCGTTGAATTTAC
>JAOUOP010000078.1 GCA_029880325.1 Myxococcales bacterium | reverse complement strand
CCCCCCCCGCGTCGCCCGACGCCGATACCGCGTGACAGGCCTCGGCTGCCGGCAGCCAACACAGGATCAATCACAGCGTAGAGCGGTGACCGGCCCGAAGCCGCCACAAATTCGCGGGGGAGAGTGGGCTCAACGTGCCGTTGCGGAGCCGCATTCCTTACCCAGCCAGAGCGGCGTTTTCAAATCGGTCGATACTCCGAAAGACCGCATCACCAAACCCTTCCCAGCAGAGGTCAGGTTGCTCGACCGGGCCGCTCAGGTCGGGCCACTGACAGATGCCGTAACCCGCCGTGCTTGAGCGCGTCCTTTCCTGTAGCCCATGTTCGCAGAGCACGACGGGCCCGCCGACGAGTGTCGGCGGGCCCGTCGCGCTGACGTTGGCCATCGGGACGGCCAGCCTGTTTGACTCAGAGACAGACCGTGGTCGGCGACATGCAGTCGCTTTCGACCCCGGCGCATTTGCCCGCTTCGCAGGCCAGCTCGCCGCAGCGGCAGGCCAGGGTGCAGGCCAGGCCGCTCTGGGAGGTGCTGGAATAGCGCTCGATCAGGGCGTCGAGCTCGCTGCGGTCGGCGCTGGCGTTCAAGAAGTGACTGTCGCAGGAGAAGGGCAGCGTGACGCTGGTGCAGTCGGCTGCTTGCTCGCAACTGCCGAGCGCGTCCACTTCGGCGAGGATCGCTTCCTCGAGCGTCGCCCGATCGCCTCCGGTGGCGGGATCGACGTTGCCGGAACCCGCGCCGCCCGCCGTACCGCCCGAGCCGCCCGAGCCGCCCGAGCCGCCGGCAGCGCCCGGATCGCTGCTGCCGCCGGCCTCACCGCCGCTGTTGTCGATGACCTCGGCATTGCGGGCCACCGGCGCGCCCGCTGCGTCCACGCAGCGGCCACCAGCGCACGCCACGGCTCCGGCCAGCTGCGCGCAATCGGCGTCGATGCTGCAGCTCTGCCATTGCGTGGTGCTCGTGACCTCATCTTCCGGCTCGTTGCTGTCGGCGCAGCCGAGAACGCTCGCGGCGCTCCACAGTGAGAGCATGACCAGGAGCCGACCGGTGGGCATGGATTCCAGATCCCGGTGCCTGGCCGTGGATTCACTGCGAGTGTATGCTCTTTCGTCGGTCCGGCGCTTCTTCGAAATCAAGTCCATGGTTCACCTCATCGTTGTCGATGAAGCTCAATCTACGCGTGGGCCGTGTAGCGACAAGTGTCAAAAATGGCAGTCGCCCACCGTGCTGTGCTCAGCGCGCACCGGCGTCGGCGGCCGGTTCGCTGCACAGGCGCGTCTCGTCCAGGCTGCTGCCAGTTTCGCTCCAGCCATCGGGATGGCACGTGCTGCTGAACAGCCAATGCGTGCCATCGGGAGCCGTGGCGGTGGTGAACGCATCGCCACAGTCTCGATCGGCCGGCTGACAACCGGCGAAGCGATGCTCGTCGAGGCAGCCGCCGGCCTCGATCAGCGGACGTCCGCTGATGGACTCGCAGTCGTCAGCGTCTTCACACTCCGATACGCCCAGTTCGTGGCACCTGGGGGCGCAGCCGCCCGTGGTGCTCAAGGCGAGAATCCAAAGCACTGCAGCGACGGGCCGTGGCATGGTTTCCATGACCAAGTTCGTAGCACGGGAGAAATCCCGGACCACCTCAAAATCCGCCGCGCGCTCCCACGAAGCGATCGACCGCCGCCACCAGCGGAGCGCAGTCGGGAGCCTTTTCGATCGCCGCGCTGGCGCCGCAGGCCGCGGCCAGGGAGTGGATTTCGCTCGATGGGCGATCGGAGTGCAGCAGAATCGGTACCGGCACCTTGGAGGCGCGCTTGAGCAGGGTCACGAGCTTGTCGCCGTTCATCGCGGGCATGGCCACGTCGAGTACGACGGCCGCGGCGTTGCTGGCGCGCAGAAGACGGGTGGCCCCCAGCGGTGACGAAGCGGCGACCACGTCGTATCCCGCTTGTTCCAGCGCGTCCCTTGCCAGCGTGAGGCAGATGTCGCTGTCGTCGATCACCAGGATGGTCTTGCGCTTGCTCATGCTTACTCTCACTGCGGGTTGCTCAACATGGAGGCTCGTCGGTCGGCGAGTCTCTGCAAATCGCTGCGCGCCCCGCGGATGAAGCGGCACAGTTCGTGGTGCCCGCGGGGCAAGTCGCCGCCCGGTCCGTCGCGATGGCCGGCCTGGCGAAAACAGCACAGGGCCTGGGTGAAATTTCCGAGGCGCTCGAAGCTCAGGCCCAGGTATAGCCACGCCGCCCAGGCTCCCGGCGCCAGGCAGATGGCAGCTCTCAGGTAGCCGATGGCTTCGGCGTAGTCGCCCTCGCCGTAATCGATGAGGCCCGCGATCAGGTGAGCTTCGGCGTTGTCGGGTTCGTCCGCGAGTTGTCGTTTTGCTTGCTCGAGCAGCGCCCGCAGGGGTTGTTCGGGCGCTCGTTCGGTCGCGAAGGCCGCCGTGTTCGCAGCCCGTGGCGGGGGGGGCTCGGTCTTTCGTGCGGCGTCGACCAAAAGCTCCCTGGCCAGGCGAGCGAGTTCGTGGCCACGTTGGGTCAGGCTCGAGGCATCGATGCGCGTGCTGGGCTCGGGGTTGGGCGGCGGGCTCGCATTCGTCGACGCGCCCCGTGCGAGCACCAGGCGCCCCGCTTCGCCCGCCGGCATCAGCGACCCGGGCAAGGGCCCGCAGACGTCGCTACGCCCCAGCACCAGGAGCCCCCCGGGCGCGAGCGCCGCGCTGAGCTGGGCCACAAGGCGCCTGACGTCACCCGGCTCGAAGTAGATGAAGACGTTGCGGCAGACGATCACGTCCCAACGGCCGCCGCCGGAGGCTCCGGGCGGAGCGTCGAGCAGGCTGTGACGCTGGAAGCGCACGCACGCTCGCAGGGCGTCGGTGACGTTTGCGGTGCCGTCGGCTCGCCGCGCGAGGTGACACCACAGCCGCTCGGGCAAATGCCGGCAGGACCAGGCGTTGTAGCGGCCCGCCCGGGCGCGCTTTAGGGCCGAGTCGTGCACGTCGGTGGCCAAGATGCGGACCTCGCGCCGTTGGGCCAGGGCCAGCATCGCCACGCTGTAGGCGTCTTCGCCGTTGGCGCAGCCCGGCACCCACACCTCGAGCGGCCTCTCCCGCGGCAGTCGCTCGATACACGCCGACAGCTCCCACAGCTGCTCGGGGTCGCGAAAGAGGAAGGAGTGCGGCACCGTGGCCGCCTCGATCAGACGCCGGCTTTCGTCGCTCGAGGCCGATGTGAGCTTCGCGGCATAGAGCTGGCGGCCGTCGGCGTCGAGCTCCCCAAGCGCTTTTTCCAGGTGGTGACGGATGGAATCGTCGACTCCACCACGGGTCAAGTCGAGCCCGATCCACACCCGCAGCTGCTCACAGGCCAGGGAAAAGAGTCGCTCGTCGATCATCACAGGCCCTCGCCCTCGACAAATCTGGCCGCCCGCAGCGTCACCGCCTGCACCAGGGCCCTGGCGATGCGCTGCGGCGAAAGCACGTGGGCTGCGGCACCGCACTGCAGGGCCGCCCGCGGCATGCCGTACACGGCGCTGCTGCATTCGTCTTGCGCGATGGTCAGGCCGCCCCGTTGGCGCAACCGCAGCATGCCCTCGGCACCGTCGGAGCCGATGCCACTGAGCAACACGGCCGCAGCTTTTGCACCTACCGGCGCCAGCGATTCGAAGAGCCGGTCGACCGATGGGCGATGGCCGTTTCGCGGCGCCTGTCGGCCGGGCGCGAGCATTGAACCGTCGACGCAGATCAGGTGACAGTCGTCGGGGGGCAGTACCACGGTGGCCGGGCGCAGTGCGATGGGGCCCTCGGCAATCACGACCGATAGCTTGGTGCGCGCCTCCAGGTAGCTCGCGAAGGCCGCCGCGAAGCCGGCCGGCAGGTGCTGCACGACGGCGACGGTGGCGCCGAAGTCGCCGGGCAGGGCGCCCAACAGGCTCGACAGCGCGCTGGGCCCTCCAGCCGAGGCGCCGACGCCCACCAGCCCAATCGCGCTGTGCGGCCTCAGGCCCGGCGGCGGCCCCAAGCTCGGATCGCGGCTGGGGCGCGGGTGTAGCACCACGGGCGTCTTGGCCAGCCAGCGCACGCGCTCACGCAGGTCCTTGCCGAAACCGGCGTCAGTCACCACCGGTTTACGCGCCACGTCCAGCGCCCCGCGACGCAGGGCTTCGAAGGCGACCTGATCGTCGGGTCCGGCCGGTAGCTCGGTCACGATCAGGATCGGCAGCGGTCGCTCGGCCATCAACTGCGACACCGTTTGCAGGCCATCCATGCCCGGCATGCGCACGTCCATGGTGACCAGGTCCGGCTTGAGTTCATCCACGCGTCGGAGCGCTTCGGTGCCGCTCGCGGCCTGGCCGACCACCGCGATGTCGCGCTCGGCTTCGAGCGCTTCGCACAAAAGCTCCCGGCATAACGCGGAGTCGTCGACCACCAGCAATCGAAGGGGATTTGCATTCATGGGCGCAGGTCCATCAAGCGTTTCACATGTTCGACCAGGTCGCTGTCGCGGAAGTCGGTCTTGACCACGTAGGCGTCGGCACCGCACTGGGCCGCGTGGCGGCGATCTTCGACCGAGCCGCGTGTGGTGACCACGATGATGGGCATTTGCGCGCCCCGCGCGCGCAGCCGCCGCACCAGCTCGAAGCCGTCGATGGCGGGCATTTCGACGTCGCTGATGATCAGGTCGAAGTCGTCGGCTTCGGTGGCGGCCAGACCCGCTTCGCCGTCGGGCGCTTGCGTGACCTCCAGGCCCATGGACAAAAGCAACTCGACCAGCAGTTCACGCACGATGGGCGAGTCGTCGACCACCAGCACTCGGCGGCCGCGGCGGGTGGCGAAGCCGGCCTTGAGCCCCGCTTGGCCGGCGGCGCTGCGCTGGGCGCCGCGAATGCCGCTCTTGCGCACGAGCTCGGCCAGCACCGGCATCAGCAGCGGGCGGCCGTCGTCGAGCACGGCGCTGGCGCCCACCGTGGGCAGGGTCGCGAGCGGTCGATCGACGGGGCGGCGCAGGACTTCGCGCTCGCCTTCCACGGCCGGCACCGAAAGCGCCCAGCTGCGCCCGGCCACCTCCACCACCAGCGCCAGCTTTTCTTCGGAAGCCGTGGCCATGCCGATCAGATCCGACAGCGAATGCAGCGGCAGCGACAGCTCGCCCACGGTGAGCGCGCGACCGCCGCCCACGACGGTCCGGGCTCCCGCGCACGGCACGATGGAGCTGACCTGGCGCGAGGGGATGCCGAAGAGCGCCTCTCCAGCGTGCACCACCGCCACGCGCTCGCGCGTCAACCGCACCGGGACCTCCAGCACGAAGCGCGAGCCCTGTCCCGGCAGTGAGCGCACGCTGACGGCGCCGCCCAGCGACTCGGTCACGCGGCGCACCACGTCCAAACCCATGCCACGGCCTGAGACGTCGCTAACTTCACTTCGCGTTGATAGACCTGGAGTGAAGATCAGGTCCAACAGCTCTTCTTGAACCTGGGGCAGTCGTTCCGGAGACAGCAGGCCGCGTTCCACCACGGCCCGGCGGATGGCGGCGGTGTCGATACCCGGCCCGTCGTCGCTGACGGCGAGCACCACGCTGTCGCCGCGGCTTTCGGCCGACAGCTCCAGGCGACCCTGGGCGCCGACTGCGACGCCGTGATCGACGGCGTTGCGCACCAGGTGCAACAGCGGCTCCTCGAGCGCGTCGAGCACCCCCCGTTCGAGCACGGCGGCGCCGGCCTCGACCCGGATCGCCACGCGCCGACCGCCCTGGGCCGCGAGCACGCGGGCGTGGGCCGCCAGCGTGGACAGCACGGGCTCGACCCGCGACAGCCGCAGCTCAGCGCTGTCGACGGCCAGGCGTTCGACCTCAGCGGCCAGCTCCTCGGCTTCGCTGCGTACGGCTGCGCTGGCCTCGGTCGCGAAGCGCGAAAGCCGTTGACGCAGTTCTTCGATGGCGTCGCAGACGCGATCGAGCTGGGCGGCGCGTAGCTCCACCACGCGATCGCCGCGGGTGGCGCCGCGGTGCAGCTCTGGTGCGCCGCCGGCACCCACCGGTGTGGGGGCGGTGCCCTCGAAGCGCCCGGCGCCGTCGGCCGGCGCGCTCATCACCGGCGCAGGCACAGGGGCCACTGCCGGCGCGGCTACTGCAGCGGGCGGCGCCGGCGTCAGCGCGGTCTGCTCCATGATCGCCTGGGCGGCTTCGAGCAGCGCCCTGGCCTCGTCGTCTTCGCTCAAGACATCGGCAAGCAACATCGCCTCGAGCGCGTCGAGGCCCGCCGAGGCCGCTCCGATGCGCGTCGCCGACAGCGCACCGCCGGGCTTTTGCAGCTGACTCTCGATGCCGTGGCAAAGCTCGGCCGCCGAGCCCAGGCCCAGCATGCGCGCCTCGCCCTTGAGCGTGTGCAGGTCGCCCATCAGCGCCGACCAGCGCGTAGCCTCGACCGGCTGCTCGGCCTCGAGCGCCTCGCGCAGACCTCCCAGCCGGTCGCGCGCCCGCGCCCGGAAGCGCTCGAGCATGCTATTTCGGCGATCGTTCACGCGCTCTGCAGCCCGAAGCGCTTGAGCAGGTCCTCGAGGCGGTCGGCCTGTCGCTTGAGGTTTTCGGCCGAAACCCGCTGTTGAGTGCTGGCGCCGCCGGCCTGGCTGATGACGGAGGCGATCTCGGCGGCGCTGGCGCTGACCTGCTCCATGGCGCTGCGCTGCTGCTGGGTCAAAAGCGAAATGCGCCGGGCGGCCTGGGTGGTGCTCTCGGCCAGCTTGCGGCTCTGGTCGGTGGCCATCACCGTCGACGATCCCGAAGCGCGGATGTCTGTGAGCATGTCGCGCACGCTCTCGACCGTTTTGGTCACACGCTCGGCCAGCCGTCGCATCTCGGTGGCCACCAGCGCAAAGCCCCGGCCCGCGTCGCCGGCGCGCGCCGCCTCGAGCGAGCCGTTGAGCGCAAGCAGATCGCTCTTGTCGGCCACTTCGCGGATCACCTCCAGCAGCTCGCCGATGCGGCTGGCATGGCTGTTGAGTTCGGCGATGCGCTCGACCATTTGGTCGGTGGTGGCGCGCGTGCTCTCGGCGTCCGAAAGCACGTTGGCCGAGGCTTCGGCGACGTGTCCGGAGGCCGACGACAGCGACTCGATGGTGCGGCTGACCTCGGTGATACCCGAGGTCTGTTGCGCGGCGGCCGCTTCCTGTTCTTGTGAGGCCGAGTAGATCTCGGCGGCGGCATGGGTGAGCTCGACCGAGGTCTGCTGGGCCTGGCCGACCAGCGCCTTGAGCCCCTCGAGCATGCCGCGGAAGGCGTTGGGCAGATCGCCGCGGCCGGCGATCTCCACTTCCAGTTCACCCGAGGACACGCGATCGGCGGCCTGGGCCAGATCGCGCATGGTATCGAGCAGTTGATTGAAGTGGCGCGCCAGCTCGCCGGTTTCATCGCCGCTCATCAGCGGCACCGCCTGCATCTTCTGTAGATCGCCCACTTCGGTCACGCGCCCGGCCGCGTCGCGCACCAGGCCGATGTTGGCGCCCACGTGGCCGCCGAAGGAATAGGCCGAGATGGGCGCCCACACCACGATGATGCCCATGAAGCCGAAGAGCGCGTAGAGGAAGTACATGCCGTTGTCAGCCGAAACCGGGGCCAGCGCCAGGGCCAAGCGCCCGTCGTCCATGCGCTCGAAGGCCCAGCTCTGGTCCCTGGCCAGTACGCTGTAGACGGCCCGGGCCTGGTCCTTGGCCTCGCTGCGCGCCCACTTCACCAACGCGGTCGGCAGCTCCGAAGGGCCCGGTCCTCGGACATCGACGATCGCGGTGAGGATGGCATCGCCCTGCTCGCCCGCGGTCTCGGACTGGCCCTGCACCGACAGCAGGTGCGCGGCGCTCCTGGCCTGGTACTCGGCCAGCTGTACCGCGTCGCGCTCGCCGGCGCGCATGCCCATGGCCGACAGCCATCCGATCGGCACCATCGCCATCGCCAGCGCCAGCGTTGCGATCTGCACGCGCACCGAGCCGCCTGCAGGCCGCCGGTGGATTCCGCGCCGCCCGGCTTCTTCCAGCACCCCATGCTTGGCCTCGCGCATGGCGCCGGTCACGATGCCGTGCACCAGCGTGGCGCCGCCGATCCCCGGCGAGGCGCAGGCCATGGCCGCCACGATCCAAAAGCGCGGCCCCAGGCCACCGGGGGCGTCATGGGCGGCGAAGACGCCGGCGAAGATCATCCATAGGAGCCAACACAGGGCGAAACTCATGGTCAAGCGGAAGGGCGAGCGGTAGTGACCGATGACTGCGCGCTCGAGCAGGCCGTCGCTGCGTTCGTCCGCCGATGCCCGCTCCCAGGCGGTGATCGGCGCAAGCTCGGCGCGCGCGTAGGCGGCCCAAATGATGGTGCGCAGCACGCAGGTGAGCACGCCGTAGATGACCATCCGCTTGGTGTCGTGAACACCCAGGGTGTAGGCATAGAGGGGCGGTACCGCCAGCCAAAAGGGGATATCCAAGGGCAGGACGCGAGCGAATACGCGATTCGACGTGGAAGCGTTCACGTGTCTCGTTCTCCGTAGCTTGAGCCAATGCACTGCCAGGGCGTGGCGATGGACCTGTGCGGGTGGCGCCTTTGCTGCGCGCGCGCCGCCATGCACCTGCGACTGCGAAAGCCGCCGTGCGCTTCAGGTGAGTTCGCCATGCCTTGCGTTCCAGACTGCGACCAGGCGTTCGTGGTCGACCACCAGGGCGTTTCCATGCCCGGTCTCGACCACGCCGCGGATGTAGGGGCAATGGCGTTCGAGCAGCGGCGGCAAGCTGAGCCGGGCGTCGCTCGCGACGCGCACGAAGCCCAGTACGTGCTCGACGGCGAAGGCGCCCCGGCCCGCTGCGGTCTGCAGCACGCAAACGCGCGCGGCTTCGACGCTCGCCTGGGGCGGCTCCTGGGCAATCGCCCCGCACAGGCGCGGACTTGGGCCGCTGTGATCGGTGGCCGCCGTGATCTCCAGGACGCAGTCGGCCTCCAGCGCGCACACGAAACCGCCGTCGTGCACTTCGAGTAGCTCGCTGTCGCTCATCGGGTGTTGGCCTCCAGCGCCTCGAGCCAACGCTGGGGCTCGAACAGGGGCATCGCTTCGGCGTCGACGACCACTTCCTGGGGTGCGAAGGCGAAGCGCGCCACGTGGGCCGGCCGCAGCGCGTCGATCCAGGCCACCTCGCGCACCGATTGCACGCGCAGGGCGATGGTGTCGGCGCCGAGCGTCGCGATCACCGTGCGTGGTGCGCTTTCGGTCTGAGTTTCAGGGTCGGTGGATCCCGATGCGATAAGCTCCAAGTCAAGCACGGCCACCACGCGGCTGCGCCAGGTCATGATGCCGACGATGCCGGGGGTATTGCTGGGGATGGGCGTGACCTTCGCCTCGCCGGTCACCTCGGAGACGATCGCAGCCTCGAAGGCCATCCAACCGCCAGCTACGAATACCGGCAGGACCTGCAGCTCGACTCGCGCTGCGGTGGCGTCTTCGGGTACTGCAGGCGGCTGCGAAGCTTCGTCGCTCGGCACATGCACTCCTGGCCCGGGGTCGGGCGATTTCGCCCCCTGTCGTAGCAGGCGGCACGATTCTATCGAGGTCGTCTCGTGGGCTTCAAGCGCACTTCGAACAGTCGCCGGCGGGTGCTGCGAAAGCACCCGCCGGCGGGGTGGGTTTCAAGGAGATAGGTGTGTGGGTGTCAGTTCCAGCCCCATGTGGAGCCGCTATCTTCATCGCCGTCGAGCACGCCGTCGAGGTCGCGGTCGATGGCGATGCGCACGCCGCTTCCGGGCGGCACGCAGGTGTAGGTCAGCGAAACGTCGCAACCGCGGGTGAGCGAACGCAGGTCGTCGTCGCTCAGGCGGCTGCGCCCTGCGCGGTCGGGCTGGAATGAGCCGTTGCCCACGTAGAGGAAGCCGACTTCGCGATCGCGAAGCACGCCCTTGACGCTGACGTCGCACTCGCCAGCGTCGGCGCGCGCGAGCAGGAGATCGATGCGCGGCCCGACCACCGCCTCGCGTCCGTGGGCCAGCGTGATCTGCTGACCCACGATGGGCGCGAGGTTCGAGTCGAAGGCGTGCACGAAGGCCTCGACCTGCCGCCGCTCTTCGTCATTGACGAAGCCCTCCGGCACCGGCACGCCGAGTCCGAAGATCGGAACCTCGTCGTTTTGGGCGAAGGGAATCGTCGAGAAGAAGGTGAACATGTTGTCGATGGCGCCGTCGTGCACGATGCCGAAGCCGCGGATCTGATCGCCGGTGTGCGGCGTGGGAATGGTGGCCGTAAACAGGCTCGGCGCCATGCCGAACATGCCCACCTTGGTGTAGACGTTGCGCAGGTGCGGGATCTTGAAGAACTGCGGTTCGGGCTCGACCGTGTTCAGACCATCGGTTCCGAAAAAGCCCGGGAAGGCCACCCCAAACTCACTGTTACCGTTCGGATCGAGCACGTGGCAGTCATTGCACGAGCCGATGCCCAAGGTGTTGCGGTTGAAGTAGATGTCGCGACCGGCCGCCTGCTCAGCGGTCAGCGAGTTATCCAGGTTGCGGATGGGGTTGGGGGGATAGCTCAGCGGCAGGATGAAGTCGGCAAAGGCTTGCATCTCGGCTTGGGTGAGCTGCGCATCGCGCCCGATCAGGCCTTCGAATGCGGGATTGAAGGCCAGGAAGGCGGCGTTTTCGTCGAAGGTGCCGGAGTTCGGCTGCTCGCTTGGCCCGTCGTTGCCGCCGGTGCGGTCGCCGCGCCAGTGCATGGGGCCGTGGTTGTCCATGCCGCGCAGGCTCTGGGTGGTCATCGGTCCCTTCATGGGATGGAAGTCGGGGTTGCGCTCCAGGGGTCCGCGGAAGCGGAAGGGTCCCGGATTGGTCAGCACCTCGTCGTCGGGATTGCCCAGATCCCAGGCCAGGGCGTCGTTGTCGCCGTGGATGTGGCAGCTGGCGCAGGCCGAGTCGCCGTGGGTCGAAGTGTAGGTCGCGTCGTAGAGGAAGCGCCGACCGTCCACGATGGCGGCGGGCTCGGGGTTGAACATCGCCACCTTGCCGACCTCGAGGCCTTCCGCGGTGTCGACGATGGAGATGGAGTTGTCGAAGCGCGTCAGCACGTAGAGGCGGCGGCGGTTTTCGTCGAGCACCAGGCCCGAGGGGCCGCCGCCGCTGACGGCGATGTGGCTGTTTTCATTCGGGATGAAGCTGTCGTTCTCGAGCGCGCCGGTGTCGAAGACGCCGACCTTGCTCGAGCCGAAGGCCGACACGTAGAGCGTCGAGCCGTCGGCCGAGATGGCCATCTGCTCCGGGAAGGCCAGGCTGCGCTGGGCCTCGCTTTGGCCGATGGGTCCGCAGCAGGTCGAGTAGTCGATGTGCTTGTTCAGGTGCCGCGGTGAGACGCCGCCGCTGTCGATGACGGTGATGCGGCTCTCGGCCAGGTGACCGCGCACGGTCGAGCCGCCGAAGATGCCCGGGCCCTCGAAGCGCACGTGGTTTTCGGACGACAGGTTCGAGACGTAAAGGCTGCCGTTTTGCGGGTTGACGATCATGTTGAAGAGCACCGAGCCTACGCGGGCGAAGCTCTCTTCGGCGATCGGGACCGGCGTCTCGGCGTTGGCGTCGATGGCGAAGACGTCGCGGTCGGGCAGGTTGAAGTTGACCACGTCACTCCAGTTGCCGCCGTCGGAGTCGAGCCAGTTGGTGCCGTCGTACTTGACGATCAGGCCGACCGGCGGCGCGGGCACGCCATGGGCGTCGGTGGCCGGGAGCTGACCCTCGCGGGGCGGGAACAGCACGAAGGGCGGGGGGACGATGGTCGTCTGGTTGCCGCTCAAGAAGCCCGCCACGTAGACCTTGCTGCCGTCGGGCGTCACCGCAAGTGCGCGGGGCGTGTCGGTGAAGAAGGTCAGGATCGCCTCGGCAGAGCCGCCCAGGTCCTGATTGGACTGGTTGGCGCTGAAGACCCAGACGTCGGCTCGACCAACGCCGGGCGTTGTCAACTGTGGGTCAATAGGGCTGTTTTGGCCGCGGTGTGCGGTGGTGATAAAGGCGCGGGAGCGGCCCTGTCCGGCGAAGACGATGTCGCGGGGTTCGTCGCCGACCAGCAGCGTGCGCTTGACGCGGGGCTCGTCGTCGTCCGAGACGTCGACGATGCTCACGGAGTCGGAGAGGTGATTGACCACCCACACCTCGTCGTCGTTGCGCACGGCCAGGGCGATCGGCTCGAGACCGACGCTGACCGAGGCCCGATGCCTGAGGCCGCCGCCACCGACGGCGAAGATCTCGAGGCGATTGTCGGGCGTGTTGAGGGCGAAGAGCCGGTCGCCGGAGCGCGAGAGTGAAAGCGGTCGCACCTGGCCGGTTTCGAAGTGGCGGAAGGCGGGACCTTCGGTAGGATTTTCGATGCCCGTGGAGCCGCCGTGGAGGGCCTGCTGGCTGATGCGGACGGGGGGCTGCTCCTGGGGCTCGGCGCTCTGTGGGCCGCAGGCTGTGACCAGCGCGAGCATGATCCAATGCGAGTGCAGGCGGATACTTTGACCTGATCGACTCCAGTACTTCATGGGCTACCTCCGAATAGAATTGCGGGCCGAGACAGCAGAAGCTTCGGGCTGCGCGGCAGTCGGAGGACCGCAGTTGGATCTGGCCACACGCGTGCGACTCCAGGCGCGGGTCGACCCGCCGCCACGGTCCCACAACGTCGCCGTGTCACACCCTATCCGCCGCGCGCAGACCGCAACGCCGGAGCCCGTTCGCCACTTCTGTCCAAATCGAGAATGGACCAATCGGCCTAGGTCGTCTAGGCAGCATAGGCATAATTTTTCGATGACGCTCAAATTGTGTAGGGGCGATCCATCGAGGCGAGAAGCATTCGAACATCCTCGGCTACCAACTTATGTTAGCGAGTCAAAGTTGAGCAGCCATTTGAGGCTAGCTGAAATAGGTGGTGCGAAATCGCCTCACCGTCTGAGTCCAGGGACGCGTCCGCCGGCTCCGACATGGCCGAAACTTCGGGCGTCGAATCCTGACTATGGGTGCTCGGGTCCACCGTGGAGCGCGTCAAGATCCCCCTCGACCTGGTGGCGCGGGTGGATGGCCGCAACAGCATCGGGCGCCTGGCGATGGCGGTGCAGCCAGCGGCGGGCTTCCTCGAGCCTGGTTGCGAGGGGCATAGCGCGCTGGCGTTCAGCAACATCGGCCCGATCCCGCTGAAGCTGGACCCGAGCATGGGTAGCGCGTGGCTCGGGATCTACCGGCCGACGTCTGCCGCCGAGTTGCCCCATGCGATCGCGCGCGGTAGCCATTGCCAGAACCAGACGGGCCCGAACCCGATCGTACCCCGCATCACCATGAGAGAAATCACCCACCGCTACCGCGACCCGCTCGACGAGATTTGGCTCGCCACCGCGGCCAAGCTCGGCTACCGCGCAGGGCAGCGACGACGCCTTCGCGCACTACGACGGCGCTGGGACGCTGTACCTCTGCACGCCGGCGAATGGTGCCACCGTCGTGCCGATGTCCACCTCAGCCGTAGACGCCGCGGTAGGCCGGTGGCAGCGTGGCGGCGATGGCGCGGCCGATGGCTTCGGCCATGGCCGGGCGCTTGCGGTTGCATCGGCTTGACAGCGCCGTGCTGTCGAGGACTTCACCCACCGTCAAGTTCACCCGCGTCGGGTGGATCTGGCTGTCGTCCAGGGGGCTCAGGTGTTCGGTGCCGTGGATGCCCAGGGGTAGAAGCTGCACGCCGGGGCGTTCCAGGTAGCGGGAGACGGCGGGCAGCAGCGGCTGCATGGCGGCGTTGCGGCTGCGGCTGCCTTCGCCGAAGATCAAAAGCGCGTCGCCCTGGGCCAGGCGCTCGAAACTCAGCTCGATGGTGCGGCGCGCCAGGCGGGCCACTTCGCGCGCTGACATGGGGGCCTGCTCCGAGGCCAGGGTGGTGCTTTGGGCGGTTTTGATGGTGCCGAAGCACAGGCTCGAGAAGCGCCGCTGGGGGTCGGAGTAGACCTTGGGCCCGGCGATGACCGTCAGCCGCCCGGCGAGGGCGTCGAAGCCGGCCCGGTGCAGCAGGATTTCGATCAGGTTGGCGTCGGAGTAGGAGAGGTGGTTGGGCAGCAGGATCAGGGGGCCGTCGCCCAGGGCTTGGAGGTGCTGGGCGCCCGCCAGGCCGGAGCCGGGCTCGAGCGTGACCTCGGCCATGGCGTAGTGCAGCTGCCGGGCCAGGGGCTCGGGCCGGTGGTAGCCCCAGTCGTCGCCTCCCTGCGTGACGCGCGCGACCAGGCTGCGCAGGGCGTCGGCGTCGGCGCCTGCCAGTATGGCCGAGGCCAGCCGGGTGAAACGCTCGCGCTCACCGGCCTCGGGCAGCGCAACGAAGCCCTGCAGCCGCTGGAGCAGCGCCGCCCGCAGGCCCTCGACTTCGAGCGACGCGCCCATGGCCCGAGCCTTACCACCCCCGACCTCCGGGCTGCAAACACCTGAAATCGAATGGAAAGTCGGGCCCAGCTGGACGCGCGCTTTTGCGCAGCGGTGTTCCTGGGCGCTATCCTGACAGCCATGGCAGGGATCGAGGACCCCCAGGTGCGCTGGGAGCTGTGCAAGCTGCTTTTGCAGGTGGCCTGGGCCGAGCATGAGGTGGACGCCGAGGCCAGGCAGCTGCTCGGGGCGATCGCCGAGCGGCTGGGGCTTGGCCAGGCGCAGCGGGACGAGCTTGCGCGGCTGCTGTCCGGCGGTGCTCCGCTGCCGGCGCCGGATCTGGGCCTGCTGCGCGCCCACCGCAGCGAGGTCATCGAGCTGGCTGAGGAGCTGGTGCTGGCCGATGGTGTCATCGGTGATGACGAAAATCGGGTGCTGGCCGAGCTGACCGAACTGCTGGGCTGAGGGAGCGTTGCCGGGACGGCAGCAAGGGAACAGCGTTTGACGCCAAAGGCCGCTTGACGCCATGGCCGTCCCGACCGAGGGTGACGCCGCCGCGCCCGACCCCGAACGTGTCCCAGGGCGCGCGGCCGCTCTGGCCATGCTCGACACCGCCCCCAAGCTGCTCCTGCATCACGAAAAAGAGCGTCCCGACGCGCCTTCTTGGCGTGAAAAGGACTACGGCATCTGGCAGAGCTTCAGCTTCGCCGAGGTGGCCGAGCAGGTGCGCGCCATGGCCCATGGCCTCGCCGCCGCCGGCTTTCAGCGCGGCGACCGGCTGGCCATCGTCGGCGACAATCGTCCGCGGCTCTACTGGTCGATGATCGCCGCCCAGGCCCTGGGCGGGGTGGCGGTGCCGCTCTACCAGGACTCGGTGGCCGAGGAGCTGGCCTACGTCATCGGCCACGCTGGCGCCCGCTTCGTCTTCGCCGAGGATCAGGAGCAGGTCGACAAGGTGCTCGGGCTGCGACAGGACCTGCCCGAACTTTCGCGGGTCTTTTACGACGACCCGCGCGGGCTGCTCGACTACGACGAGCCGATCTTGAGTTCCTACGAGGCCCTGTGCGAACGCGGGCGCGAGCACGCCGCCTCGGCCGCGGGCTTTCTCGAGGCCGAGATCGAAAAGGGCAAGGGCGAGGACACCTCGGTGCTGCTCTACACCTCGGGCACCACCGGCCGCCCCAAGGGCGTGATGCTCAGCTTCGACAACATCCTGGTCACCGCCCAAAACGCCGCCGAGCTGGACGGCCTGGGGCGAGATGAAGAGGTGCTGGCCTACCTGCCCATGGCCTGGGTCGGCGACCACATCTTCAGCTATGGGCAGAGCTTGACCACGGGTTTCTGCGTGAGCTGCCCCGAGTCGGGCGACACCGTGCTCACCGATCTGCGCGAGCTGGGGCCGACGTATTTTTTTGCACCGCCGCGCATCTTCGAGGGGCTGTTGACGACGGTGACGGTGCGCATGCAGGACGCCAGCCCCATCAAGCAGCGCCTCTACGCGCACTTCATGGGCGTTGCACGAAAACTCGGTGTCAAACGCCTGGCGGGCGAGCGTCTCCGGCTCTTCGAGCGCCTTCACTACGGGCTGGGCGAGCTGCTCATCTACGGACCGCTAAAGAACGTGCTGGGGCTCTCAAGGGTGCGCCTGGCCTACACCGCCGGTGAAGCCATCGGGCCGGACTTGTTCACGTTCTACCGGGCCATCGGCATCAACCTCAAGCAGCTCTACGGCCAGACCGAGGGCAGCGTCTTCGTCACCATCCAGCCCGACGGCGAGGTCTTCGCCGACACCGTGGGCAAGCCCGCCCCGGGTGTGGAGCTGGAGGTCGACGACAGCGGCGAGGTGCGCTACCGGGGCCCGGGCGTGTTTCAGCGCTACTACAAGCAGCCCGAGGAGACTTCAGAAACTCTCAGTGAAGACGGCTGGGTGCGCACGGGCGACGCGGGCTTTTTCGACGAGCGCGGGCACCTGCGCATCATCGACCGCGCCAAGGACGTGGGGCGCTTTGCCGATGGCGAGCTCTTCGCGCCCAAGTACATCGAAAACAAGCTGAAGTTCTTCCCCAACATCGCCGAGGCGGTGGCCTTTGGCGACGGCCGTGACAGCTGCCGCGTGCTGATCAGCATGGATCTGGAAGCCCTGGGAAGCTGGGCCGAGCGCAACGCCGTGGCCTTCGCGAGCTTCCAGGAGCTTTCGCAAAACCCGCGCGTTTACGGGATCATCGCGCGCCACATCGAAGAGGTCAATCGCGACCTGAGCCAGGAGCCCAAGCTCAGCCACAGCCAGATCACGCGCTTTGCCATGCTGCCCAAGGCCCTCGACGCCGACGACGGCGAGTTGACGCGCACCCGCAAGCTGCGCCGCAACGTGATCGCCGAGCGCTACGCGCCGCTGATCGAAGCGCTCTACTCGGAGGCCGGCAGCTGTCATATCGCCACCGAGCTGACCTTCGAGGACGGCCGCAAGGGTCAGCTCGAGGCCGATGTTCACATCGCCGACTGCAAGAGCTTCGAGCACAGGCAACCCGAAGAAAACGCGCGCGCGGGGACCGCATGAGCACGCCTCTCCAGGATTCAGAAGTCATGCTCGAGGTGCGCGGCATCAGCCTTCGCTTCGGGCGCGTGCAGGCGATTGGCAACGTCTCCTTCGACATCCGGCGCGGCGAGATCCGCTCCATCATCGGTCCCAACGGCGCCGGCAAGACCTCGATGCTCAACTGCATCAACGGCTTCTACCAGCCCCAGGAGGGCACCATCAGCTACCTGGGCAAGACGCGCCGGGCCATGCGCCCCCACGAGGCCGCCCGCCGCGGCATCGCCCGCACCTTCCAGAACGTGGCGCTCTTCAAGGGCATGAGCACCCTCGACAACATCATGACCGGCCGCATGATGAAGATGCGCAGCAATCTGCTGGCCCAGGCCCTCTACTGGGGTCCCAACCAGCGCGAGGAGATCGAGCATCGCAAGCGCTGCGAGGCGATCATCGACTTCCTGGAGATCCAGGCCATCCGCAAGACGCCCGTGGGCCGCCTGCCCTACGGCCTGCAAAAGCGCGTGGAGCTGGCGCGGGCGCTGGCCATGGAGCCGACCCTGCTTTTGCTCGACGAGCCCATGGCCGGCATGAACGTGGAGGAAAAAGAGGATATGTGCCGCTTCATCCTCGACGCCAACGAGCAGCTGGGCACCACCATCGCGCTGATCGAGCACGACATGGGCGTGGTTATGGATCTGTCCGATCGCGTGGTGGTGCTCGACCACGGCGAGAAGCTGGCCGACGGAACGCCCGCCGAGGTCAGCGCCGACCAGGGTGTGATCGACGCCTACCTGGGCGTGGCCCACTGATGGACTTGACGCTGCCATTCTTTGTCGAGGTGCTGATCGGCGGTCTTCTGACCGGCGTGATGTACGCGCTGGTGGCGCTGGGCTTCGTGCTGGTCTTCAAGGCCTCGGGCATTTTCAACTTCGCCCAGGGCGCCATGGTGCTGTTTGCGGCGCTGACCTATGTGGGGCTGCTCGAGCTGGGTACGGGCGCCGTGCTCGCCTTCGTGCTGACGGCGCTGGTGATGGTGCTCTTGGCAGTTGCGGTCGAGCGCGTGGTGCTCAGGCCGCTGGTCAACCAGGAGCCAATCATCTTGTTTATGGCCACCATCGGCATCTACTACGTGCTCGACGGCTTCGGGCAGATGCTGTGGGGCTCGGACATCAAGGCCTTGGACCTGGGCATCGCCAGCGACCCCATGACCTTCCTGGCCCGTCCCGACGCACCCGAGGGCGACCCCTGGAAGTACGGCATCATGGTCAACCGCTTCGACCTGACGGCCGCGGCGGTGGCGGCGGTGCTGGTGCTGGCCCTGGCGCTCTTTTTCCAGAAAACGCGCATCGGCCGGGCGCTTCGGGCCGTGGCCGACGACCACCAGGCGGCCCAGTCGGTGGGCATCGGGCTGCCGGCCATCTGGGTCATCGTGTGGTCGGTGGCGGGGCTGGTGGCGCTGGTCTCGGGGCTGGCCTGGGGCAGCAAGCTCGGCGTGCAATTCACGCTGGCCCTGATCACGCTCAAGGCGCTGCCGGTCTTGATCCTGGGCGGCTTTACATCGGTACCCGGCGCCATCGTCGGCGGGCTCATCGTGGGCGCCGGCGAAAAGCTCGCCGAGGTCTTCATCGGCCCGCTGGTGGGCGGCGCCATCGAAGATTGGTTCGCCTACATGCTGGCCATGCTCGTGCTTTTGGTGCGGCCCCAGGGCCTCTTCGGCGAGCGCATCATCGAGAGGATCTGATGCTCTACCGGGAAGCAGGCCAGTTCAAAACCAGCTACGCCGCCGACGCGGCGATCTTCCCGATCCGTCAGGACCGCATCGCCATGCTGATCTTGCTCGCCGTGGCCACCGTCGGGGTACCGCTGTGGGCCGACGAGTACTGGCTGACGTCGATCTTCGTGCCTTTCTTGGTCTTCGCCACCGCAGCCCTGGGGCTGAACATCCTGACCGGCTACTGCGGCCAGCTCAGCCTCGGCACCGGCGGCTTCATGGCCACCGGCGCCTACGCCGCCTACAAGCTCTCGACGGCCTTTCCCAGCATGTCGATCGTGGTGGTGCTGCTTTTGGCCGGCCTCATCACCGCCGCGGTGGGGGTGGTCTTCGGATTGCCGAGCCTGCGCATCAAGGGCTTCTACCTGGCCGTGGCCACGCTGGCGGCCCAGTTTTTCCTGCTCTGGCTCTTCAACAAGGTCGCCTGGTTCACCAACTACAGCCCCTCGGGCGTGATCTCGGCACCGCCGCGCACGGTGGCCGGCTACCACGTGACCGGCAGCGCCGCCCAGCCGGTGGTCAAGTACCTCTTCCTGCTCGGCTTCGTCGGCGTGCTGGCGCTATCGGCCAAAAACCTCGTGCGCAGCCGCACGGGCCGGGCCTGGATGGCCATCCGCGACATGGACATCGCCGCCGAGATCATCGGCATCCGCCCGCTCTGGACCAAGCTGCTGGCTTTCAGTGTCAGCTCTTTTTACATCGGCATCGCCGGCGCCATGTGGGCCTTCGTCTACACCGGCTCGGTCGAAGCCCTGGCCTTCGACATCAACCGCTCCTTCCAGGTGCTCTTCATGATCATCATCGGGGGGCTCGGCTCGATCCTGGGCTCGTTTCTGGGCGCCGCCTTCATGGTGCTGCTGCCGATCCTGCTCAATCGCGCGCCGCAGCTTTTGGGTATCCGTCTCGCCACCGACACCGTCAGCCACCTGGAGTTCATCGTCTTCGGCGTGCTGATCGTCTTTTTCCTGGTGGTCGAGCCCCACGGCCTGGCGCGGCTGTGGGCCATCGGCAAGGAAAAGCTGCGGCTTTGGCCCTTTCCCCATTGACCCCTCAAAGCGCTGACAGCCGCGCCGCAACTCGCTACAACTGCCGCCCATGAAGCCCACCGACAAAGACGCCTTTTCCAAGCTGGTGGCCGCGATCGAGGCCGAAGACGGTTATCGCCGGCCCGCGGCCTTTGGCCTCGGTCTGAGCACCTTCGCCATCGCCGACCTCGACGATCCGACCGCCCTCGGCGCCGACGCCCCCGCGCTCGACACCTGGTATCCGTGCCCCAACCTGGGCGAGAACTTCGGCACCGCCGCGATCCTGGCGCGCGTGGTCGGACACAGCAGCGGCAGCGGCACCTACCGCCTCAGCGCCGGGCAGCTCGACACCGCCCTGGGAGCGTTTGCGCCCTTCGACGGTGACGGTCAAAACCACCCGAACCTGGTCGCCCTGCGCCAGCTGCGCGCGACGCTCGCCCAGCTGCAAGACGCCCGCGCCCGCTACGCCCGCGGCGAAGTCAGCCTCGAGCGGGCGCTGCCCCAGGCCGCCGTGGTCTGCTTCCTCGGCGAGCTGTCGGACGCGCCGCTCGACTCCCACGACGCCTACCTGCGCTTGCATCTGCTGTCGGCGCGCAAGGTCGCGCCCCACGGCCTGAACCTCGATGGCGTCTTCGGCAAGCTCCAAAACGTGGTCTGGACCAGCGCCGGGCCGTTTGCGCCGGCCGGCTTCGAGCAGGTCAGGGGCCTATTGCGCAGCCAGGGCGTACGCCTGCAGGTGCACTCCATCGACAAGTTCCCGCGCATGAGCGACTACGTGGTGCCCACGGGCGTGCGCGTGGCCGACGCCGACCGCGCGCGCCTGGGTGCGCATCTGTCGGAGGGCACCACGGTGATGCACGAGGGCTTCGTCAACTTCAACGCCGGCACCCTGGGCAGCTCCATGGTCGAGGGCCGCATCAGCGGCGGCGTCACCGTGGGCAACGGCTCGGATGTGGGCGGCGGCGCCTCGATCATGGGCACGCTCTCGGGCGGCGGCAACATCGTGGTCTCGCTGGGCGAGGGCTGCCTGCTGGGCGCCAACTCCGGCTGCGGCATTCCCCTGGGCGACGGCTGCACCATCGAGGCCGGCCTCTATGTCACGGCCGGCACCAAGGTGAAGCTGCCGGATGGCAAGGTGGTCAAGGCCGCCGAGCTCGCGGGCAAGAGTAACCTGCTGTTTATCCGCAACAGCCAGAGCGGCGCCGTCGAAGTGCGTGAGACCAACAAGGCCGTCGAGCTCAACGAAGCGCTGCACAAGAACTGACTCCCTTGCGAGCCCATCGCTGTCGAGAGATGCCATGAACCCACGTCATCGCCCCCAAGCCGCCGCACTCGCCGTTGTCGCTCTTGCCCTGGCAGCCTGCGAGGCGCCGCCCGAGGCCGCTTCGACCCAGGGCGAAAAGCCCAGCGCGGAAAAGGTCGCCGAGCCCGGTGCGGAACAAGCCGCCGAGCCCGCTGCGCCCGAAGCGCCGGCCAAGGACCAGGCCGCCGCGGCCAAGGGCAAGGGCCAGTACTTCCCGGGCCTGATGTACCGCTCCGGCCCCTACGCGCCCAACGGCATCCCCTTCGCCAACGGCTACGCCGACTATCTGACGCTGCTGCAGGAGCGCGACGGCGGCATCCAGGGCGTGCCCATCGCCTACGAAGAATGTGATACGGCTTACAATAACGACCGGGGCGTCGAGTGCTACGAGCGCCTCAAGGGCTCGGGCCCGTCGGAGCCGGCCTCCTGGAGCCCGCTGTCGACGGGCATCACCTACGCCCTGCTCGACCGCGTCACAGCCGACAAGGCGCCGCTGATCTCCATGGGCTACGGCCGCGCCGACGCCTCCGACGGCCGCGTCTTCCCCTACGTCTTCACGCTGCCGGTCACCTACTGGGCGGGCGCCGACGCCATGGTCCAGTACATCAAGGCCGAGGAGAAGGGTTCACTCAAGGGTAAGAAGATCGCGCTGGTCTACCACGACAGCGCCTACGGCAAGGAGCCCATCGCCACCCTGGAGATGCTGGCTGAGCAGGAGGGCTTCGAGCTGAGCCAATTCGCCGTCGCCCACCCGGGCCTGGAACAAAAGTCCACCTGGATGCGCATCGGCCGCCAGCTGCGCCCCGACTGGGTGCTGATGTGGGGCTGGGGCGTGATGAACTCCACGGCCGTCAAGGAAGCGGCCGCCGTGGGCTTCCCCATGAACCACTTCATCGGCGTCTGGTGGTCGGGCTCCGAAAACGACGTGTTGCCCGCGGGCAAGGGGGCCGTGGGCTATCGGGCCGCGGCCTTCAACGCCGCCGGTGACGACTTCCCGCTCTTCGCCGACCTCTACAAGCACGTCTACGACAAGGGCAAGGGCCGCGGCGACAAGCCGCGCGTGGGCGAAGCGCTCTACAACCGCGGGTTGATGAACGCTGTGCTCGCCACCGAAGCGGTGCGCACCGCCCAAAACAAATATGGCAAGCGCCCGCTGACCGGCGAAGAAGTTCGCTGGGGCGTGGAAAACCTGGACATCACCGAGGCGCGTCTGAAAGAGCTGGGGCTCGGCGGCTTCATGCCACCGGTCAAGCTCAGCTGCACAGACCACGAGGGCGGCGGCTCGGTCTTCATCCAGGAGTGGGACGGCCAGCGCTGGAAGAAGGTCTCGGACTGGATTTCCCCCAACCGCGACAAGCTTCGCCCCATGTACGAGCAATCGGCGGCCCAGTACGCCAAGGAAAAGGGCATCGAGCTGCGCGACTGCAGCCAGGGCGGCTGAGGCGCGGATCTTTCTTTGAAACGGAACCAGCCAGCGATGCAGACGGCAGCTCAAGAGGTCGGAAGTACGGCGCCGGCCGAACCGCTGCTCCGCGTCAACAACATCGAGGTCATCTACGACCACGTGATCCTGGTGCTCAAGGGCGTGAGTCTGGAGGTACCCCGCGGCGGCATCGTGGCCCTGCTCGGCGCCAACGGCGCGGGCAAGACCACCACCCTCAAGGCCATCTCCCAGCTGCTATTGGCCGAGCGCGGTGAAGTCACCAAGGGCAGCATCTGCTTCGACGGCAAGGACGTGGCCGGGCTCGACGCCGGCGCCCTGGTCAGCCGCGGCGTGATCCAGGTGATGGAGGGGCGCCACTGCTTCGAGCACCTGACGATCGAGGAAAATCTTCTGACGGGCGCCTACACGCGCAGGGCCAGCCGCGCCGAAATCGAAAAAGACCTGCAGATGGTCTACGACTACTTTCCGCGCCTTCGCGAGCGCCGCGGCAGCCAGGCCGGCTACACCTCCGGCGGCGAGCAGCAGATGTGCGCCGTCGGACGGGCGCTGATGAGCCGGCCGCGTTTGATCCTGCTCGACGAGCCGTCGATGGGCCTGGCGCCCCAGCTGGTCGAGCAGATCTTCGAGATCGTCAAGGCGGTCAACCGCGAGCAAGGTGTCTCGATCCTCCTGGCCGAGCAGAACACCAACATGGCCCTGCGCTACGCCGAGCACGGTTACGTGCTCGAGAACGGGCGCGTCGTGCTCGACGGCAGCGCCAGTGAATTGCTCGAAAACGAAGACGTCAAAGAGTTCTACCTCGGGCTGTCCAGCGGTGGCCGCAAGAGTTTCCGCGAGGTCAAGCACTACCGCCGGCGCAAGCGCTGGCTCGCGTGATGGAGGAATCGGCCGTGAATCAAGCCCTGCACTACGACACACTGGAGACGCGATCGGCCGACGAGCGCCAGGCTGGCCAATTGGCCACCCTGCGCGCGGTGCTCACGGCCGCGCGCGACAAGGCCCCGGGCTTTGCCGAGCGCCTCGAGGGCGTCGACCTCGAGGCGTTGAACGACGCCGCGGCGCTTTCAAAGCTGCCGCTCTTGCGCAAGGCCTCCCTCAGCGAGCAGCAGGCGGCGGCGCCACCCTTTGCCGGGCTGACCACCGTGACTGCCGGTCAAGCCGCCCACCTCTTCGCCTCGCCGGGCCCCATCTACGAGCTCGAAGGCCAGCCCAGCGACTACGGCCGCATGGCGCGGGCGCTCTACGCCGCTGGCGTGCGCCCCGGCGACGTGGTCCACAACTGTTTTGCCTACCACTTGACCCCCGGTGGATGGATCATGGACGCCGGCGCTCGGGCGTTGGGCTGCGCCGTGATCCCGGCGGGTGTGGGCCAGAGCGAGCAGCAGATCGAAGCGATCGCACACCTCAAACCCGGGGTTTACACCGGCACGCCGGACTATCTAAAGACCCTGCTCGACAAGGGCCAAGAGCTCGGTCGCGACGTCAGCAGCATCGACCGGGCGCTGGTCTCGGGCGGTGCGCTCTTTCCGAAGATGCGCAAGGATTACGGCGAGCGCGGCGTGGCCGTTTTGCAGTGCTACGCCACGGCCGAAGCGGGGCTCATCGCCTACGAGAGCCGGGCGCCGGGTGATGAGCGTGGCGAAGCCTTGCCGGGCATGATCACCGACGAGGGCGTCATCGTGGAAATCGTGCGGCCGGGCACCGGTGATCCAGTGGCTGCCGGTGAAGTCGGCGAGGTGGTGGTCACCACGCTCAACCCGGTCTATCCGCTCCTGCGCCTGGCCACCGGCGATCTGAGCAAGTTGCTCGCGGGCGGCAGCGCGTGCGGCCGCACGGCGCCGCGCATCGCCGGCTGGATGGGTCGGGCCGACCAGACCACCAAGGTCAAGGGCATGTTCGTCCACCCCGAACAGGTCGCCCAGGTGGTCTCGCGGCACGCCGAGATCGTGCGCGCCCGCCTCAAGGTCGAGCGCGCCGACGACGCCGACGTGATGACGCTGGCCTGCGAGGTGCAGGCGCAGCCCGAGGGCCTGGCCGAGCGCATCGCCGACAGCCTGCGCGAGGTCTGCAAGCTGCGCGGCGGCGTCGAGCTGGTCGCTGTCGGCAGCCTGTCCAACGATGGCAAGGTGATCGACGATCTGCGCGATTTCAGCGCCTGAAAGCAGGTGTGTTGGCGCGATTGGCGAGTGTCCTGGCGACCGCCGCAATGCGTCGCGATTTGCACAGAGCAGGGCTCTGCCCAGCGGAGAAAAATCGGGCGTTCGCGCCGCTGATCGCGTAGAGTGCCGGCTGCGAATGGGCCCCCAAATGGGATGGCCACGGGCTGAGCCATTCGGCCCGTCGGTGTCCACCCCAGGGGGAGCACGTGCGGCGATTTGGGCGCCGCCTTGGGTCTGGTCGAATAGGAGCCGGGTATGTCGAGTTTGAGGAATGAAAAGCGGGCCGCATGGTGGTTTGCATTGCTTTGTTGCGTTGTGGCCGTCGCCTGTGGCGGTGAATCGGGTAATGAGGGCGACGGCGCGTCGAGCTCCGAAAAGGGCGGCGACCCAGCCGACGACGGCGCGGGCGGCGGCGGCGCGACCGCGGGCGAAGTCGATGCCATTCCGTGCGGCGTCGCCGAGGTCGTGATCAACAACTGCCAGAGCTGCCACGGCGAAAAGCCCGTCGGCGGCGCCATCCCGTTGGTGAGCCACGCCGACTGGCATCAGATGTCGCCCCTCTTCGACACCGAGAAGAAGGTCTACGAGGTGGCCCAGATCCGCATCAACGACGGCTCGATGCCCCAGGGCGCGACCCTCGCCGCGGCCGACCTCAAGATTCTCGACGAGTGGCTGGGTGGCGGCGCGCCGGTCGGCACCGCCGACGACGCCGAGTGCATCGCGGCGCTACCTGCGCCCGGCTCGACCACTGTCGGTAGCGCCGACCGCGACGTGGACGACGAGTGCAACCGCCCCGGTGCCGACGACCCCGTCGTCGCCCGCGACGGTGAGACCTGCTTCTCCTTCTTGACCCACGGACAGAGCGGCCTGGAAGACACCTCCAAGTTCCCCGTTCCGGCGGGCGAGTCCTACCATGAACTCTATTACGAGACCCCGTGGGCGACGACGGATGTCATGACCCGCTTTGGTCACGATCTGGACAACGCCGAAGTCCTGCACCACTACCTGATCTTCACCAACAACAACACCAGCGCCGTTCCCGGCCAAGTCGACCACAACGTCGTCGGCACCACCATCGGTACCAACTCGACGCTGATCGGCGGTTGGGCGGTTGGCGGCTGTGGCCAGGAGCTATCCGACGATCTCGGCGCAGAGCTTCCCCAGGCCCCGTTGGTCATGATCCAGTGGCACATGTACAACACCACCGGCGAGGCGGCCGAGGACGGCAGCACCGTCCACATTTGCGTCGTGCCCGAGACCGAGCGTGAGAACAAGGTCGGCGTCACCTTCCTGGGCACCGAGAGCTTCGGCGGCCTGCCTCTGGTGGGTGGCATGCCCCCCGGCGAAAACCACTTCACCACCGAGTGCAGCAACAACACCGAGAGCCAGGTCACCCTGCTCGGCTTCACGCCCCACATGCACCTCATCGGCACCAACATGCGCACGGATTTGAGGCGCTTGGACGGCTCCGTGGAGACCATCTTCGACAAGCCCTTCCGATTCGACTACCAGGTCGGCTACAAGCTGCCCGAGCGGGTCACCATGGAGCCGGGCGAGACCCTGATCACCACCTGTTCGTACTTCAACGATACCGACGGCATGGTCGGTTTCGGCGAATCGACCGCCCAGGAGATGTGCTACAACTACGTGGCCTATTATCCGGCCGGCGCGCTGAACAACGGCACCTTCAGCCTCATCGGTGCCACCAACGTCTGCTGGACCCAGCCGCTGTAGGGCGAAGCGGGTCGCGACCAACCAATCACGAGCCCCCATCGCTTCGGCGATGCGGGGCTCGTGACGTTTTTGGCGTGGAGCGACAGAAGCCGTCGAAAGCTGCCAGGCCGTTTTCGCGCAGCCATTGCTGAACGCCCTATCCGGCTGGATTTGGGTGGATGGTGAAGTGGCGGTGGCGACCGTAGACTCCCGCGAGGGGAGCCGATCCTTGAGCCCTACTGCCGAAGCTGTCGCCGCCGTTCCGACCGAGCAAGCGGGGCATTCGCGTGTCGGTTTGGCCCTGGGAATCGCGTGCCTGGCGCTGTCGATCGGGTTGGTCTTCGCCTTCGATTCGGAACTCAATCCGCAGCGCTGGCTCATCGTGCGCGTGATCTTTGCCCTTGGCGCCGCCGCCATTGCGAGCGAGGTGACCGGCAGCCTGGAGCTCAATACCAAGGTCATCCGCGCCAGCGGCGGCCTCGGGGTCTTTGCCGCGGTCATGTACTACAGCAGTCAGCTACCGGGCCATGAAGCGCCCGTCGCCAGCGATCCTGCGGTGGTCGAGACGGCTCCGGCGGCGGCTGCCCCGCCGGCCAGTTCGACCCCCGTGGCGGCGGCGAACTCCACGCCGCTCGTATCCAACTTAATGCCGGCCGCCGCGACCGCGCCTGCCGACTCCGGAGAGCCCCTGGATAGGGCCCGGGCGGAGTCGGTTCCGTGAGCGGCGAAGCGCTCCAGGGCCCCGCGGGTCCCGCTGCCAGGCCGCCGATCGCGGTTCCGGTGGCGCTGCTGCTCGCGCTGACCCTGGGTGCCAGCGTGCTCGCGTTGGCGAGCGATTCGTTCAGCCCCCTGCAGCGGGGCATGCTCGCGCTGGTCGCCGCCGCCTCCCTGGCTTCGGCTTCGGGCTACCTGCTGCTACTCGCCCCGATGGCCCGGCCGTGGCTGCGCCTGGCCGCGGTCGGGGGCATACCGCTGTCGATCTTCCTCGCCAGTGGCGCCCTGATGAGCTGGCAGGTCAAGGCTCCGGGCCCGCCGGCGCCGCGGGCGGCCGTGGACCCCGGCATCGAAGCCGATGCGCCGCCCGGAGAGGGCCCGGCCCCGTCGACACAGGCCGCCGACCGGCTCGCCAGGGCCCAGGCCGCGCTCGAACGGGGCGAGGCGGGCAACGCCCAAATGCTCTTTCGGGAGGCCCGGGCCCTGCTCGACGATGCCGATCCGAGTCATCAGATGCACGCGCTGGTGGGCGCGGCCCACGCGGCGCTGATGCTTTCGGATCACGAGGCCGCCCGTATCGATTTGGAGGCCGCCCTGAAGCTCCAGCTCGACCCCGCGGCCCAGGCCCAGATCTGCGCCGAACTCGGCAACCTCGAGAGCCTGGCCGGCAATCCCGCGGCGGCCAAACAGCATCTGGCACGCGCGCTGGAGCTCGCCGAGCGCGCCGGCGACGCCATCGGTGTCGCCAATGCCCTGCTGCGGCGCGGCGAACTCGAAGCCCGCATGCACGACCACGCCGCTGCACGCCGAAGCTTGCTCGAGGCCGCCCGTCGCTACCAGGAGCTCGGGCAGCCTTCGGGCCGGGCCCACGCACTGCTGGGTTTGGTGGAACTCGACCTCGCCGCCGCTGACGCCGAGAGTGCCGCCCGAAACCTGCAACTGGCCGCGCAGATCTACGATGCCGCCCAGGACCTGCGGGGCCAGGCCTCGGTGCAGCGGCTGAGGGCCACGCTGGAGCAGGCCCGCGGCGAATCCGCCCACGCCCAGCAGTCCTACGCGAAAGCGGCCGAGCTCTTCGAGCGCACCGGCGACGAGGAAGCTGCCGCTCAATTCAAGCAGCAAGCGGCTCTGCTCGAGGCCGCCGCGGCCCCGTCGCCGGCCCGCCGCACCGACGGCGCCAGGGCACGGGCCCAACGCCTGTGGCGCCAGGGCTACGCGCTCTACCAGAGCGGCGACAGCCAGAGGGCCGAGGCGCGCTACCGGGCGGCCATCGCCGCCGACCCTGGCTACGCGCCGCCCCATAACTCCCTGGGCCGGCTGCTGATGGATGGGGCCGGCTCCGATGCGGCCCAGCTCGCAAAGGCCCGCGAACACATCGAAATCGCCCTGCGGCAGCGCCCCGGCTACATGCCCGCGATCAATAATCTCGGCGTGATCGAGCTTCGGCTGAAGAACCACGACGCGGCCATCGCCCTCTTTCTGCAGGCCGAGCGTCTGGCGCCGGGTGATGCCCTGCCCCTCGAGAACCTGGCTCGCGCCTATCTCGCCGCCGGTCACTACCAGGACGCCGAGCGCATCGCCGAGCGCCTGGCCCATGTCGATGCGGCCGCAGCCAAGGCCATCGAGGCCAGGCTCACCCGTGCCCTCGAGAGTGCCCCGCGCTATCCGGTCGCCGCCGAGAGCCTCCGCAAGCGCCGTGCCCAGGCACCGGCCGCCTCAAAAACCAGCGCCCCCAAGTGATGCCGCCGCCCGTGGGCCAAGGCACTGCCGCAAAATAATAACTTCCCCCTTTGGCACGCACCGGCGGGCACGCTCGGGCCGTGCGTCCTCGAAGAATTCCTCGATGTACCTCGGGTACGACTGCGGATTGTCCTCCGGGCGCCGTCCCGACCGCACTCCGCCGTCACGCACCAAAGGGGGAAGGTATTGCTTCGCGAGCCCAGCCCTTTCAAGGTGCGTCATAGGCGACCTGGGTGACGTCAACATGACATCGGGTGAAATCATTCGGCCAGCAGTCGTGCGGTCGAGACGTGAGGTCTGTTTTTGAAGCGGGTTCGTTTGGGAAC